>CAWUIB010000002.1:0-426207 GCA_963922335.1 uncultured Chromatiales bacterium | reverse complement strand
ACCACGAGATCTACATCGAAACGGTCTATCAAATCCAAGATGTCGTCCCGAAACCGACCTTGATCATCGATCGGCGGGTGTACGGTTTCTACGTGAGATACCGCGCGTGATGTTCGCGCCATATTCACTCGAAACGGGTCGGCGACGATCACTCGCCAACCAGCGCCATGGAATGCTCTGGCGATCTCGATAGCAGGAGGCAATCGGCCCAGAGTCAGCAGCACGGTTCGGAAGGCTTCGGACATGTAGGGAGTATATGCGAGCGAAGGGGCAGCAGTGATCGTATACTTTGTAGTGCGACACCTGCGGTCGCATCGGGGAAACAGAAGATCGAGAGTTCGCTATACAAGCCACCCGCGCCGGTACCGCTAACGCCCTTGCGTTCGTTGTGGCGCGTCATGCGTCAGGGCGACGGCGATCTGCTCTCGCTTGTGCCTCGCGACGCCTACCGCAAGCCGCTTACCCATCTTGGCTATTCTCGTCGTTCCATACTCTTGATCAACGACCCCGCGCTGGCGCGCGATGTCCTGACCGACCCGCTGGAGATTTTTCCGAAAAACGACCTTATGGTGGGTGCACTGGCGCCGTTGGTCGGGGATTCGATTTTTGTCTCCAGCGGTCAGCGATGGCGACGACAGCGTGCGATGGTCGATCCGGCATTCACGCATATGCGGATCAACCGCGCGTTCGGCGCGATGCGGGAGGCGGTTGACGAGTACATTACTCGGCTGGATCGGCATGCGCAGGATGGTACTGAGGTCTCGCTCGACTTTGCGATGAGTGAACTTACTGCAGACATCATTTGTCGGACGATTTTCTCAACGCCACTGTCGGGTCGAGTTGCTCGAGAAGTGTTCGAGTCGTTCGGTGAGTTCGAGGAACAGGTCGCCAGCGTCAATCTGGGCCAGTTGATATTTGGCAAACCGTGGGCCGATGTGAAGCAGCCGCCAAGGGTGCTCGCCGCCTGCGAGCGGATTCGTGAACAGATCGGTGTGTTGCTCGACCCCCGACTGCAGTCGCTGGAAGCGCACGATGATATCGTGGCCGCCATTGCGGTCGCGGAAGACGCGCAGACGGGTGAGCGATTCACGCGCGAAGAATTGATCGATCAGATCGGCGTATTTTTCCTTGCCGGGCACGAGACGACTGCCAGTGTGCTGACATGGGTGTTTTTCATTCTGGCGATGCGGCCCGAGATCGCTGAGTTGGTCGAGCGCGAAGTGGTCGAGGTGATCGGTGACGAAGAGATTCGGTTTGAGCACGTCAAGAAGTTGCCACTTATTCGTAGCATCTTCCGAGAAACGTTGCGCCTGTATCCACCCATCACCTTCATCCCGCGTGTCGCAGCGCAGGCAACGCGTATTGGAGATGTGCCGGTCAAGCGCGGCGCTATGCTGATGCTCTCGCCTTGGACCGCTCATCGCAATGAGGCGCTCTGGCAGAACGCAGCCGCTTTTGACCCGTATCGCTTCCACGCGGAAGGCGCTGACGAAAGCGACGGGGTACTGATGTCGTTCGGGCTTGGACCAAGAGTGTGCGTTGGAGCGGCGTTCGCCACGATCGAAAGCACGTTGATCGTCGCGTCGCTGATACGTCGATATCATTTCAAGGTAAAGAACGCCGATCGTGTTCGGCCGGTCGCACGGCTGACGACACGCCCGGCCGAAGAAATCCACATAGAGGTCGTGCGTCGCGATGGCTGAAACTCACGTCATCGTAGTCGGCGGCGGCATCAGTGGTCTCACCGCGGCGTTTGATCTTGCGCATCGTGGTGTTCGGGTCACTTTGCTGGAGCAGCATGCGGCTCCGGGTGGCAAGATGCGCCAGATCGAAATTGGTGAGCACAAGATTGATTCCGGGCCGACCGTTTTTACGATGCGCTGGATTTTCGAAGACCTGTTTTGCGAGGCGGGACTGGCTCTGGAAGACCATCTGGAGCTGCATGCGTCCGACCTGCTGGCACGCCACGCGTGGCCCGATGGTAGTCGACTGGATCTTTATGCAGATGTCGCACGCAGTCAGTCGGCTATCGAGGCATTTGCGGGCGCAGAGGATGCCGCGCGTTATGGCGAGTTCGCCGCGGCGTCTGCAGAGATTTTCCGAACCTTGGACCTCTCCTTCATGCGTGACCAGCGACCGTCTCCAGTGGCGCTCGCGGGGCGTGTCGGGTTGCGCGGTATTCCAGATCTGCTTTCCACGAAACCATTTGTCACGCTGTGGGATGATCTATCACGTCGGTTCACCGATCCTCGTTTGACGCAGCTGTTCGCGCGCTACAGTACCTATTGCGGTTCCTCGCCGTTTCGCGCACCGGCCACACTTCAGCTGATTGCACACGCAGAGCGTGCAGGGGTTTGGTATGTCGAAGGCGGCATGCAGGCACTTGCGAGAACTTTGGCCGAACGCGTCGCCGCCGCCGGCGGTGACATTCGTTGTGAAACACCGGTGCGCCAGGTGCTCCACTACGGCAGTAAGGTCACCGGAGTGACACTCGCCGACGGCGACGTGCTGACCGCCGATGCGGTGATTTTTTCGGGGGACACGGCCGCGCTGGCCGGGGGGTTGCTCGGCAATCAGTTGCAGAAGTCGGTGCCGGCTTTACCGCGAGACCGCCGTTCACTTTCTGCGATCACGTGGAGCATGGTTGCGCGCGTGCGTGGCTTTCCGCTGACGCACCACACCGTCTTTTTTGGCAGCAATTATCGCGATGAGTTCGACGCGATCTTCGAGCAGCAGCGAGTATCCGATTCGCCAACCGTCTATCTGTGCGCTCAAGATCGCCACGACCAACCGACGGCAGAAGACGATCGCGAGGAACGAGTGTTTTGCCTGATCAACGCGCCAGCAAGAGCATTGTCAGCGGCGGATCTTGAGCGGGCGCAAGACGCGATGCTCAACCAGTGTGCCGCGCAAGGGCTGGTGCTCGAACATGCCCCGACCGACTGTGTGCGAACCGGACCGGGTGACTTCGCCAAGCTGTTTCCGGCAACCGACGGCGCGCTCTACGGACGTCCGACCCACGGCTGGATGGGATCGTTCTCGAGGCCGGGTGCGCGCAGCAAAATGAAAGGGCTGTATCTGGCCGGCGGCAGCGTACACCCTGGCGCGGGTGTGCCGATGGTGGCCATGTCCGGTCGATTAGCCGCCGCTTGCGTGCGCTACGACTTGTCGATCGACTAGCCCGGGGACTCTTGCAAAGTTCCAGCGGTCGGCAAAGGTTTGCCGGGCACGTCCGGGACGATTTCATCGAGAACTTTTGCTGACGAAACGACGCCGGGCAAACCTGCACCCGGGTGTGTTCCAGCGCCAACCAGATAGAGGTTTTCGTACTCTTCGCTGCGGTTGTGCGGCCGGAACCATGCCGTTTGCGTGAGCAGTGGCTGCAGACCGAATGCGGCACCTTGTTCGGAGTTGAGCCTGTGCAGGAAGTCGTGCGGCGTCAACATATGCGAGCTGATGACATGATCCTCGAGATCCGGCAATACGGTGTCCGACAAGCTTTTTGCGATTGACTTACGGTAAACCTCGGCCATCTGCGACCAGTCGACGCCTGACTTTAAGTGCGGCACCGGTGAGAGCACGTAAAACGCGTCACAACCGTCCGGTGCCAGCGACTGATCCGTCGCGGTTGGCCTGTGCAGGTACAGGCTGAAGTCTTCTGCGAGTACCTTGTGGTCGAAGATGTCTTCCAGCAGATGGCGGTAGCGTTCGCCGAGCAGCATCATGTGATGCGGCACATCGTCATACTTGCGATCTGTACCGAAGTACCAGACGAACAGGCTCATCGAGTATTTCGCCCGCTTGAGCTTACGGTCGGTCCAGCGTTTGCGCGGTGACTTCGATAGCAGGCGTTTGTACGTGCTGGCCGAGTCGGCATTCGATACGACGATATCAGCGTCTATTTTCTCGCCGCTCGTCAATTCAACACCGACGGCCTTGCCGTCACGCGTCAGAATCTGAGCCACTTCCGCGTTGTAACGCAAAGAATTTCCCTGACCTTCAATCAAGTCCACGAGGCCGGTCACCATGCTGCCTGTGCCGCCCATAGAGAAGTGGACGCCGTGGTTGCGTTCCAGGTGTTGAATAAGTGTGTAAACAGAGGTGGTTGTGAACGGGTTACCGCCGACCAACAACGGGTGGAAGCTGAAGACCATTCGTAGTTTTGGATGTTTGATGTACTTGGCGACGAGGCTGTGCACGCTGCGATAGAACTGCACCCGAACCAGATCGGGCAAAACCTTGAGCATGCTCCAGAATTTGTCGAACGAAACGTCCAACAGGCCATCGAAACCGACCTCGTAGACTTTCCGGCTCGAGATCAGGAATTTCTCGTAGCCCTCCAGGTCTTCGGGACAAAACTTCGCCACTTCACGACGCATCGCCTCGGCGTCACCGCTGTAGTCGAAGGTCGAGCCGTCATCGAAACGGATGGTGTAGAACGGATCGATGGAGCGCAGATCGATGTGGTCGTGCATGTTCTTGCCGCAGAGCTCCCAGAGTTCTTCGAACAAAAACGGGGCAGTAATAATGGTTGGTCCGGCGTCAAAGACGAATCCGTCTTGTTTGTAGACGTAGGCTCTTCCGCCTGGTGCATCGAGTTTCTCGATGACAGTGACATCGTAGCCTCGAGCCCCTAATCTCACCGCGGCAGCCAGCCCCCCGAATCCGCTGCCGATGACAATCGCCTTATTTCCGCTCATCGCTTTGATCCAATCCTTAATTTTCATCGTTAGTATAAACTGCCGTGAGGGCCGGTGCTTTGGGGAGCACGATGGTTTCGATCGCTACATATCTGTTCCATAAGCTCGTGGTTGCGCACAT
The DNA here is from genome assembly GCA_963922335.1 of uncultured Chromatiales bacterium. Lineage (GTDB taxonomy): Bacteria > Pseudomonadota > Gammaproteobacteria > Steroidobacterales > Woeseiaceae > CALBPI01. The sequence goes on along the minus strand of CAWUIB010000002.1, from coordinate 421,386 downwards.
CGCGACGGGCACGATGGGGCTCATCACAATGTGGGTGCCCGTAGTGGGTCGAAAGGGCGGGGAGACCCATCGCAAGTGGGGCACCATCTTCGCCTGGGCATTGATCACGACCGGCGTCATCGCTGTTGGCATCAGCGTGTGCACGCTGGTTGCTCCGCTGGAAACCCATCCACACAACGGTCCGCCGTTCACGGACAATGCGCCGTTAATCCGCGGGATCTTTGGGTGGATGATGCTATATCTCGCCACCATGACGATTGCGCTCGCCTGGTACGGCCTGCAATGCATCCGGCTTCGATCGGAACACAAGCGTCACCGCAACGTGTTGGAAGTGACGCTTCAGTGCTTGATGTTCATCACGGCGGCGAACTGCATGGCACAGGGAATACTGCTCGGGCAGCCCTTGCTCATGGGCATCGCGGTGGTAGGGCTGGCGGCGGGTATCCTCAACCTCAGATTCATCTTCACAGATTCGCCACCGCTGCTCGAGTGGCAGATCCAGCACTCACGTGGATTGGTCGGTGCGGGCATTAGCGTGTACACCGCATTCCTGGCGTTCGGTGCGGTGAACCTGCTCCCGAGTTACGCACTTAACCCGGCGCTCTGGGCAACGCCAACGGTGTTAGGCATTACCTATCTGCTTTATCACCAATATCGGATCACACGTCGCCGTCCGACCGCGCGCCCTCGCGCCGCTTAGCCGACAGGGCCGTGGTGATCGCCATAGACGGTAAGCTCACCTTCGGTCAGAAAAGTTTCCCAAGCGACACCTTGCGGATCCTGTACCCATTTTTTGGCTGACTTCGCGTAACAGCAAGTGGCCTCGGCTTCTTCGACCAGCTCGCCTCCGGTGTTTTCCAGGCGGCCGTACACCTCGGCCAGCTCGTCACGCGACTCAGCCTGAATGCCGAGATGAGAGATCCCCTGGTTGCCCGACTGACGGGTACTCAGCGCGAAATTGACACGCGGATCTTCCAGCATCCACTTCGCGTAGTCCGGTTTCAGAACCGTCGGTGATTCGCCAAAAAGTGCCGAATAGAAAGTTACTGATTGGTCGAGATTCTTGACGGTCAGATTCACGTGAAATCGCTTCATGAGATTTGTACCTGTGTTGTGGGCTTCGATGATGTGACGTCGCCGACTTGTCGCAGTGCTTGCTCGGTGGCACCGCTACCTGCTTGGCAACAGTCCTCCAGAACGAATCGCAGTAGTGTTCGCATGCCGTCAAAGCTCGCCCGGTAGATGATCCGCCGTCCATCGCGCTGCGCCTCGAGCAGGCCGGCGCGCGTCATCAATCCGAGATGTGATGACAGCGTGTTGTTAGGTATCGCGATCTCACTGGCGATTTGGCCGGCTGGCAGGCCCGCAGGTGCGTGTTTGACGAGCAAACGAAAGGCCTGCAGTCGATGTTCGTGAGCCAGGGCGGCGAACGATTGAATCGCTTCTTTTATTTCCATTGTTCGAGAATATTGGAAATATAAGAAGGATGTCAATAGCGGCCGCTCGATGTGCAGGAATTACTGTTTGGTTTGGGCCTGCGCGCGCCAGCGCTGTGCAAGGTCGATCGTGTGAAACACTAACGACCCAAGCAGTGCGGCAGCTACCCAGTGCCAGGCTGCATTCACCCAGACCAGTTTCAGCGCCACCATTAAGCTGCCGCCAGCGCCGGCGTTGCAGATGACCGTTGCGACAGGCAGGCCTTTGCCGGATACCAAGCGATAGACAATCAAGGCGATGATCTCGATGGCGATGATCACCAGCATGACATCGGCGATGCGGCCGGATTCGATCCAGGCTTGCACGACGGCGGGTACTCAGGTTTTGGGAGTGAGCTTCAACAGACGCCCATCGACCTTGTCTTCTAGCAACCAGATCGCGCCGTCGGGTCCTTGCTCAACATCGCGAATTCGCTTCGCCATCGGATATCGGGCTATTTCCTTTGCGTTTTCGCCATCGAGTTCGACATGCACCAGCGTTTGCGAAACCAATCCGCCGATGAACGCATCTCCGCGCCAGTCAGCAAACAAATCGCCTTTGTAGATCATCAGGCTTGATGGTGCGATCGAGGGCACCCAGTAGGCTGCAGGCGCTGCCAGATCAGGTCGCGTGTCGTGGTCCGGAATTTGCTCGCCGTCGTAGTGGTCGCCATTCGATACGAGCGGGTAGCCGTAGTTGGCTTTCTCGCGAACGAAATTCAGCTCATCCCCGTGACGTGGGCCCATTTCACTGTTCCAGAGGTTGCCATCGAGATCGAAATCGATGCCAAGCGGATTGCGGTGGCCCAGGCTCCAGATTTGTGCGGTCACACCGCCCTGATCCACGAACGGGTTGTCGGCAGGAACACTACCGTCGTCGTTCAACCGAAGAATCTTGCCGAGGTTTTGCGCCATGTCTTGTGACGGCGTGAATTTCTGCCGCTCACCCGAGCTGACCCACAGGTAGCCATCGTCGGAGAAGCGCATGCGGTGGCCAAAATGGCCGCGACCGGAAACCTTGGGGTTTTGGCGCCAGATCACCGTCGCATTGGTGAGACGACCGCCGGTCGCCGTGATTTCCAGCTGCGCGCGTGTGATTGCGGCACCGCGGGTGTCTCCGTCCCCGGCTTCGGCATAGCTGAGATAGATCAGATTGTTGGCGGCAAAGTCAGGGTGCAGGATCACGTCACCGAGGCCGCCCTGGCCACCGTAGTCCACATCGGGCACGCCCTCAATCGGCGTGGAGAGGTTGCCCTGTGCATCGACGATCAGCAGGTTGCCGCTTTTTTCTGTTACCAGCATCCTGCCGTCGGGAAGGAACTCCATTGCCCAGGGTTCGTTGAATTTGGCGTAAGCGGCAACTTCAAAGGGTGGGTTGCCCGGTAGCGCTACGGTGACGCCCGAAAAGCCGGCCGGGTTGGTACTGACGGGTGTTGCCTCGGCCGAGACCGCATCGTTGCCGCAGGCGCTCAGCAAACCGAGTGCCACCATTAAGAGAACGAGCTTTTGCATCGAGAGTCCTTGTATCCAGGTTTTCGCGGCGCGTACCGCGACATCCCGTTAGTATAGCGCGCCATGCAAACGCCGATTCGATTGCTCGTGACGCTGCTCAGCGCCGCGGCCCTTTACGTTATTTCTGGTCATGCTGCGGGCGACGAGCTCGAGGAGATCGTCGTCACAGCCACCCGCCTGGCGCAGCCACTTGAGTCGCTCCCCTACTCAGCTGACGTCGTTGAGGTCGGAGAGATTCAACGGGCACGCCCGTTGCTGGGCCTTGATGAAGCACTGCAGGGTGTGCCCGGACTGCTGGTTCAGAACCGCTTTAACTTCGCCCAGGATCTCAGAATTTCTGTGCGCGGATTTGGCGCACGTTCCGCCTTTGGCATTCGCGGCATTCGGGTGCTGGTCGACGGTATACCAGCAACGCTCCCGGATGGGCAAAGCGGGGTCGATGGGATCGACGTGGGTGCTACCGGGCGCATAGAACTCCTGCGAGGCAGCGCGGGGGCGCGATACGGCAACGCCGGCGGTGGTGTGTTGTTAGTGGAGACGCTCCCCGGTGAGCCAACTCCGACACTGTCGTTGCGCGGTGCGATTGGCAGCGACGGATACGAACGACAGCAGGTGTCCCTGAGCGGTGTATCGGGTGACTGGAATTACCGGGCCAGTGTTTCGGATCTCAACTATGACGGCTATCGGGAGCACTCAGCGGCGCGCAATCGGCAGGCGAGCCTGCGGCTGGCTCACGACGCTGGCGAGGGAAGCGACTGGCTGTTCACTGTGCACCACACCGATCAACCCGAGGCGTTCGATCCCGGCGGTATCAACCTCGCCCAGGCGGATGCGAATCCGCGGAGCGCGCGAGACGCGAATATCGCGTTTGGTGCGGGCGAGGCGCTTGCGCAAACCCGTTTAGGTCTGCGCTATCGGCGTGCACTCAGTGACCGGACGCGTATCTTGTGGCGCCAGTACGCAACGCAGCGCACTTTTGATGGATTCTTGCCGTTCGGCAACAGTGGTGCGATCGACCTCGACCGGGAGTTCTTCGGTGGTGGGCTGCAGATCGAGCATCAAGCTGACCCCTCCGGCCGATGGGGCACTTTCGTTGCGGGTATCGACATCGATCGCCAACGTGATGAGCGGCAACGATTCAATAACAACGCGGGGCAAAGGGCGGCGCTCACGCTGGATCAGAAAGAGCGGGTGAGCGCGAACGGTGCGTTCCTGCTTTGGCAGTTTGAGCCATCGGCAGCGTTGAACCTGGAAGCGGCGTTGCGTTACGACTCCGTGGATTTCGATGTCGATGATCAGTTTCTTGCTAACGGCGATGATGGTGGATCGCTGACCTTCGACGCATGGTCACCGTCTGTGGGCCTGTCCTGGGCTGTTGCAGAGGGCAAGACGATCTATGCGAACATTGCGCGATCCTTCGAAACCCCAACGACAACAGAGCTTGCCAACCCGGGGACCGAGGGTGGTTTCAATACATCACTGGATCCGCAAATCGCGCTGCAGTTTGAGCTCGGAACGCGGATGACACTAGGCGTGCATTTGTTGTCGGCTGCGCTCTACAGAATCGACGTCGACGATGAGCTAATCCCGTTCGAGCTTGAGCAGTTTCCGGGTCGAGACTTTTTCGCTAACGCCGGTGCGACCGATCGGCAAGGGGTTGAGTTTTCCGTCCGCTCTACATGGCACCCGAATTGGTTCACAGAGTTCTCCTACACACTTTCAGATTTCGAGTTCTCTGACTTTGTGACTGACGATGGTGATGACTTCTCCGGCAACCGCGTCCCGGGTAGTGCGCGCCACCAATACTTTGGCAAGCTCCAATACGCTGATGATTCGGGCTGGCTGGGTGCCGTCGAGGTGGCCCGGGTAGGCCCCATCACGCTCAATAACCAAAACACCGTTGCGACCGAAGCGTTCACGCGCGTGGAGCTCCGCCTGGCGCGTACTTTTGAGACATCGCGGTGGCGCCTGGAGCCATTTGTCGCCGTCAGTAACGCGTTGGATGAGGCCTACACGGCGAATGCAAGAATTAACGCGTTCGGATCGCGCTTTTTTGAGCCAGGTCCCGATCGAGCTGTGTTTGTGGGTTTCGAGGCGCGCCTCGCTTCAGGTTCGCGCTGAGCAGAAGCGGCACCAGTATATGTGCTGGCTGGATCAGAACTACGCCTGCGTTTTACATAAATTCTTAAGTTCCGAGTGCCGGTTCTCAGCTTTCGCTTTCTGCGTTGACACCGATTAACGCCTTATGACAGCTTGGACTCAAAGGCACACCGCGTGAAAACGCGGGTCGCAAAACCACCGGTCTAAGGACATGGAGTCTAGGGCAGCGGGGTTGCCGGAACGGCATTCGCCATCCGATAACCAGTGACGCGAAACCGCGTCTTCCGCTTTCCCAGTCGTCCGAGTCTCACGAGGTCTGTGTGTGCATAAACACTGCCAGCACGGGAGTACGGCATGGGGAGTCGCGACAGAAACGGATCACAAGGGCGAGGCGCATCAGCGAGTGCGCGTGATGCGAGGCCTCAGCCAGGTGTCGTGGTGCCTCGATCACTTAAAGAGCTGCTGGCAATCATGGATCCTGCATCGGCTTATCCAACGCCGATTCGACCCATGGGTGCCAACAGTAGCTGCACAGGTTGCACGGCGGCCGTAGGCGGTACCGTTGTCGATATGACCGAGATGCGCCACATCGGGCGGGTCAAAAACGACACTATCACCTGCGACGCCGGCGTAACCCTGCGTGAGTTGGCAGATCATCTCGCGGAGGATGGCCTCGAAATTGCCGGCGCGCTCGATCTCGTTAATCGAACCGTTGGCGGTGCGGTTGCAAGCGGTTGCTTCGGTCCATCTCATGACGGAACCACAGCGTTCATCGCGTCGCAGGCTGTTGCGATGCAGGTGGTCCTGCCCACAGGCCGCTTGATGGAGGTCGATGCAGACAAGGACAACCTGCTGAATGCGATGCGCATCAGCTTTGGCTCGCTTGGCATCATTGCCAGCGTGACCTTCAAGGTGCGCCCGCAAGAGCAGTTCGTGTTGAAGCAGCGGCGCATGGACGTGGAAACATTCGGGCGGGCAGCCCGTGTGCTTGTGAATCAACCCCTCGGTCTGAAGTTCTTTTACCTGCCGTTCAAGGACGTGGTGTTTACCGAGCTCAGGCGCACCGAGGAAGACGGTGCGCGACGTGTGCGAAAATTACCGTGGAAGCTTAAAGAGCTGGGCGAGACAACCGTCTTGCCTTCCATTTGCAACAAGCTTGGCAGGATCGTGCCGATTCCCAGTTTGCGGTATAGCCTTGTGGATGGGTTGCACGGCATGACCCAGTCGTTGCTCACCAGCACATTAACGGCAGGTGGCTTCAACTCTGTGGAGTTCAGAGATCAGGGCAGCGGTAAATTCGCCGGTCCACCACTGGAGTACACCACATGGTGCTTCCCTGCGGAGGAAGTTGGCATGTTGTTGATGGCCTATCGAACCTTCGCAGCTGACTACTACACCGCGCACAAATTCCGCTGTGATATGCCGGTCGTGGGCTTCAGGTTGCCCACTGATCGCAGCGCGCTGCTTTCGCCGAGTTTCGACAGACCCGTGTTCGCGCTTCGGTTTGTGAGCAGCCCACATCCATTGTGGGAAGACTTTGTTATGGATCTTGGCGAGTTCGCTCAGAAATGGGGTGGTACGCCACTTTTGAATCAGACGCGCAGCGCGGATCCGAGCCACACATCGGTAGCGCTAGGCAGCCGCCTTGAGTTCTTCCGCAAGATTCGCCGGCGTATGGATCCAGAAGGCCGGATGCTGAATCCGTTCCTGTCGCAGTACTTGCGCTAGCAGTCTACGAAATTCACAGGAACCTCGACGACGCTTGCGGCGAGCCCCCCGCGCGCGGTCTCCTTGTATTTAGCTTGCATATCGCGACCCGTTTCACGCATGGTTTCGATGACCTTGTCGAGCGACACCATGTGATCACCGTCGCCACGCATAGCGAGCCGTGAAGCGTTGATCGCTTTGATCGACGCCATGGCGTTTCGCTCGATACAAGGCACTTGTACGAGGCCCGCAATGGGGTCGCAGGTCAGGCCGAGGTTGTGTTCCATCGCGATCTCCGCTGCGTTCTCACACTGCGCCGGTGTACCGCCCAGCACCTCTGTCAGAGCGCCCGCTGCCATCGAGCAGGCGGAGCCGACTTCGCCCTGGCATCCGACTTCAGCGCCACTGATGGACGCGTTTTCCTTGAACAGGATCCCGATAGCACCGCAGGTCAGCAGGAAGCGGTGGATGCCATCTCGTGTCGCACCGGGACAAAACCGACGATAGTAGTGCAACACGGCGGGCACGATGCCAGCCGCCCCGTTGGTGGGCGCGGTCACGACGCGACCACCTGCAGCATTTTCCTCATTCACGGCCAATGCATAGAGATTGACCCAATCCATAATCGATAGAGGATCGGAAAGCGCAGCTTCCGGGCGTGCACGTAATTGGTCGTACATCGCCGCTGCGCGTCGTTTCACCTTAAGGCCAGGCAATACGCCGGCCTGACCACAGCCGCGTTCGACGCAGGCCTGCATGGTTTCCCAGATCGCATCGAGGTCCGCATCGATCTCGTCGTCGGTACGCCACGCCCGCTCATTGGCACGCATGATGTCGGAGATTGAGAGATCATGCGTCTGGCAATGGTTCATCAATTCGGCCGCGGTAGTGAACGGGTAGGGCTGGTCCACCTTGGCGGCGACGATGTTGCCCTCCAGCGCCTGCGCCTCATCGACTACGAAACCACCACCAATGGAATAGTAGGCGCGCTCAAGGAGTGTTTCCCCGGACTTGTCGCTCGCTGTCAGACGCATGCCGTTGGGGTGGTAGGGAAGCTGCTTGCGCACCATGAACTTCAGATCGCGCTTTGGCGAGAAGCTAATGGTGTGCTCGCCACCGAGATCGAGGCGACTAGTAGTCTCAACCGTCTCAAGCAGCGCAGGAATAGCATCCGGATCGACGCTGTCCGGCGCTTTTCCCATCAGGCCGAGCTGAACCGCCTTGTGGGTGCCATGGCCGCGCCCGGTGGCGCCGAGCGATCCGTACAGGTGTGCTGTCATGCGATGGACGCGGTGCAGGATCGCGTTCTCGCGCAGTGCCGCTACGAACTGAGCCGATGCCAGCATCGGCCCGACTGTGTGAGAGCTCGAGGGGCCAATACCGATCTTGAAGAGATGGAAGACGCTGATGGTCATGAGTCGTCAGGAAGAAAGCGCTGCCACCGACGCAGGAAGCGTTGTCCTTTATCAGTCAGGAAAATACGCTTCTTGCGTAGGTTATCAGGGTCGAGATGCTGCTCAATTAAACCGGGCCCAGCAGCCTTGCGGCTGTTGATCGCGGACAGGTCAGCGAGATTGCGAGAAAGGGCTGTCGTGCTGATGCCCTCCAGCTGCTCAGCAAGCTCGTTTTGGCTTAACCCCTCGTTTTGAGCGACATGTAAAAGCACCAGTAGCCTTTGTACTGTTACGTCTGGCGCAAGGTTATCCCGGGCGTACTTCAGAAACTCCAGAAAGTCTGTCGGCTTTGCCATGTTCTTTCTCTATATTTGCGATAACGCAACTATTGTGCTATTGTTTATGCTCATTTGGCAACACGGAGGATCAATGTCCAACGCAGTACTACAGCATAAAGTGACTGAACTAGAATTTAATTCGGGTATCGACCGCGCCGCGCGCGAGTCGCTTGCCGACAAGCTGAGTAACTCACTCTCGGAAGTCTATCGACTGCTAGTGAATACTCAGATCGTACACTGGAATACTCAGGGCCCGCTTTTCTTTTCGATTCATAAGCTGACCGAGTCCCATTACGAAAACTTATTCAAGCGGGTGGACGATATCGCCGAGCGTATTCGCGCGCTGGGGATGCCGGCACCACGGAGCGCAAAGACACTGTTTGAGCGCGCGAGCATGAAGGATTTACCGGCAGACGCCGACGTAGAGTCCCAGCTCAGAGGATTGGTCGCCATGAACGACAACGTCGTGAGCGGTTTCCGGAAGCTTGCGAAAGCGGCAGACGAGAGCACCGACTACAAGACGGCGGACTTAGCGACCGACATGATCGGCGAACTTGAGGAAGCGACTTGGATGCTGCGAGCAACCTTCTCGAGCCCGGAACTCAAGTAATTAGTTGAGTAAATGCGAGACGATCTTTGGGGACAGTTAAGCATTGAAAGAAGCCTCGGCCATTCGGTCGGGGCTTTTTTTCGTCTATGATCCGGGGCTACGGGCAGGGGACCGAGATAGCGATGAGCGAAACGGCCGAGATCATCTACACCGACGAGGAGCCACTCGATACGGATCAGTTCATCGATCTGCTGCGCCGCTCAGGACTCGACGCGCGTCGACCGATCGAAGATCGCTCGTGTATGGCATCGATGGTGCTAAATGCCGATATCTTGATGACTGCGTGGGCGGGTGATGAACCGATAGGAGTGGCGCGTTCGGTAACGGATTTTTCTTACTGCTGCTATCTGTCGGATCTCGCTGTGGACGAGCGTTGGCAGCGCCAGGGTGTTGGCTTAGCGTTGATTAACGCAACCGCGAATCGCCTGGCCGCAGACTGCCAGTTAATCGTGCTCAGTGCGCCAAAAGCGACAGACTTTTATCCTGAGGCCAGATTCACTCAACACGATAACGCGTGGGTCCGGACTGCCCGAACCGACTGATCAGTCGGAGGGTGGGAGAGACGCTGCAGCTGCGGCTTGAAATGCAGGGCGCGCGGCGCACCGTTTGAGGTAGTCGGTTAGTACTTCTGCATTGTCCGGCATGATGCCGAACATCTGGAGGAAGTTGACGCTACTGCCGAGCATTACGTCCGCGGCGGAGAAGTTCTCACCCATTACCCAGGTTTTGTCTGAGAGGCGCGCGGTCAGGGCATCGATCATCGAGTCAAAATCCGCCCAGCCATGGGCCACCCGGTTAGCTTTGGCCGTGCCGAATGCCTCGGCCATGCACGGCTCCATGACTGCAGGGGTGTACATCAGCCAGAAGAGGAACTCACCACGCTCAGGACTATCGGCCGCGGGGCTAAGTTTCGCGTCTCTGTATCGATCTGCCAGATAGAGGCAGATCGCGGCCGACTCGGCCATCGCGACGTCACCATCAACAATGGCGGGCACTTTGCCCAGCGGGCTTGCGGCAGCGAACCCCGGGTGCGTCTTCGCGGTAGCGTCACGAATGTCGATGGTCTCGATTTGATACTCGCAACCCGCCTCTTCGAGCATCCAGATAGCGCGCATGCCGCGAGTTTGCGGGAAAGTGAATAGTGTGATCATCGTTAAGCCCCCTATGTGATCAATGCGTCGATGTCGAGCGCACGCTCGGTGAGTCCGATCTCGAGCAGTGTAGCCTGAACAGTGGTTAGCATTTCAGTGTCTACGCTGACCGTCTTTGCCCAGTTCGTCTGTGCCAACCATTGCGCGACCTCGGCGGGGTCTAGTGCGTATTCGTCGCTGAATGCTGCCACAGCATCGGTGTCTGCAGCCATGCTGTTCGCATAGTCGAGTGCCGTCCCGAGCAGTGCAGAGAGCGCCTGACGTTCCTCGTGAGAGATCGCTCTGCGGCAACAAGCAACAAAACAGGGCCAGGGCGTTGGCAGGACATCGATCCGTCGAAACTCTCCGGCTGCGACCAGAGGGGCTGTGGTCGCGCGCTCCCAAAGAAAAACGTCGGCTCTGTCCCCGGCAAGCGCCGCCCGCGCGCCCTGCAGAGTATCGACGGTGACGTATTCGACAGGCATCTGCCAGCCATGCTGGCGCGCGTAGATGCCTGCCATGAGATGAGATCCGGAACCCATACGGCTCACGGCTACCCGCCGATCGACTACGTCGTTCGGATGGTGAAAAGAAGAGGCGGCCGGCACATGAACACCCCAATTCAGAGGTGTCTCGACCCATACCCCGAGGACGCTCAGGTCGATCGTGCGCGCTGCACCCGCGATAGCACCCTCTGTCAACAGAATCGCAATGTCGGTGTCACCCGATGACAACAGTTCCAGCATGCGTCCCGTGCCCTCCGGGACCTCCTGCCACTCGATGACACCGCGAGCACCCATTGTTCGCCAAGCTCGATTGAAATGTTCGGGAACCCCGCAAACACGCGGTATTGGTCGATTAGTCATGTTGTTTGCAGCCTACACTGACGAAGATTTGACGCCCTTTTGATACAGCTGAGGTAGCTATAACAAGTGCATGAAATATTGACACTATTTTGTGACATAAGTCACAGACACCCCCCATTCGTCACATTTCCGTAACAAACGCGTCATTTACGCGTCACAGATCAAACCTAACCTCCTGCCGTCCAAATCGCGGGTGGGTGAGGGTTCACCGTTTTTCGAGGAGAGGAACGGTCCGGAACTGCTTGCGACATTTCAAAATTAATCCAAGCAGCGGAGTTAGCATCATGATGCGCAAGAGCCTCCTTCCCGGCGCGGTAGCGCTGGCCGTACTCGCCGGATGTGGCGGTGGTGACATCAACATCGAGCCAAGCACGTCGGTAAGCAACAGCAACAACACGACGACCAACAACTCGGGCAACCAGAACCCGAACGCAGTCTGCGCTTCCTACACCAACTCAGGTGGTCAGGAAATCAGCGGCGCCTTTGACGGCACCAACTGCATTTACGCACCGTCTTTCTCTGACGCAGGAAACAACATCACCGTCGACCTGACCATTCCGGCACTGGCGAACGGTGGTGCTCATATTTTTGAAGGCAGCCTGTTTATCGGCGAAACCTTCGACACCGACGCAGGTCTTGCGGCTGCTGGCATCGCTGAAGGTGGTGACGGTCCTGTATTGACTGTTGAAGCTGGCGCGACGCTAGCTTGGCAGACCAGTGCTGACTTCTTGATCATCAACCGCGGTTCGCAGCTGTTCGCTGTGGGTCGTGAAGATGCACCGATTACCTTCACGTCTGTTTCGGACGTCAATGGCACGGTTGCTTTTGATGACGTCCAGCAGTGGGGTGGCATGGTTGTGAACGGCTTCGGCGTCACGAACAACTGTGATTACACCGGCTCTGTCGCTGGTGGCGACCTCGCGACGACCGATTGCCACGTCGACGCGGAAGGCGCAGCAGGCCTTGACGAATCACAGTACGGTGGCGACAACAACGACGACAGCTCCGGTCGTATGGAATACCTACGCGTCAAGCACACCGGCGCGCAGGTGGGTAACGGTGATGAGCTGAACGGTATTTCCTTCGGCGGTGTTGGCCGCAACACCATTGTTGAGAACCTGCAGGTTTACTCAACGTTTGACGACGGCATCGAGATGTTCGGCGGCGCGGTGAACTTCACTAACTTCGTCGGCCTCTACGCTCGCGATGACACCATCGATATCGATGAGGGTTACGCAGGTACGATCACGAACGCGTTGGTTATTCAGAACGAAGCCGACGGCAACCACTGCATCGAGGCTGATGGCATCGCATCGTTCTCCGGCCTGACAGGCGCAGAGGTCGAAGCGACGATCGCCCAGGGCATCAACTCTCGTCCGACGATCAACAACCTGACCTGCATCGTGAGCGCGAACGGTACGGCTACCGCGACACACGATCCGGGCGCGGGCTGGCGTCTGCGTGAGGGCATCTTCGCGATCATCAACGATTCGCTCGTCGTATCGACTTACGGGCCGAACGACGCCACAAGCGCAAACGACAACTACTGCCTACGTGTCGACAACCGCTCGCAGGTTGCGGCGCAGGACGGCGATCTCCAGGTCAACAACACCATCTTCGCCTGTGAAGAGCAGACTCGTGGTCAGACCTTCCCGGACGGCGTAACCACCGAACTGAGCTTCGCTCAGGATGATGGCAGCGTGTTCGCGACGGTTGCCGGTGTCGTCGATCCGACGGCTACGGCTGATGCTGGCCTCCAGCTGTTGGAAGGCACGCCGGGCTTCTACTCGATCCAGGCGACTGCATTGCAGGTAGATGGCGCTGATCCGATGATCACGCCTACCTCTGGAACGATCATCGGTGGTGTGAGCCTCGCCGACGACTGGACCCAGAACTGGACCTTCGGACTGCGTGATGTCGCTGGTGGCAATGCGCTCGCGGAGTTGTGGTTCCAGTAAGCCGGCTGGCTTATCTGGTGCCGGGGCAGGATTAGTCATGCCCCACTTCGAATAGGGGGTGTCGTGCCGAAAAAGGGCGACACCCCCATCAGAACGAACCCAAGGTCGTAAAGATGAAACACAACAAACGAACAGCGCCCTGGCTGCTTCTCTCGTCGCTGGTTTGTGCCGCACCTGTCGTGGCGCAAGAGGACGACACGGACGCACAGGACGACGCCGCCGTCGAGGAGACCGAGCAATCCGCGGCTATCGACGAGGTTGTTGCCGTCGGTCGCTTGCTCAGCACGGGTCAGGCGTTGGCACTCGAGCGCATGGATGATGCTGCAGTCACCGATTTCCTGGGCGCAGACCAGATCAGTCGCACCGGCGACTCAAGCGTGGCGGTCGCACTCAAGCGCGTACCTGGACTCTCATTGGTCAATAACCAGTTCGTATACATTCGCGGGCTGGGAGAGCGTTACTCGCAGAGCACATTGAACGGGGCATTTATTCCGTCTCCCGACCTGACGCGTAATGTGATTCCGCTGGATATCTTTCCGGTTGCGATCGTTGACTCGCTGCGGGTTCAGAAGGCCTACACGCCCGACATGAGTGCAAACTTTGCTGGCGGTAGCGTCGACGTGCGCACGAAGGGTATTCCGGATGGTTTCACAGCATTCTGGGAGATTGGCACGGGCTTCAACACGGCCGTTAATGGCAACGTCAACACTTACGCAGGCGGTAGCGAAGACACGCTGGGTACCGACGATGGTATTCGAGCGCTAACGCCCCAGTTGATCTCCCAACTCGCGCGTTTCCAGGGGAATACGGACACACAGGGTTTGCTGCTGGATATCCTTCAGAGCGAGAACCCGGGTGCGACCGTCGCTGACGCTGAATTGGTGAATCGACAGTTGGCACTGGAACTGAACCGAAACCTCACGATCGAGAGCGAAGACCCGCTTCCTGATGTCGATTTCAAAGGCAGTATCGGTAACAGTTTCATCCTGAATGACGATTGGGAATTCGGCTTCCTTGCGGGCGCGACTTACGCGCATAACTGGCGCGAGGAAGAGACGCTCACACGGAACTTCAATTTCCCTGAGCAAATCAACGGTTCTGAAATCGAGTCAACCCGAAACGTGAATATCTCGGGCATTCTCAATTTCGGTCTGAAATTTGGTGAAGAGCACAGTCTGTCGACCAACTCGCTGTACCTAAGAAACACCGATGACGAGACCGTGGTTACGGATTTCTTCAACGAGAACCGCCTTGCCGGGGACGGCCTCGGGTTTCGTAACTACCGTTTCCTGTTTGAAGAGCGCACCATGCGCGTCAACCAGTTGATGGGCGAGCACCGGTTCGGCGCGGAAACCCGCGATCGCTTCCAGGGTCTCGGCTTCCTTTGGAACATCATTCCAGAGGACACCAAGATCGATTGGTTCTTCTCGGATTCGACTTCTCAGACCGACATTCCAAACCAGGTCGATATTCAGGGCCAGACGGTCACGGATACGGTCACCAACGCAGTGTTGAGCGAAAGCATCATCAATGCGCGGAATGCCGCTGTGTTCCGTTACACCGGTCTTGAGGACGAGGTAGAGAGCAGCCAGATCGCGTTTACCTTGCCTTTCGAGACAGAGAAGAGCCGCATCGATTTCAAGTTCGGCTTTGGTACCGACCGCAAGGCACGTACCTACGAGCAGTACCAGTTTGGTCTTGGAACGGATAACACCGACAACCTCAGCACTCTGACCGGCGATCTTGGCGACGTTTACTCCGATGCCAACATTCTGAACCCGGACAACGAGTTTTTCTTCGATGTGCTCGGTACGGACAACCAGTCCTACATCGCCGCGACGATCACGGACGCGTCATTCGGCATGGTCGACTGGACGTTCGACGAAACATGGCGCTTTGCTGTCGGTGCTCGTTATGAGGCGTACAGTCAGGTCGCTGTTGACTGGAACCCGCTGGGTTTCTCGGAAACCAGTCCGCAGATTACGACCGACCCGGAAGCACTCGAGCGTGCGGCGTTCCAGTCCGACGACATTTATCCGTCGGTGCAGGTGACCTACATGGGCGATTGGTTGGCAGAGACCTTCCAGCTGCGCTTCGGTTACAGCCAGACGGCGGTACGTCCGGATTTGCGTGAAATCACGGATGCCAGCTACATCGACCCGATCACCGGTGAGATCGTGGATGGTAACCCGGGCGTGATTCCGGCGACCGTTGACAGTTTCGATGCGCGTGCGGAGTGGTTCTTCGCGGACGGCGACAACGCGACCATCACGCTGTTCTACAAAGATATCGCAGATCCGATCGAGTTCTTCGAGTCGGCGGCCAGTGATACGAACACAGCGCGTGAGATCATCAACGCGGATTCCGCGGAGTTGTACGGCGTTGAGCTCGAAGGTATCAAGCAGCTCGGATTCCTCGGACCGGCGTTCGATGGATTCTTCGTGCAAGGTAACCTGACTATTCAGGATACCGAGCTCGTGGCTGGTCCAGACGCGGATGCACCGACGAACCCGACACGCCAGCTGACAGCGGCTTCCGACTACGTCGCGAACATCACGTTGGGCTACGACTCAGCCGATGGCAAACACACGGCGACGCTCGTGTACAACGTATTCGGCGAGCGCTTGTACGTTGCGGGTCGAAACGGTGCGCCCGATGGTTTTGAGCAACCGTTCAACGGATTGGATGCAACCTACAGCTGGTTCCCCACGGACCGGCTGGTGGTGAAAGCCAAAGCTCAGAACATCCTCGGAGAGGAAATTACGATCGAACGTGAAGGCGTGACCACCTTCATCCAGGACCCCGGTTCTGCGTTTGCGATCTCCGTACAGTGGACTTATTAATCTGCACCACTTCGGAACAAGAGCGGGCCTCCTCGGAGGCCCGCTTTTTTTTTGCGCCTTTTCTTGGTGCAAAAATGTGCGGTTGCAGCATCCGCGCAACACCCTGAAGGGCGCATCCCTGCTTGCTTCACGCCTTGTTGTTGGCGTATAACGACACGCTGGTGGAGCGTATTCGCTCTTTCCGGTCGTCGCGGGGGTGACGGCCACAATCGTCTTTTAAAGACGGGGGGTAAAATCTGTGAAGTTGAAACCGTCACGGTATGCGGCGCTGCCGCTTGTGCCGACGCTGGCGTTGATGGCGTTCTCTGCGCCGGCGCTGGCCCAAAATAGTGATCAAGCCGACGAGATCGAAGAAGTTGTTGTAACGGGTTCCTATATCCGACGCACCTCCCAATTTGATTCTCCATCGCCGATCGATTCCGTCGATGCCGCGGCGCTTGAGGCGATCGGCGCGACTAGCGTTGCCAACGTCGTGCAGACGCTGACGATCAATACCGGTTCGCAGAACAACCCGGACGCGTTCACACAGAACTCGACTGTCGGTACCTCGAACTTCAACCTGCGCGGCTTGGGTGTTGCATCAACACTGGTATTGCTGAACGGCAAACGCCAGGTGCTCACCGGCTTGCCGACCAACGATGGTTTGAACTTTGTCGACACCAACTCACTGGTGCCGCTGATCGCAATCGACAACATCGATATCCTGAAAGACGGCGCTGCTGCGCTGTATGGATCGGATGCGGTTGCCGGTGTGGTCAACTTCCGCACACGAAATGACTTCGAGGGCTTTGAAGTGTCGGCGGATTACCAATCGGTGGAGGATGATGGCACCTCTTCTGAGTACCAGCTGCAGGCCATCTTCGGGGCGCGCGGTGAACGCAGTCACGTGATGGCAGCCTTCAGTTTCGCCGAGCGCACACCGCTGTCGACGCAGGAACGGCGCCTTAGCCGTCCGCAGGACGATTCCAGCACGCTTGGTGATCCGGGTTCTTATTTTTTCCCTTCGGGACCGCTTGTTGGCCTACCGATTATCGATCCGACGGGTTGTCAGACCTCAGCGGTAGACGGCAGCTTCATCGGCGGGATACCGGTTTTGCTAGCACCGCCGGGCACAGTGCCTGGTCTCGACGTTGGGCTTTGTAGCTTCGACTTCGGCGATTTCTTCACGCTGATTCCAGATGAAACCCGTTTCAATGGTTTTGCTCGTGGTTCTTATCAGCTGACCGACAGCATTGAGCTTGTCGGCGAATTCGGCTTCGCTCGCAACCGTGCACAGCGCCTGAACTCGCCGACCTTCCCGAACCTGCGGTTCCCGACGGTGCCGGGCACACACCCGAACAACCCGTTCGGCACCGACGTGAACTACTTCGGTCGTGCCAGCGGCAACGGTGGCACCGCGGCGCCAACGGTCAATGAGATCGATACCTGGCGCTCGTCAATCGAGCTCAACGGAGAGCTGGATAACGGCTGGTACTGGCAGGTCGCTTACGTCGGCGCTAAGAACGAAGGCGTAAACGTGACTGCAGATACGCTGGCGCAAGAGTTCCAGGACGCGTTGAACGGTTTCGGCGGCAGCGATTGCACAGGCCCGACGGACCCGAACGCGCAGGCCGGTGTTGGCCCTTGCCAATACTTCAACCCGTTCGCCACCAAGTTCCTCTCGCCGAACTCACAGGACGTCATCAACAGCTTCACAGCAGATCAGGTGCTCGATACTACTGCTGAGTTGAACACTATCGAAGCGGTCGTGTCCGGTGAAATCTTTGAGACCAAGGCGGGCACGGCAAGCATTGCTATCGGTGCTCAGTATCGTCAGGAAGAGCTTTCGCACGACTACAACAGTCTTGCGAACCAGGACCGTTTCGCATTCGTCATCGGAAACCCGGACTTTGATGCGGATCGCGACGTCAATGCCGCGTTCGTTGAACTGGGTATCCCGGTAACCGACACGATCGACATTCAGCTTGCGGCGCGTTATGAGGACTACGGCGGTGCGATCGGTAGCACAACCGATCCGAAGATCGCAGCGATTTACCGGCCGACTGACACATTTACGTTACGTGGTTCGTTCTCGACTTCGTTCCGCGCGCCGTCCTTGTTCCAGACCAACGGTGGCAGCACCTCGTTGAATCAGATCTCCGATCCGCTGAACCCGGGTCTGAACTTTGCCGCAGTGCGGTCTTCCCCGAATCCTGACCTGCAGCCTGAAGAATCGGACGCGTTCAACGCCGGTATGTCTTTCGAGATTGTCGAAAACCTCGTTCTGGACCTCGATTACTGGTCGTTTGATTTCACGGACGTGATCATTCAGGAAAACTTCCAGGCAGTACTGAATGCGTTCCCGAACGATACGTCGCGGGTGCAACGTGTGGCTGGACCGGGTTCCCCGGTGACGCAGATCAACGTTGGGTTTGTGAACGCAAGCTCGGTTGAGACTGATGGTGTCGATTTCCGATTGAAGTACCAGTTTGAGACGGCGGCGGGCGTGTTCCAGCCGATCGTTGAAGGTACATACATTCTTGGCTACGACCTCGAAGATCCTCAGGCGGGCAACGTCGATGGCGCCGGTCTGCGTAACTTCCAGAACTTCGGTAACCCGACACCGGAGCTGCGTGCCAATGCCGGCATCGCATGGGTCAACGGTGCGCACTCTGCAAACATCTTCGCGCGCTACATCAGCGGCTACGACGATGACCAGAACTGCAGCGACGGCGCGCCATCTACCGGAGGCGTTTGCCCGACAGGCACCGGGTTCTTCGATATCGATTCACAGCTAACGTTCGATCTTCAGTACTCGTTCGATACTGTCGTGGCATTTGACTGGGAAACCGGTCCTTTGCTGACACTGGGTGTGATCAACGCCACGGCTGAGAAGCCGCCGCAGGTGTTCACCAACGGCGGTTATGACGCGCGTGTTCACGATCCTCGTGGACGTCTCGTTTACCTACGCTTCAAGCAGGGTTTCTAAGCGAGCGCGTTCAAGCCTGAACCGAAAGGTCGTCGACGTCAGTCGGCGGCCTTTTTTTATGCTTGGGCGGGGGGCGGTATTGGCCTAAACTTGGGCGCCCCTGAAATGTGACCCTGTAAATGTTCACTTATCTGGATCCCGCTGTCCGTCAGCGGTTGGTCAACGAAAACAAGCTGCGTCGCATCAATCGCACGGGAGAGCGTCTCCCGGTCGATGAGACACCCATGCCCGGCCAGTTGTCGATCAACCTGCTGGGTCCGATTCCACTGCCCGTGTCGCGCAATGGGTGGCACCACACCTTCCAGTGGTATGCGGCTGTGCGCAATACGGAGCTTGCAAAGGTTGAAGCGTTGGCTGCGTCATTGACGGCGGAAGGCGGGCAACGCCTGTTCGCAGAACTGGCAACATCAATGGCGGTGAACAGTGTGCTGATTGATGGTGATCTCGATGATGATCGCCCCCCTCTGGTTCGTGTGCATTCGAGTTGCCTGACCGGCGATGTATTCGGCTCCGAGCGTTGCGAGTGTGGTCCGCAGCTGGAGAGTGCGATGCGGCAAATCGCATCGCATGACGGCCCCGGGCTGAT
Source organism: uncultured Chromatiales bacterium (assembly GCA_963922335.1). Lineage (GTDB taxonomy): Bacteria > Pseudomonadota > Gammaproteobacteria > Steroidobacterales > Woeseiaceae > CALBPI01. The sequence goes on along the minus strand of CAWUIB010000002.1, from coordinate 401,899 downwards.
CATCTACATGGCAGGCCATGAGGGTCGCGGTATCGGTCTTTGGGCAAAGGCTGCGACGTATCTGTTGCAGGATGCGGGAGAGGATACTTACCAGGCGAATCGTAGCCTCGGCCTACCCGATGATTCTCGCGACTTCAGTGAAGCGGCCGCATTGTTGTTGCACTTTGTCGGCAATAACCCGATGAAATTACTGACCAATAATCCGAAGAAGGTGGCGGATTTGACCGCAGCCGGTCTCACGCATGTGACACCGGTCAAACATCTGATCGGTGTCTCAGACTGGAATCGTCGATATCTGGAGGCGAAGGCTAAGAAGGGGCATCGAATCGATGTCGACGAACTGGAAGGCTAGTTCAAGGCTGGCTTGAAACCACGTTCCGGACTATCGTTGGGCCAGTGGAACAGTTGGGGGGAATCCATGCGCTTTTTTGATTGTCAGCCGGCACCGAGTCCGCGCCGTGTTCGTATCTTTATCGCGGAGAAGGGTGCCGACATCCCGGTGGAGCAGGTGGATCTCGGTAGCGGGGAGCATCTTGGTGAAGCGTTTCGCAAAATCAATCCGGATTGCACAGTACCGGTGCTTGAGCTTGATAACGGCACCGCATTAACCGAGACCATCGCCATATGTGACTATCTGGAGTCGCAGTTTCCTGAGCCACCGCTGCTGGGAGACTCGCCCGAGGCGCGTGCCGAGGTGTTGCAATGGAACGCCAAAATCGAACAACAGGGCCTTGCAGCCGTCGCTGAGTCTTTTCGCAATCATGCCAAAGGGTTCCGAGGTCGATCGCTGACCGGACCGGAAGGGTTCGAGCAGATTCCCGAGCTCGTGCCGCGTGGGCGTCGGCGTGTGGAAGTGTTTATGGCGAAGCTAGACGCGCATCTGCAGGATCGACCGTTCATCTGCGGCGACACGTTCTCAATGGCGGATATCACGGCGTTAGTCACCATCGATATGTCAGCGTGGATCAAACTACCGATTCCAGAATCCCAGCCCACATTGCGCGGCTGGCATGAACGCGTGTCGTCTCGACCAAGTGCGCGTGTCTGAAACGCGGGAGCAGCAGGCGACAGGCACCGTGTTCATGGTCAGGCCATGCCGGTTCCAGTCCAACCCGTTAACGGCGGCGAGCAACGCGTTTCAGGCGCAAGCCCCGGCCGAGGACCTTGAATTGTCCAATACGATTGCACGCTCGCAGTTTGATCGGTTGGTGGTCGCCCTTCGCGAGGCGGGCGTCAATTGCCTGGTGTTCGAAGACACGCCGGAGCCGCACACGCCAGACGCGATTTTTCCGAATAACTGGATCAGCACGCACGCCGACGGACGGGTAGCACTGTATCCGATGGAAGCCGTGAATCGTCGGCCAGAGCGACGTGAAGATGTCATTCAGGCATTGCGGCGTATCGGTTTTCAGGTCTCCGAGACACTCGACTTTTCCGCCGCAGAATCCACGTCTCGTTTTCTCGAGGGCACAGGGAGCCTCGTTTTCGATCGTGCGCATGGTGTTGCATTCGCCTGTGAGTCGTCACGAACCCACGCAGAGCTCGCCACTGAGGTGTGTGCAGCACTGGGTTATCGCTTGGTGTTGTTTAGGGCGTCTGACCGCGCGGGCCGTGCGATCTATCACACCAACGTGATGATGTTCGTTGGTACCAGAGTGGCGCTAGTCTGCACCGAATCGATCCATCCCGAATACCGGTCGGAAGTTCTTCATGCGATCGAATCCGGTGGGCGTGAGATAGTCGAGATCGGGTTTGATGAACTCGATGGGTTCGCAGGCAACATGCTGGAACTCGAGGGTCGAGAGGGTGCGGTAATCGCCATGTCCCAGAACGCCTTTGATAGTCTGGATTCAACGGCGCGCAAAACGCTGGCTCGCCACGCGCGACTGGTAGCGTCGGATATCAGTCACATCGAGACTCAGTCCGGCGGGAGTGTGCGCTGCATGCTGGCCGAGGTGCACTTGCCGAGGGCACCCTGATTCGCGCTGCGGGAACCGCTACACTACGCGACCTCACCAATACTATTCAGAGCTTTTTCTAATGAGTGATAGGGATCGAATCCTGATGTGCCCACCGGATTTCTTTACGGTGGATAACGCGATCAACCCCTGGATGGCCGGCAACGAAGGTCGACTGGACCGAGATAAAGCGCAACAGCAGTGGGACGCCTTGGTGGCAGCCATTGGTGAGCACGCTGACGTGGTGACAATTGATCCGCAGCCGGACCTGCCAGATATGGTGTTCACCGCGAACGCGGGCGCCGTGTATGGGGACAAGGCGATTGCCAGCCACTTTGTTCCGCATGAGCGTCGTCCCGAAGAGCAGCACTTCAAGCGGTGGTTTCGCGAAAACGGCTTTGAATTACTCGACCTCGACGAAAAACTGGGCTTTGAGGGTGCGGGCGATTGCTTGATTGATCGGGGTGGCCCCTGGCTGTGGACCGGCTACGGATTTCGCACAGAGATCGAAGCGCACCCGGCAATCGCCGCGTACTTCGACCGTGAGCTCGTATCCATTCGACTGACTGATCCGCGCTTCTATCACATCGACACCTGTTTCTGTCCACTGACGGACGGTTTTTTGATGTATCACCCGCCGGCGTTTGATTACGAGTCGAGACTGGCGATTGAGTCGCGAGTGCCCCCGCACAAACGGCTGATTGTCGATACGATGGACGCTGGCAACTTCGCTTGTAACGCGGTGAATGTCGGTGACCAGGTGTTCGTCCACAAAGCCTCTGCCCCACTGAAAGCGCAACTGATGCTCGCTGGCTTCTCCGTAAACGAGGTCGATCTCTCCGAGTTCCTGAAGTCTGGAGGTTCGGCAAAGTGTCTGACCCTGAAGTTGACTGAACCGGTAACCCATCGGTGACGGCGGTTCGTTACGAGGTTGGTGCACCCAATCCGTCCAGTCACGAATTCGAAGTACGGATCCATGTCGATCAAACGCTGATCGATGGTGATTTGATACTGAGGCTGCCCGCTTGGATTCCGGGTAGCTACATGGTTCGCGATTACGCGCGACATGTCATCGACTTCTCAGCGAGTGCTGACGGACAGTCACTGTCGGTTGAGCGATTCGACAAATCAAGTTGGCGCATCGCTAAGCCGCGCGCCAGCGTCAGCATTTCGCTAACTGTTTACGCCTGGGACCTGTCTGTCCGAGGTGCGCATCTGGATCAGCATCACGCCTACTTCAACGCCGCCTGCTTATGCCCGGAAGTGGTAGGGCATGCGGGTCCTGTTGAGATGAGTATTTCGTCGATGTCGGCCCTGCCGCAGAGCGTTTGGGTGGCAACGGCAATGAGGGCGGTCGATACCGACGAGCGTGGCTTTGGTCTTTACCGGTGCGCTGATTACGACGAACTCCTGGATCACCCGGTTGAGATCGCCGATCAGGTCGCGGTTTCCTTCGAGGTTGCCGGTGTGCCGCACCGAATAATCATTCGCGGTGAGCTAGAGTTTGATCAGGCACGCCTTGCCGCTGATTGCGAACGCATTTTTGAAATACATCATCGATTAATGGGTACTCCAGAGGATCTCGATCGATATGACGTGCTGGCTTTTGCAGAGGTTGATACCTATGGCGGCCTTGAGCATCGCTGGTCAACCAGTTTGGCGATCAGTGTTGGCGACCTTCCGCAGTCCGGCCCGGCCCACAATGGCGAAAACTACACAAAGCTGTTGGGCCTGATCAGCCACGAATATTTCCACCTGTGGAACGTGCGCCGTTTGAAGCCGGCAGCGTTTGAACCGCTCGATCTCAGTGGCGAGGTATACACACGGTTGCTCTGGGTGTTCGAGGGCATCACCAGCTACTTTGATGACCTGGCGCTGATTCGTAGCGGTGTGATTTCTACCGGAGAGTATCTGACCTTGCTGGCGCGAAACCTGACTCGGGTACAGCGCACGCCCGGTCGACACCGGCAGTCACTTGCCGACTCGAGCTTCGATGCCTGGACGCGCTTTTACAAACAGGACGAAAACGCGCCGAACGCGATCATCAGTTACTACGCAAAGGGTGCAGTCGTCGCATTGGCGCTCGACCTCAAGTTACGTGCGGAAACCGCCACGAATCTCGATGAGGTGATGCGTGTCTGTTGGCAGCGTTTCTATGTGGAGGGCGCCGGTATGCCGGAAACCGGACTCGAGTCGGTAGTCAACGAGCTTGGCGGCGTTGATTTCACGCCGTGGTTCGATGCAGTCATCAGGGGCACGGACGATCCTGATATCGCACCGCTATTGGAAGCGGTGGGTATACAAATGAGCGTGAGAGCACGCACAGGGTCGGGCGATCGCGGTGGTGTGAGCAACGCCAATGCAGTCAGTGCCTATGCGGGCATGACGCTGGCATCCGGAACCACCAAAGTGGCCAATGTCATCAAGGGCAGTCCTGCTCAGATTGCGGGCTTGTCAGCCGGTGATGAGATTGTGGCCGTGGACGGGTTCAAAGCGTCCGGATCAATAGTCGAGAAACGCATCGATCGGTCGACGCCGGGAACATCGGTCGCGATGCATGTCTTCCGGCGCTCGCGGTTGTTGGCACTGACAGTTGTGCTCGAGGAGCCGCCGGCAGATACGATCGCGTTAGCCGCCATTGGCGATGTCCCGGACGCTGTTATGCAGCGCCGGTCGCAGTGGCTCTGGGAGCCGGGCGACGCTTGAGTTTCCACGCGACTCGGATACCCAACAACCCCGCGAGGATCGCGGCGTAAATCAGCGGTTCAGTGATGTCCTTTTTCACCTGCCACCAAAAATGCCAGACACCCAGAATTCCGGCGGCATACGCGCCGTAGTGAAGTTTCTGCCACTTCCGCCCGAGGCGTCGACGCGCTGAAGCCGTCGATGTGAGTGTCATCGCAGTCAGAATCAGGACTGCGGCAAATCCGACAGTAATGTAAGGGCGTTTCACAATGTCCTCGAGAATCGGTCCAAGTGCCAGCCCCTGATCGAGTACAAGGTAAACGGTAAAGTGCAGACCGACGTAGAACGCGCCGAACAAACCCACCATGCGTCGAAAACGGGCGATCCAGACGATGCCGGTCAGCTTGCGAAGTGGGGTGACGGCAAGGCCCAGCAGCAGGAAGCGCAGCCCCCAGATACCGAAAAATTCCAGCAGTGCCTCGGCAGGGTTTGCCCCTAACGACTGACCAGCGACGCCGAAGGCGCCTGCTATCGCCAGCGCCAGGGGCACTAGGCAGGCGAGAAAGACAACGGGCTTCAGAACGAAGCGAACTTGCTGGAGGCTATTCATCGCGACCTAGAAGTTACGGCGCAGATCGATGCCGTCGTAGAGGCTCGCCACCTGTTCGGCATAGCCATTGAACATCAGGGTCTCTTGCTTTGGCGCGAACAGACCCGCACCAATCCGGCGCTCACGTGCCTGACTCCAGCGCGGGTGATCGACATTCGGATTCACATTGGCGTAGAACCCATACTCGCGTGGGTTTGCGAGATTCCAGCTCGTGTCGGGTTGCTCTTCTGTGAACCGAATACCGACGATCGACTTGATGCTCTTGAAGCCATACTTCCACGGCACGACCAGCCGCATTGGTGCACCGTTCTGGTTCGGGAGGACCTTCCCGTAAACCCCCACCGCCATGATCGTCAGCGGGTGTGTCGCCTCGGCGATGGTCAGGCCTTCTCGATAGGGCCAGTCCAGCACACGGGAGCGTTGGGCGGGCAGCATCTCGCGATCGACGATGGTCTCGAAAGCCACGTACTTGGCGCGCGACGTTGGCTTGAAGGATTTGATGATGTCACCGAGCGGAATGCCTACCCAGGGAATCACCATGGACCAGGCCTCCACGCAACGGAATCGGTAAATGCGCTCTTCGAGCGTGAATGGCTTGTAAAAGTCCTCAAGTTCGAAAGTGCCGGTAACCTCTGCTTCTCCGCTCACCGTAAACGACCAGGGTCGGGTCTTCAGTTGCTTTGCATTGCGCACCGGATCGGACTTGCCAAGACCCAACTCATAGAAGTTGTTGTAGGTGGTCACGTCCTCGTAGCTGTTGGGTTCCTCATCGGTCGAGAGCGGACTCTTGACGATGCCCTCGAGGTCGCCCGACTGCGGCAAGTCTGCGGCTCTCAAACTGGTCGGCAACAGTGCGGCACTGGTCAGTGCGGCAACGACCTCACGACGTGACACATAGGTCGATTCGCTGGTGATTTCGCTGGGCTTGATGGGGTCGGGTCGGCGGATCAGCATAAGGTCGTGCTCCTGACAGATTTAGTCTTCAATGGCGGTGCCATTGAGGCTCCAGTCGTAGTCATAGTAGTCGAACGTCCAACGTTCCGTGCGCAGGCTCTCCGCGACTTCAGGATCCTCGACGTAACCAGCCAGGTAGCCCGCGAGGCTGCCGCCACCTGCTTTTGCGAATTCATCGCCGTACCACTTGAAGATTCGCGATAGCGTCGCTGTGCGCGTCTCAAGGTCGAACGAGTTGCCGTTGGGGTTGTTGACGAACGCGCCGGTCACCGCATCCAGTTCGTTGTCGAGATCTTCGGCTGTGTACAACGCGCTGCGCAGTGGCGGACAGGACTTTGAGGAACAGACGATGGCGAAGTGAATTCGCGGGTCTCCTTCGGCAATGATGCGCTCGTGCTCGAGTTCATAGAGCGACATTGATGTGTTGAACAATTCGTACTGGCGGCGCTTGAAAAAGCGCAGTCGACCCCAGACTGAGGAGGGCGAGAAACCATCGAGAATGCCCTGGATCGATGTTGCGTTGTAAGCGTTGATATAGAACGCCAAACGCGTGGCCTGATCCGCATCTGCGGATGGCGCTACTGTAGCGAGGGCCTGCATCATCTGGGCGAACGCTTCCGACTCAGCAAAAGCGGGGTAGTTCACATCTCCGCCGGATACCTCGGTTGCAAGCAGCGATTCGAACGGTGCGAATACCTCGTGCAATGCATCAGCCTGCGCTGTGGAGAACAGCGCAAGAGCTGACAGAGCCAGAGCTTTGCTACCAGGGAATTTCCTGGCCATCCCACGCAAAAAATTTACCGTTGTCATCGTCATTCAATTGTTCCAATACCTTCAGCAGGTAGTCAGCGGACATGGCCGGGCTGAACAGCTTCTTCTCCGCGACACCCCCTCGAAACGGCGCGCTGAGATCGGTTTCCACCGTGCCCGGATGCAGTGCCACACAACGAACACGCTTGTAGCGCCTTCGCAGTTCAATGGACAGCGTCCTGATCAACATGTTCTGCGCGGCCTTGGACGCCCTGTAGCCGTACCATCCGCCCAGTCGATTGTCGCCAATGCTACCGACCCTCGCCGAGAGTGATGCCACCACGCAAGTCTCCTGACGCGGTAGCAGCGGCGCGAAGTATCGAGCCAGCAGCAGCGGCCCAACACTATTGACCGCAAACAAGCGCAAAAGATTACTGGATTGGATATCGGCAAGCCTTCGCTCAGGCTGAAGCTCGCCGTCGTGCAACAGACCCGCCGTATTGATGATCCAATCGATTTGATCGGTGCGGGTAGCAACTGCTGAGGCCGCCTCAGCGACACTATTATCGTCGGTTATGTCAACGTCGACCGCCACAACTCGGTCGCCGAAGTCTTGGTTCAGGGTCGCGATTCCGGTTGCTTTAGAGGTATCTCGAGATGCGCAGAACACCGTTTCGCAGCCACGCTCAAGCAACAGTCTTGCGATTGCGTTGCCAACGCCTCGGCTGGCGCCGACGATCACAGCGGTTTTCGGTAATGGGGTCATACTGTTCAATTCGTCAGGCGCACCTTTGCAGATGCGGCGCTAGTGACGCTGGAGCCAATCGATAATGAGCTGATTCACCCGTTCCGGATGCTCCTGTTGGGTCCAGTGGCCGCAGTTTTCGATCATCGACACTTCGAGCGGATCGACATAGCGGCGCATTGCCTCAATGTGTTCGGGCGCAATCAGTATGTCGTCTTCGGCGCCGATGAATAGCGTCGGTGTGGTGACCTTTTGGGCGACGCCCGCAGTTTCGCGCCAGTTTCTCGACCAGTTTCGATACCAATTGATGGGCGCCGTGAAGCCGCCAGACCGGAATGCATCAACATAGATTGCCAAATCGTCGTCCGACATCAGCGCTTGCCCGGGAAGTGTCGCCTTGCGCATCTCGCGGAGCATGCTGAACGGCTGTCTGGCAGCAGGATCGGTCGCGTTGAATTGTGCGCGAGTCGCCGGTAATCGCCGGTACATCGCACGCAGGAAGCGTTCGGGGTCCGCATCGAACGCGTCATCGGCTTCATGGGAATCCTGAAAATTGACAATGTAGAAGTCATCGCCCAGAACCTCGCGGGTCATCACCATGGGGTCGACCGTGCGACGTGGCGCAAAGGGAATGTTCAACGCGATCAGCCCCCGCATTTTCTCGGGTCGCATCAGCGCATATTGCCAGAGCAAGAGCGCTCCCCAGTCGTGTCCCACCCAGTAGGCAGACGTTTCTCCAAGCGCGTCGAGCAGCCCGTCGAGATCCGACATCAGATGGAAGATGTCATAGTGCTCAACGCCACTCGGTTTGTCGCTGGCCCCGTAGCCGCGCATGTCCGGCGCGATGGCGTGAAAGCCCGCTTTGGCGATAGCCGGTAACTGATAGCGCCACGAGTAAGCGAGTTCGGGAAAACCATGGCAGAAGATCACCGGCGGACCTTCGCCTTTGGAATAGGTCGCTAAATGTACCGCTCCACAGTTAACCCTGCGAGCCTCGGGGAATCGTTCCATGCGATGAGTATCCCATGTGCACAGTCTCAAACGCTTGCCTTTTTGACCTGCAAGAGTAAAGTTCTGCGCAGGGCCAAAGGCCCGGTGCGCCGGCCATAGTGCCGGCATTTTTTTGTCGTTCTTCAAGTTTGATTCGCATGAGTTTTGATCCTGTCACTGGTCGCTATAACGGTCCTTCCCTGGAGGCCGAAGTACTCGAGTTCTGGCGTGAGCATGATGTGTTCGCACAATCGCTCAAGAATCGAGAGTCAGGTCCTCGTTTCAGCTTTAACGAAGGGCCGCCGACGGCGAACGGTAAACCCGGTATCCACCATGTGTTGGCACGTACCTTCAAGGACGTGTTTCCTCGCTACAAGACGATGCAAGGGCATTACGTGCCACGCAAGGCTGGATGGGACACGCATGGTTTGCCCGTTGAGCACGAAGTAGAGAAGCAACTCGGGATTTTTGACAAGGCGGAGATCGAAGCCAAGGTCGGTATTGAGGAGTTCACCCGTCGATGCCGCGAGTCGGTCATGACCTATGTCGCCGACTGGGAGCGCATGACCGAGCGCATGGGATTCTGGGTCAACCTCGATGAGGCGTATGTCACCCTCGACAACAGCTATATCGAATCCGTCTGGAACCTGTTGCAGAAAATTTGGGATCAGGGGCTGATCTATCGCGGCTATAAAGTCGTTCCGTACGATCCCCGGATTGGCGCGACCTTGTCGTCGCACGAGCTCGCGCAGGGATATCGCGAAGTCGAAGACCCATCTATTTTTGTGCGCTTCACGTTGGAAGATGCCGACAACACACATTTTCTCGTCTGGACCACAACACCGTGGACCTTGCCATCGAATTTGGCACTCGCCGTGCACCGGGATGTGGATTACGACTATGTGCAGCATGGTCAGGAAACGCTGATCGTCGCCAGTGCACTGCGTGAGCGTGTGCTCGGTGAGCGAGAGCACACGGTGCTCGAGACGGTGAAAGGCGAAACGCTTATCGGAAAACGCTATCGACGGATCTTTGATTACCTCGAAGTGCCCGACGACTGTCCTGCGTTTCATGTCTGGCATGCCGACTTTGTCACCGTTGAGGACGGCACGGGTATCGTGCACACCGCCCCAGCCTACGGTGTCGATGACCTGGCGCTGGGCCAGGCCAATGGGTTACCCGTCTTACACGGCGTTGGGCTGGATGGTCATTTCAAACCTGAGATCACTCCCGTAGCCGGCATGTTCTTCAAGGATGCTGATCCGGTTCTGATCAAACTATTAAAAGAGCGCGGCACCATGTTCCGCTCCGAGCGATACCTGCATAACTATCCATTCGGTTGGCGTACGGGAGATCCGATCATCTACTACGCCAAGAACGCGTGGTATATCCGCACCACAGATCGTAGCGATCGGATGGTCGAATTGAATCAGACGATCAATTGGGTTCCGGAGACCATCCGTGATGGGCGTTTCGGCAACTGGCTCGAGAACAACGTGGATTGGGCGTTGTCGCGCGAGCGCTTCTGGGGAACACCGTTACCTGTGTGGACAAACGGTGAGGGCGAGTTCCGGTGCGTTGGCAGTGTTGAGGAGCTCTCGACGTTAGCAGGGCGCGACTTATCGGAGGTCGATCTACATCGCCCTGCTGTAGATGAGATCGAGTTCGAGAAAGACGGCCACACATGGCGCCGTGTGCCCGAGGTTATCGATTGTTGGTTTGATTCCGGCGCGATGTCCTACGCTCAATGGCATTACCCGTTCGAAAACGAAGATCAGTTCGAGGCACATTTCCCTGCCGACTACATTTGCGAGGCCATTGATCAGACCCGCGGTTGGTTTTATACCTTGCACGCGATTGCAACGCTCGTCTCGGACAGCGTTGCCTACCGGAATGTCATCTGCCTGAGCCATATCGTCGATGCCGAAGGCAAGAAGATGTCGAAATCGCAGGGCAACATCCTGAATCCGTATGAGGTGTTCGACACCGTCGGCGCGGATGCGCTGCGCTGGTATTTTCTGGCCCGTGTCGCCCCGGACGTACAGAAACGGATATCGGTGGATATCGTCGCCGAGGTTGCGAGCAGTTTCGTCAACACGCTCTGGAATACCTATGCGTTTTTCGTCATGTATGCGCGTCTCGATAGCGTGGACTTCCAGGCCCGATCAGAGGTTACGGATCGACCGGAAATCGATCGATGGGCGGTTGCGTTGCTGAACAGCACGATTGTCGAGGTAACTGACGCGATGGAGCGTTTCGATGCGCAGCGTGCGGGATTGGCTATCGAGCGACTGGTGGACCAACTGTCTAACTGGTATGTGCGTCGGAACCGGCGGCGATTCTGGAAGAGCGAAGATGCGGTCGATAAGCGATTTGCCTACGACACGTTGTACGAGTGTCTTACGGGCGTCGTCTATTTGATGGCGCCGTTCACGCCGTTCCTGTCAGAAACGCTGTATCGCAATCTTGTGACGAGCGTGGATTCGGATGCGCCTTTGAGTGTGCACCTTGCCAACTGGCCGGTTGCCGATGACACGCTGATCGACCGCGGTTTACTCGAAGCGGTCGATGTCATCCAGCGAGTGGTTGGCCTCGGTCGCGCCGCTCGCGCACAAAGCGGCGTGCGAACGCGTCAACCGCTCTCAAGGCTGTTGGTCCGGACCCCGAGCGCGGCTTCAGATGCGGCTGTATTGACCCATACCGCACAAATAGAAGAAGAGCTGAACGTGAAGCTGATCGAGATCATCGCCCAGGACGCTGATCTGGTCGAATACCGAATCAAGCCCAACCTGCCGGTTGTCGGTCGCAAGTTCGGCAAGCGTGTTCCCGCGTTGCGGGCAGCCTTGAGTGAAGCGGATGGCGCAGAGATTGCGAAAAGCGTTGCGCGTGGCGATACCTTCGAAGTGTGGATCGGCGACGAGACGCTATCGCTCGGCGCGGAGGATGTGCTGGTCGAGACGGCCTCTGCTGAAGGGTATGCCTGTGCGGAGGAGTCCGGCTATCTCGTCGGCCTCGATACGGCGTTGAATGATGCGCTGATTGAGGAGGGCCTTGCGAGAGAATTGATTCGAACGGTGCAGGAAGCGAGGAAGCAGGCGGATCTCGACGTATCTGACCGTATTGCGCTGCATATCGATGGCTCTGAGCAAATCCAGACAGTGCTTCGACAGTACAAAGATCTGGTCATGTCAGAGACGCTCGCGACGCGTTGGGAGCCGGACCAGGACTCACCGTTTTCCGCCGAGGGCAGTCTCGATGGCGTACATTGGCATATCACTTTGACGCGTTTGGAAAGCGCTTAACGGTGCGTTTTTCTGCAGATTTGGCGTTTTTGCTAAGCTTTGGTATAACAAATCGGCAAAGGGAAAATTGCTCGTCGTAGATAAGCGTGGCGCAGACCACTCACCAGACGATTTTCAATTCTGACGGACTAGAGATCGCCTAGGGTTTATGAAGGGGGTGGCTGGATGTCTTTGCTCAGAGACAAGCTACACGACGCTATGCTGGTGCTGACCAGCCATGAAAACGCCAAGTCTCGTTTGACCAAAGCTTGGGTAAACAGGCTCGAATTGGTGCCTGCAGACGAAGTGCCGGAGACCATTCGCGATCGTTTTCTGGCAATGCGCGATCGCATAATGGCGAGACGACCCGTCAACAATGAAAACCCGATCGTTGCAACCATCCGCAAGATGTCAACGGTGGAAGCCTCCGATTGTGGCCGAGATATCGTCCAACTTTACTTCCAGATTATGACCGACGCTGCCCCGGTTCAGTTGCGACTGGTGGAAACGCCTGTCGAAGAAGCGGCAGCGTCAGACGAGATTCCAGACTTTTTGACACAGCACTAAGAGAGCGCGACTGAGTGTCGCTTTCAGCTACCGTCACACATCTGTAAAAACTCCGCACGTGTGCGGGCATCCTCGCGGAACTCTCCGAGCATCTGACTCGTGACCATGGAGACTCCGGTCTTGTGTACTCCACGGGTCGTCATGCACTGATGGCTCGCCTTGATAATGATGCCGACCCCGCGAGGATTGAGCACTTCATCGATGCATTGTGCAATCTGGGCAGTCATTTTTTCCTGCACTTGGAATCGACGCGCGAACGCCTCGACGACCCGTGCCAGCTTACTGATGCCGACCACCTTGCCATCTGGAATATAGCCGACATGCGCTGTGCCGATGATTGGGGCCATGTGGTGCTCGCAATGCGATTCGAACTGGATGTCGCGTAGTACGATCATCTCGTCGTAGCCCTCGACTTCCTCAAATGTGCGCTTGAGGAACTCAACCGGATTGTCCTTGTACCCCGAAAACCAGTCCTTATAAGCGCTGGCGACCCTGGTCGGAGTGTCGATCAGGCCTTCCCGGTTGATGTCTTCGCCCGCCCAGAGCAGCAGCGTACGGACGGCGTCTTCGGCCGCTTTGCGAGACGGTCGCCGAAGCGAATACTTTTTCTTCTTGGACAATTTAAATCTCAGACGCAGGCGTTTCCTGTCCGGGGAGCGTCGTGTTTGAGGGCATATTCTCGTCTATCTCAGGCGCCGACCTCGACGCACGGGATTTCTCGACGCGCTCGATGTATTCCTTCTCGCTCTGCGTCAGGCGGCGTTCGTCATAGCGAAAATCGTGACGGAAAGTGAGCCCCTGATACGTGGTCGGTACGCCATTCTCGAATCCCGGTCGGAAAACAAAGCGCCGAACCTTGCGGATAACGTCCGTATCCATCAAACCTGCAGGGCGTGAATCGAGGACGCGGATGTTCTCTGGTCGGCCATTGATGTTGAGGTCGAACTCCAGTGCGACGAATCCGCGGTCTGGGTAGGTGCCCATCGCGGACTCAGTGGTGTTCAGATGGTATACGTTACGGATCGGTACTCTAATGACGGGCACCGGTTCTCCGAACAGCTCCTGATGCAAACCCTCGAGATCTCGGTTATTGACGGTGATCGAGTAGGCCTCCTGGTAGGAGTCGCGAGCCGTTCGGGTCGCGGTTGCGTAAAGCAGGAAATCACCCTCTGCGGTGAGCGTCTTCGGCAGGATTGTTGGGTCGTTTTCGCTCTGCACGCGAGCGATGCGCACGGCACGATGTACGGCGCGACGAGCCTCTTTCAGTGCTAACTCCGGGGTCAACCCGGGCGTTGCTGTGCTTTGTCGAGGTGCAACAAATGCCAGCTCGAGTAGCGGTTCGATCAGCCGCGGATCGTCTTTCCCGTGGAACTTCACGATAGTGCGCTCAAGCCGACGAAACGCGAATGTCGCTTCCGTGAAGTCGCCGACCATTGCATACCAACGAGCTCGCCGGGTTAGCGCATCGATGTACTGGTCCGAATCCGCGGAGAAGCGGCGCTGTTGCAGCCGGTACATGATGTCCTGAATCTTGTTGGCGGTTCGGATATCGCCAAGGAAAAAGTGTGTGCGGCTCAGCGAGTCCAGAGAGTCGAGTTGCTCGAGGTTGTTCGGTCCGGCCGTGACATGTGAAATGTGGACAGCACGCTCGAACAATGGCACAGCACCCTCGAGATCGTTCATTGCGATAGACGTATTCGCCAGACCCTTGAGCGGATTGATGAGGCCCTCCCCAACGAGATTCCCATCGACCGCCTGGATCGTTTCAATTGCCGAGAGGAAGTTTTGTTGCGCCGCGCTGTGATCGGCACTTTCGGATTGTGCGATGGCGAGGTTGGTCAGCGCCTGCGACACCTGACGTGTTTCGCCACCCCAAATGCGCGCCGAGAGCTCAACCACACTCTTGGCTTGCTCCAAAGCCTCATCAAACTGACGTTCGGCGAGGTAGGCTCGGAACAGTGTTTGTGCATTTTGCAGCTGCTCGCCTTCCGGCGTTGCTGCAATATCTGGCGGTACGTCGATCAGTTCTGTGATGGCGCGTGCGACGGCTTCGGCGCGGGGCACGAACAAGGTGCTGACCAGTGCGCCAAGCAGTAACAGCGTCGCAAGTGCGCCTCGATTTCGGGAACCCTTTGTCGTCAGTTGACTCATAGCGTTAAGTTCCTGTTGGGGACATCGATATCATTCGATGTTGCGTACCGAACGGATGTAGGACATCAATCTGCGCGGAAAGTTTGTTCGAAGCAAGTTTCCGGCGCCGTGAATCGCGATTTTGCGAGGGGCAAGAGCTAATGAAAATATCAAGAATCAATCACTTGTGGGGTCTGGTGGCGATCATGTCAGGCGCGATGGCAGTCGACAGGCTGCATGCGGACACCACCCTGACTATCTACAGCAGAGCAACGCCGGGTGCGGTTAGCCCGGACCTCTACCGACCTGGTGTGCGCAGTGGCAGCTATTTCGGTCAGTCGGTACCCGGCTACGCGATTGTGCGCGACGATCGCAAACTCAGCCTGGCACGCGGTCGCGGTCTTGTATCGATTACGGATGTGGCGGCCTTGCTGGATCCGACCACCGTTCGATTATCTTCGCTTACCGATCCCGACGGCACTCAGGTCGTCGAACAGGATTTCCGATTCGATCTCGTGGGTAGCCAGAAATTGATGCAGCGCTACATCGATCAGCAAATCACGGTCGAGCAGCGTGTAGGCGATGGTATCCGAGAAGTGAGCGGCACACTGCTGAGCACCGATGGTGGACTCGTATTGCAGTCGGACGACGGTGGTGTCGCCATTCTGTCCGATTGGCAGAACATTCGGTTTGGCGCGCTGCCCGGCGGACTGATGACACGCCCGACGTTGATCTGGGATATCGATTCACGTCGCGGTGGCGAGCAAGAAGCGCGCATCAGTTATGAAACGCAAGGCATGACCTGGTGGGCAGACTACAACCTCACGTGGACACCGGACGGCAAAGCACAGACTGGTAAGCTCGATGTGGCCGCTTGGGTGAGTATTCTCAACCAAACGGGGACAAGCTTCGACGACACCAGGCTCAAACTGGTCGCCGGCGACGTGCAGCGAGCCCCAGAGGGTTTCTCAAGAGCCCGGGAGCGCGAGGTAATGCGCGCTGTATCAGCCGATCTTTCGGTTGCCCAGGGCTTCGATGAGAAGGCATTTTTCGAGTTCCATCTTTACACTCTCGGCAGAACGACCGATCTGCCGGATCAGTCGACGAAACAAATGGCCCTGTTCCCGGCGGTCACCAGCGTGCCGGCGACCAAGCGCCTCGTCTACAACGCACTCAACTTTGGTGCGGGTCTGGGTTATGGCATCACCGATCCCAACTTCGGGAACACTGGGAATTCCAAGGTCGACGTCTACATTGAATTCGAAAACCGAGAACGGGATGGTCTCGGGATGCCCTTGCCAGCAGGTCGCATTCGGGTGTCACAGCTCGATGAGGCGGACGGCAGTCTCGAGTTTGTTGGTGAGGACGTAATCGCGCATACACCACGCAACGAGACCATACGCATTCGTCTCGGATCCGCATTTGACATGGTCGGGTCACGCAAGCAGACGAACTACAAGCTCGATACTCGCGCTCGGGTGTTGACGGAAACCGTCGAAATCACGTTGACCAACCGCAAAGACGAGCGCCAGACGGTCACTATTGCGGAACCTCTATATCGCTATGCGAACTGGGCGATCAGTAATGCCACCGACGACTTTGAGAAGATCGACTCACGACTGGTCCATTTTGAAGTCGACGTACCGGCCGATAGCAAGAAAGTCGTGCGCTACGACATCCGTTACACCTGGTGAGGCGTTAACCGAATGCAACGACGCAGGCGAGGGTGATACTGACGACCAGCGTCAACGCTGCACGTAAGCGTCGAAACCACGCCGGGTAGCGGTCGAGCATGCTGACGCGTTCCCACAGGTACCACGCAGGAAATGCAACACCGAACGCCAGCAAGTCCTGGGGTGCAGGTAGAGATAGTGCGACCCAGGCGAACAACGGCGGAATCACGCTCGCGACAAAATCCCGTGGGCTGTTGTGGTCAGGGGTCGCGACAGCGATGCCCCAATGGATGGCGCCCAAGAAGCTAAGAATGGTGGCGGCATAGCCTGCAAGCAGGCCGGTGCCCGAGAAATCGCCAAGGTCTACACCGAGGATGATGGCGAGACTGAGCCCCACGAAGGGGATCAGTCCGCCATAACCCAGTGCCAACGCCGTGGCTCTGCCTTCGGAGGGCATGGTTTATTCCGCGTCTGGCGTGACCATGGTCACTTCGCGCTGCGGGAACGGAATCGAGATACCGGCCTCGTCAAGAGCAAGCTTGATGTTCTTCGTCAGTGCGAAGCGCGTCGGCCAGTAATCGCCGGTCTTCACCCACGGGCGCACCACAAAATTCACACTGGAGTCCGCAAGCTCGCTGACCTCAACGGTGACGGTCTCGTCTTTCAGGACACGCTCGTCTGCCTCAACCGTTGCGCGCAGTACTTTCTCGGCTTCGCGCAGGTCGTCGCCGTAGCCGACGCCGATCACAAGATCGATACGTCGCTTATCGAGAATCGAGTAATTCACGATCGAGCCCGACGTGACGTTGGCGTTGGGAACAATGATGCGACGGTTGTCCGGTGTGTTCAGGATCGTGTTGAAAATCGTCACCTCCTGGACCGTACCGGATTCGCCGGCAGCGTCGATAAAGTCGCCAACACGATAGGGCTTGAAGAACACGATCAGCACGCCGGATGCGAAATTCGCCAGCGATCCCTGCAACGCCAGACCGACCGCGAGGCCGGCCGCACCGAGCACAGCGATGACGGATGCCATCTCGAAGCCGACTTGCGAGAGCGCGGCGATGATGATGAACAGGGTGAGCAGGAAGTTGAGAATGTTCAGGAGGAAATTCTCAAGGATCGGCGCCAGATCGACATTGTCGAATATCTTCCTCGCTGCACGCATCACCAGGCCAGCGATGAAGCGACCAACGATGAAAATCGCGATCGCGGAAAGCACTTTCAGACCGAAGTCGACACCGGTGGTCGTCAGTGTCTCATAAAGCGCGTCGACGTCGACAAGTGAGGAGATTTCAAGGCTCGCGGAAAGCATGTTCAGGTCCCCGATTGGTTAAACAACCCGAAAGTGTACGCGTTGGCGGGATCGCTTCAACTACCGCGCACCGATTGTCGTTTGTTAGCCGGCTTGACCGTCAACGCAAGTGCGTTACCGCCGAGCGAAATCAAGAGGCCGATCAGGGCCGACTGTGTCCAGCGATACCCCTCGAAGACAGTAGAAATCAGTAAAGCCACAACCGGCAGCATGACGGCGATATAGGACGAGCGGGTTGCGCCAATTCGATCCAGAATCACGAGATACAGGCCAAAGGCGATGGCCGTGCCGGGAATTGCGAGAAACAGCAGTGAGCTCACGTAGCTGAATTGCCAGTCGATCACAAAGGGTGCGCCGGACACCGCGGCGAAGACCACCGAAGCGCTGGCACCGATTCCCATCCCCCACACGTTGACGGCGATAACCGGCAGTTTTCTCCGGGTGTTGCGGATGGCAGCCATATTCCCCAGCGAAGCCATGTATGACCCGATCAGAATCAACACGATGCCTTTAAAGGTCTCGTCCGATAGCGTGAGTTCAGAAATCTCAGGCCAGAACATCAATGCGATACCCGCCAGAGCCATCACGCCCGCGAGTAGGCCGAGCGGCTCGATCGCTGTGCCGTAGAAGAAACGTTCATTAACAGCGTTGAATAACACCATCACGGTGAACAATACGGCGACCAGACCGCTCGCCAGGTAAGCGGTACCGGCGTAAATGAAGAAGTAATTCACCGAGAACATGAGAATGCCCTGGACCCCGACCGCCGGCAGGTCCTCACGCTCGATTCCGAGCCTACGATTTCTGAGCCGCCCGTAGGCGGCAAGGGCGAGTGCCGCGATGGCAAAACGGTAGGCGAGCGATACCTGTACCGGCACGAAGCCGAGTTGGTACTTCACCATCACCCAGGTAGAACCCCAGATCAGGACGGTCGCCGCGTACAGGACCGCTGTCGGGGTGCTATTCAACAGCGGCGATCAGTTGGTTCAGGCCTGCCACCTTCAGAATGAAGAAAGGCGCGTTTTGCTCCATCGCCGGAGCACCACCGAAAACGTAGGCGTCAAACGCTGAGTCGGTGATCAATAAATCCCCGGTGGGGTTAAGCGCGAGACCTGCCGCCCAGCGAATCTGCGAGGTCTGAACCAGCGTGCGCAAACGACGATCCCGGTCGATCAGATGCAACGCGTGGTTATTGACGTCGGTGATCAAGAGTTGGTCGTTAGGCAACACGAGCATCGCTGAGGAAAGCGGTTTATCGGAAAACCGCTCGATGGCGGTTGCCGCGTCGCTCTGCCCACGCAACAGCACCGACAGCGGGATCCGATAGAGTCCGTCGTTCGCGAGTGCCGCGAGGTAGAGATAGTCCTGCTGTCGATCGATCGCTAACGAGAACAACCCAGGTCGCCACGTGAACGTGCCGGCGAAGTACTTCAGCGGTCCGGTGCCCGGGTCCACATACCAGTTATCTGCACTGATCGAAGGCTCGCCCGCGAGTGCGCGGCGAATATTGCCGGTCCGCGCATCAACGATGATCAGCGCTGACTCCCGACGCCATGTGCCCGCATCGGCGATCAGGACATAGCGGTCGTCGGCAGTGGTCACCAAGGCAGTCAGGTGGGAGCCGAGCGGCGCCACGTCCGATAAATCGAACCGGCCCGTTTGCTCGCCCGTTCGGGCATTAAAGCGGAACAGAGTCGGTGTACCGATGCCGTGATTGCCATGATCCAACACGAAGACCTGCCCCGTCGCTCCCGCTGTGACGGCGGAGACGGTGTCGAAGACGCTTTGCTGTGCGTTGGCGTCCGGGAAGGGGACTGCGATGCCATCCTCGATTCTCAGTAGTTGGTTCGCGTCGCTGCGGGCCTCGGGCTGCACCGTAAAGTACACGGCGCCAGCGGGATCGATAGAGATACTCGAAGGCGGTTGGTTGAAACGCAGGTGGTTGGTGATGACGGAGGCGTCAATCGCTGGTGTGCCAGCCGCGAACCGGAACTCGTTGCCACCGCCCCAAATCAGTCGCGCCACGCCAAGCGCGATCGCAAAGGTGATGGCAAAGCCCAGAAAGACGCGCGGCATCAGCGGAGGGTCAATTGGTGTGCCAGCGCAGGAACTGCGTGACGCAACGGTCGAGGTGTGCGGTTTTCTCAGCTTCGGGAATATCTTCGATCGAGTGCATCATAAGACGCATCAGATAGTGTCCCTCCACCAGAGCGAGGAATTCCTCGGCGGCGCGCTGCGGATCGTCAATAGGCGCATAGTCAGGATCCCGGGATTCGGCCAAACAGCGTGCCAGCGTATCCATGGTGGCTTGCGGCCCGTTATCCCAGAACGCCTCCGACAGCTGTGGGAACCCTTTGGTCTCTCCAATCAGCACCTTATAAATGGAAACGACACCCGGGTCGCACAGCAAGTCGAGCAGGCGACGACCGATCGTTTCAAGCACGGTAGCAAGCGGCAAATCCGGATGTGCGTCCTGCATGTCCAGCCCGTAGGCGCGAACCTTCGCCATAATGCAGGAACGGAACAGGTCATCCTTGTTCTGGAAGTGTGAATAAACCGTCTGTTTAGACACGCCGGCTTCCTGCGCGATGGCATCCATCGAGGTGCGCGCGTAGCCGATGTCCATGAACAGCTCGCTGGCGGCCTGCAGTATGGCCTCGTGCTTGGTATCGCATTTCGGGCGTCCCACCCGATTTTGTATAAGATTTTCTGAAATCAAACTGGACAGTTCCGTAATTAGTGCTACAATTAATCAAACTGTACGGTCTAGTATATCACAAATCCTCCAGATCCGGCATCCGCAAGCCGTCCCTTCTGGAGCACACAGGATGTCGAATCATGATGATCGAATCGCTTCTCGTCCCTCTACGCCGTGGTCTTTTGGCGTCCGCGCTGGCTGTCCTGGCTGCGTGCGGTGCCCCAGAGGCCACAGACCCCGCACCCGCTGCTTTGCTGGTGGCGCCTTACACCGTTGCGCTTGAAAGCGAATACCTTACGGAGCAGCGATTCAGCGGTGCAGTCGAAGCGGGCAGAAGCTCGCAGCTCGGTTTCGAGCTCGGCGGTGAGCTCGCTGACGTCAAGGTTGATGATGGCGCTGTCGTCAGCGCCGGCGACGTGCTTGCCAGACTGGATGACGCACGTCTGGTCGCGGCGCGTGATGCTGCGCAAGCCGCGCTGGATCAGGCAGCCGCGCAGGCCGCGCTCAGTGCATCGACCTTTGAGCGGATTGCCGAGGCGCGGGAATTCGACGGCGTTTCGCAACAAGAGCTCGACGAGGCGCTCGAACTCAAACAGCGCACTGAGGCGGCCAAACTCGCCGCCGAGGCGCAGCTCGAACGGATTCTCGTGGACCTCAGGAAAAGTGTGCTGAGGGCACCGTACGACGCTCTGATCGTCAGCCGTATGGCGGATGAAGGGCAGGTGCTTGGCGGTGGACAACCGGTATTAAGCATTCAAGAGCTGGCCGCGCCCGAGGTCCGCCTCGCGGTCACCAGCGCGGCGCTCGATCGTATGCAGGTGGGTGATCAGCTCACACTGCGCGTGAATGGGGACGATGTTGAAGCCACCGTGACGGCAGTCGTCCCAAGGCGTGACGCCCGGACGCGTGCGGTTGATGTGCGACTGCAGTTGCCTGAGCGCGCGCCCGCACGGGTAGGCGATGTCGCGGAGCTCAAGTTCGAGTCCATGATTTCCAGCGAAGGCTTCTGGGTGCCGCTCGAATCGCTGACCGAAGGTGCACGGGGTGTCTGGCACGTGCTGGCGATCAGCGATGACACATCCCAACTGGCACGCGACGTCATGCTCGAGACGGGCGCTACCCATATTCTTGAGCGCCGACCCGTAGAGATCATCCACTACGACGAGTCCCGCGTGTATGTGCGCGGTGCGCTTCGCGATGGTGACGACATTGTCGCCGGCGGGCTGCAACGTGTGGTCGCGGGGCAGGGTGTGCGGATCGGCAATCCTGATGAATATCTCACCGACGCGTCGGTAGGTCCGACGTCATGAGCGCACAAGGTAACCCGGGTGTCGCTCGCTTCGCCGAGGCGATGTACCGCAACCAGTACCTGCTGTGGCTGACCATCATCATCATCCTGATGGCAGGTTCGGCCGCGCTCAGCGGTTTGCCGCGGATCGAGGACCCGCGGATCACCAATCGGTATCCCACAGTAATCACAGTGCTGCCCGGCGCGTCCGCGGAACGGGTAGAGCTGCTGGTCACGGAGAAGCTCGAGAACGCGCTCGAGGAGCTGTCGGAAATCAAGTTCATTCGCTCAACGTCGCGTAATGGCATCTCGGTGCTGGCGATCGAGTTACAGGACTCGGTCGGGCCGGGTCAGAACGAGCAAGTGTTCTCAAAGATTCGAGACAAGATCGCCGACGCATCAGCGGAGCTTCCTGCCGGCGCGCTCGAGCCCGTTTTTGACGACAAGACCGAGGCCGTGGCTTTCAGTATCTTGATTTCCATGCGCTGGACTCAGGATGATCGAGAGGCGCCGATGGGGCTCATGTATCGATTGAGCCAGCAGCTTGCCGACAATCTGTTGACGATTCCTGGCACAGACCTTGTGCGCTACTACGGTGCGCCCGAGGAAGAGATTTCGGTCACCATCGATCCGGACACGCTCGCTGAGATGGGTCTGAGCACCAGCGATGTTGCCAATCTGATTGCTGCGGGCGATCCAAAAGCGCCTGCCGGAGCGTTGCGCAGCGACTCGCGCGCCCTATTGCTCGAAGTCGAGGGCGACTTTGAGTCGGTCGATCGCGTGCGACAAACCACGCTGGTGCCCAATGCTCGTGGCGGCGCGATTACGCTCGGCGATGTCGCGACGGTCGAGCGCGAGTGGCTCGAACCCGCGGACCAAATCGCCTACACCAATGGTGCGCGCAGTATCCTGCTCGGCGTAAGAACGTCCGGCTCAATTCGTCTCGACCAGTGGGCCGAAGTCGCGCGCGAGCGTATCGCCGAGTACAACCGCACGCTTGGCGGCGGCATTGAAGCAACGATCGTGTTCGACCAGAGCATCTACACCGAAGCTCGACTTGCATCACTTAGCTCGAACCTCATGGCGGGTGCCATGGTCGTCATGCTCGTGGTCTTTGTTGGCATGGGGTGGCGCGCGGCGCTGATCGTTGGTTCGGCGTTGCCATTATCAGCTTCGATCACCGTCTTCGGGCTTGGGCCCGCCGGTCAGCAGATTCATCAGATGAGCATCTTCGGCATGATTGTCGCGATTGGTTTGCTGATTGACGCTGCGATCGTGATGACCGACGAGGTCAAGAAGAAACTCGATGCGGGCAGCGAGAGAGTGGCTGCACTGCGCCATGCCGTGCAGCACCTGTTCACACCGTTGTTGGCGTCCACCTTAACGACTGTGCTCGGCTTTATGCCCGTATTCCTCCTCTCCGGCGCCATGGGTGACTTCGTTGGTCCGATCGCGATTTCGGTCGTGATGGCTCTGGTCGCCTCGTT
The DNA here is from genome assembly GCA_963922335.1 of uncultured Chromatiales bacterium. Lineage (GTDB taxonomy): Bacteria > Pseudomonadota > Gammaproteobacteria > Steroidobacterales > Woeseiaceae > CALBPI01. The sequence goes on along the minus strand of CAWUIB010000002.1, from coordinate 378,768 downwards.
TGTGCTTGCCATCACTGTGATTCCAGCGCTGTCCGCGCAGTTTATCCGCCGCTGTGAGCCCGGCCAGGTACGTCACTGGTGGAGTGACGGCGCGAGCAATCGCAAGCTATCCGATCGTTATCGCAATCTCCTGCGTGTTGCAGTACGCAGGCCGTGGCTGACCGTCGCCGCCTGCATGGTGTTGCCGATTTCCGGCTTCATCCTTGCCGGCACGCTGGGCCAGGAGTTCTTCCCTGCCGCGGATCGAGATCAGTTTGAGGTCCAGGTCTGGATGCCCCCGGGCACAGCCATCGATGCGACGGCGCGACTGACACGCGAGATCGACGAGCGATTGCTCGATGAACAGGGCATCACTGACGTTCATTGGCTGGTCGGACACAGTTTTCCGACGGTCTATTACAACCGGGTCATGAAGCGTCGCGGAGACGGCACCTACGCCCAGGCGGTCGTCTTCACCGACGATGTGCAATCGGCGAAGGCTCTGACGCGCGAATTGATGTTCGAGCTGCCAGATGCGTTCCCTGAAGCCCGGATCGTGGTCAACCCCTACTCGCAGGGACCACCTGTCGATGCGCCGGTTGGTCTGCGAATCGAAGGGCCTGACGTGAATGAGCTTGTGCGCCTTGGAGAGGAAGTGCGCAAGATCATGCATACCATTCCCGAGATTACGCAGACCTACGCGACCATTAGCAGTGGTGAGCCGGGGTTGTCTTTCGTACCGGATGAAGTTGCGCTGCGCGCCTCGGGTCTGACCTTGGCTCAGGTTGCCGGACAAATGCAGGCGAGTCTCGAGGGGCGTGTCGGTGGTGCGGTATTGGATGGGCGCGAGGAGTTGCCGGTGCGTATCCGCTATCCCGCTGAATCGCGAGACACGGTGTCGCGCGTGGCCAGTACGAAGCTGATCGGTGCCCAAGGCTCGGTCAATGCGCTCAGCGTCGGTGATCTTGAACTGCGACCGGAGTTTGTGAGTATCACTCGTGAGAACCGTGTTCGTGCTAATCGTGTGTTCGCATTTACCCGACGCGATGCGCTGGCGGTCGATGTGTCGAACGAGGTCCGTGCGCGCTTGACAGAGAGCGGTTTCGAATTGCCTCCGGGTTACCGCCTTCGGGGTGAAGGCGATAGCGACGCCCAGGCTGAGGCGATCGGCAAGTTGACCACCTATCTGCCGATTATCGGTTTGTTGATGGTGGCGACGATTATTCTGTCGTTCCGCAGCCTGCGGCTTGCGACTGTGATCGGCACTGTCGCATTCCTTTCTGTCGGTCTCGGCATGCTCGGATTGTGGTTGGGCGGCTACGCGCGCGGCTTCAACGCGGTCATTGGCGTTGCTGGCCTGATCGGCGTTGCGATCAACGGCACGATTGTGGTCATGGCGGCTATTCGTGCCGACGCGGGCGCTTGTGTCGGCGACTGCGAGGGCATTGTGGAACAGACGGTGGGTGCGACCCGCCACATTGTTTCAACGGTATTCACAACCATCGGTGGTTTTGTGCCCCTTATTCTCAGTGGCGGCGATTTCTGGCCACCGCTGGCAGTGGTGATCGCCGGCGGCGTTGGATTCTCGATCACGCTGTCGCTGCTCTTCACACCGGCGATCTACAGAATCCTCTGCCAGTGGGGTGAGCGCATCGAAAGGCCTTTGCATGCCAGTGCGGTGACTACGACATGAACAAATTGAAGATGGTTTTGCCGCTGGCGTTGGCGCTCAGCGGGTGCACAGTAGGTCCCGACTACGCCCGTCCAGAGTTTGCGGATGACGCACAGTGGAGCGAGCGTGTTTCAGCGATTGAGTCCGGAGCAGAGCTGCCTATCGATTGGTGGCGCGCGTTTGATGACGAGGCTCTGGATGGCTACGTGCAAGCAGCGCTTGAGAACAATCGCGACTTGCGCGCGGCAGTGGCTCGAGTCGATAGCGCCCTTGCGGGCAGAGCGGCTGCTAATGGCGCTCGACTGCCGGCATTGCTGCTGGATGTGCGCTACACGGAATTTGAGCAGAGCATTGAGTCGCCGCAAACCGCGGGCCCACTGATCGAGGCAGGTATCGTTCCGCGAGATGGCTCGTTTTACACATCCAGCTTACTCGCGAGTTGGGAGCTCGACCTTGCCGGCCAATTGCGACGGCGTGTCCAGGCGGCTGACGCAGCCTTAGAGGCACAAATCGCTGCGGCTGATGGTGTGGCGTTGCAGGTTGCCGCGGAGACGGTGGCGGCTTACCTCGACTGGCAGGGCTTTTCTGCACGAGCGGCCATTGCACAACGCAATGTCGATCTGCAGCGCGAGTCTCTCAACATTATCCAGGGTAAGGTTCGCCTCGGACTCTCGCGACGGCTTGATGAGACTCGGGCGGAGGCAGAGTTGGCGCGTCTGGAATCGGTAATACCGCAGCTCGATGCGGCGGCCGAGGCGGCTCGCCAGCGTCTGGCGGCACTGACCGGCACCACCGCGGCGACGCTGCCACAAGAAGTTGCTGGCGCGTTGCCGGAACTTCCCGAGAGCGTTCCCGTCGGAACCCCTGCTGATCTGCTGCGGCGCCGTCCTGATGTCGTCGCCGCCGAACGAATCCTTGCGCGTTCTGTAGCCGAAGTGGGCGCGGCAACCGCCGCGTTCTTCCCGTCGCTGTCGCTCACTGCCACCGGTGGTTTCGAGGCCGGCGAGTTTTCAACGCTTGGGGCTGGTGACGCTCGCACTTTTGGCATCGTCCCGTTCGTGCGCTGGCCAGTATTTCAAGGCGGACGTTTGCGAGCTGCGCTGGATGCAGCCAATGCCAATGAGGCTGCGGCGCTCGCCGAGTACGAGCAGGCTGTTCTTGGTGCGCTCGCAGATACAGAGAGTGCGGTTGCAGGCTATAACGGTGCGCGGGAAGCATCCGATGGTTTGAAACGCGCCGTCGACGCAGCGCGTGAATCGGAAACGTTGGCGAGCAAGTTGTACCGTCAGGGTCTGACCGACTACCTGACGTTGCTGGATGCACAGCGTCAGCTGGCTGCGACCGAGGATGCCGAGCTTGCGACCTCAGTGGCCGCAGCCCAGTCTGCGGTCCGGCTCTATCGGTCGTTGGGTGGTTCCTGGGTATCGATGTAGACGCTGGCACGCTCCTGCAACGCGCTCGAGAGCGCGGTTAGCGTGTCGCTGACTTCCGATTCGATCTTCAAATTTGCGACATCATCTCCGCGGGTGACGCCGCGGTTGATGATGATCACCGGTTTGTCCGCTTGCGCAGCGCGCCGGACGAATCGCAGGCCTGAGAACACCATCAACGAAGAGCCCACAACGAGCAGGCCATGAGCCTGGTCTACCATGTCATAGGCTGCCTCAACGCGAGGTTTCGGGACGTTCTCACCGAAGAAGACGACCTCCGGTTTGACGATCCCGCCGCACAAATCGCAGTCGGGCACGACGAAGCTTGCGTAGTCGGCACCCTCGAGGATCGCATCACCATCCGGTGCATCGCGGATGTCCACCACCGTCGCCTGCCAGTTCGGGTTGGCCTCGCGAATGCGTTGTTGCCACTGCGCTCGCGGCCATTGTGCGCCGCAATTTTGGCAGCGAACTTCGTCAAGTGCGCCGTGCAGGTCTATCGCTTCACTGCCGGAGCGCTGGTGCAATCGATCGACGTTTTGCGTGATGATGCCGGTGAGATGGCCGCGCGCCTGCATGTCGGCGAGGGCGGTGTGACATTCTGTAGGTTGCGCTTTGGCCATACGCGGCCAGCCGAGCATGCTGCGTGACCAGTAGCGCTGGCGCACGGCAAGCTTTGCCATGAAGTCTGCGTACATCACCGGGCGCGCATGTTTCCACTCTCCGTTCTCGTCTCGGTAATCCGGGATACCTGCGCCGGTGCTGCAGCCCGCTCCGGTAAGCACCGCAAACCTCGCCTGTTCGGGCCAGAGCTCAAGGATGCGTGCAAAGTCAGACATGGTTCATTGTCATGAGGTCAATACGGCGGCCGGGTAGTGCCCGATGCACGGAAGCGCCATGCTCGGCCTTCAGGCGGTCAGCCAGCTCGCCGCCGGCCTGCGGCTCCCCATGAACGAGCCACACCGGTGGCGTATTACCCAAAGCGCCATACCACCGCGATAAATCCTCTGCATCGCCATGTGCTGAAAGGCCGCCAAGAGTATGAATATTCGCAGCCACGCGGACCGTCTCGTGATGAATCTTCACTCGGTCGTGGCCATCAACGAGTTTTCTGCCTAGCGAACCGGGTGCCTGAAACCCGACGATGACGACGTGGGTCTGCTCGCGCCATAAGTTGTGCTTCAGGTGATGCAAAATGCGCCCGCCGTTACACATCCCGCTGCCTGCAATGATGATCGCGCCGCGTTCCAATCGATTGATGACACGGGACTCAGCAGGCGTCCGCGTAAGATGCAGTCGATCCAGGAGCGGCATCTCGTGCACTGCTTTGCGCAGCTGCGTTGCCTCATCGTCGTAAAGATGTGGGTAGTCCCAATACACCTCTGCCGCCTCGATCGCCATCGGGCTATCGAGGAACACTCGCCAGGCGCCAAGATTCCACGCATCGGCATGCATGGCCAGTTCATAGATCAGCTCCTGGCTGCGTCCGATCGCGAAAGCCGGTATGAGCACGTTCCCGCCGTCGCGTTCCGCGGCCTTCAGGATGTCACCCAGCTCATCGATGGTCTCATCTCGACTTCGATGTTTGCGCCCGCCGTAGGTGCTCTCCATCAAGAGGGCATCGACGCCCTCGAGTGCTTCAGGGTCGCGCAGTATCGGTGTGTCGTATTGCCCGAGATCGCCGCTAAATAGCAACTTACGCCTAGTGTCGCCCTCGCGAATGGTGACTTCAACGATGCACGATCCCATGATGTGGCCGGCATCAAAGAACCGCACGGTGACCTCCGGCGTCACTTCAAACGCTTCGTGGTAGCGGTGCCCGCGAATTTGTCGAACAGCAGCTTCGGCATCGCCGCCGTCATACAGCGGTTCAATCAGCGGTTTCCGATGGCGGCGTCTGCGCCTGTTCTCGCGCTCGGCGTCTCGCTCCCCGAGGGCTGCCGCATCCCCCAATAGCACCCGAGCAAGGTCTCGGGTTGCGAAGTGCGCGTGGATCGGACCTTTGAAGCCGCGCTTGACCAAAAGTGGCAGTCTGCCGCTGTGGTCGAGGTGCGCATGACTTAAGACGACCGCATCAACCTCGGCTGCATCGAAGGGAAATGCGTCACGGTTTCGCAATTCATTCTTGTGACTGCCCTGGATCAGCCCGCAATCCAGCAGGATTGTTCGGCCGCCCACCCGCAAAACGTGGCAGGAACCGGTTACCTCTCCGGCCGCACCAAAAAACTCAAGTTGCATCAAAGAGATAACCTATTTGGATTGATGTCGCGAGGCGGTCCAACATGCTGCTTCTGGTCCGGATATTTCAACTTGGGGTATCGCGTGGTCCGATTTAGGCAAGAATGCCGACGTTCGCGACTGTTTTTTACAAAATCTTTTTGATTTCATGTGATAACCGTCACGGACGACCTGTCGCCATTCGCATACGGTGGCTGCCGTGGAGTCCAGATAATCGTCAGAAGCCCAAGCCAATGCTGAAAAAAATCCTCATTGCAATGATCGCGATGTTGATGGTGGTTTTGCTCACCGTACTGGTGCGCGAGTCGCGCGCCGTAGATGCGCAATTCTACCTCGACTACAGCAATTACGTGTCAGCGCTGCGCCAGAGCCAGCGGGATCACGAAACACTGGTCAGCACCCTTAGTGTATACGCGGGTGAGGCACAGGCGTTGCCAGAGACCGTAGATTCGCTGACGGAGCGACTCGGCAGCGGCGTCGATGTCCTGCGAGCGCCACCGCTGTCGATACGTGATGATTCGGTTGCTCAAGCAGCAGCGGTCTACACCCGTAGTGTCGAGAAGTTACTTTCCGCGGTAAACGGCTTCAGCGACGTCCAGGCGCGCCTCGCGAGCGCGGCGAGCGTCTTGCGTGATGATGGCCCTGGCATGGTCCGGGTACTGCGCCAGCGCGGCCAGGATGCGGCCTCTCAATCACTTTTTGCATTGACGGTTGACGTGCTCGATTACGCGACCGGCAAATCCACGTTTGATCCTGAGTTGTTAAGCGCGCGTCTTGACGCCGTTGTCGAGGCAGCCAATAAATCCGGGCGTGCACCTGCGGGGCTCGGCGCCTTTGCTGATGCTGCACGCACAGTACTGAATACCCGCGGGGAAGCGATGACGATTCTTGGCGACGTCGACGCGGCCGCGTTCCCTGCCGCGGCTCAGCAGCTCTACGGCGCGGTATCAGCGAATAACGCGCGAGTCACCTCACGCGCTGACCGCGCACGCCTGCTTCTAGGCGGCGTCGCCGGACTGATGCTGCTTCTTACCGGCTTTGCACTGATTCGGTTGCGCCAGAGTAACGAACAGCTCAACGACACCAATGCCGAGCTTGAGCAGTTCAACATCTCCCTCGAGGAACGCGTTGCCGAGCGCACGCGTGAGCTGTCTTCTGCCTACTCCGAACTCAAGGAGTCGCAGATGCAACTGGTTCAAGCCGAGAAAATGTCTTCACTCGGTGAGTTGGTTGCTGGCATCAGCCATGAGATCAACACACCGCTTTGGTATCTGCTGAGCAATACCACGCTGATCAAGGAACGACTCTCGAGTTTTAACCAATTCGTCGCGATCACCGACGACATGCTGGGCCTGCTGCGCGCGGGGGGTGCAGACAAAGATGCCTTCGTCAAACAGCTGCGCCGCCTCGACCAGGCGTTGAATAGCGAAGGGCTGCGAGATGACCTCGAGGAATGTAACGATTTGCTGGATGACTCGTCTGAGGGTCTGGAACAGCTATCTGAAATGGCGCAGTCGCTGAAAGACTTCAGCCGCCTGGATCGCGCAGCGACGGATAAGGTCAACCTGAATGACGGCGTCGACCGTACGCTGGTCATTGCCAAGAACGTGCTGAAAGGCGGCATCGAGGTCCGCAAGAACCTGGGCGATCTGCCGCCGGTGACCTGCTCGCCTAGCCAGATTAACCAGGTTTTGCTCAACCTGATCAAGAATGCCGCCGACGCCATGGGTCGGGACGGTATCCTCACCATCACAACTTGGGCAGAAGCCGACTCCGCCTACATCAGTGTCAAGGATACGGGTGAGGGCATGGACGACGAAACGCTGTCCAAAGTGCGCGATCCCTTCTTTACGACCAAGGAAGTTGGTAAGGGAACCGGCCTCGGTCTGTCGATCAGTCAGAAAATCATTGACGCGCACGACGGATCATTGGACATTCAGTCAGAACTCGGGAAGGGATCTACATTCACGATATGCCTGCCGGTCGGAGGCGACGCCGGCATGAGCGATATGGCTCGTGAGCTCGAGGAACTGGAAGCATTCACTGAAGCGCTGGAATCCGGTCAACTGACTGGAGAAGAGGGTGACCTCGAGTATCCGGCCGAGCAGACAGCATAAGGCGTACGGCAAAAGATGGCTTTGACGCAGGCAAGTGAACAATTGAGCGGAGGTACGCGACAGCGCGATCCTTCGCAGAAACCTCGAGTCGTTTTCGTTGATGACGAAAAGCGGGTGCTCAACGCAATGAAAGCGTTGTTCCGCCGCGATTATGAGTTATTTCTGACCACATCTGGTAGTGAAGCGATTCGCATGTGCGTCGAGCACGATGCGGACGTCATTGTGGCTGACCAGCGTATGCCAGAAATGGAAGGCGTTGAGGTGCTGGGCGCTGTCCGTGAACAGGCGCCTCGAACAATGCGCATTCTCCTGACGGGTTATGCGGATCTCGATGCTATTGAGGGATCCATTAACGTCGGCGAAGTGTTCCGGTTCCTGTCCAAGCCGTGTCCGCCCGAGCATCTGCGTGCCACCATTGAATTAGCGGTTGAAGCGTCGGATGCGCCGATTCTCGCACCGACCCCTACTGACTTCGCAGAAGCGCCGACAGCAGCGCCAGAGCCCGAGATCGAAGAGGTTGAAGCGACGGACATAACGCCGGATGCTTCGATCGGCACTCAAGGCAAGCCCCTGGGACGTCGCAAAGGTCCGTCGCTGATCCCGGCGATGTTGGCAGCACGCGGCAAAACTGCAGAGCCGGCGCCCGAACCAGAGCCTGTTGAAGATGAGACGACCGCGGAAAGTACCGCATCTACCGGCGAGCAGGTCATTTTGTCGGGAGACAGCGTACAACACGGTCCACGGAGCGACGCATTCCGCGACATGGAAGGCGTTGGCGTTGTCGTGTTCACGCTCAGCGACGATTTTTTCGCCGAGGTTAAACAGACGCTCGGTAGCCGCTACAAGCTCTATCACGCAAATCGCTTGATCAAGGTGCTCGAACTGATCATGCAGCGCAAGGCCGGCGTGCTGATTTCCGAAGTAAGTAGCGAAGGTTCGGTGCTTCGCAAAGTGCTCAACAAGTTCAAGCAACACCTGCCGGAGTTGATCGCGATTGTGATCAGTGATGATCGTGACGCGGCTGAGATGATTTCTCTGATCAACCACGGGCAGGTTTTCCGCTACATGTCCAAGCCGGTCGCGCATGATCGACTGCTACAGAACGTCAATGGCGGTGCACTCCGACATCTTCAGATGCGGGCCGACCCGAGTCTGATTCCACGTATGCAGGTGGAGACCAGCGACGAGTTGGATCGCGTTAAGGCGGGTGCCTTTGATACCGTTATCGATCGGATCAAGTCGCTTGGTAAATTCTGGCGTAAGAAATAGCGATAGAGACCGATGTCAGTCACCGGTGAACAAATGGAAGATCTGGAACAGTTCGACGTAGATCAGCCCAAGCGGTCCTTCGATACACCGCTTTTGGTTGCTGCGTTGGTTGTTGCCGGCGCTATGCTGGCCTATTTCTTCCTCGGCAAGGATTCCGCTGTGATCGAGTCCGCGCCACCGGCGGTTGTGGAGTCGACCCCGGAGGAAGAGCAAATTCAGGCCGTGATCGCGTCTGAGTCTGTGGCGGATGAGCTGCTGACTCGAGCGCGCCTCGCCGTCGAGTCCGGAATGTTGGCTGAGCCATCCAGCAGCAACGCCCTCTACTACTATTCGCTGTATCTGGAACAGAACCCTGATGATGCGGAAGCTGTGCAGGAGCTAAGCACCGCTGCGGACGCCGTTGGGCAACAAGTCGCAGCTGCTGTCGGCAGTCGCGATTGGGATCGCGCTACCTTCCTGGTTGAACAGATTCGTAACGCAGGAGCCGACTCAAGTGCGGTTGAGGCTTTCCGGTCGGATCTCGAAGCCTATCGAGTCGAGCAGGCCGAAGTTGCGTTGGCAGCTGCACGGCGTGGCGACGAGGCCGGTGCCAATGCGGCACTGGATGAGCTTGCGGGTCTGCCGCGTGCAGAAGCCACAGCGTTGCTCGAAACCCGCTCAGCAGTGCGCGATGCTTTGGTCGCTTACCGCGTTGAACAACAGGCAGCCGCTGAGGCAGCTGCTGCCGCCCGTCGGGCCGAGCAGCAACGTGCTGCAGCGGCACGCACACGCACGACGCCTGAACCCGCAGCGGCGCCGGTGCAGACCGACCCGCTGGCTGAGGTTCGCAGTGCGATCCAGTCAGGGCAGCTAACTGGCGAAGCTGGCGCCATTGCTTTGTTCGAGGCTGTCCCCTCGAGTGCTGATGGTCGCGCCGAAGTTCAAAGCGAATTGGCTGGCGCAATCGCCGATCTCGCGCGAAACGCTGCTGCCGCCGGAGATCTGCGAGAGGCGGAACGCCTGCAAGGGCAGGTTGCGAGTTTTGACTCGGCAGAAGCGAGTGCGCTTCAAGAGACGATTGACCGGGCCTACATCGAGCTCGCCGTTTCCGAAACGGTATCTGCAGCGACGTTGCGCAGAACTCGGGCCGTAGCACCGGTTTACCCGCAGCGCGCAGTGCGTCGTGGCATTACCGGGCGCGTGAAGGTCGAATTTACGGTGGCTGTCGACGGCAGTACCCGGGATATCGAAGTCGTGGAATCCTCTTCCGGCGGCGTTTTTGATCGCGCCTCGATTCGAGCCATTTCCGAGTGGCGCTATGAGCCTCGTGAGGTGCGAGGTCAGGCAGTAGCCCAACGGGTGTATGCTTATCTGGATTACAATCTGGAATAAGCGGTGACCGCTGGTGGCTGGACTCGACCAGGCACAACTCAATTTCAATCCTGATGCGCTAGCAGTTCTCAACGTCTTGCTCGGCCTCATCATGTTCGGCGTCGGGCTCGATCTTCGCCTTGGTGATGTCCGAACGTTGATGAAGCGATGGCCGGTGCTGCTCGTCGGTCTGGCTGGGCAGTGGGTGCTGTTACCCCTTCTGACTGTGCTTTTGATTGTTTGGTTGAAACCAAGCCCTTCTTTGGCATTAGGCATGATCATCATTGCTGCTTGTCCAGGCGGCAGTGTCAGCAATTATTTCTCGCACGTCGCGCGGGGTGATATCGCGCTCAGTGTGTCGCTGTCCGCGCTGACGAGCGCCATCTGCTTCATCACCACACCGCTGACCATCGCGCTTTGGGGCGGGTTGCTCCCCGAGGTTTCTGCGTTGCTGGCAACGGTGAGTATCGCTTGGTATGAGATGTTGTTGTTGGTTTTGGGCGTCTTGCTCGCGCCGGCACTGGCGGGGGCTACGCTTGCGGCGTTGCGACCTCAGCGTGCTGATCAACTGCGAAAACCCCTGCAGCGTTTCTCGATGGTGGCTTTTGCGGGGTTCGTGATCGCGGCGTTTGCTGCGAATGGTCGCTTGTTTTTTGAGGCTGCGGAGCAGATTGTCGGGTTGGTAGCGGTGCATAATGCCGCAGCGCTTTTGACAGGCTATCTTCTTGCGCGCGTATTTCGACTGCGTGCACCAGAATGCCGATCCATCAGTATCGAAGTGGGTATCCAAAACACAGCACTGGGATTGAGCGTCATCTTTACCTTCTTCGATGCATTGGGTGGGACGGCACTTATCACGGCATGGTGGGGTGTTTGGCACCTGATCACCGGGGCATTGGTTGCGGTAGTTTTCAGACGCAGCGATCTTTCCCGTGCGCCCACGACGATGACCAATGTGCAGTAGCGTCGGTGGCTGGGTATGCTTGCCAAGCCGTTTTTGATTCGGAGTTCACTATGAAAGTGCTGTGCGTCGCGTTCACGGTTTTGGTCGCCGGTTTATCTGTGTCATCAACTGCGCGTGGCGAGGTGCTGAATGCCGAAGCCTCTGGATTCGTTGTGCGACATCAGCTTGAGATCCTTGCGCCGCGCTCAACGGTTTGGCGAATGCTGCTGGGCCATGTCGCCGAGTGGTGGGATAGTGACCATACGTACTCGGGCGATGCTTCGAATCTGTACATCGAATCACGCGCGCTTGGCTGCTTTTGCGAGGATCTGGGTGCGGCTGATGCGGTTGTCCACCTTACCGTGACCGCGATCCGTAAAGACTCGTTGCTCCGGCTGACTGGCGGGCTGGGTCCTTTGGGGCTTATGGGCGTCGACGGCAACATGACGTTCAGTCTTGCGGATACCGACACAGGTACCGCGCTCGCAATGGAATACCGCGTGGGCGGTTATGACCCTGACGGTCTTGATTCGATCGCGCCCGCGGTCGACGAAACGTTGGGATTGCAGCTGGGTCGATTAGTGAGGCTCATCGAAACCGGGTCTGCTGAGATTCCCGTCGAGGATTTGCTTGACGAGACGCCTGCTGCACCGCTGCTTGAGGAGCAATAAGCGACCAAGCTGCCCGATTTCGTCTGCGGCTGACAACAAGGCACAACACTAGCCTCATCGGGGTACCTAAAAAAAGGAGCCTCGATGTGATAATCAAATCTCTTGCCGCCCTGTTCCTGTGTTTCTCGGCGACCACTGCGATCGCCGGTGAGCACTGGGCGTATTGCGAAGACTGTTCAACCAGTGCTGCAGCACAGCTCGCCCGAGCCGTACCGCCCGACCGATTCGGGTTCGCTACAGTGAACGTGCTTGATGGCGAGTTGGCGCGTTTGCACAGTTTTCGGGTTCAAGTGTTTTATGACTATGAATTCGGCGCTTGGCTGCGCCTCGCCAATCCAGTGGCTGCCACGGCCGCTGCACAGGCCAGCCTTTCAGCATGGCGGGAGCTAGCCGATGTGTTGCAGGCGTTAGGCTCTGCGCACCAGGCTGTTGATGTACCGAGTGCCGCGCAGTGGCTGGTTAGCGACCAGCGGCAGACCCTGCAGCCTGTGCTTTCTCGAGCGCAGATACCCGGCCTCGTGCAGCGCGCGGGTCAGCTCGCTGCGGAAGCTACGCGTGTGGCCAGCCCCGTCACCATTCAATTCCGCGATGGCAGCTCAGTGCGTGCCAAGGTGGCACTGGACGCCAACGGGTCGCCCAGCCTTGCGGTTGTGGATGGTTCCCTGATGGGTCCTGACGGGCTTCCTCTGCCGGATAACGAGCAACAACTCGGGGGGCTGAATGAGGTGGGCGATTCGGTTCGCATCGATTACCTTCGGCAGCACATCGTGCACGCGTTTGGTCTTGGTATCTGGTTACGAGATGCATTGAGCTTTGGCGAGCGTTACCGGCTGCGTTGCCAGGGGTTCGAAGAGCCTGGTTGCACGGTGTCGCGCATCTAGAAAAAGAAAGGCCGGCACCTCGCGGCGCCGGCCTTCCTGCTCTGCAGACGGAAACGACACTGTCTGCCTGGTTACGATGCCGCAAAGGCACCGCCGTCTAACTTGTAGTGATCAGAGGATCGGGTCGAATGCTGTCAAGCTATCCCGAAGCGCAGCGTTACCCAAACCGTGATTCGGGAACAGCGTCTCGAAGGTTGCCTGCTCGCCGTGTGCAGCGAGGTAGTTCAACACAACCGCCTCGACCAGCAGGTTCACGTTGTTGGCAATTGGAGTACTGCCACGCTCGCCTGACCCATCAGGACGGAAGTAACCGATCTGCTGGTGGTTCTCCGCTGGAATGTTGTCACCGGAGAACAGTTGCGGACGGCCGTTGGGGTTGTAGACCAGAATCATCGCGGCTGCGGTGCTCTGGTTGTCACTCACCCACTCGTACTTGCCGCGTCCATCCTCAGTATCGTCAATCACACCGTTACTGGAGACTGATCCATCACTGAACACGTACATGAACAATGGCACGTTGCGTCGCGCTGCGTACTCGAGCGCTGCACCCATGCATCGGCCTGCACGCAAGTCGCGAATCTCGCCGCGAGCACGTCGGCCACCGTGATAGTCGTAGCCACCCATGGTGATGGTGCCTGCGCCGGCATAACCGTTTGCGACCAGTTTCATGATCGATGCAGTCTTACGGAATTCTCGGTCGTCGTCGTATTCGGCTTGCGAGAAGATGCCGGTTGGCCCCACAAGATCCGCGTCCAGTGACGGGTTCAGCTGAGACGGATCGCCGAACCGGTCTGCGAGGTCAGCAGACTTGAGGTAGCCGCAACGCACAAGGTCTTTCACGACAGCGTCAGCAGAAATCTGCGTGTTGACGTTGTCCATCTTGCGATCGCTCAGGCGATACACGGATTCGAGAACCGCCACTGCGTCTTCCTGAGACAACAGACCAACGAGCTTGCCCGTATCGACGAGACCAGTTACGTCGCTCGGACGGTCGACCTTGGTCGGGCGCAATGCCGGGTCAATCATCGCCGCCGGTGCCAGCGAGTTACCGCCGGATTCGCTGGTGCGCGAGCCGATCAGATCGAGCAGCTCGCCGCGAGCCCCGGTGCGTGCGATGGCATACATCGGGTTATGCGGGTTGTTGCCCGTGTCGTTCTCGGATCGGTTAACCAGGATCGCACCATTGGTGTTGGCAATCGTCGCCGGAGAGCAGCGTTCGAGAATGCCTCGAAGGAACGCGCTATCCGAATGGAATGCCAAACCGAGGTCAGTACGAATAAAGTCATTCGTGCCGGTATCCGGGTTCACCGCATCGGGAGTCATGTCCCCTGGCAAGCCCAGCTTGTTGTAACCAGCGGTGGTCAGGAAATCGAACTGTCCGCCGGGGCCGCCGACAAGAGCGTTGGATCCGGCGATGTTCGCACCACCTGCAAGGTCAAAGCAGACGAATGGAATCCGTCCCGCGCCGACCAGCTCCAGGCCGCAGCCCGCTCGCAGCGGTTGCAGGTCCGATGAGAGCGCCGCCGCTGCTTCCCGCGGGTTGGCGAACAGACTGAACAAGCCACCTGTCATCGCCGTTGTGGTACCAGCCATGAAACCTTGAGCGATAAATTCGCGACGGGTGACCGGGCGTTTGTGGTCCGGGTGCAGCAAAGGCGCGTCCGGATGAAGATTCAGCTTTTTCTTACGCATGATATTTCTGCCTTTGATTTCTTACTGCACCAGCATGGCTGCGCTGCCCAGAGCAGCTGAGCATGCAGCAATGCCGACGGTTTCGGTACGACCTGCTTCACAACCTCCACCACAACTGGTGAGACGGCCGATCAGATCATTCAGTTCGCCTTCCACGGTCGCACGTGCCGGTTGACTCGCGAGACCCGTGCCGACAACCGCGTCAATGATCGGGTTGATGAGCAGATCGCGACCAGCCTGCGTACCGTAGGCCGCATTCGCTGAAGCATTGAAGTTCATGCCCGGGAAGAAGTTGGCACGCAGTGTCGTGTCAGACACCAATGCGTTGCAGTACTCAACCGCGAGCTGCGAGATACCAACCTGATGCGATGACAGGAAGCCCTGCAGCGAATCAGAGTTCGGCATCTGCTGACGAACAAGTTCGTAGGTCGCCCGAACATCAGGCTGCGTGCGCGGCACGCCAGTAACCGATGACATCGTCGCGTCGATTTCCTCGAACGTACGCACACCGATATCAGCCACCGGGTCGCCATCGACCGGCGGAGGCGGTGCCAGCGGGACCGGATCCAGGCGGACATTCGCATTGTCACCAAGCACGTCGAAGGACAGGAAGAACTCATCCGCTTCCGGACCTTGCTCGGCTGCGAACACAGCGCCCAGTTCGGTCAGCGGCTGACCCAACTCTTGCAGCTGCGTGCTATCCAACATCACGTCGAGCGTGCGATAGGTCTGGCCAATTTCGATCTCGCGACCGTTAATGCCAACGCGCATGCCCTGCAGCGGGATGCCGGTCCACTCAGCGTTCTGATCGAGACTGATGAAGTGCGGCTCGCTGAACAGATAGCCGAAGTTATCGAACTGAGCGACTTCAAACAGCACATACGCTTCCGGGACGTCGATCAGATGTGATACGCCGAACAGCAAGTAAAACTTCTCGCCAACGCCTGCATCGAAGTTCTGCAGGATCTGCGCTTCGGTAAGCACGCGGTTGTGAACCGAAACGAAGCGGAACGTACCGGCGAACTGGCCGTCACCACTTACCTCGTTACCCAGAACGAAAGCGTAGGTGTCGTCCCACTCGGAAATGTTACCGCCGCCGACATCATCGTTGCCCTGCACGAGCACACCGTTGACGTAGAGCGAGCGACCGTTAACTGGATCGAAATTCGCTACGACGTGCTGCAGTGTCGACTGCAGGACTTCGTCAGCCATCGGCGTGCGAATCATCGGCATGCCGTTAGCGTCGGTGACACTGCTCCGATTCTGGAATGTGTAGTCATACAGCGTCTGACCGAGCGTAAAGTTACGCGACGTGGCGCCTGCAGAGTAGCTCACGATGCGCGACTCTTCCTGCACCACATTGGCAGGTACTACCCAAGCCTCGATAGAGTATTCCCCCGTCTGCTGGATCATGTCGAACAACTTACGCGAGTCAGCGGTGCGCGCCTGAGCGCGTCCTTCCCGGATGGTGACACCGAAGCCACCCACCCAGTCATAGTCGCCGGACAGTGTCAGATCCATTGCAGGCGATACGCCACTGGTATCGAACGCTGTTGTGCCCTGGCCCGACTTGAACTCGTAAGTCGCGATGGCGTTCGCTTCGTAGCGGTTACCGCCGCTGGCGGCAACACCATCAAAGATGGTTAGCGCACGGCTGATGGTCAACGTCGGATCAACCTGAGTTGGGCTGATGCCATTTGCCATATCCTGAATGGCAGCCTGCATGGCCGCAGCATCCGATTGGCAATCACCCCAGCAGTTGTGGAATTCACTACCCAGGCGCAGCACTAGGCGCGAGTTCGACGGATCATCCAAAGCGATCTTGGGTTTGGCCGCATCGTAGGCGGTACCGAGATCGGCTTCCGCGAAGTACGGAGACTGCGCGTTCGCTGAGCTTGAGGTATGACAGCCGGCGCAGTACTGCGTCAGGATCGGGTGGACCGTCGTTGCGAACAGCGTCGGGTCTACCGGGAAGTTGCGGCTGGAACCTGGCTCACGCGGCACAGGCGGCGCGAGATCAATAGTACGACCACCGCCGGCGACCAGTTCCCCAGCCCAGCCGGTTACCCATGTTTCCATGAGGTCGGCGCAGACTGCGTCGTTCGACAGCCAGCAGTTGTGACCGCCACCGACTTTCGTCACGAGACGCGAGTCACCCGGGGTCGCCAGATTCGCGAGCGGGTTCGAATCCTCGTACGCAAGGTTGATGTCGTCAGTACGTGCGAAGGTCGGAACCTGGCCGTTCGTGCCGTGGCAGTCGCCGCATCCTGCTTCCGCCTGGATGTTATCCCAGACGTTCAGTTTGTACGCCTGTACATCGGCGGTCGCGGGCGCAGGGCCGTTGTAATTTGTCGCATCAGGAACGCTGGTGACCGGGTTGATCGTGGTTTCAGCGCCACCCGAGCATGCGGATACCAGCACTGCAGTAGCTACCAGTGCGACGAGGTTTCTTGCGCGAGACAGGGTCTGCGCAGCGATATTCAACGATTGCTGTTTCATTATCATCGCCCCCTTAGTCGCCGATGCAGTAGCTGGCCGCTTCAGCAAACGATTGCTTCAGTCGGTAACCACCGGTTGTGAGAGAAGTGACCATGCTGTTTACCTGAGCGCGGTCTGACGCATCGACCGGCTCGCGCAGGCAGACATTGCGGAATACCTTGCGCGCCTGGCATTGGGCGAACTCGGCGCTAGCCGCCAGCTCCTGCCCCATCGACTTCGCACCGGTCCCGGTTCCGGGGAGTGTGTCGTCCCAGCCGAGCAGTGCGTTGCGGCCTTGGCGCATCCGGTTTTCCCATGAGTCATCGGGCGTGCGATATCCAAACGGGAAGTTGGCGTCGTTATTGAAGTACTTCGGATGAACCTGGCCTTCGGTGTACTCGATACGGCCGGTCTCACCGTTAAAGTTGTAGTAGGCGAACGCCTGTGTCATCGGGTCCATCACGCTGTGGCAGCCGATGCAGTTGTTCAGGAACAACCGGCTGTCACCGCCCGGAGAGCGAGTCACGTCCTGGCGAATACGATCCGGCGGACGTGTCACATCTTTCACCTGCTCGAGGTCATCGCACAGGTGATTCAGGAGCGTCCAGCGGAACATTGCGCGGTTTGTGCCGGCAATAAAGAAGGCTTCGGCAGCGGCGCGGGTTGTCATGACGCCCGCGGTTGCGTTCGGCGGCAAGTCGGTCACAGCCGACTGGGTCGTGCGGACCAAAGCGCTCTGTAAGTTGATGGCGCGCGATTCCAGCTCTTCATAAAGACGGTTGTCCGTCATCGAATACGCAGGCAACCCGAGACTCGAGTCTGCAACATACAAAATGTCGCCGGACAACACTTCGGTAAACGGCACGTCGTCGCGGATCATGCCGATCACAGTCGCGGTGTAGTCGTTCAGCGGTGCGAACACGTCTCCGTCGCGGTTCGTCCACGGGGTCACGAAGTTCTTTAGCGTCACGTTGTAGAACTCGTCGTTCTGCATCGCAATTTCTGCTGCGCCCGTCCGGTTGCCATTCGCGATTTCCGCTTCCATGGCGTCCAGCACGGCTTCCGTTGGCGGTACGCCAGCCAACCGGTCGTGCATCCGCTTGGCTTGCTCTCTTGGACCTGCCTCCGCACTGGCGGACGCCAGTACAGCGGTAAGGCCTATTGCAGCCAGCAGAGCCGATTTGCATCTCTGAATTGTGTTCATGTGCCCCTGCTCTCGTAAATCGCCGGAGTTCCGGCGGGTAAACCGATATCTCTTAGCCGGTCCCGTTGGCGTGGTGGCACAGGTCCTTGTGCGGGTCGCCAATGTGAAGGAAGTCGACAGTGTTTGCAGTGATGACGCTCACAAACCGCTGTCGTCCGCCTCGCTCGTCCCTGTTTGTGGGATCGGCTTCAACAAAAGAGAGGGTGCAAGGGGTATGCCAGACTTCGTTCTGTACAGATGATTTTCGATGAAACTCAATAAACTCAGGGAGTTAGTGAAGTTGTGGCCGACAAAGGGTGACAGTGACTATGTAAAACCCTTGTCGGAGAGTATCGACAGAGCCGTAGAGGCGGGTACTTAAGTATCTGAAATTATTGATAAAAAAATTTGTCGCTGGATGCAGACAGAGGTGCCGCGCGTTGGCATAGCAGGTGTCACTGGGTCAGCGGCGTTCAGTTCACAGTTTCGAGGTTTTTAGTTCCGCATAGCCGAAGGGTGTCGTCGATCGATTGGATCTGGGCAACCCCCTGAAATTACGGGAGGTTTCGGCTCATGCTCGTCGCGGCCCTCGTACTTATCATATGTGCTGTCTCGCTTTTGAGACATTACAAGCCACAAAACCACATTCCTATACTCCGGCATCGGTCGAGCAGGGGCCTATGTGATCGAGGATGAAACCGACGCAGTGCACGGTTTCCAAGTTCGCGACGCTGGTCCCGATCGAACTGTGATGTTGTTAACAGAATGCCCGGCGGGCGATCGTCAACATGCCCATTACGTTCAATTGTGGGTCTGACGACTACGAAGGAGACCGGATACCGGTCTCGCCGCCAGAGCAAGATGCCGAGGTGGCCTCTGATGAAAACGATGAATAACGCATTACGTGGAAACTGGTTCTCACGGGCGGTGACGGTAGTCGCGGCCTCTGCAGTCATTGCTGGCTGTAATGCAGGTGGGGAAGAGGGTGACCAGGTCGGGTTTGGCGGCGGACAGACCCCTGACCCGGTAGCGCTTGAGTTTCCGATTTTTTATGTCAAACGGCCATTACCTGTCGACGACGATGGTGAGCCGATCATCGAGGACATTCGGGTTGTTCTGGAATTCAACCCGGGCGCAGATTTGTTCTTCCGCGATCGCGCATCACCGAGCACGCCGGACACCGATCTCACCGGTGCGTTCACCGAAGGGCTTGCTGACATCCGCGATGTAACCGTGTCTTTCGACGCGACCAAAGTTGCGTTTGCGATGCGCTATCCGTTCGATCCTGACGCAGAACCTGAAGAGCAGGTGACCTGGAACATCTGGGAGTACGACATCCCGTCGGCCACGCTGCGACGTGTGATCTCGTCGGACATTACCGCCGAGGCGGGCCATGATATTTCGCCGCGCTATCTTCCGGATGGCCGGCTGCTGTTCAGCTCAACGCGACAACGCCAGTCGGTGGCGATTCTGTTGGATGAGGGTAAGCCGCAGTTCCCTGCGCTTGACGGCGATCGGAACGAACCGGCCTTCGTGTTGCACACGATGACGCCGGACGGCACGAACATCGAACAGATCGGCTTCAATCAGAGCCACGAGTTGAACCCGATCGTACTCGACGACGGGAAAGTTGTGTTCAGTCGTTGGGACAACATTGGCAACACCAACGAAATCAATCTCTACCGTATGAATCCGGATGGGTCCGCGCTGGAGCTGCTCTATGGTGCCAACAGTCACGACGTCGACGGTGATGGCCAGGAAGAGCAGTTTGTACAGCCGGAGATCCTGCCCGACGGGACGTTAGTTGCGCTGTTGAAACCTTTCACAGGCGACACGACGGGCGGCGCTTTGGTCGATATCGATGTCGATACCTATGTCGAGAACACGCAAGCACTTGCCATCAACATGGGTATGAACGGACCAGCCCAAACAGCGGCAACCGTAAACAACGTCGTGCCGGGCGCAGATGCGATTTCACCAGGTGGCAGATACCGCTCGGCTTATCCGCTGCGCGACGGCACCGACCGCATGCTGGTCAGCTGGAGTCAGTGCCGATTGCAGAATGTCGAGCTTCAAATTCTGCCTTGCACAGACACTAACCTTGCTGATCCCAACCTGGTCGCGGCGCCTGCTTTGTACGGCATCTGGTTATATGACCGCGCCGATGAAACCCAGCTGCCCGTAGTGCCGCCAGAAGAGGGCGTCATCTTTTCCGATATCGTCGCAGCAGAGCCGCGCACGAACGTGCCGGTGATTTTGCCCGGTGCCAACGTGTTTGGTCTCGACCCGACCATCGCCGACGAGGGTGTCGGTGTGATCAATATTCGCAGCGTCTATGACGTCATGGGCTCGGACCTTGCGCCCGGTGGCATCGATGTACTGGCAGACCCCGCACAAACCACCGCTGCAGACCGACCGGCGCGATTCCTGCGTCTGGAAAAAGCGGTGTCGATTCCCGACGAGGAAATTCTGGAAATCCCTAACTTTGCGTTTGGCCAGGCAGGCTTTATGCGAGAGATTGTCGGTTACACCCCGATCGCGCCCGACGGCTCTGTGGTCGTGAAAGCGCCCGCAGATGTTGCGCTGACGTTTAGTATCGTTGACGGCAACGCGCGACGGGTGTTCGGACCGAGCCACAATAACTGGTTGCAGGTGCGTCCGGGCGAAGAGCTCCGTTGCACCGGGTGTCATGATGGCGGTAGTGGCCTGTCGCATGGTCGGATCGGTGCGTTTGATAGCGCGCACGATGGTGCTCAACAGACTGGCCTGCCGTATCCGAACACGAACCCGGCCTATTTCGCCGACGTCGGCGAATCGATGGCAGAGGTCCGGGCACGTATCAGTTGCGGCACGGACAACTGCGCTGCGATCGAGCCCTCCATGGACGTCGTGTTCGTAGATGACTGGACTGATCCTGTCGCCGCAGGGCGTGCGGTCGACGAGCCATTTACCTACGAATATCGAACATTGCTGACGCCGGTTCCGACAAGCGCCGACTGTGTGCAGTCGTGGAACGCGAGCTGTCGTTCCGTCATCGACTATGAAGAAATCATCCATCCGCTGTGGTCGTTGCCGCGTGTAACTTTGAATGCGCTGGGAGAGCCTGTCAGTGACTTCACCTGCACGAGTTGCCACTCGCCGCGCGATGCTGCGAACCAGCTGCGTGTGCCGATCGCGCAGCTCGATCTCAGCGATGGCTTGTCGGACCAGGATCAGGACGTGTTCACGTCGTATCGTGAATTGTTGTTCAACGACAACGCGCAGGAGCTCAACATGGGCGCACTGCAGGATATTTTGAATCAGGTGATCGACCCCGATACCGGTTTGCCGGTCGGTCAGACCGTCAACGTGCCATCGAGCATGTCATCGGCGGGTGCCAATAACTCACAGCGCTTCTTCGCGCGTTTCGCGGCGGGCGGCACACATGCCGGCTACCTGAGCGATGACGAATTGCGCTTGTTGAGTGAGTGGCTGGATATCGGTGGTCAGTACTACAACAACCCATTTGCGGTTCCAGTGGATTAGGAACAAATGAAGTCAGCCTTGCGATCTCTACTCATCATCTTGTTGCTGTTGGCGGCGAGTGCTTTGCATGCGAAGGAGTATCGCGAGGTTTCGGTTGCGGATCCGTACATCGAAATGCGAACCGGACCGGGTAAGGGCTACCCGATCACCTACGTTGCGGAGCGCGGCGAGAATGTGGAGATCATTCGCCGCAAGACGGATTGGTTCAAGGTTCGGACCGATCGTGGTCGCGAGGGTTGGGTCAACATTGTCCAGATGGAGCAGACACTGGATGCTGCCGGTGAAACAACAGAATTCGAACGCGTTGGACGCGATGAGTTTTTGCAGCGTCGCTGGGAAACCGGAATTCTGACTGGTGATTTCTCCGGCGCTGACACCGTTTCGATTTATGGCGGGTATTCGATCTCGCGAAATCTCTCGGTCGAAGTGTGGGGATCGCAGCTGATCGGTAACTTTTCTAATGGTTGGCTCGGCACGGTCGCTGTGGTTCATGAGACCTGGCCGGAGTGGCGTATCTCGCCTTACTTCACCTTGGGCACAGGGATTGTGCAGACCAGTCCAAAAAGTACGCTGGTCGCTACGCCTGATCGATCAGACCAGTTCGCGATGGTAGGTGCCGGTGCAAGAGTCTATGTGACACGCCGATTCGTGTTGCGCGGTGAGTACAAGAGTTACGTGGTTATTACGAGCCGCGACGATAATGAGGAAGTGGAAGAATGGAAACTCGGGTTCGGATTCTTTTTCTGACACTGGTTGCAGGCATGACGCTCGCCACCAGTGGCTGCTCTTCTTTGCCGTTCTTCGGCAAGAAGCAGGACACCGGCACCGCCGAGGCGCCGGAGCAGGTGATCGAGCCTGAAGTGGAACGACGCGACATTGTGAAGCCGAAAATCGATACGGAAGATTTCGAAATCGGTGGCTTCGCCGGCATCATGAGTGTCGAGGACTTCGGCGCCAGTCCGGTCGTCGGTGCGACCTTGGCCTACCACTTCTCCGAGGCGCTGTTCGCTGAGGCGGCGATCGGTCGTACCGATACCGAAGAAACCAGCTTTGAACGCCTGAGTGGAGCAGCGCAGCTGCTGACTGATGATGAGCGTCAATTCACGTATTACAACGCATCGGTTGGGTGGAACCTGTTTCCCGGCGAGGCGTTTTTTGGTCGTAATCGAGCGTTCAACCAGTCCTTCTATCTGATCGGCGGACTTGGCAGTACACGCTTTGGTGGCGACGACTTGTTCACCATCAATTTCGGCGCAGGCTATCGATTGCTGTTCAACGATGTCTTCGCCTTGCGTGTCGATTTTCGAGATCACGTCTTCGACAGTGACCTGTTAGGTGAGAGCGAGACCGTTCACAACCTGACCGGGCACATCGGATTTTCGTTTTTCTTCTGAGGGGTTAGAGGAGCACTACTATGAAACTACAAGCATCTTCCAGCGCAGCGCGTCTGCTGAAATTTGGTCTTGCCGCAGGTGTTCTGGTGGCAACGAGCGCATGCTCGAATGTCGAACCTTGGGTAAAGCCGTATGAGCGCGACCGCTTGGCGGACCCCATCATGTTCCTTGAGCATGATCCGGTTTCCGCCTCATACATGCATCACGTCTACGAGTCTCGGGAAGGTGCACGCGGCGCGATGGGTAGTGTCGGCGGAGGCTGCGGCTGTAACTGATCGCAGGGTGGATTGAAAGCATGAATAACTCACGCTTCACGTTCGGATTGTTGTTGGTGCTCTCTGCCATGTTGTTGGCGGATATGGCGCGAGCAGCAGTGCTTCCAGAGGATCGCACAGACGTGATGTACCACCGCTATGAAGGTGACAACATCGCGATCGAAGGTCCGTCCGTGCTCATTCGCAAGAAGCTCGGAAAGAGTGTCTCGGTCACAGGCAACTATTACGTTGACATGATCACCAGTGCGTCGATCGACGTTGTAACCACGGCCAGTCCATACACCGAGGAGCGTACGCAGTATTCGGTGGGTGTGGATTACCTCCGCGGCGGAACGATGATGTCGCTTGGAGTAACGCAAAGCGACGAGAATGACTTTGAAGCGCGAACCTACAGTTTGGCGATCAGCCAAAACCTGTTCGGCGATCTGACAACGGTCACGTTGGCCTACGGTCTCGGTGACGACGTTGTCGGGCAGGTCACTGATCCTACGTTTGCCGAGGATGTATCACGCCAGCAATACGGCATCGGTATCTCTCAGATCCTCACCAGAAACCTCATCATGATGATGAATTTTGAGGGCATCACTGATGAAGGCTTTCTGAACAATCCGTACCGGCAGGTTCGCTACCTTGACGACACGGGCTCGAGCTACAGCTTCCAGTTTGAGAGATACCCGAATACGCGTACGAGTGGTGCCGCGTCTATCGGTGCACGCTATTACCTGCCCTACAGAGCCGCGCTTCACGGAGAGTATCGCTATTTCTCCGATACCTGGGGAATCGTCGCCAACAGCTATGAGCTGGGCTACACGCATCCGTGGAGGGACTCGCTAACCTTCAGTGCGCGTTTCCGATACTACACTCAGGAACAAGCGGACTTTTATGCCGACCTGTTCCCGCGCTTTGATTTCCAGAACTTCCTGGCGCGAGATAAAGAACTCAGCACCTTCACCAGCAGCACTCTACGTGCAGGTGTCGCATGGGACTTTGGTAAAGAAGGGATGGGCTTCGTCGATCGCGGACGATTGTCCTTGTTCTGGGATCGAATGCTGATCGATTACGAGAACTTCCGGGATCTCAGGGATACGGCAGCGCTGCCTGGCGAGGAACGTATGTTCAGTCTCGAGGCGGATGTCGTGCAGCTATTTGTCTCGTTCTGGTACTGAAAACACCGTATCGGTTCCGGGGAGCCAGCCTCCCCGGAATCGGGTTGGCCTTCTGGCAACAAAATGCATCGCCGCCGTGGCAGTCGCGACTGGATTCCGACCGACGATGAAATAGAGTTCTGCGTGCGCACTGCGCTGGAACGAATAAACCGAAGCGCCCGTCTCGCGCGCTCTGTCGGCTAACTGCTTTAGGATGGCCGGTGGCGCAAGCGCGGTGAGTTCGCCGATTCGATTTGCATCGCTGAGCACGATTCCCGTTAGCCCGTTGAATTGCGCGACACCGGTTTCCGATCCGTTGGACGACACGACCGTGTCGATAATTGCGGTTTTGAACGTGAGTCGGTCACGCATCACGCTGTAGGTTTCATCGTAGTCGGTGCCGTGCTGGATAAAACCGACCATGCTCATGCGCGTGTTCAGATCGAGGCAAGTCTCGCCCAGGGTGGTGTCAGCAATAGCGATGTACGCGGTGATGAACGCAGCGTCGATTCGACTGCCGCTGTCTATCGATGCGATCACCAAATCGGAGGCTGCCTTCGCGAGTCTGTCGATTCGTACATCGGCGTAGTAGCTCTCGGTGGTGTTTCGATAGCGTGGATCTTGAGGTTTGCGATCGAGTTGACGAGCGATCAACTCGTCACTGATGACTGTCGCAAGCACCTCATCCATCAGAAGGTATGCTGGCGCCGCACAGACCGAAGGTGCCGTTTCAAACTGCGTGATGATCTCTCTCGATAATGCCAGGGGCATTTGCTCGAACAGTTGGTGCGCCCACTCATGAGCGACGACCGGCAAGCGATCTCGGCCGCTGTCCCCAAGCGTAGACTCGACATACATCCGATTGCCATGGCGTGTTGCGATACTGCCTGACTTGGGCGTGCCGGAGGCGATCAACACGACATCGGGGGTGGGGCCTGTGCGAGTCCCATACCACCGCGCGATGTCTTGCATGGTGCGTGGCAGGTCAATTTGGCGAGAGGCCAATTCGAGCTCCAGCGCCATACGATCCAGGCGGCGCCGTCGTTTCTGCCAATCCACAAGCAACGCGTCCACGAGGCCCGGCGCTAGTGAGGCCAGCGCGGTTTCAATATCGTCTTTCATTGGCACCGCGCCGCGCCCGTTGATGCCGTTCCAGTCGCTCGGCAAGGGCAACCACCGCGCTGCGCTCGGTGTCATTCGCTGCGTCGTTTCCTCTCGACGCTCCCGCCACTCGACGGCATCGAACCCGGCGGTGAGCGCTTTTTCCCGGTCGCCTTGCTGGGCGGTGCAGTAGATGAGTGCAGCGACGCAGTCGAGCCGATAGACCAGATTCTGGTCTCGACTCACCACTACGGCTGCGTTTACGTCAAAGCTCAGCAGTGCAAGACACAAAGCAACACAAGCCTGAAGACGATGGGCCATCGCGCGCTCCAAAAAAAACCGGCCCGATCATGCCACGAATCGCATGTCTCGAGCCGGTTTCATGACCCCGAAGGATCAATCCGCTTTCGGGTGTCCGCTACCGCTTATGACGGTTCGGCAGGAAACCCTCCGCTTCTGCTAGCGTACCCAACGCCTCTTCCATGATCGCCCGCGCTTTGGCCGACATGTGGTAGAGGTAGTTGTGCAGCTGCGCGTCCTCTTCGTTGCGGGACTCGCACTGCTGGCTGTATTCCTCGAAAGCGCAGAGATTCTGCACAAGATCGGCAGTATGCTTCGGACATTCGCATTCCACCGTGGTCGAGGTTCGAGCAAGCTGCGCAAGTTCAACATCATTAAACCTGCGGCGTGGTACGCCATCGGTCGCATTGACTTCGAATTGGTTCGTTTTGGGCGGCGCAACGTCCTCAAGGACAGGACGATTCTCAGCGCCTCGGCGCAATAGCTGGTAAAGCGTCTGTGTCGTTACGGGCGAGCGCAGCAGTTCAACACGGTCGGCGGCGAGTGCCTCGAGATCCTGGGTTGTACCGAAATTAAACAATACGATCACGCGGCGTGTGCCGGCCAGACGGCGCAATTTACCAACCGTGAAGCGTGTTTCGGTGTCGATCACCGGGAACTCGAGCAACAAAACGTCAGGCTCTGCTCGTTGGAGCTGATCGGAAAAGTCGTCCAGATCCGTTGTGCACAAGGACACTTCGAGTCTACCCGGATTGTTGATTCGCTCGGGCAGGTTTTCGAGTGCAAAGCCGCCGTACGCTGCCACCCGCACCAACCCAACGTTGGCGACCAGTTGCAAGCTGCTGCTTTGCTCGATCAGTTGATCTCTACGTGCCTTGAGTTCTTCAGTAGACAGGTTCGCGATCTGACCGATCGATGAACCGTTGTCAGACAAAGACTTGAGCAGGGCAAGCTTCTCTATATCGGCTTTGGTGTAGATTCTGCGACCGCTTTCGGTGCGGTCCGCCACGATGGCGCTATATCGGCGCTCCCAAATTCGTAAGGTATGAGTCGAAATGCCAGTCAGACGGGATACGGCGCCGATGGAGTATCCGGTAGATTTGGCGGACTCCCCGAGTGCATCGGTTTTGTCTGTAGCCATGATTTCTCCTTGGTGCGCCCATCGCGGTGGGAACACCCCCAGTTGATCTTCGCGTGTTCGACAGTATCACACTGAGGTTATACAAGCTACCGATTTGTCTAACTAACTCGAATCGACCAACAAAATCTTCGACAAAGCGGCGCCTGTCAGACTTTTGTTCGATTTTTCAGTGATTTGGATCGGATTTCCCTGTGCTACGATGCGCCCACCTTCGGTTCCACCTTCCGGTCCGAGGTCTACGATCCAGTCGGCTTCTGCGACAATGTCGAGATTGTGTTCCACAATGAAGACCGAGTGACCGGCGTCCACGAGTCGATGAAGAACCCGGATCAGTTTCTCGACATCGGCCATATGCAACCCGATCGTCGGCTCGTCGAGGACGTAGAGCGTGTGATTCGGATTGTCCGTCACGCAATGGGTTTCGGGATCAAGGGTCGGCTTGGCCCTCGCCAACTCTGTGACCAACTTGATGCGTTGCGCTTCTCCACCGGACAGGGTGGGGCTTGGCTGGCCCAGAGTCAGATAACCAAGCCCGACGTCGTTCAACAACGTCAATGGATGGTGAATCTTCGGGTGCGCTTCGAAGAAGGGGATCGCTTCCTCGACTGACATCAACAGAATATCGCCGATCGATTTCTCCCGGTAGCGGATCGTCAGCGTGTCCGGGGCGAACCGCATGCCGCCGCACGCCTCGCAGGGCACCCTGACATCCGGCAGGAAGTTCATTTCGATACGCCGCATGCCTTGCCCGTCACACTCCGGACAGCGCCCTTCGGCGGTATTGAAGGAGAAGCGGCTTGCTGTGTAGCCACGAATCCTCGCTTCGGTCGTTTGCGCGAAAAGCTTGCGAATCTCGTCCCAGAAACCGACATAGGTGGCCGGACATGACCTCGGCGTCTTACCGATGGGCGTCTGATCGACCTCCAGCACACGTTTGATCGATTCCCAGCCGTCTAGCGAGCGACAATCAACCGGCGCCGGCATTTTTCTCTTGCGGGCATTGCGCGCGCCAATCAGCAGATCGAGGTTGTCCTGCACCACGCCGCGAATGAGGCTGCTCTTGCCACTGCCGGAAACACCGGTGACTGCAACCAAGGCGCCGAGAGGCAAGCTCACGTTGACGCGGCGCAAATTATTGCGCGTCGCGCCTTCGACGCGCAGCACGGGCGTCGCTTTGCGTCTTGGATTGACGTCGCGCCACTGCTCGCGCAGCGGATGCGAAAGCGGCTGCTTCAACATCTTTCCGGTCAGCGAATCTTTGTGCCGTTCGATCGCTTTTGGAGTGCCGGTGGCGACAACATATCCGCCCCGTTGTCCGGCACCCGGCCCGATATCGATGACATGCTGTGCAGCCCGAATCGTATCTTCGTCGTGTTCGACAACCACGACGGTGTTGCCTTGGGCCTGTAGTGCAAGCAAGGTCTGCAGCAGCCGCTGATTGTCGCGGGTATGTAGGCCGATAGTGGGTTCGTCCAGGATGTAGCAGACCCCCCGAAGGTTTGAGCCGAGTTGTGAGGCCAGTCGAATGCGCTGCGCCTCCCCACCGGAGAGCGTTGGTGCGGCCCGTGACATCTGCAGGTAACCGAGGCCCACGTCTTTCAGGAACTGCAGACGTGCCTGTAGTTCGCTCATGATGTCCCGTGCGATCAGAGCGGCCCGTCCGTCCAGTTTCATTTTCGCGAAGTAATCCGCCGCCTCGATAACCGACATGTCGTTCAAGGATGCAATGGTTTCGCCGTCCAATGTCACAGCAAGTGCGACGGGGTTCAGTCGTGTCCCGTCACAACTGCCGCACTCCTCCGGGGGCGTGTCGTCGTCATAAGTGATGCGCCCGGTGCCTTGGCAATCACCGCACCATCCCTGCGGTGAGTTATACGAGAACAGTCTCGGGTCAAGCTCTGGGAAACTGCGCTGGCAGGATGGGCACGCGCGCTTTTTCGAGAACAATTGTCGTTTGCTCGACGTCGCCGTCGGTGCAATGACCGCTAGACCATCTCCGAACTCGAACGTGCGCTCGAGCGCAGCGCGCAATGACGGTTCATCCTCCGCAGTGACCGCGACGGTAGCAACCGGCAGGTCGATATCGTGGGTCTTGTATCGATCGAGGCGTGGCCACGCATTCACGTCCAGCGCTTCCCCGTCCACGATCAGATGCTCGAAGCCCTTGTTCGCGGCCCATTTGGCAAGATCCGTGTAGAACCCTTTTCGCCCCACAACGAGCGGCGCCAGCAACGCGATGCTCTTGCCGCGGCTCGATTTCATAAGGGTAGCAACGATTTGATCAACGCTCTGTGGCTCGATGGCCACGTTGCAGTCGGGGCAGTGCGCCGTACCGAGCTTGACGAACAACAACCGCAAAAAGTGATAGATCTCGGTGAGGGTGCCAACGGTACTGCGGCGGCCACCACGGCTGGTGCGTTGTTCGATGGCTACGGTGGGCGGTATACCGTTCACCGCATCGACGTCCGGTCGCGATGCCGGTTGCACGAATTGACGTGCATAAGCATTCAGCGACTCAAGGTAGCGCCGCTGACCCTCGTTAAAGAGGATGCCAAAAGCGAGCGTCGATTTGCCGCTGCCCGAGACGCCTGTGATCGCAGTGAACCTGTCGCGCGGAATATCTACGTCGATGGAGCGCAAATTGTGCTCCCGGGCGTTATGGATGCTGATCGCCTTGCTGCTGGAGACCTCAACCTCGTATGTCGAGGCGGATTCCTCGACCAGTGACGCCTTCGCGATGGCTTGTCGATAGGATTGGAGTGCCTTACCGGTCGCGTTATCGGCTTCCAGCACGAGCGCGTCCGGCGTGCCCTCGAACAGAACTTCGCCGCCGAGTTCGCCGCCTTCCGGCCCAAGGTCAATCACCCAGTCGGAAGCTCCAATGACGTCGAGATTGTGTTCGATGACCACCACGGAGTGTCCGGCATCCAGCAATTGATCGAACGCCTGAAGGAGCGTCTCCACATCCTGAAAATGAAGGCCGGTGGTGGGTTCGTCAAAGAGGAACAGCTTTCGGCCGATCTGTCGCTTGCCCGCGTCGGCCAGGTGTTTTGCGAGCTTCAGTCTTTGTGACTCACCGCCCGAAAGTGTGGGTACCGGTTGGCCGAGCGCGACGTAATCAAGACCGACGTCAATCAAGGGTTGCAGGCGAGCCAGAACATCCGGCGCATCGGAAAAAAATTCGCAGGCTTCGCTGACGGTGAGCTCGAGCACATCGCTGATCGATCGAGGTCTCTGTGAATCGTCACTGCCGAATAGTTTGACCTCCAGCACTTCGTCTCGGTAGCGCTTACCGTCGCAACTGGGGCAGCGCAAGTAAACATCGGACAGAAACTGCATCTCGATATGCTCGAAGCCGGTGCCGCCACACGTCGGGCATCTGCCGGTGCCCGAGTTGAAGCTGAACGTCCCGGGCTTGTAGCCGCGTTCGATCGCGAGAGGCGTCTTCGCAAATCGTTTACGGATAGGGTCGAAAGCACCTACGAAACTCGCCGGATTCGAGCGAGTGGTCTTACCAATCGGGCTTTGGTCGACGAAGATCGCGTCATCGATTGCGTCCATTCCAGTAACCGCGTCGTGCGGTCCTGGAGCCGGGCCACCGCGCCCGAAGTGTCGGCTGAGGGCTGGATAGAGGATGTCCCCGATCAGGGTCGACTTCCCACTGCCAGACACACCGGTGATGCTGATCAGCCCCCCTAACGGAATTTTGACGTCTACGTGCTTCAGGTTGTGCTGTGCCGCACCGTAAACTGCGATCGCGCCGTCATCGGCGTTCAGCTGGCGCGGCGTCCTTGCGTCGGCAACGCTGCGAGCACCCGTCAGGTATGGCGCGGTCGGTGAGCGTTTGCTTTTCGCCAAGGCGCTTGGTTTGCCATTAAAGACAATCTCGCCACCCGCCGCGCCTGGGCCGGGGCCGATATCAACGATTCGATCGGCAGCCAACATGACGGCCGGATCGTGTTCGACCACGAGCAGCGTATTTCCGGCATCACGCAAGCTGAGGAGTACTTTGTTAATCCGTTCGAGGTCGCGCGGATGGAGTCCGATGCTTGGCTCATCGAGTACGAACAGCGTATTGACGAGCGACGTGCCAAGGGCCGTCGTCAGGTTGATGCGCTGCACTTCACCGCCGGACAATGTCCGTGACTGGCGATCGAGTGTCAGGTACCCGAGCCCGGTGTCCCGCAGGTAGCCGATGCGAGTGCGGATTGC
Source organism: uncultured Chromatiales bacterium (assembly GCA_963922335.1). GTDB lineage: Bacteria > Pseudomonadota > Gammaproteobacteria > Steroidobacterales > Woeseiaceae > CALBPI01. The sequence continues at coordinate 347,772 of CAWUIB010000002.1, read as the reverse complement.
GTCCATCAGCATCGACAGGGCTTCATCCGACTCCCGTTGGAGCACGACTTCTGCGAAAAACTCAGACAAGCGCTGGATCGGCAACAGCATGAGTTCATGCATGTTTAACCCGGGCGCCCGGCCGGCGAGCTCGGGTGCCACGCGACGTGTCAGGTCATGCGAGCCAATCCGCCAACACAGGCTGTCGGGTTGGAGTCGAGCGCCGTTGCACGTCGGGCAGGTCTCGTAGCTGCGATAGCGCGACAGCAGCACCCTGACGTGCATCTTGTAAGCCTTGCTCTCCAGCCATTCGAAGACTGCGTTGATGCCAGGCCAATAGGCCTCACCGCGCCGGTATTCATCGCCGACCATCACCCACTCGAGCTCATCGTCGGATAGCGCCTGCCACGGTTTGTCGACATCGACACCAACCTTGGGCGCGCGCTTCACCAGCCTGGTTTGCAGTTCAGCGAAGTTGCCGGTCTGGATGGGCTTGATGGCACCGTCGCGCAGGGTCGCGGTTGGGTCGGGCACCACCAAATCCATGTCGATACCCATGACACGACCGAAGCCGCGGCACGTTGGGCACGCGCCGAGCGGCGAATTAAATGAAAACCGGCTTGGCGTTGGGTAGGCGAACGTTTTGTCGCAGCCAGCACAGTGCAGCATGTTGGAGAAGTGCCGCACTTTGTCTGTGTCCAGATCCACGATCTGCAGGTGTCCGCTGCCGCGGGCAAACGCTGCCTCCACAGCCTCGAAAAAGCGATCTCGGGAAGTCTCGCGAATCCGCAACCGATCCTGCACAACCAGCAGGTGATCGTCCTGCTCATCGAGAATTTTTGTATAGCCCTGTTGCGAGAGAAACGCTCGCATCTCGTCAATGCTGAACTGCTCGGGAACCTCTTGCTTGAATGCAATCGCCACACGGGCGTCACGCAGTTGCTCGCAAGTTTGCTCCCAAATCGACTGCGGCGAGTCCTCCCTGACCGGTTCTGCGCACGCATCGCAGTACAAGTCCGCTGCACGGGCATAAAGTAGCTTCAGGTGATCGTTCAACTCGGTCATCGTGCCGACCGTCGAACGCGAGGTGCGGACAGGGTTGGTCTGATCGATCGCGATCGCCGGCGGAATCCCGCGTACCTGGTCGACCTGCGGTTTGTCCATCCGATCGAGGAATTGGCGCGCGTAAGGGGAGAAGGTCTCTACGTAGCGACGTTGTCCCTCGGCGTAGATCGTGTCGAATGCCAGCGAGGATTTGCCACTTCCGGAGACCCCGGTCACCACAATCAACTCATTGAGTGGCAGGTCAATATCGAGATTGCGAAGGTTGTTCTGGCGCGCGCCAGAAACTTCAATGCGCGGTCGACGCGGGCTCATGCCGTCTCCAGGATTGATGAGATAGTGGGGATCGCGGGGGGTGTCGTTATACTGCGTCGCTCGTCTGACCACAAACACACACCATGCAGTCACCGTATCGACAGGACACGTTTCCGCCCGCGATCTTTGCGATTCTGTTGAGCTGCGCTGGCATCTTTGTTCTGGGTGGTATGACGTCGCTCGGTAGGTTTGCGGAAGATCTCGCGCTTTGGACCTACCTGCCGAAATTTCGGCTGTGGCAACCCATTACTTACGGGTTCCTGCATGTCGATTGGGCACATCTGGCATTCAATATGTTCGGGTTGTGGATGTTTGGCAGGAGCCTTGAGTACCGCTGGGGCACCGCTCGCTTCGCCTTTTACTACCTTGTCTGCGTTCTCGGTGGCGCGGGTGGCCAATTCCTGTTAACCGTCGTTAGCGGACCCAATTACTATCCGATGATCGGGGCATCAGGTGGGGTTTTTGGCGTGCTACTTGCCTTCGGGATGACCTTCCCGAACCAGCGAATCGTGCTGTTAATTCCACCCATTCCGATGAAGGCCAAGTACATGGTGCTGTTGTTCGGATTGCTCGAGTTATATCTTGGTGTCACGGGTCGGCAAACCGGGGTCGCGCACTTTGCGCATCTTGGCGGTATGGTAGTGGGCCTTGTGTTGTTACTGTATTGGCGCTCGCAGAAACCGCGGCGCCGTTTTTAGTTGGGCTTTGAGGAGACGCTTTACATGCGAACGTGGATTTCGATCGTAGGTTTGATGGTGTTTACCGTGGGTTGCGGGCAGCGGCCGGAGCCTCTCATGCCGGACCATCTGGGATCAGGCGCTGAAGTTGCTACAGCCAGCGGGCCACGGGCGTTGGTCGCGAAACTCGGGAGTGAGACGACCGACGGTGCAGAGGGCGCATTGGTGTTGCTACCCAACGAACAACAGATCGTCATTGGCGGCTCTATTGACGGTCTCGGCTCTGGTCGCTATAGCTTGGCTGAGTCTGAAGCCGCAGGCTGCGATGCGGCCACTCCCTCCGTGTCGCTGGGAGAGTTCGACGCTTCTGAGTTCGGGCAAGGCAAGTTCTCGCTGCTGAAAGATACCGGCGAACCCCTGGACACATTTAGCGGGCGATCGATACTGGTGCTCGGGCCTTTGAGCGAAGCGAGCGTCGCGCAGCCCGCTCCCGTGGTTGCCTGCGGTGTGCTCGAGGTATACGCAGGCTAGGTGCTTGCGAGTATGAACGGCGTTTGCAGCGCATCCTGCTGTTCGCGTAGTGCAAGGATGTGTTCGTTCCAGTATCGGGCACCGTCAAACCAAGGGAATGCTCGCTGGAATGCAGGATCACGCCAGCGACGCGCAAGCCACGCCGCGTAGTGCACGATTCGCAGAGTACGTAGTGGCTCGATCAGCCCGAGTTCGGCAAAGTCGAAACCGCGGAACTGTTGGTAGCCGGCGAGCACGGCGTCCAGTTGCAGTGCTTGCTGATCACGGTCGCCAGAGAGCAGCATCCAAAGGTCCTGGATCGCCGGACCGTTGGCTGCATCATCCGTGTCGACGACGTGAAGCGTATCGCCATCGTGCAGCAGATTGCCAGGATGAAGGTCATTGTGAATCGCGAGGGTTGTGCAATTCAGGATCGCCATCTGTTGTTCAACATTTTCCAGCAGATCATCCGTCACTGACTCATAAGCGGCCTCCAGTTCGGGCGGCATGAAATCGCTATCCAGAACGGCATCGCGAGCCTCCCAGCCGAACCGCACAACATCGATAGCCGGGCGGTGGCTGAAACGGAACCGCTCGGCCGCCAAATGCATGCGTGCAACGAGCCGACCGATTTGTTTTAGCAGTGCTTCGTCTTCAAGCGCCGGCCAACGTCCCCCTACGCAGGGGTAGATCGCGAGTCGAAAGTCGTCAACATGGAGGAGCGTGTCCTCGTCGAACACGATCGGAGCAACGACATCGAGCTCGCTCTCACGCATTCGAAGCGCGTAGTCGTGTTCCTCAAGAATCGCGTTGTCGCTCCAGCGGCCGGGCCGGTAGAACTTCGCCACGACACGCCGTCCGTCTTCAAGTGCGGCTCGGTAGACCCGGTTTTCATAGCTGTTCAGTGCCAGCAATTCCCCCGTGCACTGCAGGCCGGTGCATTCGATCGCATCGAGGATTTGCTCGGGCACCAGTGTGTCGAAACCCAATGCCATGATCAGCGAAGCCTCGCGCTGAGCATGGCCCTGGTCGGCGCCGGATGTCCCTCGATAGTGCGGTTTGCATCGTCAGGATCGAGCGCGTGTTCCAGTGACTCGAAGGTCATCCATTCAGTAGGGCGTTGTTCGTCAGCGGTGGTTCGGGTGATGTCGTGACACTCGATATCGCTGAAGCCTGCTTCGGACAGCCAGTCTCCCAGGCGCGAGATCGTTGGCAGGCTCCACACGTTGCGCATGCGCGCATACCGATCTTCCGGAACCAACGCCGTATTCTCCGCACCCTCCAGCACCAGCGTTTCGAGAACCAGCGCACCGCCAGTGCACATACGATCAGCAATTGCCCTTAAGTGTTCGACCGGGTCGCGGCGGTGATAGAGCACGCCCATAGAGAGGATCAGATCGAACGGGCGCATGTCAGGGAGCTGCTCGAAGCGTATCGGCGCCATGCCGACGCCCGGGATGCGCACGTGCTGGGTAAACGCAAGATATTGTGCGTAGAACAACAGCGTCGGATCGACATTGAGGACTTCGTGCGCCCCGGCGGCCGCGCATCGGAAGGCGAAGTACCCGTTGCCACCGCCGATGTCGAGAATGCGACGATCAGCGAAATCGATGCCCGCGGCAACCATACGATCCCACTTCAAATCGCTGCGCCACTCTGTGTCGATGGTGACCTCGCCGAACTGCCAGGGTCCCTTGCGCCACGGATGCAGTGCCATCAAATGCTCGCGCGTTTGAGCTGTATCCGCCGATTCACCGATTACCAGCGTTGGCGCGGCCTTGTCGAGCGTGTAGTGGTCCACGGCTTCCGGTAGTCCGGCGAGCGCGGCCGCCCACGTCGGCCAGTCGCCGTGCCGAAGCTCGGACGCAGGTCGCGCTTTCGATAACGCTTCAGCAGAGCCTGCGAACTTGCCGGTTTCCAGATGATCCCGGATCAGCTGCGGGGTGAGTTCATGCATCGGGTTTGCAGGCAAGGAAAGCGCCGAAGTTGATGGCGCTGTGCCAGAGGACAACGTCTTCGAACCCAACAGACTTCAGTCGCCGGGCGTGGGTCTCCTGCGTGTCGGTGATCAGGACGTTTTCCAGGGCTGAGCGCTTGCCCGCGATCTCAAGATCCGAGTAGTGGTGCGCGCGTTTGAAGTCGAAGTGGAGGCGGGTGAGTCGGTCCGCGATGCCTGGCTCTTCGAAGTGAAATTTCTCGGCAAGTACCAGCACGCCGCCGGGATTGAGGCATTGGTAGAGCTTCTCCAGCAGCGGCGTGCGCTGTTCCGGGGCGAGAAACTGCAGCGTGTAGTTCAAAATCACGAGGTCCGCGGGCTCGTAGTCGAACCCGGTGATATCTGAGGTGTGGAATTGCACCTGTTGCGCGAGCTCCTGGAAGCGCTGATCCGCCCGGCAACGCGCGATCATTGGCTCGCTTAGATCGATACCGACGAGGTTGGCGTCGCGTTCGCCGATACCTTGGGCCATGGCCAGAGTCGCTGCGCCTAGCGTACAGCCAAGATCGTAAGCGCGGCCTCCGGGCCGGATCGACTGGTGCGCGATGAGCGCGATACCGTCGAGTGATGCGGCATAACCCGGCACCGAACGATTGATCATGTCCGGGAACACCCGAGCGACCGCCTCATCGAATCGAAAGGAAACGCGCGCTGCCGCCTCGGTCTGGAAGATCGTGTCTTTGCTCATGGGTCGCATTGTATCCGCCCCGATGTCCGCTCGGTGGCTGTTACACTACCGGGCCCAATTTTCAGGATCTTGAGCGATGGCCGGCGAAAGCCTAGAACAAATACTTCAGGGAATTGGAATCCCCGAGGATTTTGCGCAACGGCGTGGCCTCCCGGTGTTCAGAGAGGCGCAATCGCTGGTGAGTGCCGGGCCCAATATCCTCGGTCGTGAGCAGTTGCTTGAGCCCGTGACTGCCGGTCAGTGGGTTGGCATGCGCCAGGCGGCTGCGGCTGAGGGTATCGATCTGCTTTTGGTCAGTGGATATCGGAGTTACGACTATCAGGCATCGCTGATTCGTCAGAAACTCGATAAGGGACAAGGGCTTGAGGAGATTCTGAAGGTAAACGCGGCGCCAGGTTGCAGCGAACACCACACCGGTTGCGCAGTCGATATCGCAACACCGGGCGTTCCTCCGCTCGTCGAGGCTTTCGAGCGCAGTCCGGCATTCGAATGGCTAGCAAAAAACGCGAAAGATCATGGTTTTACAATGAGTTACCCCCGGGATAACGCCGCGGGGTACATCTATGAGCCGTGGCACTGGTGCAGAAGGGTGCAGCCGCTCCAATAATGGAAGCCGTCCGGTGGGCACTAATTTCGACTGAAATCGTGTTGACACAAGCTGTCCAGCAGATGGACAATAGCGGGCTGTACTTCGCGGAGGGGTACTCAAGCGGTCAACGAGGGCAGACTGTAAATCTGCTGGCTATGCCTACGTAGGTTCGAATCCTACCCCCTCCACCAAACAGAGCGATACAAAATTTAAGTGAGTTAGGGCTGGGTCACCGGCTCGCCGGATCATTGTTGCTGGTGATCTGGCTTTTTTAGCGGCTGAGGGAAAACAGGCGACAGGGCCGAAAGGCGCAGGATTAAGCAGACGCAGGCGGGTGTAGTTCAACGGTAGAACCTCAGCCTTCCAAGCTGATGATGTGGGTTCGATTCCCATCACCCGCTCCAGTGCTGGATCCGCGCCGAAAAGCGTTGGCATTGAAAATACGCCCATATAGCTCAGGCGGTAGAGCACTTTCTTGGTAAGGAAGAGGTCACTGGTTCGACTCCAGTTATGGGCACCACATTTTGTTGTCGCATCGTCATTTGACGATTGATGAATTGAGAAAACAGACCGGAGAGATAGGTCGATGTCGAAAGAGAAGTTTGAGAGAACCAAGCCCCACGTGAATGTGGGTACGATTGGCCACGTTGACCACGGTAAGACGACGTTGACGGCGGCGCTGACCAAGTGCATGGCTGAGAAGCACGGTGGTGAGGTTCGCGCATACGATCAGATTGATAACGCGCCTGAAGAGAAGGCCCGTGGCATCACGATTGCGACCGCGCACGTTGAGTACGAGAGTGACACGCGTCACTACGCTCACGTTGACTGTCCGGGACACGCTGACTACGTGAAGAACATGATCACGGGAGCGGCGCAGATGGACGGAGCGATCCTGGTGGTGAACGCTGCTGACGGCCCGATGCCGCAGACGCGTGAGCACATTCTTCTGGCGCGCCAGGTAGGTGTTCCTTACATCGTTGTGTACATGAACAAAGCGGACATGGTTGACGATGAGGAGCTGCTTGAGCTGGTGGAGATGGAAGTACGTGATCTTCTGTCGACCTACGAGTTCCCGGGTGATGACACGCCGGTGATCACCGGCTCTGCGCTCAAGGCGTTCGAGGGTGATCAGTCTGATATTGGTGTGCCGTCGATCTACAAGCTGATTGACGCGATGGACAGCTACATTCCTGAGCCTGAGCGTGCGATTGATGGTGACTTCCTGATGCCTGTGGAAGATGTGTTCTCGATCTCAGGTCGAGGCACGGTGGTGACCGGTCGTATTGAGCGCGGGATCATCAATGTCGGAGACGAGATTGAGATTGTGGGCATCAAGGACACGACCAAGACCACGTGCACGGGTGTTGAGATGTTCAGAAAGCTGCTTGACCAGGGTCAGGCGGGTGACAACGTGGGTGTGTTGCTGCGTGGCACCAAGCGTGATGAGGTTGAGCGCGGTCAGGTATTGGCCAAGCCGGGTTCGATCACGCCGCACACGAAGTTCGAGGCTGAGGTGTACATCCTGAACAAGGAAGAGGGCGGTCGCCACACGCCGTTCTTCAAGGGCTACCGTCCACAGTTTTACTTCAGAACGACGGATGTGACGGGTGCGTGTGAGTTGCCGGAAGGCACCGAGATGGTGATGCCGGGCGACAACGTGCAGATGGTGGTTGAGTTGATTGCGCCGATCGCGATGGAAGATGGTCTTCGTTTCGCGATCCGCGAGGGTGGCCGCACTGTCGGCGCCGGCGTCGTCGCTAAAATCATCGAGTAACACGATTTAGATTGGGTATAGGCCAGTAGCTCAATTGGCAGAGCGGCGGTCTCCAAAACCGCAGGTTGGGGGTTCGATTCCCTCCTGGCCTGCCACTTGAGTGGCAAGCGACAGAAGATGACTGAAAACGTACAACAAGTTGAAGGTGGCGGGTTTCTCGACACGATCAAGCTGCTGCTATCGCTAGGCGCGATTGTCGGCGGTCTCGTGGCCTATTACATGACACCTGAGCTCGCGCTCGCATTGCGTGTCCTGATGGTACTGGCCGGCGTCATCGTCGGTGGATTGATCGGACTGACGACCCACAAAGGTCAGGCGCTTTGGCGTTTTATTCAGGGGTCGCGGATCGAGATTCGTAAGGTGGTTTGGCCGACTCGTCAGGAGACGACTCAGATCACCATCCTCGTGTTCATCTTCACGGCACTGCTCGGCGTCTTTTTCTGGGCGCTGGATGCCGGATTGCTCTGGGCGACGCGAGCGGCGACGGGCCAGGCCTGAGCGGTCAGCACTAACGGAAGGATACTGTGAGTAAACGCTGGTACATCGTTCACGCCTACTCGAATTTCGAGCACAAGGTGAAGAACTCGCTGGAAGAGCGCATCAAGCTCGCTGGCCTCGAGGACCGCTTCGGCGAAATCCTGGTGCCGACTGAGGAAGTTGTGGAGATGCGCGAGGGCAGTAAGCGCCGCAGCGAACGCAAGTTCTTCCCCGGTTACGTACTCGTCAACATGGAGATGGACGACGAGACATGGCACCTCGTCAAAGATGTGCCGAAAGTGCTTGGGTTCATCGGCGGCAGCAGCGACAAGCCTGCACCGATCACCGAGCGCGAGGCCGACACGATCCTGCAACGCGTGCAGGAAGGCGTCGACAAACCGAGGCCGAAGGTGCTGTTCGAGCCGGGCGAAGTGGTCCGCGTGATCGACGGCCCGTTCAACGACTTCAATGGTGTTGTCGAGCAAGTTAACTACGACAAGAGCAAGCTCCGCGTCGCGGTGCAGATTCTTGGTCGCTCCACACCGGTGGAGCTGGATTTTGGGCAGGTCGAGAAGGCCTGACCTTTTGACGAGTCGCAGCGTTTTCTGCGGCAACTTGACGGGGAGCCAGTGCGGCGTTTGCACCCGGGAGTGGAAACATGGCTAGAAAAGTTACAGCTTTCATCAAGCTGCAGGTCGGCGCAGGCCAGGCCAACCCAAGCCCACCGGTAGGTCCGGCTCTGGGTCAGCATGGCGTGAACATCATGGAATTCTGCAAAGCGTTCAACGCTGAGACGCAGAGCCTCGAGCCCGGTCTTCCGGTGCCGGTGGTGATCACGGTCTATAACGATCGCAGCTTTACGTTCATCAAGAAGACGCCACCGGCGGCAGTGCTGTTGCGTAAAGCAGCAGGTGTTGCAAAAGGCTCTGGCACGCCCAATACCGTGAAGGTAGGCAAGGTGACTCGTGCGCAGCTCGAAGAGATCGCGACCACGAAGATGCCGGATCTTACTGCGGCAGACATGGATGCAGCGGTACGTACCATTGCGGGCACGGCTCGTAGCATGGGTCTTGAGACCGAGGGAGTAGTCTGATGGCGCGCATGACCAAACGCCGTAAGGCAATTGCTGAGAAGATCGAGCCGGGCAAGGCATACACCGCAGACGAAGCGTTTGCCTTGGTGAATGAACTCGCTAACGCGAAATTTTCAGAAAGCATCGATGTGTCCGTAAACCTCGGCGTCGACCCGCGTAAATCCGATCAGGTGGTACGCGGTTCTACCGTACTTCCGAACGGCACCGGCAAGACCGTACGTGTTGCTGTATTCGCCCAAGGCGAAAATGCTGAGAAGGCGACAGCCGCGGGTGCGGATATCGTTGGTTTTGAGGATCTGGCGGAAACGATCAAGGGCGGCGAAATGAACTTCGACGTCGTGATTGCGACTCCGGACGCGATGCGTGTCGTAGGCCAGCTCGGTCAGATCCTGGGTCCACGCGGACTGATGCCGAACCCGAAGGTCGGCACGGTGACGCCGGACGTTGAAGGTGCGATCAAGAACGCCAAGGCAGGTCAGGTCCGTTACCGGACTGACAAGGCCGGCATTATCCATTGCGCGATTGGCAAAGTGGGTTTCGAGGCCAGCGCATTGCGCGAAAACCTCGCTGCTTTGTTGGCTGACCTCAAGAAGGCGAAGCCGGCATCTGCCAAGGGCGCCTACGTGAAGAAACTGACTGTCTCCTCAACGATGGGACCGGGCGTGATCGTTGATCACGGCTCTGTCGAGGCCTGAGTAGACAGCAAAAGTGTTCGCCCCGCTGACCTTCGGGTTGGCGTGGCAACAATCGTCGAAGACCGCTGGCGCATCGACCTTCGGGAAGGTGCTTAATCAAGAAAGCCCGCGCAGATGGTGTTACCTGAGTCAGCATGCTGGCAACGGTCACCTTTCGACATCGTGAGTGACGCAAGTCGCTCGTTTTTGTGACCGAAGCCAGGAGGAATCTATGGCGTTAAGACTCGAAGACAAGAAACGCTTTGTCGCCGAAGTCAATGAGGTCGCTGGGGAGGCGCTCTCCGCTGTTGCAGCGGAATACAGAGGGCTGACCGTCGAAGAGATGACAGCGCTGAGAAAAGATGCACGCGAACAAGGTGTGTATCTGCGAGTCGTGAAAAACACACTGGCTCGCCGGGCGTTCGAGGGTACGGAACTTGAGTGCATGAATGAAACACTCAAGGGTCCGCTGATCCTTGCGTTGTCAAAAGACGACCCTGGTGCGGCCGCACGGTTGGTCAAGGAGTTCGCCAAAGAGAACGAAGCGCTAAAAGCGGTTTCGTTGTCTGTCGGTGGTCAGCTGTATGGCGCAGCGGACCTCGGCAAGGTGGCTGATCTGCCCAACCTCGACCAGGCACGAGCGATGTTGCTCGGCGTATTGGAGGCACCGGCTGCGCAGCTGGTCCGCACACTCGCCGAACCAGCAGCAATGTTGGCACGTACGCTTTCGGCGCACGGCAGCCAGGAGGCGGCCTAAGGCTGCTGAACAGATTAAGACTCAGAGAAATTAAGGAAACACCATCATGGCAATGTCCAACGAAGACCTTTTGAAAGAACTCAGCGCGAAGCCGATCATGGAAGTGGTCGAGCTCGTGAAAATGCTCGAAGAAGAGTGGGGCGTATCTGCAGCAGCTCCGGTTGCTGTTGCTGCCGCTGCTCCTGGCGCTGACGGCGGCGCAGGCGCCGCTGAAGAGAAGACCGAATTCGACGTCGTAATGTCCAGCTTCGGCGGCAACAAAGTTGCCGTCATTAAGGCGGTTCGCGGCATCACCGGTCTGGGCCTGAAAGAAGCGAAAGACATGGTCGAAGGCGCTCCGGCGACGATCAAGGAAGGCGTTTCGAAAGACGAAGCAGAAGAGTTCAAGAAGCAGCTTGAAGAAGCCGGCGCTAGCGTCGAGCTCAAGTAATTACTGCGTTTACGCAGTGCATCGATCGGCGGCCCGTGGTGGTGCCGCCGATCGAATTAATCGCTTTTGGGGGAACCCGAAAGCAGAGTACCGGCTTGCCGAAATCGGCTTGCCGGTATTCGTGTTGAATACAGGACCGAGGTAAGAACATGGCCTACTCGTTCACCGAGAAGAAGCGCATTCGCAAGGATTTCGGCGAGAAGCACAGTATTCTCGACGTGCCGTATCTTCTGTCTATCCAGATTGATTCCTATCGCAAGTTTCTCCAAGAGGGCAAGGCGGTTGAGTCGCGGGATGACATTGGGTTGCACGCCGCTTTCCAGACAGTGTTTCCGATTGTCAGCTATTCGGGCAACGCCGCTCTGGAGTATGTGAGCTATCGCCTCGGTGAGCCGGTATTTGATGTTAAGGAATGCCAGCTCCGCGGCTTGACTTACGCAGCACCGCTGCGCGTCAAAGTTCGCCTGGTCATCTACGATAAAGAAGCCAGCGGAACACCGAAGCCCGTGAAAGATATTCGCGAGCAGGAAGTTTACCTCGGCGAAATGCCGCTCATGACGGACAACGGCACGTTCGTGATCAATGGCACAGAGCGCGTGATCGTGTCTCAGTTGCATCGTTCGCCGGGCGTGTTCTTCGATCACGATAAAGGCAAGTCACATTCCTCTGGCAAGCTGCTGTTCTCCGCGCGGGTGATCCCTTACCGCGGTTCGTGGCTTGATTTTGAGTTCGACGCGAAAGACTGTGTGTTCGCGCGCATCGACCGCCGCCGCAAGCTGCCTGTCAGCATCATTTTGCGTGCGCTCGATATGTCGAACGAAGAGATGCTGCAGACGTTTTTCGAAATGATCGATTTCTCCCTGAGTGAGAAGGAAATCAAGATGACGTTGGTTGCGTCGCGTCTGCGCGGCGAGACCGCACAGTTCGACATCAAGGCGGGTCGTAAAGTCATCGTTGAGGAAGGCCGTCGCATCACCGCGAAGCACGTGCGCGATCTCGACAAAGCCGGCATCGAAGAATTGTCGGTGCCGAAGACCTATCTTGAAGGCCACATTCTGGGCCATGACGTTGTCGACGAGTCGACGGGTGAGCTGCTCGCTAATGCGAACGACGAGCTGACCGAAGAGCTTATCGACCGCTTGATCGAGAACGGCGTGACCGCGATTCGTACGCTGTACGTCAACGACCTCGACCGTGGCGCATACATTTCGAATACGCTGCGTATCGATCCGTCGCAGACGCGTCTCGACGCGCTCGTTGAGATTTACCGCATGATGCGTCCAGGTGAGCCGCCGACCAAAGAGGCTGCGGAAAACCTGTTCCACAACCTGTTCTTCAACGCGGACCGCTACGATTTGTCAGCGGTCGGTCGTATGAAATTTAACCGCCGCGTGCATCGCGATGAGATCACCGGTGAAGGTGTTCTGGACTCGAAAGACATCCTCGATGTCTTGCAGGTTCTGATCGATATTCGTAACGGTAATGGTTCGGTCGACGATATCGACCACCTCGGTAACCGCCGCATTCGCAGCGTCGGCGAGATGGCGGAGAATGCCTTCCGCATCGGTCTTGTGCGCGTCGAACGCGCCGTCAAGGAGCGCCTGACACAAGCAGAGGCTGAAGGCCTGATGCCGCAGGAGATGATCAACGCGAAGCCGGTTGCGGCCGCGGTGAAAGAATTCTTTGGCTCGAGCCAGCTCTCGCAGTTCATGGACCAGAACAACCCGCTGTCCGAGGTGACGCACAAACGTCGTGTATCCGCGCTCGGGCCGGGTGGTCTGACGCGTGAGCGTGCGGGCTTCGAAGTACGCGACGTGCACCCGACGCACTATGGTCGTGTTTGCCCGATTGAGACACCGGAGGGGCCAAACATCGGTCTGATCAATTCGCTGGCGGTCTACTCGCGTACCAATGAATACGGATTCCTCGAGACTCCGTATCGCAAGGTTGTCGACGGCCGTGTAACCGACGAAATTGAGTACCTGTCGGCGATTGAAGAAAGCCAGTACGTGATCGCTCAGGCGAATGCGGCGGTCGACGGCAAGAACAATTTCGTCGACGACCTGATTTCGGTTCGTCACCGCAACGAGTTCACGTTGGCGCAGCCCGAAGCGGTCAACTTCATGGACGTATCACCGAAGCAGATCGTATCGGTTGCTGCCTCGCTGATTCCGTTCCTCGAGCACGATGACGCAAACCGCGCGCTGATGGGTTCGAACATGCAACGCCAGGCGGTTCCGACGCTGCGTAGTGAAGCGCCGTTGGTCGGCACAGGTATGGAGCGCGCGGTCGCTGTTGACTCCGGTGTGACCGTAGTCGCTCGTCGCGGCGGTGTCGTGGATTCGGTGGACGCGTCGCGTATCGTGGTACGTGTCAACGACGACGAGACCAACGACGTAGAGCCGGGTGTAGACATTTACAACCTGACGAAATACACGCGCTCTAACCAGAACACGTGCATCAACCAGCGTCCGCTGGTCAAGATCGGCGATCATATTGCGCGCGGTGATGTGATGGCCGATGGCCCGTCGACCAACCTGGGTGAGCTGGCGCTCGGCCAAAACCTGCTGGTCGCGTTCATGCCATGGAACGGTTACAACTTCGAGGACTCAATTCTGATCTCGGAGCGTGTGGTCAAGGAAGATCGCTTCACAACGATCCATATCGAAGAGCTGACCTGCGTCGCTCGCGATACCAAACTTGGCTCGGAGGAAGTGACCGCGGATATTCCGAACGTCGGTGACTCGGCGCTCGCGAAGTTGGATGAAGCGGGCATCGCTTTCATCGGCGCGGAAGTTGGTGCTGGCGACATTCTTGTCGGTAAAGTCACGCCAAAAGGTGAGACCCAGCTCACTCCGGAAGAGAAGCTCCTGCGTGCGATCTTCGGTGAGAAGGCGTCTGACGTGAAGGATTCGTCGCTGCGCGTACCACCGGGTATGGACGGCACAGTCATCGACGTGCGCGTGTTCACGCGCGACGGTGTCGAGAAGGACAGCCGTGCACTGGCAATCGAGCGCGCTGAGCTTGAGAGTGTACGCAAGGATCTCGACGACCAGTTGCGTATCCTCGAAGGCGATATTTTCGATCGAGTCCAGAAGCTCCTGGTCGGCAAGCAGGCGACCGGTGGCCCTTCAGGCCTGAAATCGGGCGACAAGATCACGAAGACCTATCTCGAAAGCCTGGATCAGATGAAGTGGTTCGACATTGGTCTTAAGAACGACGAAGCCAATGCGCAGCTCGAGCGTGCCCAAGAGCGCCTCAAGGCGCAGCGCGAAGAGTTCGATGCGCGATTCGAGGCCAAGAAGAGCAAGATCACGGTCGGCGACGATCTGGCGCCTGGCGTGCTGAAGATGGTCAAGGTCTACCTCGCCGTGAAACGTCGCATTCAGCCTGGCGATAAGATGGCGGGTCGCCACGGTAACAAAGGGGTGATTTCCACGATCGTACCGGTCGAGGACATGCCTTACCTTGAAGATGGCACTCCTGTCGACATCGTGCTCAACCCGCTGGGCGTGCCGTCGCGTATGAACGTGGGGCAGGTGCTCGAAACCCATCTCGGCTGGGCCGCGAAGGGTGTTGGACAGCGCATCGAGCGTATGCTCAAGGCGCAGGCAGCGATGAAGGACCTGCGTGGATTCCTGCATGACGTCTACAACACGACCGGCGGTCGTGCGGAAGACATCGACAGCTTCAGCGATGAGGAAGTTGTGGAACTCGCCAAGAATCTGTCGCATGGCGTGCCGATGGCGACACCGGTGTTCGATGGCGCTGCAGAGACGCAGATCAAAAAGATGCTGCAACTGGCAGAGCTACCGGAGACTGGCCAGGCGCAAATGCGCGATGGTCGCACCGGCGAGGAATTCCTTCGCCCGGTGACCGTTGGCTACATGTACATGCTGAAGCTGAACCATCTGGTCGATGACAAGATGCATGCACGCTCAACCGGTCCGTACAGTCTGGTTACACAGCAACCGCTGGGCGGTAAAGCCCAGTTCGGTGGGCAGCGCTTCGGAGAGATGGAGGTCTGGGCGCTCGAAGCCTATGGTGCCTCTTACACGCTGCAGGAGATGCTCACGGTCAAGTCGGATGATGTTCAGGGACGTACCAAGATGTACAAGAACATCGTCGATGGCACACACCAGATGCAGGCGGGGATGCCCGAGTCGTTCAACGTACTCGTCAAAGAGATTCGTTCTCTCGGCATCAATATCGAACTCGAAACGGAGTAAGGTGACTCATGAAAGATTTGCTCAAGCTATTTAAGTCACAGACGCCGGACGAAGACTTTGATGCGATTCGCATCGGACTGGCTTCGCCGGACATGATCCGCTCCTGGTCTTACGGCGAGGTGAAGAAGCCGGAGACTATTAACTACCGTACGTTTAAGCCGGAACGTGACGGACTGTTCTGCGCCAAGATCTTTGGTCCGATCAAGGACTACGAGTGCTTGTGCGGCAAGTACAAGCGCCTGAAGCATCGCGGTGTTGTCTGCGAGAAGTGTGGCGTTGAAGTTACACAGACAAAAGTCCGTCGTGAGCGTATGGCTCACATCGATCTCGCGAGCCCGGTGGCGCACATCTGGTTCCTGAAGTCGCTCCCTTCGCGTATCGGCTTGATGCTGGACATGACGCTGCGTGAAATTGAGCGCGTGCTCTATTTCGAGGCATTTGTGGTCGTCGAGCCTGGCTTGACGCCGCTCGAGCGTGGTCAGTTGTTGTCGGACGAGGGCTATCTCGAGGCGATCGAACAATACGGCGACGAGTTCGATGCTCGGATGGGGGCAGAAGCAGTACATGAAATGCTGCGCACCATGGACCTGCAAACAGAGGTCGCCACGGTTCGTGAAGAGATCAACGGCACGAATTCCGAGACGAAGATCAAACGCCTGTCCAAACGCCTGAAGCTGCTCGAGTCGTTCATCGACTCGGGTAACAAGCCAGAGTGGATGGTGCTGACGGTGTTGCCGGTTCTCCCACCGGATTTGCGTCCGCTTGTACCGCTGGATGGCGGCCGTTTTGCGACCTCTGATCTGAACGATCTGTATCGTCGTGTGATCAACCGTAACAATCGCTTGCGTCGACTCCTTGAGTTGAATGCGCCCGATATCATCGTGCGTAACGAAAAGCGTATGCTGCAGGAATCTGTTGATGCGCTGCTTGATAACGGCCGTCGCGGTCGCGCGATCACGGGCACTAACAAGCGCCCGCTGAAATCGCTCGCCGACATGATCAAAGGTAAGCAGGGTCGTTTCCGTCAGAACCTGCTCGGTAAGCGTGTCGACTACTCCGGTCGTTCCGTGATCGTGGTCGGTCCGACGCTGAAGCTGCACCAATGTGGCTTGCCGAAGAAGATGGCGTTGGAGCTATTCAAGCCGTTCATCTTCTCGAAGCTGCAGTTACGTGGTGAAGCAGCGACCATCAAGGCCGCGAAGCGTTTGGTTGAACGAGAAGGTCCGGAAGTCTGGGATATTCTCGAAGAAGTCATCCGCGAGCACCCGGTCATGCTGAACCGTGCGCCGACACTTCACCGTCTTGGCATTCAGGCATTTGAGCCCGTACTGATCGAAGGTAAAGCGATCCAGCTGCACCCGCTCGTTTGTACGGCCTTTAATGCGGACTTTGATGGTGACCAAATGGCGGTCCACGTGCCGCTGTCGATCGAGGCGCAGCTCGAAGCGCGTGCCTTGATGATGTCGTCGAACAACATCCTGTCGCCAGCGAACGGTGATCCGATCATCGTGCCGTCGCAGGACGTGGTGCTCGGCCTGTACTTCATGACCCGTGAGCGAGTGAACGCGAAAGGCGAAGGCCAGGTGTTTGCCGACGTCCAGGAAGTGCACCGTGCCTATGAGGCGGGTGTGTGCGATCTGCAAGCACAGATCAAAGTCCGTTTGAACGTCAGCACGCAGGAAGACGCCGAACGCAGCATGCGTCTTGTGGATACGACTGTCGGTCGTGCTCTGCTTTCTGAGATTCTTCCGGAAGGTGTGCCGTTTGACCTCGTCAATCAGCACATGACCAAGAAGGCGATCTCCAACGTCCTGAACCAGTGCTACCGCCACGTCGGCTTGAAAGAGTCGGTCGTGTTCGCGGATCAGCTCATGTACACGGGCTTCCGCTACGCGACTCGCGCAGGTGTCTCGATCGGTGTGAATGACATGGAAGTGCCGCAGAACAAGGAAGAGATCCTTGGTCGAGCGGAAACCGAAGTGAAAGAGATTCAGGATCAGTACGCATCCGGTCTTGTGACCGATGGTGAGCGCTACAACAAGGTCGTGGATATCTGGTCACGGACCAACGATCAGGTCGCCAAGGCCATGATGGACAAGCTCGGTACTGACGAAGTGGAGAGCCGTGAAGGCGAGACGATCGCGCAGAAATCGTTCAACTCGATCTTCATGATGGCCGACTCCGGCGCTCGTGGTTCGGCTGCGCAGATTCGCCAGCTCGCGGGTATGCGTGGTTTGATGGCGAAACCGGATGGCTCGATCATCGAAACGCCAATCACGGCGAACTTCCGCGAAGGTCTGGACGTTCTTCAGTACTTCATCTCGACGCACGGTGCGCGTAAAGGTCTCGCCGATACCGCGTTGAAAACCGCGAACTCGGGTTACCTGACGCGCCGTCTTGTCGACGTTGCACAGGATCTTGTCGTTACCGAAGATGATTGCGGTACCAGTGATGGTCTGATCATGACGCCACTCGTCGAAGGCGGGGATGTCGTGGAATCGCTGCGTGATCGTGTCCTTGGCCGCGTACTCGCGGAGCCGGTATTGCACCCGGGCACCGACAAGGTCGCCTTGGATGCAGGCACTCTGCTGACCGAAGCGCAGGTCCAGCTGCTCGACGATCTGCAGGTGGATCAGGTGAAAGTTCGCTCTGCGATCACTTGCGAGACCCGCTACGGCGTTTGCTCTCAGTGCTACGGTCGCGACCTTGCTCGCGGTCATCGCATTGCGATCGGTGAGGCGGTTGGTGTCATCGCGGCACAGTCGATCGGTGAGCCCGGTACTCAGCTGACGATGCGTACCTTCCATATTGGTGGTGCGGCGTCGCGTTCTGCGTCGGTCAACAGCATCGAGATCAAGAACACGGGTCAGGTTCGACTGTCGAACATCAAGACCGTGCGTCACGAGAAAGGCTACCTCGTTGCGGTCTCTCGCTCAGGTGAGATCATCGTCTCGAACGAAGCAGGCCGCGAGCGCGAGCGCTACAAGGTGCCTTACGGCGCGACCATCAGTGTCGATGATGGTGCCGCCGTAACCGCGGGCGACATCGTTGCGAACTGGGACCCGCACACCCACCCGGTTATCACCGAGGTGAGTGGAACGATCAAGTTCAAGGACTTTGTCGACGGCGTTACCGTGAACGAACAGGTGGATGAAATCACCGGTCTTTCGAGCATTGTTATCGCTGACCAGAGCCAGGCGGGCGGTTCGTCCAAAGACCTGCGTCCGGTGGCGATGCTGGTCGACGAAAACGGCGACGAAGTGTTCTTCGCGAATACGGAGATCCCGGCGGTTTACGCACTGCCGGCGGGCGCGATCGTTAACCACGAAGACGGCGCCAAGGTATCGGTGGGCGACGTAATTGCGCGTATCCCGCAGGAGTCTTCCAAGACTCGCGATATCACGGGTGGTCTGCCGCGTGTTGCCGACCTGTTCGAAGCGCGTCGTCCGAAAGAGTTTGCCATCATGGCGGAGCACACGGGCACGGTCAGCTTCGGTAAGGAAACCAAAGGCAAGCGCCGTCTGGTGATCACCATGGAAGGCGCGGAGACCTACGAGGAGCTGATTCCGAAGTGGCGTCATCTGAACGTGTTCGAAGGTGAGCAGGTCACCCGTGGCGAAGTCATCGCCGATGGTGAGCCGAACCCGCACGACATTTTGCGCCTGAAAGGTGCTGAGGCGCTGGCTGACTACCTGGTTCGTGAGATTCAGGACGTCTATCGCCTGCAGGGTGTGAAGATCAACGATAAGCACATCGAGGTGATCATTCGCCAGATGCTGCGCAAGGTGATCGTAACCGTGCCCGGAGATACCAACTATCTCCGTGGCGAGCAGGTGGATCGCTCCCGCGCACTGGAGTCGATCGAGCAGATGCAGGCTGCGGGAAAAGAGCCGCTTCAGTTCGAATCGGTGCTGTTGGGTATCACCAAGGCATCACTGGCAACGGAATCGTTCATTTCGGCGGCCTCGTTCCAGGAAACGACTCGCGTTCTCACAGAGGCGGCGGTTCGCGGATTGCGCGACGATCTGCGCGGCCTGAAAGAGAACGTCATCGTCGGTCGTTTGATTCCGGCAGGAACCGGCTTTGCGCACCATGCGGAGCGTCGCCGAACGCGCGAACAGGAGCTGGCGGAAGAGCTGGCGAGCCTTGAAGCGGCGGGCGGTCAGGCGGAAGCGGGCGAAGATGTGGCTGACGCCGAGGCTCCGGAGGCTGAAGAAGCCGAATAAGCGCAGCGGCGCTGACTTGACCGAGGGGGCGGGCATCCCTAAAATGCCCGCCCTCACTAGCACACACGTCACATTTCACGACGGGTGGATCGCCTTTCACCGGGCGAGAGCTTAGGCGCCGGGCTCGCGAAGGCGCAGAGAGATTCGAATACTGGCCGGAGGCAAATCCTCAGGCCCGGCGGCGTGCGCGTTTGCGTTTACGCCCTTTTGTTTTAGACAAACTGAACTATAAGGACACAGGGCCTATGGCCACGATTAACCAGCTCGTACGCAAGCCGCGTTCGACCAAGCCGGAAAAAAGCAACGTTCCTGCGTTGGAAGGCAGCCCGCAAAAGCGTGGCGTCTGCACGCGCGTTTACACGACGACACCGAAGAAGCCGAACTCGGCCATGCGTAAGGTGGCTCGTGTACGTCTGACCAACGGCTTCGAAGTGACGAGCTACATCGGTGGTGAGGGGCACAACCTCCAGGAGCACAGTGTTGTGCTGATTCGCGGTGGTCGTGTGAAAGACCTGCCCGGTGTTCGCTACCACACGGTGCGAGGCACGCTGGACTGCGCTGGTGTCAGCGACCGCCGCCAAGGCCGTTCCAAGTATGGCGCCAAGCGACCCAAGGGCTAGCGCGAACAATATTTAGAGACGACCCCCGATGCGTCGGGGACGAGTAAGTGGCAGAAGCCGCTGAAGCAAAGAGAGTAAAGACACATGTCAAGAAGAAACCAGGCACCGAAACGCAGCATCCTTCCGGATCCGAAATACAAGAGCCAGTTGCTCGCCAAGTTCATGAACATGGTGATGAACGACGGCAAGAAGTCCGTCGCAGAACGGATTATTTACGGTGCATTGGACCGCATGACAGAGCGCAACTCGTCAAACGACGAGCAGTCGCTCGAGCTGTTGGAACAGGCGTTGGAAAACGTTAAGCCGGCGGTGGAAGTGAAATCCCGCCGCGTGGGTGGCGCGACCTATCAGGTGCCTGTTGAAGTACGACCGCAGCGCCGCCAGACACTGGCAATGCGCTGGGTGATCGACGCAGCGCGCAAGCGCAGCGAAAAGACGATGGCTCATCGCCTGGCGCACGAGCTGATGGACGCTGCCGAAAACCGCGGCGCGGCGATCAAGAAGAAAGAAGACGTCCACCGCATGGCGGAGGCCAACAAGGCGTTCTCGCACTACCGCTGGTAATTCCGAGAAGCGACGCAATATAGATTCGTGGCCGGCACTGCGAGAAGCGGTGCTTGAGGCCAAACCCGAAAAGACTCTTTTACCAAGGACCCGACCGTGGCACGCACAACCCCGATCGATCGTTACCGCAACATCGGCATCATGGCTCACATTGATGCGGGCAAGACGACGACAACCGAACGCATTCTTTTTTACACCGGCGTTTCGCACAAAATCGGCGAAGTGCACGATGGCGCTGCGACCATGGACTGGATGGAGCAGGAGCAGGAGCGTGGCATCACTATCACGTCTGCTGCGACCACCTGTTTCTGGAGCGGCATGGATCAGCAGTACGACCAGCACCGCATCAACATCATCGACACCCCGGGACACGTTGACTTCACGATTGAAGTGGAGCGTTCCCTGCGTGTACTCGATGGCGCCGTCACGGTTCTGTGCTCGGTGGGTGGTGTTGAGCCGCAGACCGAAACGGTATGGCGCCAGGGCAACAAATACTCTGTGCCGCGCATGATCTTCGTGAACAAGATGGACCGTGCGGGTGCTGATTACCTCCGCGTCGTCGGTCAGGTCAAGTCTCGTCTGGGTGCGACGGCGGTTCCAATCCAGCTGCCGATCGGCGCGGAAGAGAACTTCAAGGGCATCATCGACCTCGTCGAGATGCGCGCGATCTACTGGGATGAGGACAACATGGGCATGACCTATGAGGCCAAAGAAATCCCGGCGGACATGGTTGATCTTGCGAACGAGTGGCGCGAGAACATGGTTGAAGCTGCTGCAGAGGCCGAAGAAGAGCTGCTTGAGAAATTCCTTGAAGACGGCGAGTTGTCTGTTGAGGAGATCAAGCGGGCACTGCGCAAGCGCACGCTTGCGAACGAAATCGTACTGACGATGTGCGGCAGCGCGTTCAAGAACAAGGGCGTGCAGGCCATGCTCGACGCGGTCATCGATTTTATGCCCGCGCCGATTGACGTGCCTGCAATCAAGGGCATCAACGACGACGAAAGCGAAGGCATTCGTGAGTCGAAAGACGATGCACCGTTTGCGGCGCTTGCGTTCAAGATTGCGACTGACCCGTTCGTTGGGAACCTTACCTTCTTCCGAGTCTATTCGGGCGTGTTGAACTCGGGCGATACCGTGTTCAACCCAGTGAAGAGCAAGAAAGAGCGTATCGGTCGTATCCTGCAGATGCACTCGAACAACCGTGAAGAGATCAAGGAAGTTCGTGCGGGCGATATCGCAGCAGCGGTGGGCCTGAAGGATGTCACCACGGGTGACACGCTGTCAGCGACCGATGCGGTGATTACGCTCGAGCGCATGGAATTCCCTGAGCCTGTGATCGCTGTTGCTGTTGAGCCGAAGACAAAGGCCGACCAGGAGAAGATGGGTATCGCGCTGCAGAAGCTGGCGAAAGAAGATCCGTCGTTCCGCGTACACACCGATGAGGAGTCCGGCCAGACCATTATTTCCGGTATGGGCGAGCTTCACCTCGATATCATCGTCGACCGCATGCGTCGCGAGTTCAAGGTCGAGGCCAACGTCGGTAAGCCGCAGGTTGCCTACCGCGAAACGATTCGCAAGGCGATCGAGCAGGAAGGCAAGTTTGTTCGCCAGTCCGGTGGTCGCGGTCAGTATGGTCATGTATTCCTTCGCATCGAGCCGCAGGAAGCGGGTGCCGGCTACGAGTTCGTCAACGAAATCGTGGGTGGTGTTGTGCCGCGTGAGTACATTCCGGCGGTGGACAAGGGTGTTCAGGAGCAGATGGAAAATGGCGTTATCGCCGGCTTCCCCGTGGTCGACTGCAAAGTCACGCTGTACGACGGCTCCTACCATGACGTCGACTCCAGCGAGATGGCATTCAAGATCGCCGGCTCCATGTGCTTCAAGGAAGGTGCAAAGAACGCGAGCCCGGTATTGCTTGAGCCGATCATGAACGTTGAGGTCGTGACCCCTGAAGACTACTTCGGTGATGTCATGGGTGACCTGAACCGTCGTCGCGGATTGCCGCAAGGCATGGACGACGGCCCGGCGGGCAAGATCCTGAAAGCGGAAGTGCCGTTGTCGGAAATGTTCGGCTACGCCACTGACCTGCGCTCTATGAGCCAGGGCCGTGCGAGCTACTCGATGGAATTCGGCAAGTACGCTGAGGTTCCGCAGAACGTGGCCGAAACGGTCATGAAGAAATAACGGACGTAACGTCTTTTTTTGAAACGAAACAACAGACCGGAGAGATAGGTCGATGTCGAAAGAGAAGTTTGAGAGAACCAAGCCCCACGTGAATGTGGGTACGATTGGCCACGTTGACCACGGTAAGACGACGTTGACGGCGGCGCTGACCAAGTGCATGGCTGAGAAGCACGGTGGTGAGGTTCGCGCATACGATCAGATTGATAACGCGCCTGAAGAGAAGGCCCGTGGCATCACGATTGCGACCGCGCACGTTGAGTACGAGAGTGACACGCGTCACTACGCTCACGTTGACTGTCCGGGACACGCTGACTACGTGAAGAACATGATCACGGGAGCGGCGCAGATGGACGGAGCGATCCTGGTGGTGAACGCTGCTGACGGCCCGATGCCGCAGACGCGTGAGCACATTCTTCTGGCGCGCCAGGTAGGTGTTCCTTACATCGTTGTGTACATGAACAAAGCGGACATGGTTGACGATGAGGAGCTGCTTGAGCTGGTGGAGATGGAAGTACGTGATCTTCTGTCGACCTACGAGTTCCCGGGTGATGACACGCCGGTGATCACCGGCTCTGCGCTCAAGGCGTTCGAGGGTGATCAGTCTGATATTGGTGTGCCGTCGATCTACAAGCTGATTGACGCGATGGACAGCTACATTCCTGAGCCTGAGCGTGCGATTGATGGTGACTTCCTGATGCCTGTGGAAGATGTGTTCTCGATCTCAGGTCGAGGCACGGTGGTGACCGGTCGTATTGAGCGCGGGATCATCAATGTCGGAGACGAGATTGAGATTGTGGGCATCAAGGACACGACCAAGACCACGTGCACGGGTGTTGAGATGTTCAGAAAGCTGCTTGACCAGGGTCAGGCGGGTGACAACGTGGGTGTGTTGCTGCGTGGCACCAAGCGTGATGAGGTTGAGCGCGGTCAGGTATTGGCCAAGCCGGGTTCGATCACGCCGCACACGAAGTTCGAGGCTGAGGTGTACATCCTGAACAAGGAAGAGGGCGGTCGCCACACGCCGTTCTTCAAGGGCTACCGTCCACAGTTTTACTTCAGAACGACGGATGTGACGGGTGCGTGTGAGTTGCCGGAAGGCACCGAGATGGTGATGCCGGGCGACAACGTGCAGATGGTGGTTGAGTTGATTGCGCCGATCGCGATGGAAGATGGTCTTCGATTTGCGATCCGTGAGGGTGGCCGCACTGTGGGCGCCGGCGTCGTCGCTAAAATCATCGAGTAAGCATTAGCGAGTAACAGATAACCAGTTCCGAAGCCCTGCTCCGCGTACTCACGCGGGGCAGCGCCGAGGGGCACTGAGGAGACACTTCGCCAAAAGCAATTTTCCACTCGTGGCTCGGCCTTCGGCCTGCGCTACACCTTCTGGAAAACGCTTTGGCAAACCGTCTCCCACCACCATCGGCGATAGGCGCCGCTGGTCGACATGAGAATTTGAGAGTTGGCATATGGCTACTAACCAGAACATTCGCATCCGCCTGAAGGCGTTTGATCACCGTCTGATCGACACGTCTGCTCGTGAGATCGTAGATACCGCGAAGCGCACCGGTGCGACCGTCAAAGGGCCCGTACCTCTGCCGACCAAGATGGAGCGTTTTACCGTTCTGATCTCACCGCACGTGAATAAAGACGCGCGTGATCAGTATGAGTTGCGCACCCATAAGCGACTGATGGACATCGTCGATCCGACGGACAAGACCGTAGACGCGCTGATGAAGCTCGAACTACCCGCCGGTGTCGATGTTCAAATCAAGTTGAACTAAGTCTTGTATTAGCACGCCCGCTGGCTATAATAGCGGGCTCGCGCGAGCAAACGTCTAAGCTCTGGCCACAGATCGGAGCAGATTTGCCGCGAACCAGGCGCCGCTGAGTACTGGCTCAGTGGCGCGTTGTTTGTAAGGCCAGGTCAAATTGACACTGTCCGAGCAACCTGGGCCAGTAAAAGGCTTCCGGTATTGGCGCTGACTTTTAGCCGTCCCATTGATGGCAGAGCGCGCTGCACGCTGGAGCGGCCACACGCGAACCATCGGCTTTTGCCGGCAGGCGTGGCAGATGTGGCAGGCAGCACAGGCCAATTGAAGTCTGTGACTGAACAAACGGTTTTTTACGCGGCGACCAATCGCAGTCGTCGCCTGTGGAAGTGAGACAATGACGATTTCAATCGTAGGCCGCAAATGCGGCATGACGCGCGTCTTCACGGAAGACGGTGCTTCGGTTCCGGTCACGGTCATCGAAGCGACCCCTAACCGTGTAACGCAAGTAAAAACGGTCGAGACCGACGGATACCGTGCTGTGCAGGTAGCGTCAGGTTCCCGAAAAGCATCCCATGTATCCAAATCTCTCGCTGGTCACTTCGCGAAAGCCAAGGTGGAAGCCGGCGATCGTCTGCTTGAGCTGCGGCTCGCGGATGGAGAGGGCGATGACCTCGAAGTCGGCAGTGAAGTCACTGTTGAGATTTTCGAGGCCGGACAGAAAGTCGATGTGGTGGGTACGTCCATCGGTAAAGGCTTCGCGGGCACTGTGAAGCGCCACAACTTCCGCACCCAGGACGCGACGCACGGCAACTCGCTTGCTCACCGCGCGCCAGGTTCCATTGGTCAGAACCAGACGCCAGGTCGCGTCTTCAAAGGTAAGAAGATGGCGGGCCACATGGGCAATGTGCGTCGTACCGTTCAGAACCTGGAAGTCGTTCGTGTCGACAACGAAAAGAACCTTCTGCTGATCAAAGGTGCTGTTCCTGGCCATGCCGGCGGCAGCGTCATCGTTCGTCCGGCTGTCAAAGCTCGGAAGGGAGCGTAAATCATGGCATTGAAACTTAATCTGGCAGGTAAGGGCGGCGACATCGAAGTGTCTGAACAGGCGTTCGGCGCTGCCTTTAATGAGCCCCTGATTCACCAGGTCGTGACCGCGTTTCTGGCCGGTGCACGTAGCGGCACCAAGCGACAGAAGAACCGCTCGGATGTCAGTGGCGGTGGCGCTAAGCCATGGCGTCAAAAGGGCACAGGCCGTGCACGCGCAGGCACGATCCGCAGCCCGATCTGGGTCGGCGGCGGCCGGGCTTTTGCGGCACGTCCGCGTGATTATGGCCAGAAGGTCAACCGCAAGATGTATCGCGGCGCGCTGCGCTCATTGTTCTCCGAGTTAGTCCGCCAGGATCGTTTGGTGGTGACCGAGACGATTGAAGTCTCTGCCCCGAAGACCAAGGAAATCGCTTCACAGCTGAAGACGCTCGGACTCGACAACGTGTTAATCGTGACCGAGGGTTTCGATGAGAAGCTCTACCTGGCAGCTC
Source organism: uncultured Chromatiales bacterium (assembly GCA_963922335.1). Lineage (GTDB taxonomy): Bacteria > Pseudomonadota > Gammaproteobacteria > Steroidobacterales > Woeseiaceae > CALBPI01. The sequence continues at coordinate 321,615 of CAWUIB010000002.1, read as the reverse complement.
GCAACCTGAAGAACGTCGGTATTGTCGATGTTGCATCGATTGATCCGGTGACGCTGCTCAGATTTGAAAAAGTGTTGATCAGTGTTCCGGCGCTGAAACTGGTTGAGGAGCGCCTGTCATGAGCCAGACCAATCGGGAAGAACGGCTGCTGACCATTTTGCTCGGCCCGCACATGTCGGAGAAGAGCTTGCGTATCAATGAGCGCGCGAACCAAGTGGTTTTCAAGGTGCGCACGGATGCGACTAAGCCTGAAATTAAGGCGGCGGTAGAAAAACTGTTCGAGGTCGCGGTCGATGACGTTACCGTCCTGAACCAGAGCGGCAAAGTGAAGCGCCGTGGTCGCGGTTTTGGCCGACGTTCCGACTTCAAGAAAGCCTACGTGAAGCTCGCGGCAGGCAGCGAAATTGATTTCCTCGGCGCTGAGTAAGCGGCGGTAAAGGCAAGGTAGACAGCTATGTCATTGCAAAAACAGAAACCGACTTCTCCGGGGCGTCGTTTTAAGGTCAAGGTCATCACGCCTGGCCTTCACAAAGGCAAGCCCTTTAGCAAGCTGGTTGCGAAGAAAAACAAATCCGGTGGGCGGAATAACAACGGTCGTATCACCGTGCGTCATCATGGCGGTGGCCACAAGCAGCGCTACCGTATTATCGATTTCAAGCGCGATAAGTTTGGCGTACCGGGCGTGGTTGAACGGATTGAGTACGACCCTAACCGCAGTGCACATATCGCACTGATCAAGTATGCCGACGGAGAGCGTCGCTACATTCTCGCGCCGAAGAAAGTCGAAATCGGTACGCCGATCATGTCTTCGGACGATGCGCCAATTAAGCCCGGCAATTCTTTGCCCCTGCGTAACATCCCGGTGGGTACACAGGTGCATTGCATCGAAATGAAGCCCGGCAAGGGCGCGCAGATGGTGCGTTCCGCTGGCGGCGTGGCGCAGCTGGTCGCGCGCGAGGGTGCTTACGTCACTCTGCGACTGCGCTCTGGCGAGATGCGCAAGATCCATACCGAGTGCCGCGCGACAGTGGGTGAAGTTGGTCATGGCGAACACAACCTGCGCAAGCTTGGTAAAGCCGGTGCGAAGCGTTGGCGTGGTGTTCGCCCGACGGTCCGTGGTGTTGCCATGAACCCGGTCGATCACCCGCACGGTGGTGGTGAGGGTCGGACCTCCGGTGGCCGTCATCCGGTTAGCCCATGGGGCACGCCGACCAAGGGTTACAAGACCCGTTCGAACAAGCGCACGGACAAAATGATTGTTCGTCGTCGTAAGAGCCGCAAGTAAGCGCGGTCGCTGACTGAATTAGAGAAGAGGAAGAAATAACGTGCCTCGTTCATTGAAAAAAGGTCCGTTCGTGGACAACCACCTGGCGAAGAAAGTCGCCGCTGCGGTGGAAAGCAACGATCGTCGCCCGATCAAGACCTGGTCGCGCCGTTCAATGGTGCTGCCGGACATGGTTGGTCTGACAATCGCGGTACACAACGGTCGCCAGCACGTTCCGGTGCTGATCTCCGAGAACATGGTTGGCCACAAACTGGGCGAGTTTGCTCTGACGCGTACTTTCAAAGGGCACGCGGCAGACAAGAAGACTAAGCGCTAAGGATTGGATGTCATGCAAGTAGCAGCAAAATTGCGTTACGCGCGGATTTCACCGCAGAAGTGCCGGCTCGTGGCCGACATGATTCGCGGTAAGTCGGTAGACGAAGCATTAACGACGCTGTCGTTCATGCCGAAAAAAGGCGCTGCGATCGTGCGCAAGGTGCTTGAGTCAGCGATTGCGAACGCGGAGCACAACCACGGTGCCGATATCGACGAGCTCAAGGTGTCGACGATCATGATCGACGAAGCGCCTCGCTATCGTCGCTTCCGGGCGCGTGCAAAAGGTCGTGGTACTCGAATCATCAAACGCAACAGCCACATCACCATTCAGGTGGCCGACGGCGCGGCGGACTAGGTAAAGAATTATGGGTCAGAAAGTACATCCCAACGGTATTCGCCTCGGTATTACGACCGATTGGACATCAAAATGGTACGCCGACAGCAAGGTGTTCCCGGAGTATGTCCGTCAGGATCACGAAGTGCGGACGTTCCTGCGCAAGCGTTTGAAGGACGCCTCCGTATCTCGCATTCAGATCGAGCGACCGGCAAAGAAAATCAACATCGCGTTGAACACGGCCCGCCCGGGCATCGTGATCGGCAAGAAGGGCGAGGACATTGAGCGTCTGCGCCGCGAAGTTGCGGGAATGGTGCAGATGCCTCTCGCCGACGTTCGCATCAACATCAACGAAGTGCGCAAGCCTGAGCTCGACGCGACTCTGGTCGCCGAAGGCATCGCCCAGCAGCTGGAGCGCCGCGTAATGTTTCGTCGCGCGATGAAGCGTGCGGTGCAGAACACGATGCGTGTCGGGGCCCAGGGCATCAAGGTGAAGGTTGGCGGTCGTCTGAACGGCGCAGAGATCGCGCGCTCGGAGTGGTACCGCGAAGGTCGCGTCCCGCTGCATACGCTGCGTGCCGATATCGACTACGGCACCGCGGAAGCGGCGACGACCTACGGAATCATCGGTGTGAAAGTGTGGATCTTCAAAGGTGAGGTCTACGACACCCCTGAGCAGGCGGCTGGAGAGCCGGCTGAAGCAGCGGCGCGCTAGGAGTACATCGGCATGTTGCAGCCAAAACGGACAAAATTTCGCAAGCAGATGAAGGGCCGCAACCGCGGTCTGGCACACCGCGGCAGTACGGTGTCTTTCGGCGAGTATGCGCTGAAAGCAACGGGTCGCGGTCGTTTGACAGCGCGTCAGATTGAGGCGGCGCGTCGTGCGATGACCCGCTACATCAAGCGTGGCGGAAAAATCTGGATTCGCGTGTTCCCCGACAAACCGATCAGCAAAAAGCCGCTCGAAGTTCGTCAGGGTAAGGGTAAAGGTAACGTCGAGTACTGGGTCGCTCAGATCCAGCCCGGTCGGATTCTTTACGAAATGGAAGGTGTGAGCGAAGAAGTCGCACGTGAGGCGTTCCGCCTCGCTGCCGCGAAAATTCCGATGGCCACCACCTTTGTGACCCGGCAGGTGATGTGATGAAGGCAGCAGAACTTCGAGAAATGGATGGTGCCGGTCTTCAGGACGAGTTGCTGAAACTGCGCCGCGAGCAGTTCAACCTGCGCATGCAGCGTGCAACCGGCCAGGAAGTCCAGCAGAACGACTTGCGTCGTGTGCGTCGTGATATCGCGCGCATCAAAACGGTGATGGCAGAGACCGCGAAAGCGGTTGACGCCAGTTAAGGAAACGAAAGATGAGCGAAGCGAACGCAACAACAGAGCGCCGCGTTATCGGCAAGGTCGTGTCCGACAAGATGGACAAGACCGTATCGGTGGCGATCGAGCGCCTGGTACGCCACAGCGTCTACGGCAAATACATCCGCCGTACGACCAAACTGAAGGCGCATGACGAGAATAACGAGTGTCGCAGTGGCGATACGGTGGCCATCAGCGAGTGCAGCCCGATTTCCAAGCAGAAGTCGTGGCGTGTCGTTGAGGTCGTCGAACGTGCTACCGAACGCTAAAGCAGGACAGCAACCATGATTCAGATGCAGACAGTGCTCGACGCAGCCGACAACAGTGGTGCACGCCGTGTGATGTGCATCAAGGTCCTTGGTGGTTCCAAGCGCCGCTATGCCGGCGTTGGCGATGTCATCAAGGTAAGCGTCAAAGACGCTATCCCGCGCGGCAAGGTGAAGAAGGGCGAGGTCTATAACGCCGTCGTCGTTCGCACGCGCAAGGGTGTTCGCCGTAAGGACGGCTCGCTGATTCGCTTCGACGGCAACGCAGCCGTATTGCTGAACAGCAAGCTTGAGCCGATCGGCACTCGCATCTTCGGTCCGGTGACCCGCGAGCTGCGCGGCAACCAGTTCATGAAGATCGTGTCACTGGCTCCGGAGGTTCTCTAGGGGTGCCTTAGGGCCTACCAACTAGGGCCTACCAAGCAGGGTATTAGGAACATGCAAAAGATTCGTAAAGGCGATGACGTCATCGTCATCACAGGAAAAGACAAAGGTCGCACCGGGACAGTGCTCGAGGTACTGGCCGACGAGGACCGCCTGTTGGTGGAAGGCATCAACATCGCGCGCAAGCACGTGAAAGCGAACCCGAATGTGGGCGAGCCTGGCGGCATTAAGGACAAAGCGATGCCGATTCATCGCTCGAATGTCCAGATCTTCAACCCGAAGACCAAGAAGGGTGATCGGGTCGGTATTGAAATTGGGAAAGACGGGAAGAAGTCCCGTGTGTTCCGTTCTTCCAACGAGGCGGTAGACGTTTAAGCCGGAGAGGCGACGTCACTGAGTTAATATGGCGAGATTGCAAGAACATTACCGGGACACCGTGGTGCCGGCACTCAAGGAAAAGTTGGGTGTCGCGAACGTCATGGAGGTGCCGCGGATCACGAAAATCACCTTGAACATGGGTGTCGGTGAAGCCGTTGCGGATAAGAAAGTCATGGAGAACGCGGTACGCGACATGACAGCAATCGCCGGTCAAAAGCCGGTGGTATGTAACGCGCGTAAGTCCGTCGCGGGCTTCAAAATCCGGGAAGGCTACCCGATCGGCTGTAAGGTAACGCTGCGCCGCGAGCGGATGTATGAGTTCCTCGATCGCCTGATCGCGATTGCAATTCCGCGTATCCGCGACTTCCGAGGCCTGTCATCGAAATCATTCGACAAGCAGGGCAACTACTCGATGGGCGTTCAGGAGCAGATCATCTTCCCTGAGATCGACTACGACCAGGTGGATGCGGTTCGTGGCATGGACATTACGATCACAACGACAGCGCGCAACGCCGATGAAGGGCGTGCGTTGCTCGAAGCTTTCAGTTTTCCGTTCAAGCGCTGAGCGCGGAACAGGTACAGGTAGAAACCTATGGCTAAGAAATCAATGATCGCGCGGGAAGTAAAACGCGCCAAGCTGGTTGCCAAGTACGCAGCGAAGCGTGCGGCACTGAAAGCTGTGATCAGTAACCCGAACTCAAGTGTCGAAGAAGTGGACGCTGCTGTTGCGAAGCTGAGCGCCATGCCGCGCGACGCCGCGCCGGTACGTATGCGTAACCGATGCTCGATCACCGGTCGCCCGCATGGGTTCTATCGGAAGTTCGGACTGGCGCGGAACAAGCTGCGGGAAGCCACCATGAAAGGTGAAATCCCCGGCCTGTCCAAGGCTAGCTGGTAAGGGAGGGTTGCACGATGAGTATGAGTGATCCGATCGCCGATATGCTGACACGCATTCGCAACGCACAGAAAGCGCGCAAGACTGAGGTCAAGATGCCTTCGTCGAATGCCAAGGTGGCGATTGCCAACGTCCTGAAGGACGAGGGTTACATCGACCGCGTCGATGTCCAGAAGGAAGGCGCAAAGTCAGAGCTGACTCTGACGCTGCGCTACCACGAGGGCACGCCTGTGATCGAAAAGATCAAACGCGTGAGCAAGCCAGGTCTGCGAATTTACCGCCAGACCGGTGAACTGCCGAAAGTACTCGGTGGTCTGGGTGTCGCCATCGTTTCAACGTCTGCGGGCGTCATGAGTGATCGTGAGGCACGCGCCAAAGGTATCGGGGGCGAGGTTATTTGCCTCGTCTCGTAACACAACGGAATTAAGACTATGTCTCGCATCGCGAAACAACCGATCACCTTGCCGAAGGGCGTTGAGCTTCAGCGCAGCGGCCAGGACATCTCTCTGAAAGGCAGCAAGGGCAACCTGTCCATGGCGCTGAACAGTGAAGTTGATCTTGAAGAAGAAAACGGCACGTTGACCGTGAAAGCCCGCAGCGGATCTCGGTTCGCTCGTGCGATGGCAGGCACCACACGGGCGCTGCTCGCCAACATGGTGCAGGGCGTCAGCGAGGGTTGGGAGAAGAAACTGACGCTGGTCGGTGTTGGCTACCGTGCGCAGGCGCAGGGTAGCAACCTCAACCTTACGCTGGGTTTCTCGCATCCGGTCGTGCACGCGATGCCGGAGGGCGTCACCGTAGAAACGCCGAGCCAGACCGAGATCGTATTGAAAGGCGCTGACAAGCAGGTTGTTGGTCAGGTTGCCGCAGAGATTCGTGCCTATCGTCCGCCGGAGCCTTACAAAGGCAAGGGTGTGCGCTACAGCGACGAGAACGTTGTTCGTAAAGAGGCGAAGAAGAAGTAAGCCGGCGTCCGGGCGTTTAACCGGATCGTGGCTGGAGACCAAACATGAAACTGAGCAAAAAGGACAATCGACTGCGTCGGGCACGCCGCACTCGCGCCAAGATTCGCGAGTTGGGCACAGAGCGCCTGAGCGTCTATCGCACCCCGCGTCACATTTACGCGCAGATCCTTGCAGCAGACGGCTCTACCGTTCTCGCTGCAGCTTCGACGGTGCAGAAAGCGCTCCGCGAGGAGCTCAAGTCCACGGGCAACGTAAGCGCCGCGGAAGCGGTGGGCAAGCAGATCGCAGAAAAGGCGAAAGCAGCAGGTATCGAGAAGGTCGCTTTCGATCGCTCGGGCTACCGCTACCACGGTCGTGTGAAGGCGCTTGCCGACGCGGCGCGTGAAGCGGGTCTCAAATTCTAGGAACTGAACTGAACATGGCAAAGAACGACAAGCAAAACAGCGGCGACGATCTGGTTGAAAAACTGGTAGCGGTGAATCGTGTAGCCAAGGTGGTCAAAGGTGGCCGTCAGTTTGGATTCACGGCACTGACTGTCGTCGGCGACGGCAACGGCAGCGTGGGTTTCGGTTATGGCAAGGCGCGTGAAGTCCCGATCGCTATCCAGAAAGCGATGCAGGCGGCACGCAAGAATCTCGCGAAAGTGCATCTGCGTGACGACACGCTGCAGTACGAGATTAAGGGACGACACGGCGCGACTCGCGTTTACATGCAGCCGGCTTCCGAGGGTACGGGTGTGATTGCCGGTGGTGCAATGCGCGCGGTCTTCGAATGCGCGGGTGTCAGAAACGTGCTCGCGAAGTCATATGGTTCCCGTAACCCGATCAACGTGGTTCGCGCCACGATCAACGGGCTGCGAAACATCCACTCACCGGCATCAGTCGCGGCCAAGCGTGGCAAGACTGTTGAGGAAATCCTGGGTTAAGCCATGGCAGCTAACAAGAAACTCAAGGTCACGCTGGTCAAGAGCAAGCATGGCCGACTGAAGAACCACAAAGCCAGTATCGCCGGGCTCGGTCTGCGTCGCATCAACCACACGGTTGAAGTCGAGGACACACCGGAGAACCGCGGCATGATCAATCAGGTCTCGTACCTGTTGAAAGTTGAGGAAGCGTAATGCGTCTGAACACACTCAAGCCTGCAAAAGGCAGTAAGCCGGTCGGCAAACGACTGGGTCGCGGTATTTCTGCGGGCCAGGGTAAGACCAGTGGTCGTGGTGTTAAGGGCCAGCACGCTCGCTCCGGTGGTTACCACAAAGTCGGTTTCGAAGGCGGTCAGATGCCGCTGCAGCGTCGACTCCCGAAAGTTGGTTTTAACTCTCGGAAGGCTCGTCTGTCGGCAGAGCTGCGCCTGCACGAACTGGCGCTGGTTGAAGGCGACACCGTTGACCTGTTGTCACTGAAACGCGCACGTCTCGTGCCGGCTCAGACTCTGAAGGTCAAGGTGATCGACTCCGGAAAAATTGAGAAAGCAGTGACGCTCAAAGGCATCGCGGTAACGCCGGGCGCACGCAAAGCGATCGAAGCTGCCGGCGGCACGATCGAAGACTGAGCACTAAGACTGACTTAACAGATACTCATGGCAAAGAATCGCAAAAACGAGGAAATGGCAGCAGGACTAGCTCAATCGGGCAAGCTCGATGAGTTGCGCCAGCGCCTCATGTTCCTGATCGGCGCACTGATTGTGTACCGGATCGGCACATTCGTGCCCGTGCCGGGTATCGATCCGTTGCAGCTGACGGAGTTCTTTGAGCAACAGTCCGGCAACATCCTTGCCATGTTCAATATGTTCTCAGGCGGAGCGCTTCAGCGTTTTGGGATCTTCGCCCTGGGCGTAATGCCTTACATCTCCGCGTCTATCGTGATGCAGATGGCAGCCGTTGTTGTCCCGAGCCTCGCCAAACTCAAGAAAGAGGGCGAATCCGGCCGGCGCAAGATTACCGACTACACCCGCCGGGGCACTTTGCTACTAGCATTGATCCAGTCGTTCGGCGCGGCGTACGCGATTCAGAACCAGCCAAACCTTGTCGTGAATCCGGGCATCAGCTTCATGGTGTTGTGCGTCATCTCGCTCGTCACCGGTACGATGTTCCTGATGTGGCTCGGCGAGCAAATCACCGAGCGTGGCGTCGGGAACGGTATCTCGATCATCATCCTCGCGGGCATCATCGCCGGTATGCCGGGTGCGATCGCAGGCACGGCGGAGCTGGTTAGCAATGGCACCATGTCACCGGCACTGGCGTTGATCATTTTGATCGCATTCATCGCGATGACGGTGTTCGTCGTTTACATGGAGAGTGCGCAGCGTCGCATCACGGTCCACTACGCACGACGCCAACAGGGTCGGCGGATGATGCAGGCTCAATCAACGCACTTGCCGTTTAAAGTGAATATGTCGGGCGTTATCCCACCGATCTTCGCCTCGAGCTTGCTTTTGTTCCCCGTGACTTTGGTACAATTCAGCGGCGCGAACCCGGATCCGGGCACTCTGACGCAGACGCTGCAGCGTGTAGGCGCCGCATTGTCTCCGGGGCAGCCGATCTACATCGTGCTTTACGGTGCTCTGGTCGCTTTCTTCTGCTTCTTCTACACAGCGTTGATGTACAACTCGCGTGAAGTCGCAGACAACCTGAAGCGATCGGGTGCGTTCATTCAAGGTATTCGTCCTGGTCAACAGACCGGCGAGTACATCGACAAGGTGCTCACCCGACTGACGTTCTGGGGTGCACTTTACATCACCGGCGTATGCCTGATTCCGGAATTGGTCCGCATGTTCTTCCCGAGCGTGCCGTTCAACTTCGGCGGTACGTCGTTGCTCATTCTTGTCGTCGTGACCATGGACTTCATGCAGCAGTTGAAGGCGCACACCATGTCTCAGCAGTACGAGGGGATGATGAAGAAAGCCAACATCAGGAATTACAGCCGCACGTAGGGCGGCATGCGCTCGCGTTGAGCGCTGTGGAGCAGGAAATGAAAGTTAGAGCATCGGTTAAGAAAATTTGCCGCAACTGCAAGGTGATTCGCAGAAACGGTGTTTTGCGAGTGATTTGTACCGACGCTCGCCATAAGCAGCGTCAGGGCTAACCTGACAGCACTCGCGACTAAGAGGAAGATACTGTGGCCCGTATTGCAGGCATAAACATCCCGGTCAATAAGCACGTGGTAATCGCGCTGACCAGCATTTACGGCATCGGACCGACGCGCGCAAAGCAGATTTGCGAGGCGGCGAACGTTGCCGAGCACGTAGCGGTAAAAGACTTGGCAGAGCCGGAAGTAGCGAAACTTCGCGACGAAGTTGCAAAGTTTACCGTGGAGGGCGATCTGCGCCGTGAGACGTCGATGAACATCAAGCGTTTGATGGACCTCGGCTGCTACCGCGGTATTCGTCACCGTCGTGGATTGCCACTGCGTGGCCAACGGACTCGCACCAACGCACGCACCCGCAAGGGACCGCGTCGTCCGGTACGTCGATAATCAGGAACGAAACAAATGGCTCAATCAAAACCTTCTCGCAAGAAGATCAAACGCCAGGTTCAGGATGGCATCGCGCACATCCACGCCTCGTTCAACAATACGATCATCACGATCACCGATCGCCAGGGCAATGCTTTGTCGTGGGCAACCGCCGGTGGCTGTGGGTTCCGCGGCTCGCGTAAGTCAACGCCGTTCGCAGCGCAGGTCGCTGCTGACAAGGCAGGACGTGCAGCACAGGAATATGGGCTTAAGAACCTTGACGTTCGCGTTTGGGGCCCGGGCCCGGGACGTGAGTCTGCGGTTCGCGCGTTGAACGGCTGCGGCTACAAGATTCAACACATCAACGACGTCACACCGATCCCGCACAACGGCTGCCGGCCGCCGAAGCGGCGCCGCGTCTAGCGAGAACAGGGACAGGAACGAAAGATGGCAAGATATATTGGACCCAAGTGCAAGCTCTCCCGTCGCGAGGGCACTGATCTCTTCTTGAAGAGTGGTGTTCGCCCGCTGGAGTCTAAGTGCAAACTGGAAGTACCTCCCGGTGGTGCGCCGGCTCGACGCCCGCGTATCTCCGACTACGGCCTGCAGCTGCGTGAGAAGCAGAAATTGCGTCGTATGTACGGCGTACTGGAGCGCCAGTTCCGTAATTACTACAAGAAGGCGGCACAACGGAAAGGCTCAACCGGTGAGAACCTGTTGCAGTTGCTCGAAGGACGCCTTGATAACACGGTGTACCGAATGGGCTTCGCCTCCACGCGCGCAGAAGCACGTCAGCTCGTGAGCCACAAGGGCATCGAGGTTAACGGCAGCATCGTGAACATCCCGTCCTACCAGGTTGATGGTGGTGACGTTGTGTCTGTTCGCGAGAAAGCGAAGAAGCAGCTGCGGATCAAATCATCTCTGGAAATCGCCGGTCAAATCGGGTTCCCGGAGTGGGTTGAAGTCGACGCGGACAAGATGGTCGGCACGCTGAAGGCTCTGCCAGAGCGTGAAGATATCCTCCCCGACATCAACGAAAACCTCGTGGTGGAGCTGTACTCGAAGTAATAGAGACTTCGCAGCAGGCCACATCACAGTTACGAGACAGAGAGGTAAAGGTTCTGATGGAATCTACCAATGAATTTCTGAAGCCACGCGTTGTAAAAGTAACGCCGATCGATGACACGCAAGCGCGTGTGACGATTGAGCCGTTTGAGCGCGGTTTCGGCCACACGCTGGGTAATGCACTGCGCCGAATTTTGCTTTCCTCGATGCCGGGTGCGGCGATCGTCGAAGCGGAAATCGAAGGCGTACTGCATGAGTACACCAGCGTCGAAGGCGTGCAGGAAGATGTTGTCGACATCCTCCTGAACCTGAAACAGGTTGCTCTGACCATGCACGGTCGTGAGAGTGCTGAGCTCACTATCGTCAAACAAGGTCCGGGACCCGTCACTGCTGGTGATATCCAGACCGACCATGACGTTGAAGTCGCCAATCCGGATCACGTCATTGCCACTTTGACCAAAGATGGCGAACTGCGAATGATGCTTCGTGTTGAACGCGGTCGTGGGTATCGTCCAGCGGCCAAGCGAGCGACGTTTGAGGAGCAAACAGGCCCAATCGGTCGTTTGCAGTTGGACGCCTCTTTTAGCCCAATTCGACGGGTGACCTACAGCGTCGACGCGGCGCGTGTAGAGCAGCGCACTGACCTCGATAAATTGCTCATCGATATCGAGACGAACGGGACGATCGATCCTGAAGAAGCGATTCGCCGAGCGGGCAGCATTCTTAAAGATCAGCTCAGTGTGTTTGTTGACCTGCAGGGTCAGGAAGACAACACGGCTGCTTCTGCGGAAGCGCAGGTCGATCCGATTCTTTTGCGTCCGGTGGACGAACTAGAGTTGACCGTGCGTTCGGCTAACTGCTTGAAAGCGGAAAGCATCAACTACATTGGTGATCTCGTGCAACGCACAGAGGTAGAGCTGCTCCGCACGCCAAACCTCGGCAAGAAATCACTTACGGAAATCAAAGAAGTTCTGGAAAGCCACGGGCTGGGTCTTGGACTGCAGGTCGATAACTGGCCGCCGGCAAGCCTGCGCAGCGATCGCACGCTGCTCGGTTCCTAATCTTCGAGGCAACAGCCTTAAACAGTATCAGCAGGATTAAGCGTCATGCGACACAAGAAATCAGGGCGTAAGCTCAATCGCAACAGCTCGCACCGCAAGGCGATGTACCGCAACATGGCGGCATCATTGATCAAGCACGAGACCATCAAGACGACCTTGCCGAAGGCTAAGGAACTGCGTCGTGTCATCGAGCCACTGATTACGACCGCCAAGGAAGACAGCGTAGCGCATCGTCGTTTGGCCTTTGACCGTCTGCGCGACAAAGATGCGGTAGGCAAGCTCTTCGTTGAACTTGGCCCGCGCTTCAAGGAGCGTCCGGGAGGCTACCTGCGCATCCTCAAAATGGGCTTCCGTCCGGGAGACGCTGCGCCGATGGCCATGGTGCAGTTGCTGGATCAACCTGAGCCGACTCAGGAGTCAGCGGACGCCTAGCGCAAGGCTTGGGGCTGTACGAGTTGAAAGGCCGGGCTTTGCCCGGCCTTTTTCTTTGGTCAGACCGAAAGTGTGAAGAAAAAGGTTGTGCCTTTCTCAGGCTCCGACTCCATCCATATCTTCCCACCATGCCGCTCGACGATGCGTTTGACGAAGGTCAGGCCCGCTCCGGTGCCACCGCCAAATTCCTCTTTGGCGTGCAGCCGCCTGAAGATTTTGAACACCGTATCGTGGTAGGTCTTGGGAATGCCGATTCCGTTGTCGCGCACGGCAATGATCCGGGCGATCGATGTGTCTGCGGTCGGATTGGTGCAGAAGACTTCAATCCGTTTTTGCTTCGAATGGTTGTACTTCAGTGCGTTTTGAATGAGGTTCTTGAATAGCTCACGTACCGCTACAGGTTCACACGCGAGGTGCGGCAGCGCCTGGATCTGGATATCAGCAGTTTCTGCTTCAGGAATAAGTTCTACAGCGCTGCTGACGAGGCTGTTCAGATCAATCTCGACTTCATAGCGCTCGCCCTGGTCCACTTTCGCGAGCTTCAGTAAGTCGACAATCAGACTCTCCATTCGCAGTGTAAGATTCTGCATCTGGTCAAGACGGACGTTCACTTCGGCCGGGAGGTCTGCTCCGTGATCTTCTCGCAGCATTTCGACATGTGCACTAATTCCTCGCAAAGGAGCCTTCAGGTCATGGGAGGCAATATGCGCAAACTCATTCAGCTGCTCGTTCTGTTGGATCAGCAATAGCTCAGATCGCTTTCGAGTGGTGACGTCCTCTAATGATCCTGTCATGCGAATCGGATCGTTGTTCTCACTCCAAATCGCTTGCGCTCGCGCTCGAATCCATCGCACAGCACCATCTGGGCGACGAATACGGTATTCGACGTCGTAAGGGATTCGATCTTGAAGATGTTTTTCGATCCCGTCTACGACGGTCGTGACATCTTCCGGGTGCACCAGTTCGAAGAACTGATCGTAGGTTGGACCATCGCCGCTTGGCGAGAATCCGATGACTTCCAGAGCGCGCGCAGACCACAAAATGGTGTCATTCGGGATATCCCAATCCCATACGCCAACGGTCAGGCCTCGTACTGCGAGCTCGTATCGCTCGTCGCTCTCCTCGAGTGCTTTTTGTTTTTCAATAATATCCGTAACCTCACGCGCGATGCCGAGTAGGTAAGGTCTGCCCTCGGCGTCGTGAAATCGAATCTTCCGGGTGTAGAGGGTGCCCCGCCTACCATTGGGGAAATCGAGGGTTTCGAAGACTTCCGATTCACCTTTTTCGAACGCAATCCGGTCGTTTTCGAGAAAGGCGGCAGCTTGTTCCTCGTCGTACTCCTCTGCGGTGGTGTAGCCGATAATCCGATCGTGCATGGAATCCGGATACAGCGAGAACAGTGCAGGATTGCCGAGAATCAGACGGTATTGGGCGTCCTTGACGAAAAAAACGTCCGGAATACTCCTAAGGACAAGTTGAGCGAACCCTGCGTCCTGAAACAAGTCCAGAGCAAGTGCTTGCTGATGTTCCATGGAAGGCAGTGCTGTGGCCTTGGTCGACATGTAGGCTCCGCGACGGTTTACTACTTTGTTAAGTTAGCGACCGTTGACTACAGCACTTGAGCAAAAAAAACCGGGCCTGAAGCCCGGTTTTCTGCGTTCACACCTTCGATGCGCTCACTTTTTCTTGGTGACGCGCTTCTTGCGGGTTGTCGTCCTTTTCTTAGCTACTTTTTTCTTGGCGACTTTCTTGGTGGCCTTCTTTTTCGTCGCTTTCTTCTTGGTCTTCTTGCCGAGTAGCTTGTTGATTTCCCGATCGACCGCACTCATCGCTTTGTCGATCTTCGTTGCACGTCTGAAGTGAACGCGAGCACTGGCGAGGTCTTCCCGAACCAGCTTGAGCTGAGCGCGCGATTCTTTAGCCTCATCAGCAGCTGTATCCTTGAGTTTCTCGAGCTTGCGGATCTGCGCGCGCAGCTCGCGCTTCACTTTCGCAGACGTCGCTTTACCTAACCGCTCGGTCTTCTTGGCGATCTGTTCGCCAGCTTTCTTCGCACGATTGCTCGACGATTTGATCTGACGAGTGAGCTTCGCGCGCTCCCTGTCCAGAGCTTTAGTGGCCCGCGTCGCCGCGGTGATCAGTTCCTTCTTGGCTTTCTCGAAGGTGCTGTGTTGTGCGTCTAACGCTTTGGTCATTCGTGGACTCCCCGGGCATACCCCCTTACATAACTCATGCAACTATACATCGAATTGTGCTGACTGCGCAGGTCTCGGTCTCGCTATACTGTTGCGCACCAAGATTGGGGGAGGGCAGTCCATGACTTTGGGTCGTAGATTTGATGGCAAAACAGTGATCGTCACCGGCGCTTCAGCAGGTGTCGGTGCTGATGTCGCAAGAGCATTTGCAGCGTCAGGTGCTCGCTTGATGTTGGTGGCTCGCGGTAAGGAAGCTCTGCAGGCCTTTGCCGCGACGCTTGAGCCGATTACCAAGGTGGCGACCTGTGCGATGGATGTCTCGGACGCAGCGGCTTGTCGCGATTTGATCAAGCGAACCCAACAGGAATTTGGGAGCGTGCATTACTTGATTAACAATGCCGGCGCGCATCACCGCGGTAACTTTGAAACAGTCGATGCCGAGCAAATTGCGCAAATGGTGGACGTTAACTTGCGAGCACCTCTCGTGCTGACGCGCATGGTGCTAGACGTAATTGCCGAGTGTGGCGGTGGTGCTGTGGTGAATGTGGCCTCAATCGCCGGTGTCACTCCGGTGCCTGGTTCAGCGACCTATAGCGCTACGAAGTTCGGCTTGCGTGCCTTCACGCTGGCATTGGCAGAGGAGTTACGAGGCACCAATGTTCATATCGGTGCGGTATCGCCTGGTCCAATTGATACGGGCTTCATCATGACGGATATCGATGGTGTGACGGACCTGACGTTCTCGCAACCCATGAGCACTTCACAAGAGGTCGCAGACGCGGTGTTGACCGTCGCGTCTGGAGAGAAAGTCGAAGTCAAGATGCCCTGGATCAGCGGTCTGTTGGGAGACGTAGGGTATCAGTTCCCTTGGGTGAAGAGAGCGCTGCGTCCGTTGCTGGAGCGCAAAGGCAGGAAAGCAAAGGCGTTCTACAAAGCGCGGGCGGCAACGCAAAAACACAGCGAGTCGTGATTGAATCCCGCTACCAGTAGCGTCCAAAACTGATCATCGTTTCGGTTTCGACGTTTTTGGTGACACCAAGCCGAAAGTCGAAATTGCGCCCAAGCGGTGCTCGTGCCTCTACGCTGAACAGGTCCTGCCCCTCGAGTCGACCGTCGAGATGCTGTCGGTGCTCGTAGACTGCGCGCAATTTTACGCCGTTCGGACCGTGCCAGTTGGCGTACACGCGCGCCCTGACGAATGCGTTGCCATTCCGGTTCTGGTTGTCCTGAATGGCGCCACCTGCATAGACGCCTGCAATAAACGTGTCCGACAGCCAGCGCGAAGCGCCGATGTCCCCCTCGAATCTTGCGACGGCGCATTGCGTGCAGGCAACGTCCTGACGCTGCAGCCCGAGTGCCAGTCGCCACGATTTGCCTCGGTCGCCTGGTAATCCGGACAAACCGCTGTTCACCGACTCGACACGGAACAGCTGTGCACGCTGAAGATCAATATCACCGTCGCTCACACCGACGATTACATCCCCCATGGTCAACTCTGAGTTGGGGTTCTGAGAGGGTGTTGTGTCCAACGGGTCGTAGTAGGCTGCGCGCCAACGCAGCTGTAGCCCTGCACCGAGGTCCGATTGGTAGGTCGCGGCGGCGGACAGGTAACCGGGGTCTCGATCCTGCGAGGGATCGTTGTCCGGTGCTGGTGGTGAACGTTCTGCACTGCGAGGCAGAGTGAATCGATACGCAAGCACCGCGCGGTAAGCCGCTGCATCCGGATCGTCTACGGGAGGGTTTTCCGGAAGCCGGAACTGCAGGTAGTCGATTAGTGCGTCCAGTACGGCATGTTGGTCTTCTACAGGTAGCGCCGAAATAGCGGCAATCCCTTGGTCGCCGCGCAAGTTGATGAAGGTCGTAAGCGCGCGTCTTTGCGGCGTGCTTAATTCACGAAAACGGGCGTTAAACGTTGATTGCCGCGATGGATGATAGGTGACCGAGCGCACCAATGGTTGATCATTGCGCGTCGATGCCGCTGCGTTGAGCACCAGCGCCTGTGGAATGGTCCAAGGCCGATGTTCTGGAATTATCGAAAACTCCGGCAATAACTCCAATATCTCAGCCATGCGAAAGGCACAGTTGCGCCGGAAGAAATAATAGGTGTACTCCTTGCCGAGCACCTCCCACGCGTGAGCGACAATGAACTCCACCTCAGCGGGCGCAAGATTGAGTTCATATTCCCAAAGATCACGCAGCTCCAGATCACCGTAGGCGTGCTCATGGTAGTAATACTGAATGTGGCTGAAGCCGGCATCGAACCCGCCAATCGCACCTTTGACGATGTACTCCAAAGGACCGGTGCCGGGTGGAATCACAGCACCGTAGTTCACGGTCACGTCCAGCAGGTCGGAACGGCTGACGTTCTCATCGGCATTGAATTTGAGGAGTGTGTGGCCATAGAAAGAGGCCGGATTTCCGAGATAGCCTGTCGCAAAGACGATGCTGATGGATTCGGTTTCAGCGCCATAGACCCAGTCATCGAAGGCGGGGCATGCCGGTCGGGGCGGGAGCGATACTCCTTGCCCGACCAACCACAGGTGCCTGGCTGGGAAACGACAACGCGGGTCATCATCGCCGCCCGCTTCTGATGCCGCACGCATTGCATCGATGGTCGCGCGTAACTCAGCTCGAGGGTCATAGCGACCATTCTCAGCCAGGAAAAAGGTGTCGGCATGTATAGCGCTTTTGCCGTCTTCAACATGCAGCAGCCGCTGCCAGCTTGGGCTAGCGGCCAGAGCGTCCAGTGTGGGCGATTGTGCACGCGCGCTGCCTTGAAACAGGCCTATAGCGATCAGCAGCAGAACAATCTTGCGCAAGGCGCATTCCTCGACCAAAAAGGCGGCCGAGCTCCCGAAGGTGCTCGACCGCCTCTAGGTTGGTAACAGTGCTTATCAGGCCGCGTTGCAGCTAGTCGCTTGCTCTACGGAGACTTCACTGTCGACGATCTTGAACAGCTGCTCAGCTTTTTGCACCGGGCTCAGCGAGTCGTATTCCTCGTCGGCAATCATTGGAGCGAAACCCTCTCGTACCGCGTCGGTGATCACCTCGTGGGACTGAGTTTCGCACCCATAAATCTGCAGGAGCGCCGTCAGGTGTTCGCCCTCTCCGCGTGCGGTGTCTTCGACCACGTGGTCATAAACATCAAGAATGTACTGTGCAGCCTGAGCGCTCTTGCCCTGACAGGTCTCGGGGCTCGCCGTCGCTGAGATCACGGCTGTTGTACCGATATCCCAGATGACGTTTGACGTTACCGCTGCCCAATGGGTGTTAGGAAAAAGCGCAGCACCGATGCCACAGTCCACGTAGGGGTTAGGTCCCGATCCCGGCGCCTTGTCTTGCGCGATAGCCGCGCCACTGAACATGATAGATGCTGCTGCAATTACGCCGCTTATGATTTTCGTTCTTTTCACCAAACACTCCTCGCATTACTACGGTAAAAATCGCACACTTACGACCATGCCGAGTTCGGCCTTCCAAGTCAACGTACCGGGCCGCAATCCATGAACGAAAAATTCGTTGCACGCGTGAATGTCGCAACGCCGAGGTTTCCCCGGGGCGATGCGAGAATCCAGCCGTTTTTCGACGGAGTTGCTGCCATCAACGCTTTAGCTGAGGCGTCACCCGGATTTGTGTGGCGATTGGACGACGCCGATGAGGAGGCCAAAGCCGAAGTGTTATTCGGCGAACCCGGTTTGGTGATCGCACTTTCTGTCTGGGAGAGTGTGCAGGCTTTGGAAGCGTTTGTGTATCGCTCGGCTCACGGCGAGTACCTGCGCCAAAGGGCATCTTGGTTCCTACCCCGTTCCGGCGCTAACAAAGCGCTCTGGTGGGTGGCTCCGGACACCCGTCCGACAATCACAGAGGCTCAGCACCGATTGGAATGGCTTACACTCAACGGGCCGGGCGATGTGGCGTTCGGTTTTTCACAGGGCCGGCGACAGGAGACCGAGGCATGAGCGCAATGGACGAACAGGACATTCTTACCGCGACAGCAGCGCTGGATGGGTGGAATGTCGAAGCAGGAAAGCTGGCGAAATCATTCCGCTTTAGCGACTTCGTTGCCGCCTTCGGGTTTATGTCCAGAGTCGCTCTGGTGGCTGAGAAAATGGACCACCACCCAGAGTGGTACAACGTCTACAACACCGTCAAGGTTGAGCTGACCACCCACGACGCAGGCGGAATCACCGCCAAAGACTTCGAGCTGGCTGCTGCTATGGACCGATTCGCCGGCTGATTTTGCGGTTGATGCTCAGGCTTCGGCGCCGGACTTCAAAAACGCATCCCGGGTCAGGTTCTCGACACCGTCGGCCAGTACTCGCACATTATCCTCGATTCGGATACCACCGAACGGCTTTAACGCTTCGATGCGAGACCAGTTGACCAAGTTCGCGTGCGCAGACGCCTTCAGCGGCTCCAACAGCATATCGATGAAGTAGATTCCGGGCTCGACGGTGATGACTTCGTTTTCGGCAAGGCCTCTCGTCAGGCGCAGGTGAGGGTCATCCTCAGGCCGCTCGGTCGCTGTGCCGCTGCTATCGAGTTGGTGCCCGCCAACATCATGCACTTGAAGCCCGAGATAGTGACCGAGTCCATGCGGAAAGAACGCCCGGGTCACTCCGCTCTCGACGAGGGCCTCGGGAGCGCCTGTCGCCAACTGGTAATCGACCATCAGTTTTGCGAGCCGCTGATGCGTCTGCCGATGTAACTCGGGGTAGTTGGTGCCTGCCTTAATGTCGTCGCATATGCCTTGTTGCAGGACGTCCATCGCATCGATGAGTTCGGCGAATTCGCCCGTCGTGCGGGTGTAGGTCCGCGTAATGTCCGACGCGTAGCCGTCCATTGCTGCACCGGCGTCAATCAGAAAGCTCCGCGCTTGATCCGGTGCAACCCGGTCGCGATGTTGGTAGTGCAGGATTGCCGCGTGCTCGTTAAGGGCGACGATGCTGTGGTATGGCAGATCGTGATCGACGGCTTCGATGGCACCGAGAAATGCTTGATGAAGTTCATACTCGCTGGCACGGCCTGATTCGAACCGACGGCGGGCCGCATCATGCGCCCTAGCACCGAGCATGCTGGCGTTGCGCAGTTGTTGGATTTCATAGTCGCTCTTGGCCGTTCGTGCACTGTCGAGCCAATGGATTGCCGCGCTAGGGTTGATGCGCTCAATGCCAAGCGACTGTTCCGGCGTCGTAATCTCGCCGATAAATATCGGCGCGCGCGCCGTCGGCGGCAGCAGGTCGCGTGCATCCTGTGCCTGTTTGGTCGGGCGCACGTCGAACTGGTCCGACCAGTAAGGGTCGGGTGCGTCTGGCGTCGCGTGCCAGTAGTCGTCCGGTTGGCAGTAGGCCAGTATCGGTTTTTGACCCGGCTTGAAGATCACATAGCAATCCGGGGTGCGCACCAGTGGTAGCCACCATGCGAAGTGCGGATTCACAACAAAAGGGTGCGACTGGTCATCAAGAAAGCGATAGATCAGACCACCAGCAAACACGACAGCGACGTCAGCGCCGGCCGCGTCCAATGCCTGCTCGTACGTTTTGATTACGATATCGAGATGCGATTGATACAGGTTGTGATCGGGCATTGCAGGCGTATTCATGGGTGCGAAGTATACCGCGATCGAGGTGATCAGATGACGGTTGCACGACCCTCGGCCGTATGCTCCCATGGCCGGGTTGTAAACCTTGGATTAGGGGTAATCTCGATGCTGAACTGGAAGCGTATCGCCTGGACGGCGTTGGGTGTCATGGCATTGTCGACCGGTGAGGTTGCACATAGTTACGACCGGCTGAGTTCGATGGCGCACGCTTCGCGGTCGGAGGTGATCGCCCCGCATGGTATGGCAGCAACCAGTCAACCTCTGGCAACCCAAATCGCGCTTGATGTGCTCAAGGCCGGCGGCAGTGCGGTCGATGCGGCGATTGCAGCCAACGCGGCGCTGGGACTTATGGAGCCTACCGGATGCGGTATCGGTGGTGATCTGTTCGCTATCGTGTGGGATGCCGAGACCGAATCGTTGTCAGGCCTGAATGCTAGTGGCCGTGCCCCCCGATCACTGACGCTGGAGCAACTCAAGTCCGATCTGGATGCGCTTGGCGTCGACAGTATCCCACCGCGAGGCCCCTTGCCGGTCAGCGTTCCGGGTGCTGTCGATGGTTGGTTTGAATTGCACCAACGCTACGGGAAGCTGCCCATGAGCGAAGTGCTGGCGCCGGCTATCCGTTACGCTCGTGAGGGATTCCCGGTCAGCGAACTGATTGCGTTTTATTGGGAGCGTAATGCACGCGTACTGGCGCAGTATCCGGGGTTCAACGAAACGTTCATGCCAGACGGCAAAACACCTGCAAAGGGTCAGATGTTTCGTAATCCACGGCTGGCCAGTACCTATACCGCGATCGCAGAAGGCGGTCGGGATGCGTTTTATTCAGGCCCTATTGCGCAGACGATCGCTGACTACGTCCAGGAGCAGGGCGGCTACCTGACCGTTGACGATTTGGAGCAACATACGTCTGACTGGGTGACTCCGGTCTCAACGACCTATCGTGGCGTTGAGGTTTTTGAGTTGCCGCCGAATGGTCAAGGCATCGCTGCGTTGCAGATTCTGAATATTCTCGAGGGATTCGATATTGCATCGATGGGTTACGGCAGCGAGCAATACGTCCACACGTTCGTCGAAGCGAAGAAGCTCGCGTTTGAAGATCGGGCTCGCTTTTATGCGGACATGGATTTCGTCGATGTTCCCGTCGACTGGCTGATCTCGAAGGAATACGCAGCGCAGCGGCGCAAGCTGATCGGCGAGAAGGCGTCCGCAAAGCTACCGGCCGGCGATGCGCCGATGGATGGTGACACGATTTACCTCACCGTTGCCGACGCAGAAGGCAACATGGTTTCGCTGATCCAGTCCAATTACCGCGGCATGGGCAGTGGTATGACCCCGGGGAATCTCGGTTTTATTCTGCAGGATCGAGGCGAGCTGTTTTCGCTCGACCCAACCCATGCCAACGTTTTTGAGCCTGGCAAGCGTCCGTTCCACACGATTATCCCGGCGTTCGCCATGAAAGAGGGTAAGCCGCTGATGTCTTTTGGATTGATGGGCGGCGGCATGCAGCCACAGGGGCACGCACAGATCATTGTGAACATGGTCGATTTCGGCATGAACCTGCAAGAAGCTGGCGATGCAGCACGAATCCGGCATGACGGATCTTCAGAGCCGACCGGCGAACGCATGAGCGAGGGCGGCACCGTGCATGTAGAGAGCGGTATTTCTGTGCAGACGCAAGAAGCCCTCGAAGCGCGTGGTCATACGGTGCGCGCAGACGCAGGTGGTTACGGCGGGTATCAGGCAATCCTGTTCGACGATGAGGAGGGCGTCTACTACGGCGCTTCTGAGTCTCGTAAGGACGGTCACGCGGCGGGATACTGAGTGATGAGCGATAAAGCGGTATGGCTCACCGGGATTACCACGACGGGAACGCCACACATCGGCAACTATGTGGGTGCGATTCGTCCGGGCATAGAGAGCTCCCGGGACCCAAACCGAGAGAACTTCTATTTCCTCGCGGATTTGCATGCGCTCGTAAAGAGTGAAGATCCTGAGAAGATTCAACGATCCACACTGGAGATCGCCGCAAGTTGGCTCGCTCTGGGGCTCGATACGGATAACACGGTGTTTTACCGACAGAGTGATATTCCTGAAATTCCTCTGCTTACCTGGGTGTTATCGAGCCAGACGGCAAAGGGTCTGATGAACCGCGCGCATGCCTACAAGGCCGCTGTCGACGCTAATGCCGCGTCGGGTAACAAGGACGACGATAAAGGCATCACCATGGCGCTGTTCAGCTACCCAGTGCTGATGGCGGCGGATATTTTGATGTTCAGCGCGACTCATGTGCCGGTGGGGAAAGATCAGAAGCAGCATGTGGAGATGGCCAGAGATATCGCGCAGCGCTTTAACCATCACTACGGTGATTTGCTCACGTTGCCCGAACCCGTGATCGACGATAACACCGCGGTGCTGAAAGGACTTGACGGTCGCAAGATGTCGAAGAGCTACGGCAACACCATTCCGCTGTTTGAGCCGTCGAAGCGCTTGCGCAAGCTGGTGATGAAAATCAAGACGAACTCGCTGGAACCGGGAGAACCCAAGGACCCTGATGATTCGACGCTCTTCGAGATCTACCGTGCATTTGCGACCCCCGAAGAGTCCGAGGCTATGGCTCGGAAATTTCGTGAAGGCATCGCTTGGGGTGCTGCGAAACAGGAATTGTTTGAATATGTTGACGCTCGCATTGCGCCAGCTCGGGATGAATATGAACGCTTGATCGCCGATCCCGGTCACGTCGAGCGTGTGTTGCTTGAAGGGGCCGAGAAAGCGAGAAACGTTGCAACTCCGTTAATGGATCGCATTCGGTCGGCGATCGGTTTGCGCGCCTTGGGTTGAGACACACCGCGACTCGCGCTGTGCTACCGTAACTGCGGGGATGACAATCGGGGGATGTCGTTATGGCCTCAGACCGGTCCGTCGACGATACTGCGGGCAAGCCATTCGTAGTACCGTGCGCCAGACTGACGTTCAGATCACCTTTCCGGTGGCTGCGCTCTGGCTGGCGCGATTTCGAGCGAGCTCGTGAGATTTCACTGAAGTTCGGACTGGCCATCTGGATCGGCAGCATCGCGCTTTCTGCGCTTGCATGGTATCTCGGCAGCTTCATTCTGCTCGCGGCTTTATTATCTGGCTTTGTCTTCCTGGCGCCGTTACTGGCGGTCGGTCTTTACAGTGTCGCGAAAGCGCATGAGCAAGGTCGTGAACCGGCACTCTCCGATGCGCTGAGACTGGCGAGACGCGTGGTCGGTCAGGCAGGTGTCTTTGCGCTGGTGCAGATGGTCATTCTCATGATCTGGTCGCGCTCGGGTATGGTGCTCAACGCTCTGTTTCTTATTGAGCGCAGGGATCCGCAGGTGTTCCTGCAGTTCATCGCGGTAGGCTCGGCTATCGGCGCCGTATTCGCGAGTTTCACTTTCGCTACGGCGGTTTTTTCGCTGCCTATGATTGCCGACCGCGATGTCGATATGGTGACCGCGTGTGTCTCGAGCATCAACGCGGTCTTACGCAACAAGCGCGTCTCGGTTTTCTGGGGTCTGTTAATCGTGTCGCTGACGCTCTTGAGCTTTGCGACAGCTGGGCTCGGGTTGATCGTCACAATGCCGTGGCTCGCTTATGCAGCGTGGCACAGTTACCGGGAAACACTCGACGCAACAGACTGGCCGGAGATGCCGATCTAGTCGATATCAAAACCCTCGTACGGATCCGGCCCGCCTGCTTCGATCCAGTTATCGAGCTCGCTTTCGAGAACTGAGAGTGGCACGGATCGCAGAGAGAGGATCTTGTCGTGGAAATAGCGCTGATCGAAGTCGCCCTCGAGTGTTTGTTCGGCGAGCTTACGTTTTTCCCGAATCAGAAGTTCACCTAGTTTGTAGGATAGCGCTTGCGCGGGCCATGAGATGTAGCGATCGATCTCGGTCGTTACCTCGTGCTCCGACAGGGCAGCGTTGTCGCGCAGATACGCTAGTGCTTCTTCGCGAGTCCAGCCAAAGTGGTGCACGCCCGTATCGATGACCAGACGGCAAGCGCGCCACATCTCGTAGGTCAGTTGCCCAAAGCGCTCATAAGGGGTGCGGTAGATGCCGATCTCACCGCCAAGCCACTCGGTATACAAACCCCAGCCTTCGCCGTAACCGGAAAAGTAGTTGCGTGCGCGGAACTCGGGGATATCACCAGGAGCCTCCTGTGCAATCGCGAACTGCAGAGAGTGGCCCGGTGAGCACTCGTGCAACGTGAGGGCTGGAATCGTGTAAAGCGGTCGGGCGGGAAGGTTATAGGTATTCATCCAGCAGCGACCATAGCCGCCACGACCTGCCGTATAAATCGGAGCGATCGCGTCAGGTACCGGTGCAATGGTGTGGCGCTGTCTCGGCAGAAATCCGAGCACGTCATGTATGCGTGCAGCCATGCGCTTGTCGACGTACGCTGAAACCCCCATTAGCTCATCGGGCGTTTTTGCATAGAACTGCGGATCAGTGCGCAGGAACTCATAAAACGCTGCAAGATCGCCCTCAAATTCGAGTTCATCGATGATGCCAAGCATCGCTGCGCGGATGCGCGCGACCTCACGCAACCCGGTTTCATGTATTTCTTCAGGTGTGAGTGTCAGCGTGGTGTATTGAAGGATTTGTGATTGGTAGAACGCTTCGCCATCGGGTAACTCACTGGCACCCAGCGTTTGCCTTGCGTTGGGCAGGTACTCCTCATCCATAAACCGCTTGAGCTTGCTGTACGCCGGTACAACTGATCGGTTGATCGCGGCTTCAAGAGCAAGCGCGAGTTGTTCTTGCTGTTCCTCGCCGATGCGTGTCGGAAAGCGTGTTGCGGCTTCAAAGAAAGGGTTGTCTCGACCCGCGACCAAGAACTGATCGATCGAAGCGGTGCGTCCCTGCAGAGTGATCGCTGGCGGTGTGAAACCTCTCGCCAGACCGCTGCGCATATTGGCGATATGCTCATCGAAATAGCGTGGGATATCGTCGATCCGCTTGATGTAGTTTTCGTAACCCTCAGCATCCGCAAAGCCTCGATATTGCTGGTGCAAGCCTGTCCAGAAAAACGAGTCGGAGTTCAGTGGCGCCTCATAGGTCTTGAAACGTACGTTGTTGGCGTTCGCTGATACGATCGCCTCGAACACCTCGGCGTTGATCGCCTCCTCATGGCTCAATGCAGCCTTAGGTATTTCGTTGAGTTCAGAAAGCGCCTGTTCCCAGTAGGCCAGTTTCGTCGCGTAAGACTCAGGCGTTACGCTCGGTAGCAAGGTGGCCGATGTCCATTCGCCCTCAGCGTTGCGTTTGCGCCCCGCCTGCTGCTGACGCCATTCGAACTCACGTTCGTATAGCGCTCTCAATTGATCGTCGGCGCTGTTATCCGCAGGCGCGACCGCACAGCCAGAAACCATTACAAAAACAGCGGTAAGCACCGCGGTAAGAAATCTCATATTGGGGCTCGAAGCAGAGTGATCCTCAAGACCTTACGACAGGAGCGTGCTCATTCGCCACTCTGGTATTGCTGGCCACTGATTCCACCGCATCGATCAATTCTTGCGAGGTGCAGGGCTTGGTCAAATAAAGCTGAGCGCCGGCGTCCAAGCAGTTTTCACGCTGGTTCCAACTGCCGCTCAAAATACACACGGGGACCTCAGCCTTTTCAGACTGTAGACCGCGAATCTGCTTCAAAACATCGATGCCCGACTCGCCATTGAGATTCAAATCTAGCACAACGACGTCGTAACGGTCGGCCTTCAGGTGTTCAAGGAGTTCCGGACCGGACGTAACGCAAGATGCTGTATGACCTCGACGCCGGAACATTTCTGCAAACGCCTCGAGGATTACTTCGTCATCGTCGCACATTAGGATCTCGAGCTCTTTTCCGCGGTCGATCGATACCTCGCGTGCCTCGATGGGTTGTGCGTCATGGTCGACTAACTGACTGGTGAGCTCGTGGAAGGTGACCAGACCCCGTGCACTCGGCGCTGGCAGTGAGAGCGACCTTCCGTGTTCGACGGATTCAATGCCCCAGACATCGAGCCACTGTTTCGCCCAATGCTCGACGTTCTCGCACGGAATCGACAGGCTCACCTTCCCAGGCCACTGCGCGCGTCGCGGATTCAGGTCGCGGAGTCGGCGCTTGCCCGCCGGTGGTGCAGGGATCGAGAAGAGGAAACGGGTGCCTTCGCCCAATCGGGATATCAGTTCGATGTTGCCGCCCATAGCCTCCACGTAACCCTTGCAGATGGCGAGTCCAAGCCCTGTGCCCTTTTGCTCAGCATGATGCGCGTCACCGCTTACCTGGTAGAACGGCTTGAAAATGGAGTGATGGTGCTCTGGTGCGATGCCTTTGCCGTCGTCTCCGACTTCAAAGTCGAGGTGATCCTCACGATCACTGACCATCAACCAGACTCGGGTTCCGTCCGAGTGTTGCAGGCCGTTGTTGATCAGATTCACGAGCACTTGGCGAATCCGTGGTGCATCGCCTACACGTTGTGCAAAAGTCGCGGGCGTTGCACCAACGAAGAGGAAGCTGGCGCTCATTTGCGCCATGGGCTGCACAATCGCGGTGACGCTTTGCAAAAGGGCTTCTACTTCGAATCGTTCTTTTGCAATGCGCGTTTTCCCGGAGTCGCTGCTCGCAAGTTCCAGAACGTCATTCAGCAACATCAATAATGAATCGGCGCTTTCCTTGATGTTACGTGTCCAGCGTTGATCCAATCCTCCGGACCCTGACTGCTCGATCACCTCTGCCGAGGCTACGATACTCGCCAGTGGTGTGCGCATCTCGTGTGATATCGACCCAAGGAATCGAGTGATCGCCGCGTTCGCCTCAGTGGCTTCTCGTTCGGCTTCTTCGCGCTGACGGGATTCGGCCCGCGATGCGTCCAAGGCCTCTCTCAGTGATTTCTGTCGCCGGTCCCGCTGCGATATGACGCCATAGGCAGCAATGGAAAGGACGAGCGTGACGCCGATCAGGTTGAATAAGCTCAACGGATGCGCCATGGAGGGATAGTCGCGGTAGAGGTACCAGTCCCAGATCACGATGGACAGAATGATCGGGGTCCAGATAACGATATGCCATCGATTGCCGAGCAGGGCGACCAGCGGTGGCACGGTCATATGCCAGATCAAGCCAATATTTGCGACGTCAGTAGAGTGATAAAGCAGGTTGGTCTGATGCGCGACGAGGAACAGGATTAGCAGATGCAGCGTCACGCCGTGATCGCGACCTCTACGGAAGATGATCGCGCCAGCGGCAAGAAGGAAAAAAACCGATAGAGAAATGGCTGTTTTCCATTCCTTTGTCAGTATGGCGATGACAAAAAAGATCGCTGGCGCGGCAAGCGCTACTGTGCGGAGTATGCCAAGAGAGAAATACCCGGGCTCATGATGCTCGCTGCCGCGGTCATTCGGCATGAGTGTGCCCTGGTTTTATATCGGTCCTCGCAACCGCTGGTCCCAGCAGCGCTCGCATAACACCCCCTCCACACGCGGAATGTCGAAGTAGTGTAGCACTTTTAGAGGCTCATTATGGCGCGCAGCCAGACCCGATCATTGTCATCGAACTGCCCGAACAGTCCGTTGGGCTCGCCCCAGATAATGTCGGCACCCCAGCTCACGCGCAGCCCATCGCTGACCTGCCAA
The DNA here is from genome assembly GCA_963922335.1 of uncultured Chromatiales bacterium. Lineage (GTDB taxonomy): Bacteria > Pseudomonadota > Gammaproteobacteria > Steroidobacterales > Woeseiaceae > CALBPI01. The sequence continues at coordinate 293,993 of CAWUIB010000002.1, read as the reverse complement.
CTCAGACTAGGGCGAAACGTACCATCGCCGTCGCCAAGATTGCCGATCAATTCAGCCTGTAGAACCCACTGGTCATTATCGAACGCACGTCGAACGCGCGTTGTGAGAATCTCATCCCTGCGTGGTCGGGCCAGATCACGTCCATCGATTTGATCAATGGCGAGTTGTACATTCAGGAACCAGCCATCAGGCAAGTCCCAATCCATGCCGACACCGCCGATCCACCGACTTCGTTCGACGGCGACGCCGAGCTCTGTCCCGAGGTTTACGGGTTGGTTCGGGACCGTTGCAACCTCGGCTCTGATGACTTGGTTGCCGAGCGTTTTCTGCCAGGTCGCCCCCAGCAGCGTGCGCGTGGGATAGTGTGCCGTAACTCCAGACGCGTCTAGCGAAAAGATCGGTTCATATTCAGGGCCTCGAATAACGAGCAGTGACCAATCCTGATCGCCGTTCCGACGCGACATGCGAAGTCCTGCAGTTGTCGTTGCGGGCTGATCGAAGGTGACACTGACGTTACCCGCTTCGAACGGCAAACCACCGCGCAGACGAGCGGCCCGTGGCTCGAAGGTATCGCCCTGTAGCGGTAGCTGGCTTACTGTCGTGTCGGGTTGGATCACCGCATCCCAGTCGAAACCTGCTTTGCGTGTTCGGAGACGCAACCCCCACCGAGAGATTCGTTCGGGCCGCGTTTCGGTGAACACACCTTCGCGCAGACGCACCGGGTTCAGTCGGTCGGTGACCTGCAAGCCATCAAGAACTCCCCAGGCGACACTCTGTTTCCCAAGGGTCAAATGTGTCGAGCGTTTACGCCAGGCTATCGTCGCTTCATCGATCTCTAGCCGAGTATTTGCGCCGAGTTCCCAGGGTCGAGAAAGCGGCGCGAAGGTATCGCGGGTGCCGAGACCTGTGTCCCCGAGCGCCGACTCGATCCTGAGGTCGAGATTCAATCGCGTCTGACGGGAGAGTCTTTCCCGAGTTTTTGTGGCGAGCGTGGTTCTGGCCTGTCCTGCATCATGCTCGGCGCGACCCATCGCGAGCGTCTGTGCGATCGATACGTCGGTATCGGCGGCGAGCGGTTGCGACGTCAGGACAAATAGTGAAACCAGAAGAGCGCCGCGCGTGAGCCGCTTTATTGAGTCGTACATGTCAGTCGACCTCAGGGATACCGTAAGCCAATGCGTCAGGGGCAAAGAACTCCACATCCAGGTTGGGTACGTGTCGCATTTCGGTAAAGTGCACGCGCGTTGTGTGTCCGGTCTGGATGTTGTGGACCTCAAAGGCCATAGCCGTCGGTGCATCGCCGACCCATTCAATCGCCTTAACTTCAACCGTCTTGAGTGGTGCATTGTCCGTGTCGGTGTACTCCACCTTCACCGGAAATTGATGGGCAACGTCTATGGCTGCGCGAAACTCTTGGTAGCCAAGTTCCTTTGCAATTTCCGGAGTGCGCGCGACACCGTGCAGTACCGGGTAAGGTGATTGTTCCGGGTTCGTATCCAATGAAAAGAACCAGTCTTCAGCTGGAAACTTGAAGTTCTCCTGGATATCCCCGTAGGTCAGGTCAGTGCCCATGAAGGTATCGCCACGATCCGATGTGGGTAGTCGACGAACGCGCTCCGTGGTCGGCAGGTAGAGCCAGTTTTCATCGTTGTCGCCCGGTCGATTGATACTCAGAAATGCAGTCTCCTGAATCATCGACGGGCGCATGAAAAAGATGCCAATACGTTGGGCGTCCTCACGATCCGAGTGCATCATCAGTGCAGCCCGGTTGCGCGAGCGACCTCGCTTGTTGATTAGCTCGAAATGCATCGTGCCAACACGCCCTTCGTTTGCGGGCCGTTCGATCACCAGCGCCGCCAGAGCATCTGCTGTCAGCTCATCCGCTGTGGCGAGCATCGGCAGCAGCACTGCGAGAACGAGCACACTAGAAAGACAGCGCATAGCTCGAATTCCTTTCAACAGAGTTGTAAACCACCGACCAGAGCGCCGGCAAAATGATGAGTGCACCGATGAGCGAACCGAAGGCGCCGGTACTCACGAGCAAGCCGAACCAGCGCAGCACCGGTGCCGAGGAGATGCAAATCACGGCGAGCGCTACGCCCAAGGCAATTGCTGAGTAGAAGCACGCGCGAGCGACAACGAGGTAATCGTGCGAAAACGCATCATAGGTGCTGTGTCCTCTTGTACGCTGCTGGCGAATCAGGGAGATCAAGTGAATGCCGAAGTCGACGCCGAGACCTGTCGCAATCGCCGCTGTCATCGAGGTTGCGGGTGCTATGTCGAGACCCAGTGCACCCATGGTGGCGTAGACGCAAATAACACCGAAGACGACCGGTACCATGGCCATCACGGCATAACCGAAAGAGCGGAAGACGAACCAGGTCGTTAGAAACACCAGAGCGGTAGCGAGCAGCAGTCCCTTGATGTGGTTGGTTGAAAGCTGATCCATCCAACCGGTGTTCACGGCGATCCTGCCGCTGATGTCTGCATTGAGTGCACTGGATTGCATCCAGTCGGCGACAACGAGTTCAAGCGCACGGACGGTTTCTCGCGTTGCTCTGTAGTTGTCGGTGGACAGTTGAGCGCGAACTAATGCTGTGCGGTGTTCATAGTCGATGTCGCGTTTGAAGTCCTCGGGCTCACCCGAAGCCTCATACAGAAACATGTACTGACCAGGCGCTCGTGCTTTGTCCGGCAGCGTAGACACCGGCGCGTCGGTCAACAGGTGATGCATGTGCGCGATGTAGCTGTCGATGCCATTCACCTGCGAGACTAGCGGTAGCTCCGCCATCGCACCCCGCAACTCGGAGATAGACTGGAGCGCTTCGGGTGTCATGAGTGAGCCGTCCTCGGGTGCTGTTACCACGACGTCCAGAAAGTTCACGCCCCCGAGTGCGCGGTTGATGCTGCTATCGGCCTGCAGGACCAGGTCGTCACTCGTGAAATAGCGCTGACGCTCATAGTCGAACCGCGCTTGCAGCGCGAAGGTGACGAGCAGGGCAAACACGCCCGTGGTTGCCAGCAGTGAGATAACAGGCCGTTCGAATGCGAAGTCAGTGACTTTGTGCAGACTGCGGTCCAGCCAGCCCGATTTTGCGATCGAGCCTGCGCCGTGACTGGGTCGTAAATCCGTCAAGATCAGGACCGCTGGGAGTGCTGTCAGACTCAGCACCCAGGCGGCGGCAACGCCGACCGCAGCGAACAAACCAAATTCGGAAATTGGTTGCATTGCGGTGCCAAATGACAATCCACAGAATGCCGCAATCGTCGTGACGCTGGTTAGTGTGATTGGCAGCCAGGCTTTCGAGAGTGCAACACCGACGGCTTCAGCGGCGCTGAAATCGGCACGCTGTGTGCGTGCTTGCAGGAAGTAGGTTGAGAGATGCAATGTATCAGCAACAGCGATCGCCATAATCACCACGGGTAGCGCGGTTGTGATCAGGTAGTACCGTGCACCTATCCATCCCATGAGGCCGATGGCAACGGCCGCAGATCCGGCGATCACCAGTAATGGCCCAGTGAGCGCGCTCACTCGGCGCAGTGCCACCAGCAAAATCAGTAGCACCGTAACAATCGCTGCCGGGACAAAAATTCTCGTGTCGGTGTCCACCATTCCAGCAAGCCGCGCATTCATGGTGGCAACGCCGGCAATATGTGCTTGGGTCGAAGCGTCTGTGACTTCGGCGACGAGTGCTCGAATATCCGCAAGCGTTTGCGTTGCGTTGTTGGCGTCGACAACCGGTGCGATCAGTATCAGCATGCTTGCATCGGGCGCAGCCAATACGCCTGAAAGCATCGGCATCGACTGGAAGCGTGCCAATGCGAGTGCCGCGGTCTCGTCGTTGGGCTGATCGTCGTCAATTACCGGTTCGACCAAGAGGTCACCATTGTCCGCAAGCATTGCGTTTTGCGATGCGAGACTGATGACGTCGTTCTTCTTAACTCCGTCAATCTGACGGATAGCGGCATCGAGTTTCACCAGTGTCTCTAGCGTCGACGCGGTAAAGGCGGATTCACTGGTCCGTGAGGTCAGGCCGATTACCACCGGATCCTCAAGCCCGAAAACCTCCGCAGCCTTGTCGCGCGCGATGGCAGCAGGATGATCTTGGGGTACAAACGCATCGACTGAGGGGTCTTTAGTAACGCCGCCGAGTCCGATGGCAGCGATGACTATGAGGGTGAAGGTGGCGATTAACAGGACGCGTGGATACCGAATGATGGTTCGGAAAATCGCGGGATCGCTCTTTGTTTTCGTTCTTTGCATGAGACGCTCCGTGAACGGCAATGTTGTAGGGCTCCTGTTATGTACTAACGAGAAATCTCGCCAAACCGGACAGGTCTCACGCATTTTTTTTCGGTAGCATGCAGGGATGAGCGAGGAAAACGCAGACCACGTGAGCGGTTACGAGCCGGAGGAGCAGCGCATTGCGGAAGGCCTGGTCGAGGACGCGTATGAGGCGTTGTTACGGATCGCAAGAACCCGGCGAAGACGTGCCGGCTTTAGTGACACGATGATGACCGAAGACGTGCTTCACGAGAGTTTTCTCAAGCTGAGTGGGCGAACGATATGGCAGTCTCAGAAGCATTTCTTGAAGACCGCTAGCCTCGCGATGCGCCAGGTTGTCGTAGATCACGCGCGCCGGAAGCTCACGCAAAAGCACGGTGGTGATCAGCTCGCGATGGATCTTGCGGATGCCGAGAATCAACTAGCGGAGTTTAGTGAAACGCCAGAACAGATCGTGGGTATCGCCGAGCTGTTGGGCCAGCTTGCTGAAGAAAATGAGCGCTGGCTGCGTGTGGTCGATGCCAGATATTTCTCAGGAATGAGCGAAGGCGAAACCGCCGAGATGCTGGGCTTGTCGGAGCGGTCCGTGAGGCGCGACTGGCAGCAAGCGCGTCGGTGGCTCGCGGCGCGCATAAAAGATTAACCGGGCTTCAGAAGTGACTCATCAAGTACGCCACGCTCGACGAGCCGTTGGAACCAGTAGTGCAGAACACCGTTCCCACGGATAGTGTCCGCGAGTTTGTCTGCTTCGAAGCGAGCGGTCGCATCTGTGCCTGCACTGTCGGCGGCAACCTCGGTATAGAGTTCCAGGAATTTCACGGCGCGCTCAGCACTGTCGCCGGATGCCTCATCAATCAATGCACGCGCCTCACCAAGTTGTCTGCGAGCTTCGTCATACATGCCGGCATCGGCCATAATGGCCGCCTTGACTGCGAAAGTAGTGACGCGCATGGACGAATTCGTACCGGTGTACTTGGCAAACAAAGCGTCCGCGGTGTCTACACGCGAGAGCGCCTCATCGAGATCGCCACGTTCACCATTGATCATCCCCATCAGCAATGACGCTCGGCCCTGTTGTGCACTCTCACCCTTGAGTTCGAAGTCCTCGGTGAGTATCGCCTGAGTCAGAGATTCCGCCGCGTCGAGATCGCGAGTCAGACCGAGCTCCTGAAGTGCAACGTTGAAGCGCACAATGTCGCGGCCGTAAGCGGCCAATTGTGGGTTGTCATCGAAAATACGCAGCGCTTCTCTGAATGCTGCCAATGCACCGGAGCGCTCATTGCGAAGCAGACGCAGGAACCCCAGCTGGTTTTGATGGAACAGCGTTTCAAAGGGTTCCTTGTCGTTCGGAATCAGGCGCAGCAACACAGACTCAGCGCGCGCCAGGTCCTCGTCCGCTTTCGTGATAACGGCGAGTTTGAATGCGTAGTTGAAGAGATCAGAGTCACTCTCACGAAAGCCCGTTTCAAAGCGATCGATCAGCTCGCGTAGCCTCGGGCCTGCTTCGTCGTTGCGGTTGGCTGTAGCCAACATGAGCGCATAAACCTCTTCGCCGATTTCGACCAATGGCGCAGGACCGATACCGGATTCCATCCATGGGTCAAAGATCTCAAGCGCACGTTTCGTGTCGCTTCTGAAGAAGAAGTTTCGACCCACCGCGTAGCTGGTTGCGGCCGCGGTATCCGGGTCACTTTCTCGATCCGCCCAGGCCGACTCCCAGCGCTCGACCAGCATCGAGGACAACTCATCGGTCTTGTCACCGCCAAACGCGCGCTGAAGGATATCCGAGTAGGACTGCTGCGCCGCGAGGCTCGCCTCGGACCGATTGAACTGCCACTGCGCGCGGGCGAGTGCACGCTGTGCGCGCTCTGTTTCAGCTTGAGCTTCCGCCGCATACCGAAGACTAAAAACTGTGCCACCGACCAGTGCGAGCACAAACCCTGCGGCGAGTGTCGATGCCAGTGGGGCTCGCTGTACGAGCTTTCGCAGGCGGTACGCTATGCCACCGTTACGTGCGGCAACCGGCAGTTTGTCTAGCCACGCGCCGAGATCTTCCGCTAACGCGTCGATTGTGAGATAGCGATTCGCCGGATCCGTCGCCATCGCTCGGGAAAGAATCGCTTGCAGGTCTGACTCCAGCGTGACCGTGTCGCTCAAAGACATGCCGGCGTCTCTCTGGCGACGCGGTCGAGTTCCCAGCAAGACCTCGTGCAAGAGCACACCCATACCGAACACATCGGTTTGGGCCGACAAAGCGGCGCCCATCAGCTGCTCGGGTGCAGCACAATAAAGCGTCAGAGGACCACCGCGCAGCCCGTCGTCCCCGAGCGTCGCCGCGATGCCGAAGTCGATGAGTCGTGGTTGTCCGCTGCTGTCGACCAACACATTGGATGTCTTGATATCCCTGTGCAGAATGAGCTTACCGTGAGCGTGGCTAACCGCCATACACGTGCGACGCACCAGACGGATGCGCTCACGGGTACTAAGTCGATTGTCCGAACAGTGTTGATCGATCGGTGTGCCGTCAACGAGCTCCATCGCCATATAGGGACGACCATCGTCGGTGGTTCCGCCATCGACGATACGGGAGATACCCGGGTGTTCCATGAGCGCAAGTCGCTGTCGTTCGCGTTCGAAGACGGCGTTGATGGCGCTGTCGGTACTGTGCATGATCTTCAGCGCGACACTCTGATTATAGAGACCATCGGCGCGTGCCGCCCGATACACTTCACCCATACCGCCGCGACCGATGATTTCACCGATCCGCCAGGGCCCAACCAGCTTGCCTGTTTCGAATCGAGTTTGTTCCTCGATCCCTTCGCCAGCTTGAGTCAGCATGAAGCCCGAGTCGGGGTAGAGCGTCTCCAGCAACCGGTTGGCGGCCGATAGATCGTCACCATCCGGTAGCACACGTGCGACGAATTCGGCAGCACTCTTTCTATCGAGTGTCAGCGCCTCGTTCAGTGATTCACTGATGCGTTCCCAATCGAGCATGTCCCATCCCTTTTTCATTATTGTCTGATGGTTGCTCGGCCGAGAATACCGGGTTTGGGTGTCGGGAGGCTATTGCGGCGCGACGTACTCGCCGTTCTTGAAGCTGCAGTCAAAACCCGGGGGGAAGACCTTGTCTTGTGGAATCCAGTGCACGTCTCCGAAGCCATCGACCGCCTTTTGGATGCGTACCCAACCACCTTCGGCAGCCAGTATTGGCCCGCAATTGGTATTTACGCCTGCCTGCAGATTATCTCTGAACGCAGCAAGCTCATCGGCGCTGGCCTCGGCTTCGCGCTGCTTCAGTGTCACCGGATCGATGCCCTGTCGATCGAGCTCTTCCTGATAGAGCAAGACGTTGCGTCTCGCGATCGCCTGCGAAATCAGCCCGTCGGGATCGTGGCGTGCGTATTTGTCGATGAAAGCGGAAAAGTCGATCGCCGTCTTGGCTTCGTTGAATGCATCGCGGTATTCCTGATACTCCCAGGCAGCAACCTGCTTCTCTACGGTGGTCAGCAAGTCCGTGGCCGCAATCGCTTCAGCCACGGTGTCGTGATCAAGCGCCTTGTGGGTGCCTGAACTCATGCCGAAGTCCGTCAGAATTGACCATGCCGATTTGCCGAGCGACTTGAACGCATTCACTGTCATGAATCGGCTGGAACAGGGGTTGTACAACGGGTTGTTACTGAACATGACGTTGCACACCACCGTTTCCTGTTCGATCTGAGTTTGATCCTCAAAGAAAGGCTCCGCGTACTTGAGGTCTGAACTGATGAACAAGACCTCTTGCCCCTCGCGCGCTCGGATGGTCCGGTTGAAGCCTATCTTGCGGGAGTCGATCATGTTGGCCACGGCCCAACCATTCGAGTTGTACTCCATAACAACGAGCAGGCCGTAATCGCTGCGGCGTCGAGCGCCAAAGCCGATTTCGATTTCGCGATCCGGAACCGCTTCTTTTTCGACCGTGGCGACTTCGCGGGTGTTGGTGGCACAGCCAGACAGTGTCAGCGCTGCGGCGATCAGCGCCGGAATATACCCGTTCATTGTCCTTCCTCCCGCGAGTTAGTGTTCGTGCCTTCAAACATAGCAAATGGCGAAGCGGCGCGCAGTGCGTGGCCCGTCTCCTGTTTTGACTGCCTCCGGCAGATTCGGTTCATCAATCCAGACGATCGGCGATGTCCCGAAGCGTGCTGCTCAGTGCCTCCTGCCGGCTGACTTGTCGTCCGTCTAACTCAAGCGCTTTGATCTCGCGTGCTGTACGACTCAGCAGCTTGGCTAGGCTACGTTCCTTGCTGTCATTGGAAAGTGCGGTCTCCACACGAGCCAGCTGCAATTCAAGCCGCTGCGCCAGCGCCGCGGGTAAAGCGTCATCGCGTTGCAGTTGGTCGATATACGCACGGGCTACAACCGGTTCGGCAGGCCAGGACACGGGTAACTGTTGTTGAGGGTTGAAAACTGAACCCTGATTCGCGAGCTTTGCCGCATTGATTTCGTTCTCGGTCAGGTGTTCGCTTGGTAACAACTCGAAGACATCGAGACCGCGAACGATTTCGGTGCCGTAGATCAGGCCGTCGTACCAATATGTCGACCAGTAACCGCCGAGTACCAGCGACTCTTCATCGATGGGTCCTCGGTCGAAAAATGCGATCTCGACCGGTTCAGCAGAGTCCGTAAAGTCCATGACGGACAATCCGCCCTGATACCAGGCCTGAACGAACAGGTCTCTGCCGGGGACCGGCACGATTGAGCCGTTGTGTGCGACACAGTTTTCGGTGTCCATCTGCGGTCCGGGCATTTTGTAGTGACTGCGGTATTCGAGTTTGCCGTCGACGATGTCGTAAATCGCATCGGCGCCCCAGTCGAGCGGGTCATGCGCGCGGCAGCGCGGTCTACTGCCACCACCCCATTCGTCGGTGAATACAACTTTGGTACCGTCGTTGTTGAACGTCGCCGAGTGCCAGTAGGCAAATCCTTCGTCAACGACCGCGTCGATGCGTTTGGGTTTTCGCGGGTTGGCAATATCGAAGATGATACCGTTTCCGGAACACGCCCCAGCGGCGATGTTTGCCGTTGGAAAGACCGTGATGTCGTGGCATTGGTCGGTCTTTCTTGTGCGCTGGGTTTCATCGCCGTGGTCGCCGCCGCGCCACAAGCCAGCGAGCACACCCGAGTCGGGATCTGCGAATACCGCCGGGCTGTCGATGATGCGAGATGCGCCGGGATTGTCTACCGGTATTTCGATGACATCGATACGAAACAACGCCGTGCGGTCATCGCCGGGTGTTTCGTCGTAGCAGCCTTCCAGTTCCTCGGTGTCGCGCACCACCGAAGTGCCGGAGTTGTAGACAATGATCTTGCCGTCGCGCCCGGGCCCAGACACCACGGAGTGCGTGTGTGATCCACGGCACGTTTGAACGGCGCCAACCTGTATCGGGCGCGTCAGATCACTGATGTCGAAAATTCTGAGACCACGGAAACGAGCGTCACTAACATCCTCAGCGATACCCTCGAGCCCGCAATCGAGTCGCCCCCGGGTCTGTTCGACGGACATGATCAAGAGGTCACCAACAATGGAGACATCACCCTGGCCACCCGGGCAGACAATGGACGCCATCAGTTCTGGTTGGGCACTGGAGATTTCGTAGACATTGAAGCCGTGATAGCTGCCGGTCACGAGAACATTCTCACGGAACGCCATGTCGGTGTTGGCAAAGCTGAGCAAAGGTGTCCGCGGGTCCTTTTTCTTTTTCGCTTTCTCTTCCTCCTCATCCGACGAGTCTTCAGCATCGTCAGCTGGCGCAGCTTCGTTTTTGGCTGCTAGCCTCGCTAACGGGAGGTCTCCAGGATTAGTCGGGTCAAAAAAGCCGTCAGGTCTTGGCAAGGTGACAACCAACTCAAGGTTGGAAATCGCTGTCTCGGCATCGGTGATACCGGGCGCAAGTCCGGCGCGCGGGTCTGTGGATAGCGCGACCAACATGCCATTCATGCGCTCGATCTCACTGGTTTGGTCGTTGTTGATGTCGTTGGTGAATTCGAACAGGACCGGGTCATACGCTGCACCCGGCTGTTCCAACAAATCCTCGACCATCGTAAGTGCACCCTCATGGTGGGTAATCATCAGCTCGAGAAACAACCGATCGAAGTCTGTTCCTGAGGCGTCGGCAAGCGCGGCCATTTGTTCCGGACTGGCCATACCCGCCATTTGGTGATGCATATGCATCGAATGGTGTCCGCCAGACTCAGGCGACGCTTCGCCACGGTCGGATAGCCATCCGTTCATGAATTCGATTTCGTCTCCTTGTGAGGACTCGATACGACCGGCGATATCAACAACATCAGCATTATTGGTTCGCTCGGCGACCAGTCGAGCCATCTCCAACGCCTGTTCGTGGTGAGGAATCATGCCCTGCATGAACCGCACATCATCAGGTGTGTAGCTCGTGTCTGCGATCTCTGTCGCCTCATCGGCACTAAGTGTCCGCGGGGTTTCGCCAGGTGCACCTGGTTGCACAATCGGTGGGTCGGCGAAGGCGGTGACAGTGGTGAAACCTGCGATGGCAGCCAGGACGCGAAATAGACTCATGGGATCTCCGGCGGTCGGTATTTTTCGAGTCCACGATAGTAACAGTGTCACGAGTACAGGCCGAGCGATGCTGGTGTCGACTACTGCAGCGGTCTATATTTGGCGTCGCGGAGGGGTGTGTGAAAGAAAAGATGACGTTCTACGGGCGTGATGAAGAGCTGGATCGGTTGGCAGCAGGTCTTCGAAGCGCGCTGACGGGGAAGGGGCAAACACTGTTTGTCGAAGGCGACGCGGGCTCGGGGAAGTCAGCGTTGATCGAGGAGTTCGTCCGTCAGGCACAACACGCGGATGAGAGCCTGCTCGCAACCCTTGCTACGTGCGATAGCCAAACAGGTCAGTCCGACGCTTATCTTCCGTTCATCGAAATTCTGGCGCAACTGACCGGGGACGCGGATGAGTTTCAATCAGAAGCGGTTAGCGAAACGAACGCAGGGCGACTTGGTGCGTTTGTCTCTGTCGCGACAAAGACCATTGTTGAGGAAGCACCTGACCTGCTTGGCAGTCTCATCCCCGGTGGTTCCTTCATTTTCAATGCGGCGCGATTCTCAGCGGAGAAAGCGGGGTGGGTCGACAAACTGGAGTCGGCTCGCAAACAAGCGAAACTCGAGGGTACGATCGACGCGGAGCGTATTTTTCAGCTCTACACTGATCTGTTGATCAAGTTCTCCGAGTCTGTGCCGTTGGTGATCATCGTTGATGATTTGCATTGGGTAGATGCGGCCTCTGCACAACTGTTGTTCCACCTTTCGCGCAGAATTCACAACGCGCGGATTCTTTTGCTCGGTGCATTCCGGCCGAATGACCTGCAGCTCGGCAGAAACGACGAACGCCATCCGATGGCGCCGATTCTCAATGAGCTCAAGCGTGTGCACGGCGACATTATCCTCATCCTCGGCGATGAGCAGGAGGAGGAGCGACGCGGGCTGGTCGACTCGCTGATCGATATTGAAGCCAACGAACTCGGCGCAGATTTTCGGAATCAATTTTTCCAGCACACGCAGGGATATCCCCTGTTCTCTCAGGAGCTGCTGCGGACGCTGAAAGAGCGCGGCGATCTTGAGAAGAATGAAGCTGAGCAGTGGGTGGTCGCTCGGGAGATCGATTGGAGCGGTATTCCGCCACGGGTCGAGGGCGTCATCGAAGAGCGCATTGCGAGATTGAGCGACGAGTATCAGGAACTGCTTTCGATCGCGAGCGTACAGGGAGAGACCTTCGTTGCAGGTGTTGTGTCTGCGCTGCTCGAGTTACCTGATCGAAAGGTTTTACGCACGTTGTCGCGCGAGTTGGGTGCGCGACACGGGCTTGTGCATGAGGTGGCCAGTTCCCGCGTCGGTGGCAACCAGATCACCCTGTTCCGCTTCTCCCACAACCTGTTTCGTCAGTACCTCTACCACGAGCTCGGCGTTGGCGAGCGTATGGCGCTGCACGCCGAAGTCGGCGAGTTGCTGGAGTCGCTATACGAGGGGCGCGAGGCAGATGTCGCATCACAGCTGGCTTATCATTTCTCGACCGCCGAGGACTGGGAAAAGGCGATTCCTTATCTGATCGTTGCTGCCAAACGTCAGTACAGTCTTGGCGCGTACGCCGACGCACTGGAGCGATTAGAGGTGGCGCGTTTGCACGTAGACAACCTGCCAGCCGATACGCGGGATGCAACGCTACTCGAGATTCTGGTCGCTTCCGGTGGCATTCACCAAGCACTCAAGGGTTACACCCACCCGGACGTGGAGGATGCTTTCGTCAAGGCCTGCGCACTGACGAGTGAGACCCTCAATCCGGTGCTGCGAGCGGCAGCGCTCTACGGTCTTTGGACACTGCGCCTGTTCAATCTCGAACTCGACGCTGTTGATCTCATTGGCCGCGAGCTCGAGACACTGGGTGAGGCGGTCGATAGTGATCTTGTGCGCATGATCGGTTATCGCGCGATCGCCAACGCGCAGTACCAGCTGGGCAATCTCGATGAGACGGTGCATTATGCGAACCTGGTGGTCGAGCACTACGATCCCAATCGTGTTCGGGATTACCTGTTGCAATTGACCTACGATCCCAAGGTGTTTTCACTCGGGCTCAAAGCATGGAGTCTTGCCTGGCAGGGCAAGCGCGATGAAGCGCGCGCTACTGAATCAGAGATGTTTGAGTGGGCGAGAGCGCTGGATCATCCGGCGTCCATTTGCGTGGCTTATCTTGTTGCACTCGAACTCAATCACAGCTTGGGTGACCACGAAGCGATCTTGTCGTCAGCGACGGCGATGAAATCGCTCGCGAAGGAATATCGTCTGATCTGGTACGAGGCGTTTGCAGATTTATTCCTGCACTGGCTGGCTGCACTGGACACCGCCAACCCGGACCGAGAATCAGCGCTGGACGCAATGACGGCGACGTACCGCGAGGCGATCGCGCCGGACGGCAATCTGCTGGTGCACTCGCAGTTTTCAAGAATGCTTGCGGAAGCCCTTGTGACGCACGAGCGACAACAGGACGCGCTTGAAGTGATGCAGCGCGCGCTCACTGTGGCAACCGAACAGGGTGAAGGCGTCTACATGGACCTCATGCAGACTTCTGTCGACGCCTTGAGCGCCGCTTAGTCGCTATCCGGATCGTACGGCGGCGGTTTAATGTCGTCTGGCCACGTGAGCTTGTGAATCAGGTCCGACAGATGCGGGAACTGCTCGAGCAGTTCTTTTGGGTCGCCATGCCGGTAGTCGTCCAGCTCCATGCCTGGGGAGACCGTGCAACCCACCAGTGAGTACTGATCCGGGTTCAGGTTATAAGCGCCGAGCCAGTTGCCGTGCATCACGGTGTGCTGGGGCACCTGGCCGTTGGCGATGTCCTGGCCAAGAATCGTTTCGATTGTCTCGCCTTCAGGTGTGATCTCGACGAGGTTAATCGGACTGCCGAGATAGAAGTGCCAGCCCTCGTCGGCAAACATCAAATGCAATGATGAGATTCGATGCGGAGGAATCACGTAGTAGATCGATGTGGCGAAGGCTCGATCACCATCAAATCGATCGGGCAAGAAAGCTTTGAGCGTTTTTTCCTTTGCCTTGTAGGTTTGAAGAAAGTAACCACCCTCTACGTGGTGTGGGATCAGACCGAGCTTCTCGATCACGGTCTTGAGTGGCGGTAGATCGCTCATGGGCACATCGCTCTTTGTTTTGCTTTCGCGTATGGTTGTTGTCGGTCGAATATAACAGAAGAACAAGAATGTCAGAGAGCGACACACCGGTTTGTCTTGTCTCGCAATGGAAATTGAAATCCGGGCTTGATGAAAAACTGTTGGCGGTTTTGCAGAACCTCGCAGGAAAGGTCGAAGCCGCCGAACCGGATACGTTGATGTATCGCGTGCATTTGCCGACGGCGTTTCCTCTTGGAGAACACGGGCAGCCATCGAATCCTCCAGCGATACCACTGGCCGACCAGAAGGCCGTGATCTTTGTTGAGGTGTATCGGAACGCAGCCGCGTTTGCGACGCACACGCAGGGGGATGTGTTCAAGAACTTCTTGTCGAGCACACTGCATTATTTTGAGCCGGACCCTAATCGACCAGGTTGGCCGGTGACCGAGACACCATTCATGGAGCTGGTTTCGGGTTTCGTCAGAAGCTCCATCGAATCAGCCTGAGCGACAGAGAGAAGGGGGCGCATCATGGGGTGCTTTTACGAACTAAATGACACGTTACTGTTAACCAAGGAGCAGGGCTTTCCGTCCAACATCCTCAATCGGGATGAGCATGTGCGAAATCCGGTCACGCTAAAGGATGTCGAGGGTAAGACGTTCAAGTTCGAGGGCAAGCCTGCGGCGCGCGCATTTCAATTGGATCCGGTTCGTGTGTTCCTTTTTGAACGCACCGAGAATGACAAGTGGCTCGGGTGGGGCCACGTATTCATCGAGTCTTTGCATATCGTGCATAAGCCAACGGGGAAGACAGATCCGAATAATCCGATCAAGTTTGAGCCGGGTGATTGGATGACGTCAGGCACGTTCAAGATTGTGCAGATTTATGATCCTGAATATCAGGAGTACATGACGAAGCACGAAGCGCCGGCAGCGTGGAATTATTTTGACGCCGATTAGCTTCTGAGATACCGGAAGCAAGGCGCGTAGCGTTCGCTAGTGCCGGGGATTTCATGCTGCATGATTTCCCGACCGAGTGTGGTCAGGCGGAACATCTGCTCGATCCCGTGCACGAGGCTCGATTGGTTGCCGTGTGCCCACGCTGATTGCAGCCCATCCAACAGTGCCGTGTAAGCCTCATCAAAACCGCGAAGTGCGGACCATACCGCCGGGGTCACGTCGGACTGTTGGTAGCCGCCTTTCGGGACTTTGGCGACCGGCCAAATGGTTGGTGCTTCCCAGGATTTTTCGCCAAATACCGGTGAGTACTCACCTGATGAGTTGTCGACCGTGATGTCGATGACTTCGCGGTGATATTTCACCGAAAGGAAACGGTAGAAGTGTGCAAGATCGTCAGTACCCGGCACACAGGCGCTGTGCTGTGCGCCCTCGCCCTGGTGTTGGATCAATCGGATTGCGCCTTCAACACCTTTCAAGTCATGAATCACCATCGTGGCCATCGGCCCCGTCAACTGACGCTCCGGAGCGAGGGGTGGATCGAGTCGTCGCATGGACTCGAGGATTGCGTCGTAGAAACTGCCGATCGTGGGGTAACCCTGGTCCGAGCCTGACGAATCTCCGGGCAGTTCCGGTCGTTCGATCCGGATGAAGTGGTCGAGCAGTTCGGGTGTCAGACCGCCGAGCCAGACTTCCAGGCCCCTCTCGATAGGCTCAGGTAAGCCGCCGGGGTAGTGGGGCACAAACTCAGCGCCCGTTAGTGCAGGGGTGCCGCCGATGGCGGTCAACAAATTGCAGCCAAGTGAAAAGTGCTGCATCTCCTCTTGCACTACATTACGAATCTGCTTGGCCGACTCATGTAGTGGGTCTTCAATTGACCACAGCGCTGTTAGGTAAAGCGGTACCGTGGCGAACTCAAGCGTGATCGCGGTTTGAAGCGCATGCGCAAGCCAACGCATATCGTGTTGGTCTGCCGGATGCTGCAGGAGCGACTGAACGCGGTCTGCCGTAGCAACCGCGGGTTGGATATCTGCACTCATGCGCTGCGCCCCAACAGGTGATCGGAAAGTTTGAATGCCAGCGCCACCAGAGTCAGCGTCGGATTGACCGCGGCGCAATTCGGTAACACAGAGTTTGAGAGGACGTAGACAGTATCGGTGCCAAACACTTTCAGGTCCGCGTCGACGACACCGTGCTCATCATCTTCACCCATCCGCGAAGTCGAGCAGGTGTGGTGACCCGCCTGCGTGCCGATGTCCACTTTGATATCGTCATACCCCATTTCTTTAACGACGGTCGCCATCAGGTCCAGATTCTTTTTGGCGCGCTGGTCAAAGTCGTCCAGCTTGGTGAAGTTAATTTCGGTACGAGGCAACCCAAATCGGGTGGTGCCTTTGCCGACACCGAAATAGTTTTTCCATTGTCCAAACTCCTCCATGAATGCAGATAACTGCGTCTGGCGGGGACCTTCGAGAATGGTGTCGATTTCTTCGCGGGTCTTGCCTTGTGCCATCAAGCCTGCGATGTCGGTATTGGGCAGTGATGCGGTTCGCATCATGAAGATCTTGCCGTTTTCCTGTTGCGCTGGCGTGTCGTAGCTGCGTGACATCAGCGTTGGGAAATCGTATTCGGCAATCCAGCGTTCTTTGTTTTTTGGCTTCGTCCCGGTAGCCGTCAGAAACAGGTGCGATACCGGGAAGCGACCGACAAGATCAGTGTCGTTGCCGATCCCGTGTTTCCATTGGTCGCTCACCGACATCTTCAGGATTTTCGGTACTTCATAGGCGCCGGCACAGACCACCACCTTGCCGCCGTTGGCGATTGTCGGCAGTCCTGACGTCGGGTCCAGAAACTCCACGCCATAAATGTCTTTTTTCGATTGGTCGGCGACAAGACGAATTACCGGCGTCTCGTTCATCACTTTGAGATTCGGGAAGCGTGAGTCGCCGAGTAGCTCTGTGATGACTAACGCGCCAGAGAATCGCGCGCCCACTGGGCAATACTTGCAGGTGCCTGTCGCCATGCAGCGCCGCTCACGCGCGAGTGGCATGTGCCCGGGCGTGATATCGAGCTTCTCGAATGCTTCGATCATCTCGCCATCCGCTTCAAGAAACGGGTAGGGCGGCATCGGGTAAGGCTTGCTCCGCGGAGGATCCTGATCGTCACCACAAACGTGCAGGTATTCATCGGCACGGCAGTAGTAGGGCTCAAGCGTGTCGTAGCCGTAGGGCCAGTCGCCGCCGTAGCCGGTTGCCGAATAGAAACTGAAGTCCTCGGGCTTGAAACGCATGCTCCAGCCACCCCAGTGCACAGTCGAGCCGCCCTGGATCATCATGCGAGAGCCAACCGAGTCCCACAGTGTGCCGCCGGTCGAGGGGTTGTCACCCTGTCGGTCATAGCATTGCGTGTAGGGCTTTTGCCAATTGACGACGTAGTCCCACCAGTAGCGACGATCTTTCATTGCGACAGCTGGCCCGGCCTCGAGCATCAGAATTGATGTGTCATTGTCGGCGAGCAGCAATTCGCGTGCGAGCGTGGACCCGGCGACACCCGACCCAATGATGATGTAGTCGTAACTCGGCGTGCTCACGAGTCACCACCTTTATAGGTGCGAACGGGTGGCACGCGTGCATAACGCGATCCGGCAATGTAGGCGCGGTGGTTAATCGAGAACGCAGCGTCTTTCGTCGGATCAGTGGTCGCTACGAAATCGCGGAATCTACCTGTCACAATCTGCACGCTCATAAACTCGTTAACGACGAAGTGCTTTGCGTGGGCCAGCGCCGTTAATGGTGGGCCGTCGGGAATACCATTGGCGAAAAACAAACGATCGAATGCCGCCTCCTCGCCGTAGAGGTCGATTAACTCGTCCACGACGACGATGGCGTTGGCGTACTCCAGCACATAGCTTGGTCGTGACGTCGCTCGCAGATTGACGAATTCCAACCAGGAGCTCTTCAGTCCGACCGAGTCGTTGACCACGTTCTTCCAGGCGTGGCCAATCGCTGCAAAAATCTTCCAGAGCGACTCTGTTTCGCTCGCGGTCAGCGGGCGCGGATTGGTAGGCAGAAGCTCCGGGGTGAGGGGGCGATGACAATGGTCCCCCCCGATCATGGACACGCCATCATCAGCCATTTGCACACCCCTTTTTTCTCCTTCCCCGCCAACCAGTGTAGGCGATTGGAGAGATTATGACGAATCGCTGCACGGCGGGTTGTACATCGCCTCCAGTTCGCTGACTATTGCGCCGGGGAACGAAGACTATTTTGGGGACGAGAATGATCTCACCATTGACGATACGTCGCTGGCCGGCGCTGGTTGCTGCTGCCTTTCTGATTTCTGGTTGTGGCGGTGGTGGCGGCGGCGGTGCGCCTGCAGGCGGCGGTGGCGGTGGTGGCACCACCAACCAACCACCCAGCTTTTCCAGCGCGACGGACTTCACTTTCGCGGAGAATGTGATTGTAACTTTCACACTCACCGTGACCGATCCAGATAGCTCTAGCGTGACGATTACCGAGATCGGTGGAGGTGATAGCGGCTTGTTTTCGCTGGACACCAACACCGGTGTAATCACGGCAACGACGCCGACCGGTGAGTTCGATTTCGAAGACCCGCAGGATGGCGATCAGAACAACGTCTATCAGCAGGAAATACGGCTGTCAGACGGGGTGAACACCGTCACGGAAACGATTACGGTGACGATCACCAACGTTGATGAGGGACCTGAGTTCGTCGACCAGCCGGAGTTCCAGCTGAATGAGAACGCGACTGGTCCGATCCTGACGTTCGCCGCGGCGGACCCGGAGGGTGCGGCGGTCAGCAATTTCCAGATCACCCAAATATCGAAACTGGGTGAGCCGGTGAACGCGCAACGACTGCTGGATGCTTTCGCTTTGGACGCGGCGACCGGTGAGTTGAGTGTCGTCATTCCATTCGATGCTGAGGTTGAAGGGACACAGGACGTCATTTCCATCGGTGTCTCGGCTACCGACGGTGCGGTCGAGGGTTTCGGTGATGTCACCATCCGCCTTGTTGATTTACCGAGCCGGTTAACTGATGCAGTAAGGATCAGTGGCCGCGATCTGTTGACGCCGCTGGGTGATACCGCATCCGCGGTTGGTGACATCGACGGTGATGGTTTCGACGAGGTGTTCGTTAGCGAGCGCACCGACGAGTCGGGCGTAGAGACCAGCTATCTGTTGTGGGGCGCGTCTCTGAATGCTGCTCTGGCAGCCGGCGCCACCGACGATGCCGTCCAGAATCTCGCACTGGCAGATCGAGTGGTAATTGCGGGCGACGATCGCTCTCAGACGGTGCGCCGAAGCCGACTTACCGGTGTGGAAGTCGGCGATGTAGACGATGATGGTCGTGACGATCTGCTGGTGCTCATGCGCGAGGCGCGCGACAGCTTTGCTGTTGAGAACGATGACAACGGACCGCTAGCGTATTTGGTGTGGGGTTCCACGTTCGAGCGCGGCACGACCGATTCGCTATCGCTGACAGCGCTTGGCAGTACCGAAGGCGTATCGATTGGTGGAACCGAGCGCCCGGCCGCGGTGCGACTCACGGGCACCGGCGCAGACTTCGATGGCGATGATCGTGATGAGGTCGTGTTGGCCGCGCCTGATCAAGGGCGTGTCCTGGTGTTGTTTGGAGACGCACTTGAAGCTGCGGGTGGCAGTATCAATATCTCGACGGCTGGAAGCTCGGCGGTGGTCACACTTCAGAGCGAGGCACCCGGAAACATTCTTCAACAGATTGGCAATCGCTTAGCTGTGATTGACGACCTGACTGCAGATACCGTGCCTGAGCTTGTGATCGGTGGTGAGGGACTCGAGCCAGCGTTTGAGAGTGGCGTTTTCGTGGTCGATGGAGCGCTGATTGCGGGTGCAAAGGGTGTTTCTGATCTGGTCAATATCAGTGCTGCGGCGAACGACGCGGCGGTGATTGAAGCGACTGTTGCTGAGGTCACAGCGGATTCGGTCGCGACCGACGGTGATGCCGACGATGACGGATTGTCTGATCTTGTGATTGGACATCGCGGCAATGCGGGTGTGACTCGAGTCGCGTCTGTTGTCTACGGCGCGACGCTCGCAGCGGCATTCGGTTCGAACGACGAAATTTCTCTCAACTTCAGTTCGGTCAATGACGGTGTTGCGATCAGCGATGACGGTTCCGCAGCGTCGCAAACGATCGACGTGGATCCCGTGACCGTTCAGTGGATCGGTGACGCGGACGGCAATGCTGGCGACGAGTTGCTGGTGGCAGTGCCAAACGAGAGTCCGCTCAATCGTGCTGAGGCTGGACAGTTACTGCTGTTCTCGATTGCGAATTTGATTGCAGGCACGGCAGACCTTCGCATCGACAGCACCGCGCCGGATGCGGCGTTGGTCCGTGTACTTCAGGGCTACGGCACTGGCATTCGCTCTGGACGGGAGTTGTTCGTCGCGGATCTTGATGGTGACTCGGCGCTCGAAGTCGGGACTGCAAGCACGACCGCTGGCAGCGATGCTAGTGGCAGCGACTCAGGCGCAATCGTCATTTTGTCCGATGCAATCACGACGGGCGCGGCGACTCAGGTTGAGGCGACATCTGATTTGGCAACCACCGTTGTGGTGGAGGCGCCCTAAGCTGACAAGATGGACGAATTCGGGTATTGTCCGCGTCCGCTCGACGGAGAGGTGCCGGAGTGGTCGAACGGGCTTGACTCGAAATCAAGTGTGCGCGCAAGCGTACCGTGGGTTCGAATCCCACCCTCTCCGCCAAACCAAAAGCCCCTTGAATGGGGCTTTTTTGTTTTCCGGGAGGGTGATTTGGGTTTGAACCCGTGTTCGATTAATCGGCCACAGCCGATTAATGAGGAGGCCTGCAGGGCGAATCAATCCCACTCTATCTGCCATCGGGCTCACTCTAGTCCTTCTAGTCTCTCTCCGTTGCGCACTTCAACACGAAACCGCACACTGTCTCGGTACGTTTCGTGTTCGAAGAGTGAGGCGGATAATTGAAGCGGTCTAAACGATAATGCAAAGGGTGTCCGCTTGGCTGCAAAAGCTATCCGCTGTCCAACGCGATAGCGTGTTCTGGTTCATTGCTCTGCTTTGTCTACTGCCTGCGATCAAGGCGGGCGTATTGTTCCCGAATGAATGGCTCGATCCGTCGGGTCGCGGCTTCATTGCGGTTGATCCACCGAACATCTTCGGGTGGTTCTCGATCGTGCTCGGTGCGGCTGCGATTGTGTTCGCGAGTAAAAGCCAATTCTGGTTCGGATGGCTGGTCGCGGTTACGCATTGGATCAATGTCGCGGGCGTGCACACCGATTTGTTCGCAGTTGATTTCGCGTATTCGGTGCTCGCGCTATCGGTGTTCGTTTGCTTTGTATTGCGAGGTCGCGCTAATTCCCTAGCCTTCGCGGGATTTGTCGTCGCGCTGATATGGTTAACCCGTTCCGATGAAACACTGACGTTTCCAGCGATCGCCATTCTGTTGCTAAGCACCATTGTCATGCGGCTGATCGTTGAAGCGATCCGCCAGAATTGGCCACTCGCGAAGCAACTCGGTAAACGGAACGTTTTTGCATTGACCGGAAAAACGTTGCTGTTGTGGTGGCCGATGTTGCTGCTAATCGGTGCGGGCTTCTATATCAGCGACGCGCTCAAGACCGGCACCGAAAACGCACTCTATGCCCAGGAAATCGTAACTCCGCATTGCGCGGTCGATGGGGCAGACGTCGATGCGGTGATTCCCTGCACCCGAAAACGACTTCGGCTAAAGGAGTACGAGGACATCATCCTCAAGCCGGACGCCGCTCGAGGGCTGCGACAGCGTGATTTTCGAGTCGCTGTGAGCACGCTCTCGCGTCAGTTGAGACCATTGATCGGCGATAAGCCTGCGACGGACCTGACGAATCCATTGCGAGCCGCGCTGAACGCAAGTAAACACGACGAAGCGGCGGCGTTGCTGGACGATGTCGATCAGGCGGTATCCTCGCTGGAGGTCCCCGAGCCATTGCAGGTTGCTCAAGTTCGTGCACCCGCTGAACGACAGGTCGCACATCTCAGATCGATGCTGGTGCATCTCGCCGACAACCCGGAAAAGCTCTGCGTGTTGCGAGCCTTCGATTACGTAGAAGTGGTTGAGGAGCCTCAGGGCGCTGCTTTTTCATGCCCCACCGGCTACGGCGTACCAATAAACGTCGATCACAGTCCCGATTTGGTAAGCGTGCGTCCGGAGCCGGAGGTCTACGCGCTGCGTCGTATTGGTTTCTTTGACAGTGCGTACCGCTCGATCAATCGCGACTACGAGGAACACCAGTTTGAACTCCGCGAAAAGGCAGACTCCATGCGCCAGCGTGCTGGCGGCAGCATCGCGCGTGCACGTAACGAGGCTGAGAGTTTGTTTGATCTGGTGCCGAGAACGACCGGCATGCAAACGCGCGACTGTGACTTCCTGGAGGCGAAGTGTGGTGCCAGCAACTACGTGATCGTTGAGCTCAACGATGCCTATGAGGCGCAGCGGAGTGCATCGCATCGTGACTACATCGATGAACTGGATCGGCTGCAAGGCGATGCGAACGGCAGTGTTGATGTGTTCGTTGCCAACGCTGAGTTGGCGCTTTCAGGACGTCTGGAAATGGCCCGCGAGTTTTCTCTACAGGCCGTTCGGCGCATTGAAACAGGCGCGAACGTCGTGGGTACGGTACTGCAACTTCTCCTGATCGTTGCGATAATTAAGTCGCTGCTTTATGTCTTCGCGCGCGTCATATTCGACAAACGCAACAAGATTGACGTTGATCTGTCCGAGTCTACCGGTCCGGTGATTCAGGGTACGGTGCGACAGACCGCCGAAGTCGAGATTCCCGCCGACTATGATCGCGATATTTACTACCGCGCCAATTTCCAACCGTTGGGTCCTGCCGCGCGATTTAGCATTCCGCAGTGGACCAAGAGCTGGCTAGCGCGTATTCGCTTCGGCACGTGGCATATGTCCCGCGCGGCATTCCCGCTGGAGCATGGCAACGGGCTGACCTTTAACTCGGTCGAGGCGGAACACCTTGTCGACTGGGCTATGAAGCCAGGCGAGGAAGTCGTGTTCCGCTACGACAACTTTGTGGCAATGAATAGCGAGGTTGAGCTCAATACCGTGATCAGTCTTCGCGTATCCAACCTGTTGCTCGGGCGACTGATTTGGCATACGGCACGCTGTACGGGCGAGCAGGGCAGGTTAGTACTTCGCACGCGTGGAAAGCCGGCAACTGCGGCTCAGGTCAAACAGAGCATTCCGGCAACCCGACTCATCGCGTTTAATCGCGACGCACGATTCTCGGTCGACAGCCACCTGACACCACAGGATGTTTTCTTGAATGGATTCAATCTCAGCCGCAGCGACGATGCCGATGCGACTGAGAACGGGATTCTGATCGTTGAGGCGGATGCGCGGGATGGCGGTCTCTTGATCGGCACGCTCCGCTTCGCCCGCAATTTCCTGTTGCCGATTTAATCGTGGCGAATCATTGCTAGGCCTTTTCAAAGGCGGTGCGATTTTCACCACTGGAGTTCGTTACGTGAAACCCAACCACGTTGCCGTCTTCATCACGTGCGAATCTCACGCTGCGAATGATGCCGTCGCCGATAAACAGATCCTTCTCGACTGAAATCAGTTTTACGTTGCCGTGGCGGATGCTGTTTGCATAGAGCGCATCGCCCTTAACCACGAAGTTCAGCATCAACTCCAGCTCGACGTTGAAGTACACGCCTTCGTACTCGCCGAAAGTGTCGAGTTGGTTTGAGTCATCAAACGTGATCTTTGGTGCATCGCTATCATTATAGGTCAGCGATGTGATGGCACCATCCTCGCTAGCGTTGAACGTCATGGTGCGGTTGCCGTAGGCACGAATCAAAAACTGATTGCTGTCGACAGGTTCCATCAGGAATGTCGCTTCGCCGTTCGCGGTGGTGTACAGCCGATCGTCTTCCCGTGTGATCTTCACGATCCACGCTTTTCCGAGACGATAGACGCCGACAAAGCGCTCCAGTTGTTCCTCCGTCAGCTGGACCGGCTCATTGGCGTCGGTCGGAGAATCGCTGGGGCTGTCTTCTTCGGACGTGTCTTGGCGCTCAGGGAGCAGCGTATCGACATAGAGGTTGGCGATATACCCGGTATCCGTGCGGAAGTTATGTGCGACAAAAATGGCGGTATCAAGCTCGGGCAATAGGACGATTTGTGTGGTGTGTGACGCCCAACTGCCGGAGTGGGTGATGTATTTCGTGCCCCGATACTCATCCACATCGATGCCATAGGCATAAGTATTTTCTCCGCCATCGTTGAGCGGCCGGGTGGTCAGCATCCGATCGACCACGGCTTGCTTGTCAGCGGGTGGCGACATCAGGAAGTGCATCCACTTGCGCATGTCCGCCCCATTGGAAATCAAACTACTGGAGCCCAGTGCGGTCGTGTTGTTGGCGTCACGGGTATGTTCGCCTTTCGAGTTTAACGAATAGGCACCCGCGAGGTTCGGAATCAGCTCGCGCCTGTTGTCCTTGAAGAATGTGTGTTCCATCTCCAGCGGCGCGAAGACGTTGTCGGTTGTCCAGTCCCTGAATGACGCTCCGGTGACTTCTTCAACGATGGCGGCGAGCAACACGTAACCGGTGTTTGAATACTGGTATCTAGTACCTGGGATGAAGTCCAATTCCTTCTGTGCGTACGCTAGGCGAATCATCTGATCAAAGGCAATGCGGTCTGATGAGGGCCAGCGCATTTGCCACAACAGATTGGTCCAGTTCTTTACGCCACTGGTGTGGTGCAGCAGGTGAGCGATCGTGATCGTATGCCCATAGTCCGGGAAGTCGGGCAAGTACTTGCGAATATCGTCATCGGCGGAGAGCTTACCGGCTTCCTCGAGCTCGGCGATTGCGTAACCGGTGACAGTCTTGGCGATGGAGGCGAGATCAAACGCAGTCTGTTCGCTCACAGGGACCTGGTGTTCGGCGTTCGCGATACCGTCGAAACTGGTGTACACCGCTTCCCCGTTCTGAACGATCGTCACGTAGGAGCCGAAGGCCGTGTACTTCGAACGCCAGTCGTAAATCTCTTGTGATACAGCGTCGAATTTCTCGATATTTGATGCCGCAAATGCTTGTGTGCACAGCAACAGAATGAGCAATGAAAAATATCTCACGGTTTGTCCTTATTTCTATTTTGAATTCGACTTCGCGGAACGCGCTTCGGGGGTTGTCTCAACCGGTAGGGTGGCGACCATGCTCTCGATGCTGACGAGCCAGTTGTCCCGAAGCTCCTCGATCGCCGCTTCCTTATCGCCGGACGCAAGATAGTCGATGATGCGTTGATGAGCAGGTACTGAGTCGGCGGCCATGGCATCACTCCAGAACGCGTATTCGTAGAGCACAACCTTGACCCGCAAATCTTCGATGATCTTGTGTGCGGTTTTGTTTCGGTAGTCACGAATCAGCGCCTGGTGAAATTTGCGGTCGAGCAAGAGCGCCTCATTAGACGATGATGCCTTCGCCATCTCGGCGTTAATCCCCGATAGCTTCTTGAGTCTTTTGTCGTCGTACTCGATATCCCGGATCGCTTCACACTCGAGCGTTGCCATGAGTCGATAGACCTCGTTTGCTTCCTCTCGGCCAAGCTCCGCGACGAAAAAGCCGCGATTGGCGATGTAGGTCACGATGCCGGATTCAGAGAGTTGCGTTAACGCCTCTCTTATTGGTGTGACGCTAACTCCGAGATCTTTCGCAAGATCCGGCAGGGACAAGCGCTCGCCCTGTTTGATCTGGTCGGAGCAGATGTGGCCGATCAGCATTTCTTTGATTTCCTGGCGGAGAATTAACTTTTTCAGCATAAATCGAATATACAATATCGTATACGATTTATAAACTGACTTTTACGTTTCCTCTGATCTTGAGTGGTCGCAGGCGATTTGGAATTGTGACCCAGCCAACGCATCAATTAACGTATTTGTCGGATTGTTGGGTCTTCAGCGTCTGATCCGCTTCGCTACCTAGTCGACCTGTGCGGCAAGACGGAATGCCGTAAACATGCCGAGACCAAGAAAGATCAGATCGATGAAATTGAAGTCTTCGCGAATCATCTCGTTGGGTGTCACTTGATCGAACACGTTGCTAAACTGGCTGACGCTGTCGGTCATCCATTCGCGAAAACTCGGTCGGTTCTCATCGAGCGTGCGTAGTCGAGGTGCGATAAATTGGCGAAAACCATCGAGTTCGTCCGCTCGTATGCGCGACGAGCTGGTGGCGTCAGTGTATTCGCGATCCACCATGAATTGACGGATGTAAGTATCCGATCCCGACCCACGAGCGAAGATCCGAGCATCCTCCATTTCTTCCTCGTACAGGCCGCGCATCTCGGTCTCGTCCATTTCTGCCATGACCTCTTCGATCATGCTCTGTGCCTCTTCGGTAAACGATGAGTACATCCAGTATTTTCCAACGTAGATTGAACCGACAACGATCAGCGCACAGATTACGCCAGAGCTCATACCGCGCGACCCGAACATCGCCGCCGCCGCGCCAACTGCGCCACCAATGCCCCATGCAATGAACCCGAGCTCGTACTCGAAGGTGACCGCAACCCACTGCCACAACCAGGCGCCGATGAAGGCTGCTCCGAGCGCAGCGACCAAACCCAGCATCGTGATGCCCTCTCGGTCGGCCTTCGTCCTGCTGGAGGTCGGTGCAGGTGTGGGCATAGTCACTGCTTGCGACGTTGTTCCGATGGGGGCGCCGGTTACCGATTGCTCGGAGCTCACGGGCGGCGGTGTTGGCTCCGGCTCAGGCTTAGGTTCTGAGTCTTCAACGAGCTCCAGCTTGACCTCATCGAAAGGCGAAGGAGGTGGTTCAAATTCTGGCTCTGGAGGTCCGAGTCGTTCGAGTTCTGTAACCACCCCTAGTTGCGCCAGTCGGTTTTGGATCTTCTCGGCTTCTGCCTTGAGGATTTCTTTTTTGATGACACGTCGGCGACCAAAAAACCGCATCGCCTGTTCCGGTTTCAGTTTCAAAACGGCGATCAGTTGCTTGTGCACTTCTTCAACCTCGAAACCGCTCGCAACGGTACCGGTGCTGATCACGTTGAATCGGACTCGATCGACCATGGTTCTGATTGTCCCCATCATTTCCCCTTCCGGAGAATATCTGGCCTGCGTGGTCGATGCAGCAAACTTCGCTAAACTCCTGATGATCTGACGTGGGAGAGCGCGATGAAAACACCAATCATTTCGACACAAATTAGTCTTATGGCCTGTTTGACGGGTTGGTTGCTTCTCCCGGCAGTTTGCGATGCCGGCGTGTTCAAGAACAATCCGGATGTGCTTGTGTGTTCTGTCGAAGATCCAATCAGCGTCCAGCCTTGGGACGAGCTGGTTTTTTATGTCAGTGCTTTGTTGGAAGACGGTAGCGTTTTGTACAAGTCGCTAACGTCGAACCCGGTATTGGCGAAAGTCACGCCTGAGGGCAAGGTGGACGCGAAGAATCTCGCCGACTGCGACGGGAAGACCGTGACCGAGCTTCGCAAGTCAGGTCGTGCATTCGATTTCTAATCGGTCACTGCGGAAACTTGAAGCAGTGCCGCCCGGCAGGGTGATACCAACGATTGTCCTCGTTGTTGATTCGACTTGATTCGGCAAAAGTCCCGCAGACGCGAAATGTCTTGTCGTCCACACGTTCGTACTCGTAAGGCGCTTTAGTTTCCGGATCACGGTAGTTGTCCAAACCGGCAGCATCTAGTGAGTCCGGCAGCTTATTGATGTCGCGCCGGTAGCGCTGTATCGCATAGCTCAACTGACGAAGGTCAGAAACTCGCTCTTGATCGATGCGATAGGTCCGCCAATCTGCAGGTGATCCGAGTAGGTAAAGGCCAGCGCCTACCGCGGAGATGATGAGCAATGAAACCGCCGTTGCAATGAGTGTGATGGATTTCATCGATTCAGCGCGTGGTCATCCTGCTGCATTGAATTCAGGTAGTAGGCGAGCACCAAAGCGGCAATGCCGCCCACGACGATAGACTTCAGCACAAAGCGGAGCTGAAGCTCACCGCCCAGCAGGCGATCCAGCAAGTAGATCAAATCGCCGATCAGGATAGCGACAGCGATTGCCATCGTGAGATAGGTTAGCCACTTTCTGACCAGTGAGTTTCTGCGTAACGGTTCTTTGGTAATGGCGCGTTGTACCGTAATCTCTGAAATCACAAAGACCGGGAAACAGATGACGAGTGAGGCGATTGCCCATTGAATGGCCGACTCGCGATGGTTTGCATAGTAGCTGTTGCTCTCGAGCACTGGGTCTGGCAGCGCAATCTCAATGAACTGAAAGAGCAGTACACCCAGTTCAAACGCAACGACATAGAGCGTTCCGAAAAGGATCAGGTAGATGAAAGCATCTTTCGCCGACAGATGCGCTCGCGGTTTGGGGACGGGGATAGAAAAGCTCACTTCAGACCATGCCGCCATCGCAGCCTTGATCTGCTCGCCAGACCAACCTGCCTCTTCAAGCGCCGCCACCGTTTCCTCGCGACTGGCACCTGCCGCGAGTGCCTGCTCGACAAACTGATCTAATCGAAATTCGCTCATGTGAATCCTGTTGACCGGAGGTGGAATCTGAAGTTCAAGCTAGCTGCGCGCTTTATGTCGCGCTTGCTCGAGTTTCGGCGGGCGGCTCGTCGATACTGACACAGTATGCTGTCATTTCGTTAACCTTGGGGTTTGCAACAGGGAAGGATCGGCATGGTGCAAGAAACCGATGGTGCGGTGACGTTACGCAAGCTCACGCTTGTTGATGCGCCGTTTATCGTGCGTCTGCTCAATGAACCGTCCTGGTTGCAGTACATTGGCGATCGAAAGGTCCGAACCAATACCGATGCGGAAACTTACCTGAGAGAGGGCCCGATTTCGATGTACGAGCAACATGGCTTCGGGCTTTATCTTGTCGAGTACGACCGACAACCCGCCGGTCTCTGCGGGTTGCTGAAGCGCGATACGCTTCCACAGCCAGATTTGGGGTTCGCCCTACTTCCGGAGTTCTCGGGTAGAGGCATTGCGTACGAGGCGTCGAGCATAGTGCTCAAGGCCGCGCGCGAGCAGCTCGAGCTCGAGTCTGTGTGCGCAATTACAAGGCCAGACAACCAACGTTCGATTTCACTGCTCGAGCGCCTTGGGTTTAGTTTCGAGCGTGAGTTCAGCGATCACGGTGAATCACTCAAGGTGTATTCTCTGGCGTTACGCTAGACACAGTCTGCGCTAACATTCGCGGATGGGAAGATTCAAACGCCTTCGCAAGAGTATCGGCGACAGAGACTGGTCTACGGTTTTTATTGAGCTCACGATTCTCGTGGTCGGGGTCTTTTTTGGGATTGAGGCAGCTAATTGGAACGAGGCTCGTCAAGATAGGGCGGACGAGCGGGCGTTTCTAGCTCAGTTGCACGTCGATATCCTCTCTGCCGAATCGCTGAGTAGCCAGATTGGCGACTTTCGGGTTGCCCGACGAGCGCATATGAACTCCGCTCTTGATGTGCTTTTCAGCCGAACCGAGCGGCCTGAACTCACCGAAGAGGAATGCCAAGCTGTCTACACAGCGCAATATGTGAACGTGCCCTTTATCGCTATCGGCTCATTTGACGAGCTGGCATCCTCGGGTCGTATCGACATCATTCGCGACGATCAACTCCGGGGTGCGCTACTGCGACTCCAACAGGCGATTGCTCAGTCCAATCGAACCGTCGGAACGCTCAGTGGATTGGCCTTCGATATAGCGATTGAGTTTCCTGAGTTGATTCGTCTCGAAACAATCGTTGATACCTCCGGCGTCCGGTCGGAGGTTCGGAGCAAAGGGATTTGCGACACAGCTGGTATGCGTGCTTCGCAGCTTTTCTTGAACATGGCGGGTAGCAACATCGATTTGAACGATGCGTTTTTTCGGGATGCCTTTGATCCTTGGCAGATCGCTATCCGCGATGTTCGCACTCGAACGGAAGAGCTGCTGGGCATCAGCAACTCAACCGACGAGTGACCGCGCTATCGTCGCTGCTAGAGTTTTCGTCCCAGCCGCTTTTCTGCGACGCGTTTTTCGAAGTCCTGCCAGGGCATTCTGATCAATTCATAGGCGAGCACGCCCTGCAGAACAATACCGATGCCGATACCGCCGAATACGAGAAATAGTACTCGCAAGGCGTCGGGGTTTTCGCTGCCTCTGATCAGAAAGACGCCCAGAAAAGCGACCAGGAGCAAGACGTACACCAATACGCCGGTCCAGAATTCCTTGATGCCCTTGGCGTAGTTCAGCGCCGCTTCTTCGTCAGCTGCGAGCTCAGCAACTGTGGTTTCTCTTTCGTTCATGTCTGTGTCCTCAGTGGAAAAAGTAGAAAGGTCCACCTCAAACACGGCAGCCAGGGATTTGGATGTCTCCAGACTCGGTTTTTGACCACGTTCAACGCGCTGGATAGTGCGCACACTGAGTCCGGTCAATTCAGCGAGATGGTCTTGAGACCATCCTCTTTGCAGTCTGAGCTTTCTGACGATCATGGTTTGGTTCCGTGTTTGCGGTGGCGCAATCCTTTCACTGAGCCCGGGATTCGCCCACGTCATTAGCCTGACAGTGGCCCGACTCGGACACGACAGTCACCTGACACTAAACCACAGTTGATTGTAAAAACAACAGCTTGCGGTCGATCGGTTCTGCTAGACTCGGGCGCGAGTTTGCGAGAAGGATCCCCCCATGCTTCGGATATTTGCTGCTGGCCTGTGCCTGTTAGCCACGGCCTCCTACGCGCAGGAAGCTGCCGAAATCCCCGATTCGGTCAAAACCACAGTCGACACGCTGATTGA
This sequence comes from uncultured Chromatiales bacterium, assembly GCA_963922335.1. Classification (GTDB taxonomy): domain Bacteria; phylum Pseudomonadota; class Gammaproteobacteria; order Steroidobacterales; family Woeseiaceae; genus CALBPI01. The sequence continues at coordinate 263,210 of CAWUIB010000002.1, read as the reverse complement.
GCGAGGTTTGTCAGACGAGATCGGTTACGGATTCGTGCGCGATCTGACCACGGAGGTTGGTCCGCGTCTTGCCGGTTCAGAAGCGGAGCAGCGAGCCCGAGATTGGTCCGTCAAGAAATTGGAGGCCCTCGGTTTTGAGGACATTCGGGTCGAGAATTTTGATATTCCATATTGGTCTCGGCTGATCGATCGCGCGAGCATTGTCTCGCCGGCACCGCAAGCGCTGGTTGTGACAGCACTCGGTGGTTCGACCTCAACGCCGGAGGGTGGCGTTGAAGCGGACGTAATCCGTTTCGAGAGCATGGCGGAACTCCGTGATGCCGACTCGGATACTGTTGCTGGGAAAATCGTATTTATTGACGAAAAAATGACGCGCACGCAGGACGGTACGGGATATGGCATGGCGGTTCGCAAGCGACGTAACTGTGCGAAGGTGACGAGTGAGAAGGGCGGGGCTGCCTGCTTGATCCGATCGGTCGGCACACAGTCGCGCCGGTTCGCACACACCGGGATGATGGCACGCGGTCAAGCCGTCGGCGATGGGCCCGCAGCGGCACTGTCACCGCCTGACGCCGAGCAGCTCACTCGGCTCCTTGAGAAGGGCCCGGTGCGCGTCCGCGTCAACATTCAGGTTGAGACCAAACGCAACGCCACGTCCGGCAACGTTATCGCGGAGATCAAGGGTCGTGAAGTTCCGGAGGAGATTGTGCTGATCGGGTGCCACCTCGACAGCTGGGATCTCGGCACAGGCGCGGTGGATGACGGCGCCGGATGCGGCATCGTCGTGGGCGCTGCCAGTGTGATCAAGTCATTAGGACAAGCACCGAAGCGCACGGTTCGTGTGGTTTTGTATGGCTCCGAAGAAGTCGGCTTGCTTGGCGGGATTTCCTATTCGCAGACGCATGCCGACGAATTGGATTACCACATCCTCGCGGCGGAGAGTGATTTCGGGGCTGGCAAAGTCTGGCGCTTTGAAACGCGCTTCGGTGATGGCGCACTCCCGTACGCGCGTGCGATGCAACAGACGCTGGAACCATTGGGTATCACGCCGGGTGGCAACCAGGCTTTTGGTGGCCCTGATGTATCGATGTTGCCGCGTTATGGCGTGCCAGTCGTTACGCCCCGACAGGACGGCTGGGACTATTTCGACTTGCACCACACGCCCGACGATACGATCGACAAGATTGATCCGGAGTCATTCCGGCAGAACGTCGCGACGTATGCCGCGTTTGTTTACCTGGCTGCCGAAATGGACTGGGACTTTCGTCGCGAGGCGAAATAGTCTGTTAGAACGGCGCACCTTTCGCAAAAACCCTTATACCTCGGTGCGGCCGAACAATACGCTCGGCCAGACCTGATACTGTCGCTTTATTGAGACAGGGGTCACAGATACCAAACCGAATCTGGTTCGTAATAGCGTTATAGCACTACTTTCAGAGGCTTAGCCGCTCACTGTCCTGTGAGGCGCGTGCCTTCTTCGGTGTGTAGATTGCGCCGAGGCCGTCGAATCCGGCTTCAAAAACGAGCCGGTTTGGCGGACTAGGGAGCGGATAACGATGGGATGGAATGGCTACCGGATGCTAGCAAGCGTCCTGTTGGCGTTTGGGGTATCGAGTGTCTGGGCGGGCACTCCTGTTCTTACAACCAGTCCCCCTGCACAGAGTTTTGTCGGCGAGCAGTTCTGTTTCGATGCTGAGTTTTCGAACAGCGACATGACGACGGCGGGCTTCTCCCCTTACTACCAAGTCGTATTGAACCCATCGCTGGATCTGTCCAGCGCGTCTTTTGTTGGCGCCGGATTGTCCGTGAATAACGAAGGCGTTTTCCCGGCAGCACCGGGGAACCAGTTAACCGACTCCGTGACCGGCGAGCCCGTTACCGGGCCGGAAGGTTCAACCCTCTATACCGTTGCGTATCCGATCGGCAGCGTCACATCGGGGTCGCCGGCATTGGCCATGGAGTTGTGCGTCGATGTCGACGTCAATGCGGTGGAGAATGTACTGCTGCCAGACGCTATCGGTATCACTCCCGTGTTCGCTTTGGGTGATACGCCAACAGGGGACAACGGACCGATCACTGGGACGGCGACGCAGGGCGACTTTACACCACGTATCGTCACCTATGACCTGACCGATATGACCGCAGAAGGTGAGCGTCCGCCTGGACCGGCGTGGACTTTCCCAGTCGAGGCATGCGCCAATATCGCCGCGGATCGAACTGTTGCACCCATCGATTTCGCTGGAATCAATCCGATCGTGTTGCCAAGCAACGTCCAGTTCGTGGGTCCGATCAACTTCTCGGGAACTGGCACGAGCTGCAATGCGGTCACAACACCCGCGGATCTCACTGCAGCTCCGGGTGGCTCGATCGATTTGTCGTGTGTATCTGGCGTGGGTACGCCCGGTGTGGCGCGGGATATTTGTGCGACGTTTGATGTATTCATCACGAACACACTCGATACGACCAGCTGCTCCAACGAGGGGGCCATCAACACGGCGAAACATGTCGCGCTGCAAAAGAGCACAAGTGGGGCATCGCGTCCTGGGGGCACTCGAAGTTACACCCTCAATTTTCAGATTTCAGAGTTCGTCCCGGGTATTGCACGGCTTGAGGCGATCGATGTGCTACCGGATGGCGTCACGTTTAACGATGATGCCGTCGCTACGCTGGGTGCGACGAATGTGCCGCTTTCTGGTGCATTGAGGACTATCGCGACAGACACACCGGGCACAGGGCAGACTACGGTTACCTTTTTTGTGAGTGACGCGCTGGGAACCTTACCGGCTACCAGCAACGTCGTGGTCACCTACACCGCCGATATCGACCAGACGTTTGATGCGACCGGCCAGCCCGTGCTTGCTCGCGACACATTAAATAACGCAGTCACCGCCACCTACGATCTGGATGGTGCGGGCAACGCGACCAACTGTACTGATGGATCTGCTGCCTCGTTCACTATCGAAGGTATCGGGATTGAGAAAACGCTCGTATCGCCTGGCGGCGGTGTGGTGCAACCCGGTGACCCCGTCACGTTCCGGTTGCGGATGGAAATACCTTCAGGCGATACCAACGGCATCGTCTTCGATGATTTTTTCCCGCTCCCAGTGTTCGATGCGACTGATATCAGCACAAGCACTGACCTCGGTGGTGCGAATGTCGACATAGTTCGCACGCCGAACGACACACTCGGTCTGACACCGACCTCGATTTCAACGGCCGCTGCCGATAACTCGCTGCGTATCGAATGGCCGAATGTGGCGACCGCCGCTCCGCAGGTGATCGAGGTCGACGTGACTGTTGTCGTGAACAACGCGCCGTTCGCCGACAACCTCGTGCTCTCAAATCTGTTCCAGGCAACGACTGACAATACGCCAGTTGATAATGCGATTGATCTGGAGACGACGTCACTGACCGTTCGCTCGCCCGCTCTAACGCTCTCGAAGACGCCGACGACAGGTGCAATGGGATACGAGCCCGGAGATACGGTTACCTGGGATATCACCGCGACCAATAGCTCCACAGCTGAAGCGTACGACATCGTAATCTCCGACACCGAACCTGCCGGCGTCAACAGTTGCGCGCTCGATAGTGTCAGCGGTGGTGCCGGAGCGGGCGGCGATAGTCCGTTCGACGTTGATGGGTTCCGATTTACAAGCTTCGACGGGCCAGATACCACGGCACTGGATGGCGGTGCATCGGTTGTATTGACGGTTAGTTGTATTGTCGACGTCGATGTCGCGCCGAGTCAGGACATCACCAATACCGCTTCGATTACCTGGGCGTCGGCACCGGGCGCAATGCCGTTCTTCCCGCAAACGATTGACTCTGTCGTAACCACTGCCGCGCAACCAGCGCCACAGAAGGCCGCGATCGCAACATCAGAGAGTGCGACCCCGAATTCCACACCTCTGCCGCTTGCTTCGGGTGAAGTGGTTCGCTTCCGCCTGTCAGTGGAGATCCCGGAAGGGGCTCAAACCAACGTTGACCTGATTGATCTCGTGCCGGGCGGTTTGCGGTTCCTGGACGATGGTAGTGGTACGATTGCATTTGTCTCCTCGGCTGCGGGTGGCATCACTGCCAGCGGTTTCTCTCAGGCGAACTGCACGGCAGGCACACTGGAAATTTCAGGCGCGACGGCCAGTGTTACACCAACCTGCGGGCTGCCTGTTTTCGGCACGACATTCAACAACGGCAATGACGTTGTCATCAGTCTCGGCGACGTGAACAACTCCGAGACTGATGCAGACGCAGAATTCGTTGTGATCGAGTTGAATTTTGTGAACCCGGGCAACGCCGCCAACGGCGCAACGGGTAGCAATCGATTCCGGATTGACAGCGATCAGGTGACTGTGAACTCGCCTGCGGCGCAGGTGCGCAACGTCGAGCCGGAGTTGGAAGTCACAAAGACCGCGGCGCCGGACACGATCGACGCTGGGGACACCGTGACTTACGCGATCACAGTTGCTCATTCCGGTGATTCTCTTGCCGATGCGTTTGATCTGTCGTTCACCGATACGCTCGACGGCACCAACCTCGAGAATTTCACGTTTATCAGTGGACCTGCGGCACCAAGCGGCGGCGGTACTTGTACCGCGCCCGGCGCGGTCGTGGATAGTGCTGATCCTTTCGGTGCGGGCATTACGATCACGTTCGACGCACTACCGCTCGGGGAAATCTGCGAAGTACGCTACAGCGCACAAGCGCGAGCGACCGTTGTACCTGGCACGCAGGTAGCAAATACAGCGTCTGTTGATTACGACTCATTGTTAGGGACTGGTGACCTGACCAACGCGACCAACTCACCGGCGGGCGCTGGTGAGAGTTACAGCGCCGATGACACCGCCACGGTAGATGTCGCGGCAACCGTCAACTCCAAGACTATCGACAGCACGGATCTTGCTCACACCAGCGAAGCAGGTGATGGTGCGTCGTCGGGCACGCCGCGCGTGGTGTCGATCGGAGAGCGTATTCGATACCGCTTGCAGGTGACGCTACCGGAGGGCAACGCGCCGGACTTCACCATTACCGACTTGCTGCCCGACGGGCTTGCCTACGTGGCGGGCACGGCGCGTCTCGCTTTGGTTGCAGAAGGGGCCGGGATTACGCCGACACCAGCGATTGCCTGCAGCAACGGCGGCACATTGAACGTGACCGGTGATGAGTCCTCAGTCGACGGGATTGATCCCGATTGTGAGATCGCGGCAAGCGGTGGACCGTTCGCTTCGGGCACTGACCCGGTTTTCGCACTCGGTACCCTGATGAACGACGACATGGACGCCGACAACGAGTTTGTCCTGTTGGAGTTCGATGCGCTCGTACTCAACGAGCTCGGGAACCAGCAGGGTACAGATCTCGACAATTCCTTTGACCTTTCGATTAACGGATCGAGTATCGGCACTACGACAACGGCGTTTGCCGAGGTCGTCGAGCCGCAAGTGACATGCTCGATTAACGCAACACCAAACCCGATTGACAATCGTACGAACCCGACGCCAAGCGTCACATTGAGCTACGCGTTAACCAACGCAGGTCAGGCGACGGCGTTCCAGGCGGGAGCGCCAGCCGGTGGTGGCTTTGCGATCACCTTGCCTGCCGGCTTCGAGAACATCTCCGCTTTGTCGGTCACCCCGACTGGAGATGTGTTCTTGAACGGCACCGCCACACCGGTGGATGCAAGCGCATTTGCGATTTCAGGCGCTGCCAACAATATCCTAACTGCGTCAAACGAGTTTCAGTTTGATCCATCAGCGAGTCTTGTTGTGGAGTTCGATGTCGGGCTTCAGAGCAGTGTGTTACCCGGCGACACACTGGATGCCGTCTGCGAGCTTGGGTACGGCGGACAGTTGAGTGGTGGTGCTGGTGACGGCGTCCGAGATGCAAGCGATCTCGGTGCTGGCAGCGGAAACGATCCGATTACAGACGCAAGTGCGCTCAACGATTATCGAACCGAAGCGACACTCTCCGTTGATACTACGCCCGAGTCGCCGCAGATCGGTTTGGCGAAGCAAGTCACCAGCGGTCCAGTTAACAACGGCGACGGCAGCTACGATTTGCAATACACGCTCGTTGTTGAGAATTCGGGCGATGTCGTTCTCGAGAACGTGCAGATCGACGAGCCGCTTGCCACAGTGTTTGCAGGCGCAAGTTTTACGGTGAACGACGTCACCGTCACGAGCACAACGACAACCCTCACCGAAAACACCGGGTTCACCGGTACAGCACCCGATACCGGATTGCTGGATGCTGGCGCGTCCACGCTGCCGGTGGGCGAGAGCGGCACGGTCGTTCTGGACCTGACCATCACGCCGGGTGCAAACCTTGGCGATTTTGATAACCAAGCGACCGCGAGTGGCGATAGTAACCGCTCCGGCAGCACCGTTTCGGACCTTTCCACCGATGGTGCGACACCCGATGGCAATGGCAACGGAGACCCCAACGACGACGATGCACCGACACGTGTAACCCTCGCGGAGGATGCGGAAATCGGTTTGGCTAAGGCTGTCAGCGCTGGCCCGACCAACAACGGTGACGGCACTTACACCGTCAGCTATCAGTTCGTTGTCGAGAATTCGGGTGATGTCGCGCTGACAGACGTGCAGGTCGAAGAGTCGTTGGCAACCGTCTTCAGCGGAACCACGTTTACGATTGATGCGCTCACGAGTGCCGAATTCGTTGTGGCGAGCGGTGTGTTCGACGGAGATAGCAATCCCGGTTTGTTAGCCCCCGGCAATGCACTGGATACCGGCGACAGCGGCACCATTGACCTCACGATAACGATCACCCCCGGCGCAAATCTTGGCCAGTTCGATAACACAGCGACTGTATCGGGCACGTCGCCTTCCGGCGCCACACCGACCGATATATCGACCGATGGCATGGTGCCTGATGCGAATGGCAACGGCGACCCTGGCGATGATTCTGGAATCACGCCGGTGGTGTTGGCTGAGAATGCTGAACTCGGACTTGCGAAGGTGGTAGCAGGCGCCCCGGTAAACAATGGTGATGGCACCTATAGCCTGAGCTATCAACTGCTGGTCGAGAACACCGGTGACGTTACGCTGGCTGGCCTGCAGATCATCGATGATCTGTCGAGTGTGTTTGCGGATGCGACAAGCTTCGTGGTCGATGACGTTCAAAGCGCTGATCTTGCGGTCAACTTCCCAGGCTTTACCGGTACGCCACCAAACGCAGGACTGCTCGCGGGTACGGACACGCTAGCACCAGGTGTAACCGGCACGATTGTGCTCGACGTTACGGTCGAACCTGGCACCGATCTTGGGCCGTATGAGAATACTGCGACGGCGAGCGGGGACTCGCCGGGTGGAAATACCGTTAGCGATATTTCAGACAACGCGTCGGTGACCGATGAAAACGGCGTGAACGGTCCGGGCGATGACAACGATCCGACGCCGATTTCGTTTGTTGAGGGTCCGCGCATCGGCGTGGCCAAGGCCGTCGTCGGCACGCCGGTCAATAACGGTGACGGCACCTACTCGGTCAGTTACGCGATTGTGGTTGAAAACGCGGGTGACGTGCTTCTTAGTGACGTTTCGGTGACCGAGTCGCTGGCCACCACCTTCGCAGACGCGAGCGCGTTCGTCATCGACGGATTGGCGAGTGCAGAATTCACGGTGAATGCTGGCGGCTTCGACGGGGATACTGACACCGAGTTGTTAGCCCCAGGCAACACGCTAGCAGTTGGCGCTAGTGGTTCGTTGACACTCGATCTCACGATCACACCAGGCGCGGATCTCGGCCCGTATGACAATACGGTTGTCGCGTCGGGTACCTCACCATCGAATGCGGTGTTCACCGATGATTCGGTAGACGGTTCGGAACCCGACGCCGATAACGATAGCGATCCCAACAACGACCAGGGGCCAACGTCGGTTACGTTCCCCGAAGATGCTGAAATCGGTGTCGCCAAGGCGGTTGTGAACGGCCCGGTCAATAACGGTGACGGTTCATACACATTGACTTACGAAATCGTGGTTGTGAATTCCGGCGACGTAGATCTCACCGATGTGCAAATTGATGAGCCGCTGGATGCTACGTTCGCGGGTGCTGCGTTTACGGTGGATGCGTTGACCAGCGCTGACTTCACCGTCGCCGCGGGGTTCGATGGAGCAGCGTCACCTGGGCTGCTTGCACCTGCAGCAACACTGACCGCTGGGACGAGTGGCACGGTCACATTGACGGTGACCGTGACGCCTGGAGCGAACCTGGGTCCTTATAACAATCTCGCGACCGCCTCGGGTGTGGCGCCATCGGGAGCGACTCCGGTGGATGTGTCGACCGACGGACCTGTGCCCGATGCGAATGGTGACGGCGACCCGACTAATGACACCACTCCTACATCGACGACTTTTGATGAAAATGCCGAGATCGGTCTCGCGAAATCAATTGCGGCGGGTCCGACGAACAATGGTGATGGCAGTTACACACTGACCTATCAGCTGAATGTTGAAAACTCGGGTGAAGTGGCGCTGGATAATGTGCAAGTCACCGAACCCTTGAGCACAACATTCGCGGGCGCCGGATTCACGATTGATTCGCTGACGAGCCCGACGTTTGCACTTGCCGGTGGTTTTGACGGTGACGCAAGTCCCGGTCTGTTGGCACCCGGCAATACGTTACTGCCCGGCGCGTCGGGCACAGTTGAACTCACTGTGACCGTTACGCCGGGGGGCAACCTCGGCCCTTACAATAATTCGGCCGAGGCGGCCGGCGAAACCCCGTCTGGTGCGACGTCATCGGATCTTTCGAACAACGGTTCGAATCCTGATGCAGATGGAGACGGCGATCCGACTAACGACGATGCGCCGACGCCCGTGACATTCGCCGAAGACGCCGAGTTGGGCGTCGCCAAAGCGCTCGTTGATGGACCAACCAATAATGGCGACGGAACTTACACACTCGGCTATCGCATCGTCGTTGAGAATTCCGGGGACGTTACCTTGACCGACGTGCAAGTCGATGAGTCGCTTGCAACGACGTTTGCAGGTGCGACATTTGTCGTTGACGCCTTAACGAGCACAGACTTCACGGTCGCGGCTGGCGTATTCGATGGTGCAGCTAATTCAGGTCTTTTGGCGGCCGGCAATACGTTGGCTGCAGGCGCGAGCGGTGCGATCGATCTGACGGTCACGGTGACGCCAGGCAGCAACCTTGGCCCGTACAACAACCAGGTGGTCGCATCGGGCAATTCGCCATCCGGTGCGATCCCCACCGATACCTCGATCGACGGTGCGGTGCCCGATGCGGATGGTGATGGTGATCCGACCAACGATGATTCACCGACCACAAGTAGCTTCAGCGAAATGCCGGTGCTGGGCATTACAAAAACCGCAACCGATGCGCTACCAAATTTTGATAACACGTTCACAACGTCAGTTAGCGTGCGCGTGGTCAATAGCGGTGATGTCGTCGTCAATAATATCGTTGTGATCGAACCACTTGCCGACAATTTCGCGCCCGGAACGATCGAGCAGATCGAGAATCTCGCGATCGTTGGCGATCTGGCGACACCTCGCGCCACCTTTGATGGTGTGAGTGATACCAACCTGTTGGCAGACGGCCAATCGTTGCCCGCTGGTGGTGAAGCGACCATTACGTTTGACGTTACCGTGAATTTGCAGGCGCCTGGCGTGTGTGTCGCAGGCCCATTGAGTAATTCGGTGCAGGCTCAAGGTGTCAGCCCGGCGGGCACAGCGCTGGTTGACGACTCTGTTGCAGGTGCCGATCCGGATCCTGACAACGATGGTGACCCAGGCAACAACGCCGAACCGACAACAATCACGGTCCAGACCGGGACCGATACGATAGTTAGTGCGGCTGCCGAGATTCTCCCGGGCGAGTCACTTCCGCTTAGCGTTACCGACCCAGACGATAACCGGGACGATGCGGTGGTCGAGACGGTGCAGGTGATGGTCACCAACACAGTCACGGGCGAACAGGAGCTCGTGACGCTAACCGAGACTGGGCCCGCAACCGGCGTGTTCACCGCGGACCTCGTTACCGTCGAAGCCGAAGGTGCGGGCGCTGACAACGATGGTGTACTGAACACGGCGTTTGAAGACACCTATCGTATTGAGTTCACTGACACACTCTCACAAAGTGGTTGTGTCGCTGTCGTGGGCGTCAATGGCCAGGTCGCAGGTCTCGCGACGCTTGTCGGCAACGTGTGGCTGGATGCCAATGCAGACGACGTGTTTGACGCGGCGGAATTGCCGCTGGAAGGCTGGATCATCGAGGTGCGCGATGCCGGCGGGAATCTTGTCGCCACGGTGGCTGTCACAAGCGATGGCTCCTACACCGTGCCCGATCTTGTGCCTGGAGATGGCTACTCAGTCAGTCTCCTGCATCCGGACACCAACACCACCTTCGGTACACTGACGGATATCAGTTTGCCGCCGAATACGACCGTGTTGGATCAAAACCTGCCGGTTGATCCGGGCGGCGTGTTCTATGACGCGGTTACCCGCGCCCCGGTCCCGGGTGTGCTTGTCCGTCTGGTCAACGCTGCCGGCGACCCACTACCGGAAACCTGTCTGCTGCCGGGTCAGCAAAACCAGCAGACCGCAAACGATGGTCTGTACCGGTTCGATGTGTTGCTCGGTGCTGATGCGGCTTGTGCGTCGGGCGACACGTTTGTGGTCGAGTTCGATGTGCCTGAAGACTATCAGCAGGGTCTATCGGATTTGATTCCGCCGCAGGACGGACCGATCGATCCAACCGGTCTCGGTGACCCGGTACGTGTTGGCGACACCGGCAACGCGCCGAGCAGAGGGCAGAGTACGCAGTACTTCACGAGCCTGACGCTGGAAGACAATGATCCGGACGTGATCTTCAACCACATTCCGCTGGATCCGCTGGGTGTGGAAACGAGTAGCGTTCGACTCACCAAACGGGTGGCGCAACCGACAACCACGGTCGGTAGTCTGATTGCCTACACCGTGACTGTAGAGAACCTGAGCCCGGTCGCTCTGCCTGGCATTGAGGTGGTGGATTCGCTGCCGCCCGGATTCAGCTTCGTCGAAGATTCAGCCACGCTCGATGGTAGTCGCGATGGCTTCACGGCGACGGGCCCGCGCCCTGTCGTGTTCGAGGGTATCGAACTAGCGCCGGGTCAATTGCGAACGATTCGCTACCTGTTGCGTGTCGGGGCCGGGGTCACGGCGGGCGACTACGTCAATACGGCTGAGCCGACTTTAAACGGCGGACCGATCGGCAACGAAGACACCGCAATGGTGCAAGTCATCGCTGATCCGGATTTCGAAGAGACAACGATCATCGGTAAGGTCTGGCACGATCGAGATGGTGATGGTTGGCAGGATAGCGCCGACGCGACCGGACTGGTTCTCCGCGGCGGACCATTTGGTAACGGTCGTGATATGGGTTCGATCGCTGGTCGATTGAGTGAGGGTGACAACCTCGATCGGCATAGAATCGTGGTCAACGTACCTTACAGCACCGCACCACTCACACTGACCTCAGCCGAAGGTTTCGAGATCACTACATACGCCGACGGCAGCGTCACGACGAGTCACACAGGCAAGGTTGCCCGCGGGTTGAACGCGCAGTCGCTGCGCGTGAGTCGTGAGCGTGTCTTTAACGCACCGCAAGCGGTCACTCGCGTTGCAACGCGCGCGGAGACGGTCATCGAGGACTCGGTCGTCGACCCGGTTCGATTTGCGTCGGGCAAGGCAGAGATTCCTGCGTCATACATTGAGCAACTACGTGCGGTACTGGATTCGCTAAAAGATCAACGCAACGTTCGACTGACGTTCGTCGGCCATACCGATAACCAGCGCCTCAGTGCACGGACTGCGGCGATCTACACCGACAACCAGGGCTTATCGGAGAGCCGAGCGGATACCGTCGCACGCTTCATTCAGGAAGCGCTCGATCTTCCAGACACCGCGATCGAAACAGCGGGGCGCGGCGATACGCAGCCTGTGGCGACCAACGCAACGCCTGCAGGTATGGCACTGAACCGACGGGTCGAGATTGGCGTCATCTACGAGCGCGATGAACGCGTCGATTACGAAGTCACGGAGATGGGCGAGCCGGAACCGACGGATCAAATGCGCGTGACGATCGTTAACGATGGATTACAAGAGCCTGGTATCGCCGGTGTGCGCCTCGCTACCGTCGAGGGGCTCGTGATCGAAACCGACGCCCAGGGCCGTTATCACATCGCCGCGGTTGATGGCGGATTCATGGAACGAGGCCGCAACTTCATTGTGAAAGTCGATCCGGCGACGCTGCCGCGCGACAGTCAATTCACAACGGAGAACCCGCGTGTAAAACGCATCACTCAAGGTCTGTTGAACCAATTTGATTTCGGGGTTCGTATGCCGCAGCTGCGAGCCACGCAGTCCGATCTCACTACCTTCGAGTTTTCTCCGATGTTCTTCGAGCCGGGCGGAACTGCCGTACGCGACGACTATCGCTTCCTGATTGCCGATTTGATCAGCCGGCTCAATGAATCCGGCGGCGGACGCGTAGTGGTTCTATCCGACTTTGATCAAGCCGGGCGCAAGCTGGCATCGCAACGCGGTAGAGCGTTGATGGAGATGTTGCGCGAGAACCTGCCTGAGACTGTATGGCGCAACACTGAGGTCTTCGTGATGGCAACGAACAACCAGACAAGTGGAACGCGAAAAACGCAAGGTTGGGGTAGCCGTGTAGGCGGCGCGCTTCTCAGTCTGTTTGTCTCAACCGCCTACGCTGATGATTGTACGCTTCAGGGCTGTACCGAGAACGGTCAGATGATTGCGCGAACCGAGTCCCTACAGTGGCACGATCCGGCCTCCGAAGCGGCACCACCACATCCTACGGATGGTCGTTTTCGAATCGGGCTGCCGGGTGGTGGCGTCATCTGGGCCACAGAAGATGCCGGTGCGATGCAAGCCCGTCTGTCGATTGCTGGTCCGCGCTATGTGGCCAGCGCGGAGTCGCCAGGTTCCGTCGCTTTCGTTGGTTACAGCAACTACGCTGCATTTGTTGATGATTTCGAGTTGCGAATCTATCGGGATACAGATGCCGATCGTGTTGCTCCCATCGCGGTGTTGTCGCCAGAGTCGTCACCAGAGGCGTTTACCGCCTTCGTCAACTTCACATGGACGCCGCCGTCGGGTTTGCTCATTCCGGGAACACAATTTGCGTACGAGCTGGTGGCGACCAGCGGCGAGCAGCGCGATCGAACGCAGGAAGGCCTGGTGCGGGTGGTGACGATAGATGAATACGTCGATCTCGAGGCAGAGCAGTCCGAGCGTTATCTGAAACAGCTCGAATCAACGCAGTCTCCTGCCGTGCGTATCAGTGAAGCACTCAATGTGCCGGATCACGAAGCCAACCGCCTTTTGAATGCAACCTATGGGCGGTCGGCCCTGGCAAGACAGAATATTGTCTTGCACGGTGCGCGAGTGCGCCTGCAAGGACATGACTTCCCGGAAAACCATGCTGTGCTCGTAAACGGACAATGGTTGCCGATTGACACGGAAGGTAAGTTTGCAGCGGAGTATTTATTGCCGATTGGCGATAGTTGGGCACGATTGGCCGTCGAGATGGCTGGCGGCGATGTCTGGCTGAAAGATATTCCCGTTACCGTGACCGGGGAGCACACATTCCTGGTGGCTTTAGCCGACTTCACTGCGGCGTCAAATGATCTGTCTGGTTCGCTAGAGCCGTTGTCTGCCAACGATCGCTACGCCGAAGATACGCTCATCGAGGGACGGCTGGCTTACTACCTAAAGGCGAAGATCAAGGGTAAGTACTTGCTGACGAGTCAGCTCGACAGTCGGGAGGAGCAGCTCGACGACATTCTAGGCAATCTCGATCAACGTGACCCACGAGCATTGTTCCGACGCATTGATCCTGATCGGTATTACCCGGTTTATGGTGATGACTCGACGACCATCAACGACACCAACAGCCAGGGCCGACTTTATCTCCGACTTGAGTGGGACAAGAGTGAGGTTATCTGGGGTAACTTCCAGACCGAGGTTGATGATAGCGAGTTCATTCAGTACCGCCGAACCTTGTACGGCGCGCAGCTGGACTGGCGTAGTGTCGCAACCACGGAGCACGATGAAACCAGGACCCGAGTGAGCGTGTTCGGTTCTGAGGCACAAACGGTGCTCGGACATAGCGAGTTTCTGGGCACGGGTGGCAGTCTTTATTACCTGCGCCATCTGGACGTAGTGCCTGGGTCCGATCAGGTTCGAATCGAGTTTCGCGACGCCGATACCAATCGGGTGGTGAATGTAGTGGATCTGGTGCGCGGTCGCGACTACGAAATCGATGAGCTTCAGGGTCGGTTGATTCTGAGTGAGCCGCTGCTACAGATCGCCCAACAGTCGGCGCCGTCGATAGTCCGCGATGGTCCGTTGGACGGTAATTTGGCGATTCTTGTGGCGGACTACGAATACCTGCCGGTTGGGTTCGATGCGGATGAGATCGCGGCTGGCGTCAGGGGTAAACACTGGTTCGGAGATCACGTATCCGTAGGCGGCAGCTATATCAGCGAGGGCCGTGGTGATGAGGACTATTCGCTGGCCGGCGTCGACGTTGCGGTTACCGACGGTGAAGGCAGTTATCTCAAGGTTGAGGCAGCGAGCAGCGAGGCAACGCAAACCGAACGGTTCTTCTCGACCGATGGCGGTTTGAGTTTCGGTACCTTGAACGCCAATGCGGTGCAGAATCGTGCTGGTGATGCGATTGGTATCGAGGGGCGCATCAATCTGCAAAACCGGGGGCTAACAGACACTCCGAGTACGATCGCTGCCTGGTGGCGCCGGACGGATGATCAGTTCTCGATCGCCCGACGCGATGATGGCGTTGACATCTACGAACAGGGAGTTGAGTGGCTGTACGACTGGTCGGATCGCGGTCGGCTGGCGCTGCGCGCGAGTAGTGTCGAGCGCGAATCACAAAGCGAACAAACTGACATCACGTTACAGGTTAGTCGAGGTATCGGTGAACGTGGCACCTTGTCGGGCGAGATTCGCCAACTGTCGCAGGAATCACTCGCGCCGGGTGGTATATCTGTCGACGCAACGCTCGCTGCAGCGCGTTACGCGCACCGTATCGGGAGCCGTGCGGAGGTCTACACCATCGGTCAATTCACTGTCGATAACGACGGCGGAGACTATGACAACAACGATTTGCTGTCGGCGGGGATGACCTACTCGATTACTGAGCGAACCTCGCTCTTGGCCGAAGCCAACACCGGTCACCGCGGCGATGGGGCGACGGTCACGTTGTCGCACGATGTGTCTGGTGACCATACGGTTTACGGCACGTTCACGCATTCAACGGATACAACAGATAATCCACTCGGTGGATTACCAGCAACAGGTAATGGACGCGACCGTTTGTTGCCTGGCAATACGCTCGCACTGGGGCACCGTTCGCGCATTTCCAACCAACTCGATGTGTTCAATGAGACTACCGCCGCTGACACGCGCGGACCGGTAAGTCTCGGTCACGTATTTGGATTGAACTGGAATGCGCCTGGTGGATTCCGCCTGGGACTGACACTCCAGCGAAGCGACGTCAACGCTGATTTGGGTGTGGTTGATCGCGAAGCGATTACTTTGTCAGGCGGGTACCGATCTTCGCGATTAAATTGGACCAGCCGAATCGAGCTGCGTGATGATCAAGCGGCGTTTTCGGCGGACAGTGTGCGCCAGTGGGCCAGTATCAACCGCCTTGACTGGAAACTATCGGACAGCTTCCGGATGCTGACTCGCTTCAACTACGCCGACACCGAGGACGACGGTAACTTCCAAGATGATGCGAAGCTGGTCGAAGGTGGCCTCGGTCTTGCGTACCGGCCTGTTGACGACAATCGTCTGAATTGGCTCGCGAAATACACCTACTTGTACGACCTGACGAGCAGCGCACAAGCGGACCTGTTCGGATCGTTAGGTTCACGCACCGACCAGCGCTCGCATATCGTGAGTGTCGAAGGCATCAAGCGCTTTGGTCCCAAGTGGAGTCTCGGCGGCAAGGTTGCGCAGCGAGTGTCCGAGCTCCGCCTGGACCGCTCCACAGGTCAGTGGTTTGACTCCACCACAAACTTCGCCGCGCTGCGTGTTCGATATCACTTGATCCGTGACTGGGACGCCATGGCCGAGTATCGTTGGCTGGAGGTCGAAGAGGCTGATAATGCGCGCACTGGATGGCTGATCGGCGTCGATCGCCACATTGGAGAGCATATGAAAGTCGGCGTTGGTTATAACTTCACCGATTTCTCAGATGATCTGACGCAACTTGATTTTGAGTTTGATGGATTTTTCCTGAACGTACTCGGCAAGTACTAGAGGGGTCGCAAGCAAGGAGTCGCACATGAAAGCAGAATGGCAGGGCACCGTCATTGCCGAGTCGGATGACACCGTCGTCGTTGAAGGGAATCATTACTTCCCGGCGGATTCGCTCAAGCGCGAGTTCTTTGAGGACAGTGCAACGACCTCGCATTGCCCTTGGAAGGGCGAGGCGAGCTATTTCTCGGTGGTGGTCGGCGAGGCGAAGAATGCCGATGCGGCCTGGTATTACCCGGAACCGAAATCAGCCGCCGAGAATATTCGCGGTCGCGTGGCGTTCTGGAAAGGCGTTACGGTCAGTTAGCACCCTTGGCTGGGCCATGCGCTTCCATGATGTTCTGGAAGGTTTGAAGCTGCCTACACGGGTTGCGCAGTAGTTCCAGACTCAGCGTGTCCGTCAACCATGGCATGACTTCCCGACACCGCGCGCCAAGGTCGCCCGAGAACATAATGTGATCATCAGCGTCGGCCACTTCGATGAAGGAGATCATGTCAGAGCGCTCAGCAGCCTTCATCGTCTCCGATGCCGGGACTAGCTGATCACGACTACTTGCAAGCAGAAGCGTCGGGATGTTGAAGCTCTCATCAATGTGTTCCGAGATAATGGTGTCGGCATAGTCGAAACCGGCTCGGTCATCCGCCGTCTCGACAGCGTCGAGCAGTCGCCGTTCACTGACAAACAGTTTCGCCCACCAGGGTGCCCAGCGTCGGAAGCGCGGAATGACCGCCCGGGGATCATCGTAGGGTGAAATCCCAATGACGGCACTGATAGCCTCTGAATCGGCAGCGGTAAGCACCGCGGTCGACGCGCCGAGCGACACTCCGGAAAGAATGATCGGTTGTTGACCACCTTGCGCTTTCAGTTGCTCCACCAATTCTCCAATCGCGAGCGACTCGACAGCCCCAAAGGTTACCGGCCGTTCGACCGACGCACCGTGACCCGGCAGGTCGGGCACCACTGCATCGAACCCGGCGTCGACGAACAGGCTCGCCCAGGTCATCATCGGCTCTTTGCTCATGGCATGACCGTGGAGCAGCACAACGGTGCCGAGACTCTCAACATCGGGCGGTTCGTTGGGGTCCCAGCTGAATTTCAGCATCACCGAACCTTCGACCGACCCATCGCTTTGTGCCGTGAGGTCGGTGCTAGTATTGAGCTCAATCGGCCGCGCCTGCCATTGATAGGCGCTGATGGTGCCAACCGAGGTTTCGAAGTCGACCGGCTCGATACCGGCGGTCAGCAGGGTCTCGCGGTATCCCGTGAACATGTCCGCGACTCGCGAATTTTGCGGCTTCACAATCTGGTCAGCGATGAATCCGGTGCAGCCACTGAGACCAAAGGCCGCAATGGAGGCGAGAGTCGTTAGTACGCTTCCTTTCGACACGATATGCTTCGTTTGAATATGAACCGACCCGAAACCTAGCATGTCGTTTGACTGGCGCACCACAATTCTCCTGATCCTCGTAGCGCCGCTATTGCCTATTGGAATCACGTTGCTTCAACGGTCGGTTGAACGCCGGGCGGCCATCTTCCTGAGTCTTTGGCTGTTGGCCTGGGCGCTCTTGGTCACACCTTCCATCATCGGCTTCGCGGGCGCATACCAGTTGTTTCCTTGGCTGACTTTCGCGCCATTCGATACTGAGCTGTGGCTCGGCCCCTTGATCTATCTGTACACCCTGTCACTGACGCGACGGGAGCTCCCTAAACAGTGGAAGCTCTGGCTCGCGCCAGGCGCCATACAAACGACGTACTACACGCTTTGCTTTGTACTGCTCGGAAGCGCCGAGAACAAATTTGCGTACAACGATGCGTTCCACTATCCCTACGTCATCCCGGTCGAGTCACTGCTCGCGGTCGGGCTCGGCATAGTCGGTGTCTACCGGAGCTGGCAAGAGTCGACGCGCTATCGCGACTGGCTCCGCTCCAGCCATTCCTCGATGCGCGATTTCGACTTGTCATCGCTCAGAGTCTTTCTGGCCACGATGGTCGGTCTCATTGGGTTGTTCGCGGCGGCCGAGAGTTTCCAGCTGCTCGCTGGGCGTTTCGGCTACAACACGGTCGCGATCATCCAAATGGGGGTTGGCGCGGCAGTGCTCTGGCTTGCTATCGAAGCGTTGACGGGTGTGGATCGCGCGTATCCAAAGAGAACGGCGACGCTGGCAGACAAAACGGAGCAATCGGTGTCAGAGCCGCGGGTATCCAACCTGTCGCTCGATGTACTGCAAAACCGTATCCGGGAAAACGGCTGGCATCGAGACTCGGGTCTTAGTATCCGGCGTCTTGCGCGCTATCTGGGCACCAACGAATCAACGCTCTCCGCGTCGATCAATGCTGTGCCAGAGATGAACTTCAATGGCTTTATCAATGGCCTGCGCCTGGCGGAGGTCTGTGAACGTTTGCTCGATCCGAGCGAACAACGGACCGTCCTGGAAGTGGCGTTCGACGCGGGATTCGGATCCAAGGCGACGTTTAACCGTTGCTTCCGCGAGCAGGTTGGAATGACACCGACCCAGTGGAAGTCTCGGGGCCAAACGTCTCAAATCCCCGATTTGTTTGATTTTTCTGGAAGTTGAGACGCCGGGGTCAGATGAGATCGCTAGTTTGGGCTCCTCAATTTGAGGAGGTCTCCATGATGTTCAAGAGATTCATTGCCACATTAACGCTGTTGGGTTCAACGCTGGCCCACTCGGCAACAGCACCTGCCAATGTCGAGCTGACCGGCGCGGCAGCACGCGAAGATGTGGAGCTTGCCCGGGAGGCGCTGATGGCGATTCACGCCGGCTACGATCGTTATATCAGCGAAGCGGAATTGGAAGCGCGCTGGGATGTGTTGCGTGCGGCGGCAGACGAGGGGATGACGCGTGGGCAGCTGTACTTCGGTATCTCCGAGATTCTTGCGCAGATCCGGTGCGATCACACCAAAGCGGAGTTGCCGGAAGACATTGAGACTGCGCGCGAGTCTGCGCCGATTTACCTGCCTTTCCGCTACCAGTTTTTCGATGGGCGAATGTTTGTCACCGAGGTTGGTGACGGTGTGGCGCTTGAACGCGAAACAGAAATTGTCGCCATTGACGGTCAACCGGTTGGCGAACTGATCGCGGCGGTGAGCGCCGTGTTCCCGGTTGATGGCGACACCGACTACATCAAGGAGCACTCTATCGCGAATTTCGGTGAGTTCATGGGGCCGGCGTTCGAGCACTTCATGCCGTATGTCTACGACCTCTCCGATCAGGCCATGTTGAGCGTGGTTAGATTGGACGGATCAACTCAAGAAGTGACGGTTGATCGCGTGGGTTTTGAAGCTTATGCCGCGATCACGGGCGAGAAGCGGTTCAGCCGGAATTTTGTTGATGCTGTGCGGTTCGAGACTCTGGGTGATGATGCTGCCTACTTGGCGGTGGATACATTCGTCAACTATCGCCGCCCGATCAACCCCGACAAGCTCTACAAGCCGATTTTTCGGCAACTCGCCAAAGAAGGTCGCAACAAGCTGATTGTTGATCTACGACTCAACGGCGGTGGTTCGAACGATGCCGCGTGGGGGCTTTTCCAGTGGCTGATTAATGATCCGGTCCAACCGACACCCGAGATCTGGACGCGGTTTGATCGCATTGAGCCGGAACTACGCGAGCATCTCAGCACCTGGGAAGAGCGCGCGTTGAAACCCAATCCGAATTGGTTCGAGAAGATTGACAACGGTTACTACAAGCTGGTGTCGAAGCTGGCGGGTGCACCGAGTCGCCCACTCAAACCGAAACGAGGTGCGTTCGAGGGTGAGATCATCATGCTGACAAGCTTTGATAACGCGTCAGGCGTCACCCATCTGCTTTCAGCGCTGCGTGGGATCGGGCGGGCCACTTTTGTTGGTGAGCCCACCGGTGGTGCTGCTACCGGCGCGACCGCAGGTTACCTCGCCTATCTGACGCTGCCAGAGAGCGGTATACGCGTGCGCATCCCGTTGCAGCGAACCATCATGGCAAACACCGACAAACTGAACCCGCGCGGCGGGATCATGCCCGATGTAGTGGCAACGCCAACACGGGAGACCTATTTTGCCGGGCAGGATGTGGCTTTGGAAAAAGCCAAAGCAATGTTTGGCATTGCGGAATAGGTGCAGGCGATCAGGCGGTTTTCGAGGCTCTCGGCAGCAGGTCTCTCAAAAAACGCCCGGTGACCGAGTTCGGGTCGGCGGCCACTGATTCCGGTGTGCCGCTGGCCACGATTTGTCCGCCCCCGTCTCCACCATCCGGCCCGAGATCGATAATCCAGTCGGCTGTCTTTACGACATCGAGGTTATGCTCGATCACGATGATCGTGTTGCCCCGGTCACGGAGTTCGGAAAGCACGGTGAGCAGTTGCCGGATATCGGCAAAGTGCAATCCGGTTGTCGGCTCGTCCAGAATGTAGAGCGTAGAACCGGTATCACGCTTTGAAAGCTCGCGCGCAAGTTTCACCCGTTGCGCTTCACCGCCAGAGAGGGTCACCGCACTCTGACCGAGCGTGATGTAGGAGAGCCCGACATCCATAAGCGTTTGCAACTTCTTGGCCAGGGTCGGCACGTTCTTGAAGAACGCAAGCGCCTCTTCAATGGTCATGCCGAGCACGTCCGAAATCGTTCGACCCTTGTAGCGAATCTCGAGCGTCTCTCGGTTGTAACGCTGGCCCTTGCACACATCACACGGTACGTACACGTCGGGCAGGAAGTGCATCTCGACCTTGATGACGCCATCGCCCTGGCATGCCTCGCAGCGGCCACCCTTGACGTTGAAGCTGAACCGGCCAGGTTTGTAACCGCGCGATCGTGCTTCCTGGGTGCCCGCGAATAACTCGCGAATCGGAGTGAACAGGCCGCTGTAGGTAGCAGGATTCGAGCGGGGCGTACGACCGATCGGGCTCTGACTGATGTCGATGACACGATCGAACTGCTCAAGCCCTTCGACGCCTGCAACAGGCGCCACTTCGTGCGACGCTCGATTGATCTTGTTCGCAGCGCTTGGATAGAGCGTTGCGTTAATGAGCGTCGATTTGCCCGAGCCCGACACGCCGGTAACGCAGGTCATTACCCGAGTTGGAATGTCGACGGTGATGTCCTGGAGGTTATTGCCTTTCGCGCCTCGAATGGTGATCGGTGTGGCATCGCGATCCGTTCGACGCACCGTCGGCACTTCGATGACCTCTTCCCCGGAGAGGAATTTTCCGGTGAGTGATGCCGGATTCTTCATGATGGCTTCGGGCGACCCCTCAGCCACGATCGTGCCGCCGTGCACTCCGGCGCCAGGGCCGATGTCCACCACATGGTCCGCAGCACGAATGGCATCCTCGTCGTGCTCCACGACGATCACGGTATTTCCGATGTCTCGCAGGTGCTTCAGGGTTCCGAGTAGCCGTTCGTTATCGCGCTGGTGCAGGCCGATTGAAGGTTCATCGAGGATGTACATTACCCCGACCAGCCCGGAGCCGATTTGACTGGCGAGACGAATGCGTTGTGCCTCACCACCCGACAGTGTTTCGGCGCGGCGGTCTAGCGACAGGTAACTCAATCCCACGTCATCGAGGAAGCTCAAGCGAGCTGCGATCTCTTTCACGATGCGCTCGGCGACTTCACCGCGCCAACCCTCGAGCGTCAGAGACTCAAACAGTTTGCGTGCTTTGGAGATCGTAAGCGACGTAATTTCCGGCAGCGAGTATTCGTTGATGAACACATGGCGCGCGGCGGCGTTCAGGCGCGTGCCGTTGCAGTCGGGGCAAACCTGTTGATTCAGGTATTTCGCGAGCTCTTCCCGAACGGCCGACGATTCTGTTTCGCGGTAACGTCGTTCGAGGTTGGGGATGATGCCTTCGAATGGGTGCTTGCGCGTGACGGTTTGTCCGTCGCTCGTGTGATAACGAAATTCGATCTTCTTGCGGCCGCTGCCGTACAACACGGCTTTGCGCTGGGCGGCGGTCAGAGCGTTGAAGGGCGCTTCAACATCAAATCCGAAATGCTCACCGAGACTCTGAATGATCCCGAAATAGTAGGTCGTCTTGCGGTCCCAGCCCCGAATCGCACCGCCTGCCAGCGACAACTCTTCATTGAGGATCACGCGTTCCGGATCGAAAAATTGTTTGACGCCCAGTCCATCGCAGGTGGGGCAGGCGCCGGCCGGATTATTGAACGAGAACAGGCGTGGTTCCAACTCAGCGATGCTGTAGCCGCATACTGGACAGGCAAAACGGTCTGAGAACAACAGCTCTGCGCCCGACGGGCCATTCTGGGTGGCGACGCCAGCATCTGAGAGATCGGTGTTTTCGTCCATTGCAACCACTCGGGCACTGCCGTCACCCAACTGCAGCGCCGTCTCGAACGATTCCGCAAGTCGTTGCTGCAGGTCGGGTCTCACTTTGAAGCGATCCACAACCGCTTCAATCGTATGGCGCTTCTTGGCATCGAGTTCAGGTGCTTCCGATAGCGATACGACTTCGCCATCGATGCGTGCCCTCACGAAACCCTGCGCCATCAGGTTTTTAATCGCATTGAGGTGTTCGCCCTTGCGGTCCGAAATCACCGGTGCGAGTAGCATGAGCCGCGAGCCTTCCGGCAGTGCGAGCACTTGGTCGACCATCTGGCTGACGTTTTGCGCATCCAGAACCTCGTCGTGGTCCGGGCAGCGCGGCACGCCCGCACGAGCGAACAGCAAACGCAGGTAGTCGTAAATCTCTGTCACAGTGCCGACGGTCGATCTCGGGTTATGAGACGTCGACTTCTGTTCGATCGAGATTGCGGGAGAAAGACCCTCGATATGGTCGAGGTCGGGCTTCTCCATCATCGACAGGAACTGACGCGCGTAGGCCGACAACGATTCGACGTAGCGGCGCTGACCCTCTGCATAGATCGTGTCGAACGCAAGCGATGACTTGCCTGACCCAGAGAGACCGGTCATCACGATCAACTGCTCACGGGGCAGTTTGAGATCGATATTTTTCAGGTTGTGAGTGCGTGCGCCGCGAAGCTCGATAAACCGTTGCATAGGTGCCGATTGGGGGATCAGAACAACCTGCTAATATACCCGCCGCTGCCAGCGCCGCGCAAAAGAGACTCAACCTTTGTCCAATACCCAAACGCCCTCGGCGACGCGACTTAGCAGCGACGAACTGAGGTTCATCGGCCGCATGAGCACGGTCTCGGTTTCGAGAATGTTCGGTCTGTTCATGGTGTTGCCCGTGCTTGCGCTGTGGGCCGATGACTTTGCCAATGCAACGCCGATTCTCGTCGGCATCGCCGTCGGTGGCTACGGCGTGACGCAGGCGCTCTTGCAAATTCCCTACGGCGCTGTGTCCGATCGCTTGGGTCGCGCGCCAGTGATCATCTTTGGCCTCTCGGTGTTTCTGGCTGGAAGTGTCATTGCCGCAACTGCGAGTGGCATTTGGGGGGTGATTGTCGGGCGTTTACTCCAAGGTGCAGGCGCGGTTTCCGCGACCTTATCGGCCTGGCTGGCAGACCGCACCCGCGATACCGTCAGAACGCCTGCCATGGCGATCTTCGGTGCGTCGATCGGCGCGTCGTTCCTGCTTGCGCTGGTGCTTGGGCCATTGGTCTCGGCGCTGCTCGGTGTCCGAGGTCTGTTCTGGTTGTCGGCTGCGCTAGGCGGCTTGGGTATCGCGCTCGTGTTGCCGGATTTGTTCCGTCAGGAATCAAATCATCCTGTGATCCGTGAGGCAGCACCGTGGGACTGGCGCGTACTCACGCGCCCCGACTTGTTGGCTCTCGATGCGGCGGTGTTACTACTCCATGCACTGTTGACTGCCTTTTTCGTGTTGGCACCCTATCTCCTATCGGATCGAATTGGGTACCCGGAGGCAGAGCTTTGGAAGGTCTACGCGATCACGCTCGCTGCTTCGCTGCCGATCGCGATCCCGATGATCGCGTTCGATACACGGGGTGCGGCGAGGTTCACACTGCCGTCGTTAGCATTGATGGTCGTTGGGTTCGTTTTGTTGTGGCACGCCCAAGGCGTATATGAGTTCGGAGCGGGTTGCTGCCTGTTCTTCGCCGGTTTCAGCTATCTCGAGGCTTCACTACCTGCGCAGATTTCCCGGCGCGCGGATCCGGCGCAGCGCGGCGCCTGCATCGGACTGTTCGCGAGCTCGCAGTTCCTAGGGGCGTTCGTCGGCGCAACCGCCGCAGGTGTCTTTATCGACACCTCGGGGCCTGAAACCGGCATCCTGGCGCTAACCATCGTTGTCTGCCTCTGGTTGCTTGCCGCCGGTGTCAAAAGTCTTCGAACCGGCGCATAATCGCGGTTGGTTAAGAGAGTGCTTTGCAGTCACACTGCAGGCAAAAGCGATCGATTGGGGAGAGCAATGGCACGCGGAATCAACAAAGTCATCCTGGTGGGCAATCTCGGTCAGGATCCCGAAACGCGCTACATGCCGAGCGGCGGTGCGGTGACCAACCTGCGAATCGCGACGAGCGAAAGCTGGAAAGACAAACAAACCGGCGAGCAGCAAGAGCGCACGGAATGGCACAGCATCGCCATGTTCGGTCGCCTCGCTGAGATTTCTGCGGAGTATCTTCGAAAAGGCTCGCAGGTCTACATTGAAGGCAAGCTTCGCACACGCAAATGGCAGGATAAAAATGGCAATGATCGTTACACGACAGAGGTCATTGCGGACGAAATGCAAATGCTGGGCAGTCGTGGTGGTGCTGGCGCACCGATGAGTGGCGGTCAACAACGCCCGCAGCAACAGCCAGCGCAGCAGCCAGCAGCGGTCAGCGATTTCGACGACGACATTCCGTTCTAGTCGTCGATCGAGCGCAACAGCATTCGGGCCCGCCTCGCTCGGGCCCTTTTGATTTTATTGCCAGCTGGTATCGCCGAACAGAAAGCCGTTCATGCTCTGATCTGTTGCAAAAATCACTCGACGCTCGATCCAGCCGGGTGCTTCCCGATCTTCCCAGTTTTTCGAGAGCATCATGCCTTCGGCGGCTTTGGTGACTTTCGTAAAATAGGACTCCAGCGCATCGCGGGTTGGTCCATACAGGCGCAGGGCGCAGACCTTTTCGCCGCAGGCGAGTTTGTCCACGGTGATTTCGTCTTCGCCAGCGGGTTCGTAGATCAGAGGCAATAGCCCTGCCTCCAGATCGAGCCCCACAAGATCGCTGTCCAACGCGGTGAGCAGCTCGTCGAAATGCACATCATCCATGAGTGTCTTGGTCATTTCGAACCGCATGCCGCTCGGTGTGGTAATCAGTGCTTGCTCGGCGTCTGCGCCTAATTCACGGAGGGTCTCGAGTGTCTCCGGGATGGCATCTTCGACCGGCGTCGCATCATCCAGATAGTCGGATGCGATCTTGGTAACCCCCGATTCGGGCCGCAAGTCCCGCTGCGATTGTGCGTTGATGGTCTGCGGAGCACGCGGTTCGGCTTCTGCGACCATCGCTTGAGCAAGTGGAGCGTCATTGCTCGTGTTTGCACTGTACAGCGCGAATGCAATCAAACCCATTAGGGCGACTGCCAGAAACAAGATCAGTGACTTAGAAGCACTCATAGCGACTCACCATGCACATATGTGCGTTAGACCTAGACGTAGGTTATACATTCTAGCAACCTATGCGTCTAAGTCACGTCGAGATATAAGGAGTGCAAGATGGCTAAAGTTCTGGGTGTCGGTGGAGTTTTCTTTAAGAGCAACAATCATGAATCACTCGCCAAGTGGTACCAGGAGCACCTCGGCATCGACATCGATACCAGCTACAACGGCACAATGTTCTTCCCGGCGAATATGCCCGAGAAATCGGCGACCGTTTGGTCGGTATTCTCCGCCGATACCGAGTATCTGAAACCCTCGGACCAGACATTCATGTTCAATTTCGTCGTCGACGATATTCACGAAGCGCTTGCGCAGGTCGTGGCCGGGGGCGGTAAGCAAGTCGATAAAGTGACTGTCGAAAGCTATGGCGCATTCGGTTGGTTTCTTGACCCCGAGGGTCACAAGGTTGAGCTCTGGCAGCCGGATCTGGTGAGTGCTCCGGAGGACAGCCCGACTGAGTGAATCCCATTGTGCTTCCGAGCCATTCCGCGTTTGTAGCGTTGTGGGCTAAAATGGCGGGATGACTGGAAAACTCTACATCAAGACGTACGGCTGCCAGATGAACGAGTACGACTCGTCGAAAATGGCAGACGTGCTCGCTGAGTCGCATGGAATGGCGCTGACGGATACGCCAGACGAGGCCGACGTGCTGCTCGTGAATACCTGTTCGATTCGGGAGAAGGCCGCTGAGAAAGTCTTTTCCGAATTGGGGCGCTGGCGTCCGCTCAAGGAGAAGAATCCGAACCTCTTAATCGGTGTCGGTGGTTGTGTGGCGAGTCAGGAAGGCGAAGCGATCACCAAGCGCGCGCCGTTTGTCGATATCGTTTTCGGTCCGCAAACGCTGCATCGTCTGCCAGAGTTGGTAGAAAAGACGCGCCAGCAGAAGGCGAGCGTCGTCGATATTTCCTTCCCGGAAATTGAGAAGTTTGATCGTTTACCTGAGCCGCGTGCCGAAGGCCCCACGGCTTTTGTTTCGGTGATGGAAGGGTGTAGCAAGTACTGCAGCTTCTGTGTGGTGCCGTATACGCGCGGAGAGGAAATCAGTCGACCGTTCGATGATGTCATCGTTGAGGTAGCACAACTCGCAGAACGCGGTGTGCGCGAAATCAATCTGTTGGGACAGAACGTCAACGCCTATCGCGGCCCGATGCACGATGGTCAGGTCGCTGACCTTGCCACACTGATTCACTTTGTTGCCGAGGTCGACGGCATCGATCGCATCCGGTTTACGACGTCGCATCCGGTGGAGTTCACCGACAGTTTGATCGAGGCGTACGCCAACGTACCGAAGCTTGCGAACTACCTGCACCTGCCAGTGCAAAGCGGCTCAGACCGAACGCTCGCAAGAATGAAGCGCGGTCACACGGCGCTCGAATACAAGCAGAAGATTCGCAAGCTGAGAGCCGTGCGGCCTGACATCAGTCTGAGTTCTGATTTCATCGTTGGTTTTCCGGGCGAGACCGATAAGGATTTTGAAGACACGATGAACCTGATCGCGCAGATCGGTTTCGATCAGTCATTCAGCTTTATCTACAGCGCGCGTCCCGGAACGCCGGCAGCCTCTCTGCCAGATGAGGTTTCGATGGACGTGAAGAAAAAGCGTCTGCAGTTGTTGCAAGCACGAATCAACCAGCAAGCCGCTGAGATTTCCGAGGCTATGGTCGGCACGACACAACGTGTGCTCGTTGAACGGCATGCGAGAAAAGACGCTCAGCAGCTTGCAGGGCGCACCGAGAACATGCGCTGGGTTAATTTCGACGGACCAGCGAATCTCATAGGCGGGTTCGTGGATGTGGAAATCACTGAGGCACTGCCGAATTCCCTGCGCGGGCGCATGAAGAGCAGCCAGATCGACTTGCCGCGCTCTGCTTAATCGTGGGGCGCATCATTCAGCGTTGCTGAAAAACCACTTTTTTGGGCTTTTCCTGCGACGAAAGCTCTTGTACCTTTGAGCCATGACGAGATGTCTGGGACACACAACTCGCTTTGACTAGTTCACTGGTCAGCAGAGACTTGGTTCTTGAGCCGGAGGATAACGCCAGGCTCGCCAACCTCAGCGGTCAATTCGATGAGCATTTGCGGCACATCGAACGACGACTCAACGTCGAAATCGCGAACCGCGGAAACCATTTCAGAGTCATAGGGGATGCCGCATCGGCACAGGCCGGTGAGCGCGTGCTGCGTCAGCTGTTTGAATTAACGGGCAGCGAGCGGCTGGAACCCGAACATATCCATATCTGCCTACAGGAGTCTGGCATGCAACCAGTGTCCGAAGACACGCCTCACATCGCACTCGCTGAGTCACCGGATGAGCTCGTAATTCGAACGCGACGGAAACTAATCCGACCGCGTGGCGCCAACCAGACGAACTATCTCGCAAAGGTGCGACAACACGATCTGTCGTTCGGCATCGGTCCGGCGGGCACCGGCAAAACCTATCTGGCAGTCGCGGCGGCAGTCGAAGCGCTGGAGGCGGACCAGGTACGCAGGATCGTGCTGGTGAGACCTGCCGTCGAGGCAGGTGAGCGGTTAGGTTTTCTGCCGGGTGATCTGACGCAGAAGGTCGATCCCTACCTGCGGCCGATGTATGACGCACTGTACGAAATGATGGGCTATGAGCAGGTCGCCAAGCTGCTCGAACGCAACATGATTGAGGTCGCACCATTGGCGTTTATGCGCGGCCGCTCGTTGAACGAATCCTTCATCATTCTTGATGAGGCGCAAAACACGACGGTTGCGCAGATGAAGATGTTCCTGACGCGGATCGGTTTCGGGTCGACGGCGATCGTCACCGGTGATGTCAGCCAAATCGACCTGCCTTCCGGGCAGTTATCGGGTCTGAAGCACGTGCTGCGCGTCCTGAGCGATGTGCCAGCTGTTGGGATTACCCGATTCGGTTCGCGAGATGTGGTGCGCCATCCTTTGGTGCAGGCGATCGTCGATGCTTATGATGCGTACGAGAAGAAAGATCCGCCGGAATAGCGTTCCTCGAGTATGACGGTAACGCTGGAGGTGTCGGTTGACGAGGGCGTCGACACTGTCGGGATGCCCGAAACGAGTCTTCTCGAGTCAGCCGCTCGAGGTGCCGCAAGCGCGGCAGAGTATGGGCAGGGGGCCGAGGTGTCTTTGAGCATTGTGAGTGCTGAAACTATTCGCTCCATGAATGACGACTGGCGCGAAAAGGACAAGCCGACCAACGTCTTGGCGTTTGCCACCGAAGACATCCCCAATGTGGTCATGCCTCCGAATGTGCCTCGCCATCTCGGCGATATCGTGATCTGTGCCGATGTGGTGCGAGACGAGGCAGAGGCGCAAAACAAGCCGGTGGAAGCGCACTGGATGCACCTCACCGTGCATGGGATGCTGCATCTGCTGGGCTACGACCACATGGAGCCCGAAGAGGCCGAGCGTATGGAATCTCTTGAACGCCAGGTGCTCGAGACCTTTGGAATCAACGATCCGTACCTGTGACACATACCGTTTTGGGGAAAAGTTGCTATTATTTCGGACCCATAGTTGCCTGACGGTGCCATGAGCGAAGACAAACCGCCAAGTACGCAGGGCTCGAACACGGGGTTCTGGCAGCGTCTGCTGTCAGCACTGCGAGGCGAGCCCAAG
Organism: uncultured Chromatiales bacterium; assembly: GCA_963922335.1. Taxonomy (GTDB): domain Bacteria; phylum Pseudomonadota; class Gammaproteobacteria; order Steroidobacterales; family Woeseiaceae; genus CALBPI01. The sequence continues at coordinate 233,690 of CAWUIB010000002.1, read as the reverse complement.
ACACGAGAAGAAATCCTCCACTTAATTGATGCTGCCAGCGAGCAGGAAGTGTTCGATGAAGACGAGCGCTCCATGCTGACGGGCGTGTTGGAGGTATCCGAAACCCAGGTGCGGGAGGTCATGATCCCGCGGTCCCAGATGGTGGTGTTGGAAGACGGCGTGCCGTTCGGTGAGCTGTTGCAGGCAATCATCGAATCGGGTCACAGCCGCTTCCCGATGCATAACGGTGAGCGCGAAGAGATCGTCGGCATCTTGCTGGCCAAGGATCTCCTGAACTGCATGGGCCACCCACTCGATAAACCATTGGATGTCAGCAACTGGTTGCGACCGCCTGTGTTTATTCCCGAGTCGAAGCGATTGAATACGCTGCTCAAGGAATTTCGCGCCAGCCACAATCATATGGCGATCGTGGTCGATGAATATGGCGGCGTGTCGGGTCTTCTGACGATTGAAGATGTGTTGGAGGAAATCGTCGGTGAGATCGACGATGAGCATGATCAGGAAGAAGACGCATGGATTCGGCGTGATGGCGAGCGGGACGGTGTTGAGAGATACGCTGTGCGTGCGCTGACCCGTATCGATGACTTCAATGAGCATTTCTCGTGCGATTTGCCAGATGAGCAGTTCGATACCATCGGTGGCCTCGTGATGACGGAGCTGGGTCGATTACCGCGTCGGGGAGAGGCGATCGAATACGACGGTTTTCGGTTTGTGGTCACGCGGGCCGATCGGCGTCGAATCGACATGCTAAGCGTGTTCAGAATCGAAAAGAGCGAAGAACACGCGGCCTAAACACACGAATAGGGCAGATTCATGAAACTCCGCCTGTTGGTTGCGGCACTTTTGGGTGCCGCATTGCCGTTTGCTTTCGCACCTTACGAGCTCTGGTGGCTGGCACCTGTGCTCTTGGCGTTGTGGGTTGGATGTTGGTGGGACCTTCCCGCTAAACGTGCTTGGCGCGTTGGTTTCGTTTTCGGTGCGACCGCGTTCACAGCGGGGACTTACTGGCTTTACCACTCGATCGTCACCATTGGCGGGGCGCCATGGGCGCTCGCGATTTTCCTGGTGTTCGGGATGGTCGCCATCATGGCGCTGTACTTCGGCTTTACGGCGTCGCTGTGCGTGCGCCTTGCGAATCGAAGTCGCGCAACGGTACTGCTGGTGTTCCCAGGCATCTATCTGATTTTGGAGTGGCTTCGAGGCTGGGTGCTGAGTGGTTTTCCATGGCTAACGCTCGGCTATACGCTGCCAGAAACACCGTTTGCCGGTTGGCTGCCCGTCGGTGGTGTCTATCTCGGTAGTCTTGCGCTCCTGATTCTCGCTTCCTCTTTGCGCGGCATTGTTCACGGGGGGAGATCGGCAAGAGCAGGCGCCATAGGATTGGTGGTCATCACGGTCGGCAGCTTTGTGCTCCAGGATCGGCAATATGCGAAGGTCGAAGCGGAATCGCTGAGCGTTGCGCTTGCGCAGCTCGGGTTGGAGCAAGAGCTAAAGTGGGACCGCGATCAGTTCGAGCGCACACTGCTTTGGTACGGCGCGTTCGTGCGCGACTACGCGGGTGCCGACGTGTTGCTGACGCCGGAAGTGGCGCTACCTACCGTCGCCGATCGTATTCCGGGGTTTCTCGATCAACTTGATGGCATGGCATCGTCGGCAGGCAGTACGCTGTTTGTTGGGATACTTGCTCGCGAGGAAGAGGAATCACCCAGCAATGTGATTTTGCAGTTAGGCAATGGTGCACGCAGACAATATGCGAAGCGCCATCTCGTGCCTTTTGGTGAGTTTTTTCCGGTGCCCGCATTTGTTCGTGAATGGATGCGATTGCAAGGGTTGCCATTCTCGGACCTGCAGCGTGGCAAGCCTGAGCCGGAGCCACTGGCGGTCGCGGATCTACCGGTCGCGACCAGCATTTGCTACGAGGATGCCTACGCCAGCGAACAGCTCACGTTCTTTCCGGATGCAAGATTGATTTTGAATGTCACTAACGATGCCTGGTTTGGTGACACGATCGCACCGCATCAGCATCTTCAGATTGCGCGGACACGATCAGCCGAGGCACAGCGCTGGCAGTTGCGTGCCGCCAATACGGGTATCACGGCAATCATTGACGATCGAGGTCGAGTCATTGAAAGTGCCGCTTCTTTTGAGCCGGCAATTCTTACCGGGACGGTACGCACTGCCTCCGGACACACGCCTTACACACGTTTTGGCGACATGCTCGCACTCACAGTGGCACTAGCGTGCCTCGGACTCGCGTTCTCCGGGCGACAGCGTCGATCCGGCGCGAAATCGATCAGGCCTCGAGAAACCCTGCGACAACGCCAGCAACAATAATCAGGACAAAAATCGCCGCCACGAAGTACGCGATGATTCCGGTGCCACCAATTCGTTGGAGCTCAGCGATCTGCTGATCGCGGTCCGAGTACTGGCTCGACACCGATTCGATCTTCCTTAACGCATGCTGGTAGTAGAGCCAGGTGGCAATTGTCGGGAAGCCAATCCAGAGTGCGACGTAGAAAAGAAAATCGAACCAGACGGCGAAAATCGGCGAAAAAAGACCGATGACGTACACCAGAATGTTCGAAGCGATCGGCACGAGAAAAAAGTAGGCGAACGCAAGCATCCACATTTTGCGATGGAGTAGCCAAAGCCCACCGGTGAAGAAGGCTGGCCAGTGCCAACCGAAGCTGCCACCGCCTTGCTCGAACGACTCAAATCGCGGCTTGTAGAAGTCCTTGTTCGTTTCGCCGATGAAGGCATCCATCAGGGTCAGATCAGCATCGCTCTCAAGGTCGCTTTGTGGTGCGGCAAATGCGTCGCGCGTATCTACGGTCATGTTTTCTCTCCCTGATGATTGTTGGTTAAAGCCTGCCGGCGCGCTTAATACTGAGATATCGATTGGCCACCGTCGCAGCCAATTGCGCGGGTAAGCAGTCGTCGACTGATACGCCGTTGGCTGCCACGACTTGCTGAGTCGATCGTCTTGCGTCGAGGTATCGCTCTGTTGCGGCGTACTGGAGGGCGTCGTCGAAATCGGATACCGGATCCTCAAGCGTCTGGTCCAGAACCGCCTCTCGTAGACTCGCCAGCATCACCAAGTGTCGACGTTGCAAAAGGCTCATGGCTTGCTGGAGGTCGTCAGCATCAGCGTCTCGCACATTGCTCAGCAAAACCACTAAAGCGCGCCGCTTCTGGAGGGTTGAAACGCGCTGTGCCGCCTCCGAGAAATCGATCTCAATAGGCTTCGGCTCAATGTCGTAGATATGGTTGAGGACGCTGTTGACCGCGTCTGCACCTTTGCGAGGAGGGAGCCACGGACGTTTATCCCCGATGGTGACAATACCCACGGCGTCGCCCTGGCGCAGGGCGACATAGGTGAGTAGCAGCGCGGCATTCAAAGCATGATCGAAATGACTTAGCTCGCCATCGCGGGCCAGCATCCGACGCCCGGTATCCAGAAGGATCAGCACCTGCTGGTCGCGCTCGTCCTGATACTCACGACTAATCAGTCGCTGAACGCGGGCGGTTGCTTTCCAATCGATGCTGCGCATCGGATCGCCTACCCGGTAATCGCGCAACTGATCAAACTCAATCCCTTCGCCGCGACGACGGCTGATTCTCAATCCGGTGGTAGCGGTACTGCTTGTAGCTTCAAATTCCAACAGCTGCGATATCGTTGAAAAGTTTGGATAACAACGCACGTGCGTTGATTCGTTAACAGTCACTTGACGCCACCACAATCCGAGCGGCGATCGAAGCCGTAAATCACACTGTGGAAACTCGAGAAGACCGCGTCGTTTCGGTCGGATTGCGTAGCTGACCGTCAACGGTTGTTCGGGAGTTAGCGGTCCATCGCTCGGCATATTTCGCACCTCGGCGAGCTCCGGATGATGGTCGTAGATCCGCACCTCCGTGGCAGCGGCAGTTTCTGGCAGCGTGATTGTCAGTCTCACCTCTGCCGGTTGTCCGAGGGCAAGCGATGCTGGAACTTGTCGTTCGACTGTCGGTGTTGCTGATCGCGCTGCGAGCCAGCCATCGAAGAGACCAGTAGCGATGATCAGAAGCGCAACTGGCAGCCACCAAGCCGCGGCGGGCGGCAGCAACCAGGCTGCCGCTGCCAGCGGTATCAACGCCGCGGTTGCCAATAGCAGTGTTCGCGAGGGAATCACTGGCGTGGTGCGTCTACACGTTCGATGAGTTCGGACAGAACATCGTCGGTCCGGTAACCCTCGATCTCCAGCTCCGGTGCGAGTGCAACCCGGTGACGCAATGCGGGAATTGCGATATCGCGTACATCGTCGGGGGTAACGAAATCACGGCCGTGCATGACGGCATTGGCGCGTGCAGCACGCACCATCGAAATGGCCCCGCGTGGTCCGGCGCCCAGGCGCATGCCTGGCGTTGCGCGGGTTTCGCGGACGAGTCGTACCGCGTAGTCGACGATGGCTTCATCCAATCGAGCGGTGGCAGTAATCTGTTGGGCACGCTTGATGTCCTCCAGAGATAGCACCGGTTGAAGTTCGTCTACATACAGAGCATCACCGATGCGGTCGCGCGTCACTGTTGAGACCAACGCCACTTCAGTTTCTGCATCCGGATAGTCGATATGTGCCTTAAGAAGGAACCGGTCAAGTTGCGCCTCGGGCAGCGGATAGGTGCCCTCATGCTCGACAGGGTTCTGGGTCGCTATTGCCATGAACGGTGCGTCCACCGGATAGGGTTTACCCTCGATGGTGACTTGTCTTTCCTGCATCACCTCAAGAAGCGCCGCCTGTGTCTTGGCAGGCGCGCGGTTGATCTCGTCGGCGAGCAGCAAGTTGGTAAATACCGGGCCTCGACGAACGCTGAACGACTCCGTCTTCATGTCGTAGACGGCATGTCCTGAAATATCGCTAGGCATCAAGTCCGGCGTAAACTGAATCCTCGCATCCGCACCCTGTATCGATCGTGCCAGGGCCTTCACGAGCAGTGTCTTGCCGAGTCCAGGGACCCCTTCGAGAAGCACGTGTCCGGCTGCAAGCAGGCAGATGATCAACTGATCGACGACCTCTGACTGACCGAGAAACACACGGTTGATTTGTTGGCGAATGGCCGTGATTTGTTCCCCTGTTTTGATGACGTCGTCTTGGCTTTCAGTCACAACTGGTTCCTTATTTTTTGGAGTCTTGCAATGGTTTCGGTGAATTCGACGGGCCGCTCGCCAGAGGTCGCCGAAAGTGCGTCGGAAACGGCTTCGGCGTCGCTACCGATGATTCTCGCGATGCGCTTTGCCCGTGTTTGCTCGTTCTCGCGCGAAACCCCGGGGTCGCGACGATCAGCTGCGCGCAGTGTCGCATCCCGAGCATCTGAAGCCAGGGCATCGAGCCCGCGGTGACGCCATCCGAACCGTCCACTGGCGCGGATATGTTCCATGATCGAACGGCGAGGCGGTGGTGTTTCATTGTGAACTGGGCCAACGCGACGGGTGGCGGACCAAAGCCCAAGAATCACCAACGCCGTGAGTGAGATAAGGACGCGATCGGCATACTCGATCAACAGTCCCCATAACGATGGATAGTCTCCCGAGTAGACAAACCAGACAGAGCCGGACAGGGAAGCGCCAGCGACCGCGTCAGCCACGATGTGCGCCGCAGGCGAGAATGTGTTTGTCAGAAAACCATAATCGACTTCATTGGAGACGTACGCGCTATCGATCGAAATCGCATCTCCTGCGATCAACGTGATTCGGCCACTGCCTTGGGGGAAGTCGGCGACGTAAGTGCCGAGGACGTCCGAGCGTGTCTTCGCCGTGATGGTGTCATCAAACTGGAAAAGCCGAACGTAGGTCAAGAACTGAAACGTTGCGTCCTCGCTGGGAATCTCGCCTCCGTCCTCTTCGAAGGACTCGCGTAACTCCTGAGCGTATTCGTAGTCTGTGAAGACCTCGAACCCCATGGATTGCACCCAGTCGTGTAGCGAGGTCTCGAGATAATCCGAGCGGATGTCCAACACCAGGTGACCACCGTTCTCTACCCACGCCATCACGCGATCGCGGCGACTCTCGGGGACGAATTGATTATCGAGATTCACCACGATCGTGTCGGTTTGACCAAACAAACCACTATCAAAATCCAGCCGTCGAGTAGATTCTGCCTCGACGCCGAGTGCCTGCATCACCCGCTGCATCGCGAGATAGGAATTCACCGCTGCCTCTCCCGACGGAGGCGCCTGCACCTGGTACGGCACACGATCAAAAAAGCGAAAGAACGCAGCGGCCAGCAGTACGGCGACCAGTGCTCCAATCAGTGTCAGGGTTTGTGACCTCATGCTGGCGCGACACCCATTACAGGTTCTGATTGGCAGATCGATTCGAACTCGTTATCGGTTGGCGTTCGACCGCCGTAGGCGCACCTCAGCCACTGCTCCGTGATGCGTCGGAAATCCTCTCCGTAGGATGCGTGAGCGCGTTTGGACACGGCCCTCATACAGATACCCTCGGTCGCACTATCAGGTAGTCGTAAATCAAAGCGCTCGACAGCGTTGATCACCGAGCTGCGAAAAATCAGGCTGAGTGCCATGCGGTGCTCTCCCGCGTCCCAGAGGGCACGGGCCTCTTCGGGCACATTGTCCGGCAATTCCTCGCTGTCGACGACCTCGCCCGAAACCACGAGGCGGGTTTTGCGATAAGAGGGTTGAGCCGAGCTTGCCGCCCGGGGCGGCAGCCAGCGGTCGCGGGTGATGAACAGCAACAGGATCAGCAATGCGATTGCGATCCAGAGTCCAAACTCCGCGAGCAACGCCAAGAACTGGGAAAAGCCGCTGAAAGACGCGCCAGATTCCGCAGTCTCTTTGTCTTCTTCCTCATCCGAGTCGAGGTTCCATCGAGCCTGGAGTTCGTAATGTGTCTCCACGGCGTTGAACTCATCGGAAAAGAATACCTCGCGAGATGCCGCGTGAACGTCTTCAGCATCCCAGTAAGACTCCAAAGGTGCACTGTCGGGCGCGTTTACCGCGTCTGCGTGGGCGCTCTGGTGGATATCGCCGAGCGCGAGCCCGACCAGGACGACAACGGCCGCCGCAGCGGTCTTTCCTCGCAATGCCATGGCTCTGCGAAAGGCAACTTCAATGTCCCACGCCTCGAGTCTGCTCCGGCAGTTGATGTAAAGACCGAAGCCTGTGCCAACAAACCACGGGTGCAAGGCGGTCTGTGCAGCGTAGAACAGCAGTAGAGACGCGAGGTCGACCGCGCGCTCTGAGGGTTCCGCGTAGAACAACTGCCAGAGCCATGAATCGATGTTGCTTTGCTGCGCTTCGGGCAGAAGCCAAAGTGCGATGAGCGCGATACCGAGGTAAATACAAAAGGAGAGGTGCTGATATGCGGCTGTGATGCCGATACCAAAATTCTGTATGCGTCTGTTCAGGGTTTTGGCGCGTTGACGTCGCGCAGTTCCGGACAGTCTCTCAAGCTGCGTGACCGGCATCGCAATGGATCGCGCAAAGTGAAAGCGCATCGGAGGTAGCAAAAAAATCCAGTTGCGCTTTGCGATCGGCAACGCCTGCTTAAGGGTGGACCCCAGCGTGGGTGATTGACCAAACAATCGCTGGGAGATGATGTGAAGAATCACGCCATCGGTAATTGGCTCGAGCCACCAATACAAGAAAAATGCGAGGCCTGCGTAGGGTGTCCACCAGGTGAGCGCTGCTGCTGCCAACAGCAGGGGCAGCGTCAAGCTGAACCAAGCCTTGTAGACGAGGTTTGCATCGCGGCGGACCATCTTGGCGCCGAGATCTGTTGACTCCCAGTCACTCCTCGGACGCAGCGCAACGGTTACCTGCTCGAGATTCATCGGCGCTTCCCTGCCAGACTAAAATAGGCTGCTATGGCAACCCAAAATGCGATGCCGATCGCGTACTTCATCCGCACTGGGGGTGTCGTCATCGAGGACCAATAAGCTTCGACAAAAGCGGCGAACAGCAACATCAAAGCGCCCCCGTAGACGAGGGGCAGGGTGTCGCGCGCGGTGATTCTGAGGGCGTGGAATCGTTTGTACCGACCCGGAGCGATCACGCTGCGACCGAGGGACAAACCTACACCGCCAAAAATGACGATCGCGACGAGCTCGAGCGCACTGTGTCCTGACACGAACGACCAGAATGGCTCGCCATGACCGATTCGTTGGAGATGGCCGGCGATAGCGCCGATATAGAGCCCGTTAAAGACCAGGTAGAACAGAGTACCCAGGCCGAAGAACAGGCCGCCCGCATAGGTTTGAAAACCAATGGAGATGTTGTTGTAGATGTAGTAGCCGAACATCATCAAGTCGGTGCCCGAATTGCGCTCTCGGCCAAGCACGTCGTTCGCCGGGTCATACATTCGCTCGTATTCGCCGACCTGTTCCGGATCCATCAGGTAATAGATCAGGTCCGGGTTGTAGTGGACACCCACCGCCGTTGCAGCGCCAATCCCGAAAAACAGCAGGAATGAGACCGCGATCGGTTTCCAGCGCTGTCGTATCGCTCGCGGGAATCCAGCGACGACAAACTGGAGCACGGTGTGCGCAATCGACACCTTCTCAGAGTAGAAATGGCGGTGCCCATCGAGCGCCATTTGATTCAATTTTTGCTGCAGCTCGATGCTATAGCGTCGCGCCCGCGCAATCGCAAGATGCTGGCAGATCTGTCGATACTGCTGATCGAAATTTGCCCAATGGTGCTGGCTCTCAGTTGATTTGCTGCGCTTGCGGGCGCCACTGTTTAGCAGGCCCGTCGCTTCCTCGAATCGCGCCCAGACTTCTGAGTAGCGTTGCTCGAATGCCTCTTGCTTCATGGCTTTGATCGACGTCCGGTAAGCCACGCGGCATGCTGATGCAGTTTTGCGGCGTTCGTTTCTCCCAGGAGCGGCTCTAGCGCGGCCGCCAACTCCTCTGAGCGGGCGTTGCTGATCTGCACTCGCCTTTCGCCAAAACTGACGATCGCTTCCTGCTCCTCAACCGTCAGCGGAATTCCGGGTGGCAACGGTTGCACATCGGCCCAGGAGTTTCTCGCTGCGGTTGCCGGCGTGTGCACGACGATGGTTCCAGCGGCAAGGTCACCCAAACGCTGAAAATTTCTGGTGAATAGCACCGACAGGCAACCAAATAGATAGCATCCCGGGAAGACATCGACGGGTCGGAGCAGATTCCTTATCGAGGCTCCACGCCAACCAACCGGTGTGCCATCGGCGTTCACCACTCGGATACCAGTGGCGCGCTTGCCGAGTGTCTGGCCTTGCATCAGGACTTCGAACAGTACGTTGTAGCCCCACAAAAAGCCGAAGTAGATGATCAGCAACAGGCCCGTGCCAGCCTCACCGAAACCACTGAGCAAAATCGACGTCACGACGAGGCCAACGGCCTTGATCGCTGCATCCAGCAGCCACGCAAGCGCACGACTAGCCAACCCCGCTGTTGGCAACGTCAATTCGACGCCTTCCGGGGTCTCGATCTGCAAGGTGGTGTCCAATAAAGGCGTCGTCATGACGTCGGATTCACACGTCGTGCTTGGTAGCGCGGAAGGTCGATGGTAGTGTCCCGCGACAGTGTTTGCACGTGGGACGACAATGACTGACTCAATCTATGCTCCACCAGAAACCGATGTCGAGGTTGCCGATGTTTCGTCTACCCCGTATTACGTCGTATCAGCCAAGAAACTCGTGATCCTTTCGATCATCACGTTCAATATGTACATCGTCTATTGGGCCTATCGTCAGTGGGCGCATTTGAAGCGATATTTTAAGGAAGACGTGTGGCCGGTTCCGCGGGCGCTGTTCATGGTGTTCTTCACCCACAGCCTGTTCGGTCGTATCGATGGCAGCTTGCGAGCAAAGAACCTGACTTACTCGTGGTCACCGTATTCGCTCGCGACGCTCATCGTTCTGATCAGTGTTGCGGTCAATATCCTCTCTCGGATTGGACCGAGAGTCGGAGATCCGCTGTGGATCGATTTGGTCGCGTTCGGCTCCGTCTTCGTGCTCACCGCACTGTTAATCCCGGCACAGCGGGCGGCCAATCTGGCGTCGGACGATCCTGAGGGTGAATCCAACTCGAACCTCACCGCTGCGAACTGGGCCTGGATTGTGCTCGGAGGCGCGTTCTGGGGCGTATCGTTGCTCGGCTGGTGGTTCTTGCTCACCCAAGGCGCAGCGTAAGCGGGCCTGAACACCATTCACCGGAGCCGCTGATGCCGGTATCCTGCGCGTTTGGCCCGTAGACCCCGCCCCGAACCCATGAAAGACCAATATCATCCCGCACAAATCGAGCCGGGAGTACAACAGTACTGGAACGAACACCGCTGCTTCGAAGTCGATGAGATCGACGGTGTCGATCCCTACTACTGCTTGACCATGTTCCCGTACCCCAGCGGCAAATTGCATATGGGGCACGTCAGGGTTTTCACGATCTCGGACGTGATTGCGCGCTATCACAGGATGCAGGGTAAGCACGTGCTCCAACCTATGGGCTGGGACGCATTTGGTATGCCCGCAGAGAATGCGGCAATCAAAAATGGTGTGCCGCCGGCCCAGTGGACCTACGCAAACATTGAATACATGCGTGGACAGATGGACCTGCTCGGCCTCGGCTACGACTGGCGACGTGAGGTAACGACCTGCCGACCGGAGTATTACCGCTGGGAGCAATGGTTCTTTACCAAACTGTTTGAGCGAGGGTTGGTGTATCGCAAGCAGTCGGTGGTGAATTGGGATCCAGTCGACAATACCGTCTTGGCCAATGAGCAGGTGATCGACGGGCGCGGTTGGCGGTCGGGTGCGCTCGTGGAGCGTCGTGAGATCCCGCAATGGTTCATGAAGATCACAGACTACGCCGATGAGTTATTGGCGGATCTCGACAAGCTCGAGGGTTGGCCGGAACCGGTCAAGATCATGCAGCGCAACTGGATCGGACGTTCGGAAGGTCTCGAGATCAACTTTGCTGTCGATGGCGATTACGCCGCTGAACTTGCTGATACCGACGGCGTTTTGCGGGTGTTCACCACGCGACCCGACACGCTGTATGGGGTTACCTACATGGCGGTAGCCGCCGAGCACCCGCTGGCCGAGCGTGCTGCTGCCGCTGACCCAGAGTTAATGCAGTTTATCGCTGAATGCAAGCAAACGAGTGCGGCTGAGGCGGATATCGAGACTCGAGAGAAACTCGGGATGCCGCTCGGCATCAATGCGATCCATCCGCTCACCGGTGAGCCTGTACCAATCTGGGTCGCCAACTTCGTGTTGATGTCCTACGGTACGGGCGCACTGATGGCTGTGCCGGGACATGATGAACGCGACTGGGAGTTCGCGAACAAGTATGGACTGCCGATCCGCCAGGTCATCGACAGTAAAGACGATACCGTCGTTGATGTTTCCAAAGCGGCCTATGTCGAGAAGGGCACGACGGTCAACTCCGGTGAGTACGACGGTCAGGATTTTTCGTCGGCATTTGAAGCGATCGCCAAGAGCCTCGAGATGTCGGAACAAGCGGTGCGCAAAGTCAATTACCGGCTCCGCGATTGGGGCGTCTCCCGACAACGCTATTGGGGCACGCCGATTCCGATCATCTACTGCGACAAGTGTGGTGCGGTTCCTGTGCCAGAAGCCGATTTGCCGGTGGTTTTGCCGGAGGACGTCGTGGTGAGCGGGACGGGCTCGCCGTTGAAAGACATGCCGGAGTTCGTCAATTGCACTTGTCCAGTGTGTGGTGATCCTGCGCGTCGTGAGACCGACACGTTCGATACGTTTTTCGAGTCTTCGTGGTATTTCGCGCGTTACGCATCACACGATTGTGATGACGCCATGCTCGACGAGCGTGCCCATTACTGGCTGCCCGTAAACCAGTACATCGGCGGCATTGAGCACGCGATTTTGCACTTGTTGTATGCCCGGTTCTTCCAGAAGCTGATGCGCGACCTCGGGCTGTCCACGGCAGATGAGCCGTTCACCAACCTGCTGACCCAGGGCATGGTCCTGAAAGACGGACGCAAAATGTCGAAATCAGAGGGGAACACCGTAGATCCGCAGGCACTGATCGATGAGTATGGTGCCGACACGGTGCGGCTGTTCATGATGTTCACGGCGCCGCCAGAACAGGCGCTGGAATGGTCCGACGATGGTGTTGCTGGTGCGTTCCGCTTTCTGCGTAAGTTGTGGCGCGCGATTCATGGCCATGTCAGCTCGACGCTGACCGCGGGGGATATGCCGACAGATTTGAGCGGCGAACAAAAGGCGCTGCGTCGCAAGACTCACGAGATCATTGCGAAAGTCTCGGACGATGTGGGTCGACGCTACACATTCAACACAGCGATCGCGGGAGTCATGGAGCTCTTGAACACCGTGAACGCGTTTGAAGTTGCAACCGACGCCGACCAAAGCGTTCGGCAGGAAGCTTTGGAAACGGCGGTGTTGTTGCTCTCTCCGATCGTGCCACATGTCACGCACGAACTCTGGCATGCACTCGGCCACACCACTGCTGTAATCGACGAGCGCTGGCCGTCAGTGGATGAGCAAGCGCTGGTCAAAGATGAAGTGCAGTTCGTAGTCCAGGTAAACGGCAAGCTGCGAGCACGGTTGACCGTGGCGGCGGATATCGATCGGGACGCTGTCGAGGCAATGGCGGTCGCCGACCCCAATGTTCAGCAGTTCATCGAAGGCAAAGCGATTCGCAAAGTCATCGTGGTGCCGAACAAGTTGATCAATCTGGTCGTTTGACCATGACGATTTGGCGCAGCGCGGTATTGCTTGTAGCTGGCCTGGTCGCCAGCTGCGGTTTTCAGTTGGCCGAAAGGCCCCTGTTGGCACCCTCGCTGCAGCGAATCGCGCTGGAGGCGGAAGATCCTCGCAGCGACATTTATATTGCGCTGGAGAAGGCCTTAATCGCACAAGGCGTGGTAATCGATCGCTCGGCACCCGCACGCCTGACGCTGACCGCCGTGAATACCGGGCAACGAGTACTCTCGGTTTCGGCGCGAAACGTGCCGCGAGAATTCGAGGTCTTCTATACGAGCGGGTTCATCCTGCGACGTGGGCAAGAAGTGCTGATGGAGAGTGCACCACTCACGCTGACCCGCGACTACAACTGGTCTGAGTTTGAGGTCCTCGGCAAGGTCCAGGAAGAGCAAGACCTGCGGGATCTCATCGTCGCTGATTTGGTTGACGCGATGTTGCGCCAGCTCGCGACAGTGCCCTGAATTCGTGTTGAGCGTGCACGAAGTCACCACAGATGCGGCATCCGGCCGAGCGCTTCAATCCGTGTTTTCCATCGCACGATTGCAGATGTGTGTTCACTCTGCCGATGCCTCTTTACCAGGAAGTTATTGGGGCGATTCTGAGGCGGGCATTACCGATCGTTGCATTCATGTGCGCGCGGATACGCCGCTGCATTCATTACTGCATGAAGCCTGCCACGTGCTTTGCGCGCGCGATGCGGATCGCAATGGGTTCGTTGGCGATGCAAAGGGCGATGACGACGAGGAATCTGCCGTGTGCTTTATGCAGATTCAATTGGCCGAAGTGCTGCCGGGCGTCGGTGCGCAAAGGCTGTGCCAGGACATGGACGCTTGGGGCTACAGCTTTCGCGAAGGCTCGGCGTTTGCATTTCTGCATGGCGACGGTGCGGGCTCGGCCGCGTGGCTTTCTCAATCGCGACCTGAAGCGTGGTCACTGTTGAAGCGTCTTGGCGTCTCGGGCATCTAGTGTTTCGTCAGTATTCCACAATATGGTTACGGCCTCTCGGCTACATCAGCTTGCTCGCCGGTTTGTTCGGTTTGATGGTGTGGCTCGAACTCAAAGGGCCGGGAATGAACCTGCAGGTCATGACCCCTGCATCTCCAGTTCTCGGCACCAGCGAGTACTCCTGGCCTGAGTGCCTCCAGTTATTGTTGTTGGGCGTGATCGCCTTGATGGCTGCACATTGCGTGCGGCTGCTGCCCGTACAACGGCCAGTCTCCATATTTCTTCTGGCAATGGCGGGAGCAGCGTTCATTCGCGAGTGCGACTGGTTTCTCGATGTCTACGTCCGCGACCATGTCTGGCAGCTTCTTCTGGGATCACTGGTCGTATCGGTGACGGTCTACCTGGTGCGCTCGGGGGCGGAGCTACGAATCGCGGTGTCGCGAGTTCAGACTTCCATCGGTTTTGCATTGATCGGAAGCGCTATCGCCGGACTCTTGGTGTTCTCCAACATTATCGGTCACGCGCCGCTGTGGATCGCACTGTTGGGCGATGACTATTCGCGCGTTGCCAAGCTCGCGATCGAGGAGCTTTCGGAATTGTTCTGCTATTGGCTCTGGTTCACCGGCCAGTGCGAGTACTGGGTCGATTGTCGGCGCCGCTCCGGGTTCGGGCGCGGTCGACGCAAGGCCCGTTGAGCGTCTAGCGAGGCGCCAGCCCTACGAGGTGGGCAAGATCCTTGAAGAAGATCCTGACGTGCGCAACCGGCTTGGCACGTACCAACTGCTTGTTCATGTAGGCTTCCCAGGTCAGATGCTGAACGTCCGGGTCACGGCAAATCTTGACGAACTTCTCGCGTCGCTTATCGCTTGAGTACCAGAACTTCTGAAGGATTCCGAGAATAAAGAACACTCGGCCATGCGCCTTACCGAATCGCTTACGCGCTTTGCGAAGCGCGCGTGCATCGCCGGTCTCGAGTGCCTCGGCAACCGACTCCGCTGCCAGCTTGCCGGTGTACATCGCGTAATAGATGCCTTCTCCCGATGCTGGCGCGACAACACCAGCAGCATCGCCGGCGACGATCACGTCACGACCGTTATCCCACCGCGTCATCGGCTTCAAGGGAATCGGTGCGCCTTCAGTGCGGATGGTCTTGGCCTTCGCGAGTCCCGCCCGTTGTCGCAGCAGTGATGTCGCGTTGCGTAGCGAGTAGCCCTGATGATGGGTGCCCATGCCGACGCTTGAGCACTTGCCATGCGGGAATACCCAGCCATAGAAATCGGGCGAAATGTCACCCTGGTAGTAAACGTCGCAACGTTCGGGATCGAAATCGCCTTCGCCCGCGGGTGGTGATTCGATAATCTCGTGGTAGGCGAATACGTGAGGAACCTTGTCAGCGTTCTTGATACACGCCCGGGCAACGCGGGAACGCGCGCCATCAGCGCCGATGACATACCGCGCGGTAACCGTGTGTTGCTCACCCGAGTCGTTTTCTGTGAACGTGATTTGGGCGGGCTTGCCTTCTTCGCTCTCCACCCGATCACACTTGCCGTTGATCCGTGTCGCACCGTTGCGATGTGCACGCTCTCTCAGCCATTCATCGAACGAGCCGCGGTCGACCATCCCAACCCATCCACCGATATCCATGTCGACGCCTTCACCGGACGGTGAAATCATGCGCGCGAGCGTGACTTTTGCCTCAAGTTGACTCTCCGGGATGTCGAATTCTCTGACAAGAATCGGCGGGATGGCGCCGCCACAGGGTTTGATTCGACCTTGACGATCCAACAGCAAAACCCTGTGACCTTGCGAAGCGAGTTCATTTGCCGCGGTCGCACCTGTCGGTCCACCCCCGATCACTGCAACATCATAATCCGTCATTGATTGACTCCCGTTATCCCGAAGTGGCTGCCGCGTGTTCACGCGGCAGCTCGTCTGTTGTGCGAATACCCAGCGCCAGTAGCGCAGCGATGAAGAAAAGTCCCGCCTGGATTGAAAATACAGACGCGTAGGCGATCATGGTGTCGCTGGCGATCCACCGTGCCGCGTCGACCATGAGGGTGCCGACTACGGAGCCAGCGCCCATCGCGATGGCCTGTGCGCTGCCCCAAACGCCCATGCGAATACCTTCCCGTCCGGCAGTGCCCTGACCGACGAGGTGCATCATGTTGCCGACCGCAGCGACCGCGAAAACACCATTCGCAAAGCCCAGAGCGAAGACCGTTGCTACCACCGGTGTCAGCGCCATTTCCGTAGGGGCCAGTACGAGGGCGACCAGACACAGCGCGGAGGCAAGGCAGCCGCCCGAAACCCCGGTGCGAAGTGTCCGGATGTTGCGACTGCCGATGATCCCCATTGCGATCATGCCGAGCAGCACGCCCATGTTTTGCTTTCCGGTCAGGCTGGTAGATTCGGCTGGCGTCATGCCGAGCACGGCGCCACCGAAAGGCTCTAGGACCAGCTCTTGCAGTCCATAGGCGAACATCGACAGGGCGATGAACAAACCAAAAATACGGGTCTGAGGCTCAACCATCACTTGTTTGAGCGCCACCATAAACGACGTCTTGCTGGTGTCCGACGCGGTCGACTCGGCCACATCAGCGTGGTTGTCTTCGATGCCCCATACGGCAGCGACACTGACCACGAATGCCACAGCACAAATGCCACCGATCACGGCGAGCATTCGTACCGTGCTGAATGGTTCGAGCAGTCTCGACGCCACTTCAGTTGCGACCACGAAGCCGAAAATCATGCAGCTCCAGGTAATGCAGGCCGCCGCGGCGCGCCGCTTCGGGACTACCTTCGCTGCGACCAACACCAGCAGCGACGTGCCTCCAGCGCCAACGCCAGAGCCGACGAGCGCAAACGCAAACACGGCGACGGTCATGCCGAGGGGTGCTGAAACGCTCATCACCATAGTGCTGACGGCCGCGAGTGTGGCGCCGACGGCGAGCACGAACATGCCACCAATGATCCAGGTGGTTCGCCGTCCACCGGAATCTGAACCGTGCCCAAAGTGAGGACGTAGCATCTGCATCGCGTAATGCACGGCCAGAAGACCGCCGGCAAACGCGGCAGGCAGCGCGAGCTCAACGACAATGACTCGATTAATGATAGAGGTCATCAAGACAAACATTGCGCCGAGGCACATCTGGACGGTGCCAAGCCTGAATATGCCGATCCAGGAAAGCCCGGGGAGTGTCATGACAGCCCGCGCATAGCGATCGCTGACACCATCATGCCGCTTACGTACAGAGCGACCCCGGTCGCGTTGTACCAAGGTGCGTGACGTTCGGGGTCTGACAACAGTCGAGGCATCAATGCGATTTGCACCAACGAAACCATGGCAACAGCCGCGGCGAAATAAGGGGTGCCCCAAACCCAAAGCAAACCCGCGACAATGAACTGCGGCACAACCATCACGAGGCAAGCGAATCGGGCAGCGGTTTCGGGCCCTAGCTGAACCGGCAATGAGCGAATGCCCATGGCGCGATCGCCCTCAAGCGCCTTGAAATCGTTCAGTGTCATGATGCCGTGTGCGCCGACACTGTAGAGCAACGCCAGCAAGATGATTTCGGTCTGAGGCAATCCGCCGCTCATGACCGCTGCCGCCGTGAACCAGGGAAGACCCTCGTAGCAAAGCCCAACCGCGCTGTTGCCGTACCAGCCGTTACGTTTCAGTCGAAAAGGTGGGGCGCTGTATGCCCAGGCCAATGCCAGTCCCAATGCCGAAGCGAGGAAAACCCAAAACCCGAGCATTCCGGCCAAAATCATGGACAGGCCAGACCACCCAAGCGCCAGAATCCAGCCGACACGTTCGGATACGCGACCTGAGGGTAGGGGCCGATGTGGTTCATTGATGGCGTCCACATGGCGATCAAACCAGTCATTGACGACCTGACTCGTGCCACAAAGAAACGGTCCGGCAAGCAATACCCCGCCAATGAGAAACGGCAGACGTGTCTCGACAGCGATGCCCGAAGCCACAACGCCACAGGCGAATGCCCACATCGGCGGAAACCAGGTAACCGGCTTCAGCAACTCCAAAATGGAGAGCCAGTAAGGCGCCCCCTGCAGACTGACAACTCTTGACTCGGGCATACCTCTTCAAGGTATACCCACACCCGCAAAGCGTCAATCAAAAATGACACTTAAGTGTCCAAAAAACTGGACAAAGAAGGGTTTTCGTCGAATTCAGTCGTCGTTAGAGTCGTTCGCGCCGTTATTCAGGCCGTGGCGACGCAATTTGACATAAAGACTCTGACGGCTGAGGCCCAGCATCTCGGCGGCAGAAGCGCGGTTGTCCGAGGTCATCTTCAATGCGGTTTCGATGCACATCTTCTCGATGATGTCGGTGGTCTCGCGCACGAGGTCTTTCAGTGGGACACGGCCCACGAGCTCGGTCATCTGTTCAACCGACTGGTGCAGGGTATCGCCTTTTTCGATCAGCTCACCGGCTTCGTTGCTTCTACGGATCACGCGTCTCACCACGTAGCCGTAGCGGGTGCCATCATCGGTATCGAGCACCGCTGCGGATAGCTCCACATCGACGGGCGCGCCGTACTCGACATTGACGGTCGTGAAGAACTGCCGAACCGCGCCACGCTGAACGAGATTCTTGCGCAGTACGCTGACGTCAACACCCGCACGACCAAGCCATTGGTCGAGCGGTTGGTTGTGCAGCTGGAATTGAGAGGCGACCTGGCACAAAGCGAGAAAAGCCGGGTTGGCCGTAATGATCAGACCGCTGTGATCGGTAACCACCACGCCATCAGAGGAGTGCTCGACAAGATCGAGCAGCAAATGATCGTTTTCGTTGTGCAGTCGTCCGGTTCGAGCGCTGTCTTCACTGACCAGGCGCAGCATGACCAGGCGATTGTTGTCGCGTTGCAGTCGAATACCGCTGACCCAGACTTCACGATCTTCTGATGCGGTCTTCACCTCAATTTGTGCTTCCTTACCAGTGGAGCGAACGGTGTTCATAAGGTCGAGGATCGGTCGGTGAGAGTCCTCGGCAAACAGGCGGTTCAGGTTGCCGCCAGCAAGCTTGGAGATTTTCTCGTGGAGCAACTCAGCGGCCGACGGATTGGCTTCCACCACACGCCCGTTATCCGGGTCGACGATCAGGATGGCTTCGCGTGCGTGCTGGAACAGAACGCGGTAGCGTGCCTCGGCTTGTTGCAGTCTGCGGTAGTCGTTCTCGATCGCGTGCTGCATATCCAGCAGTTGCTGCTGCATATCTGAGATCGGGCTCAGGTCCTTTCCGATCGCCAGAATGAGGTCGCTATCGCCGGCCCGAATCGCGAGATACAGCACGGGAATATCGCGTCGAGTCTCTTCGGTGGGATGGTTTACCTGGCGCCAACGTCGATCAGACTGGGCCGAATCAGCAGCATCGAGAAGACGTTCGATTTTCGGCAGACTGTCGTCCGAAACCGTATCGCTCCAGCGTTTTCCGACCCATTGGTCGGCGACTCGGCGTAACGGTTGGTCGGCGCCGAATGCCACATCGATGATCACACCCTCGGTGTTGATCAGGAGCGAAATGTCATGCGATGCGCCGAGCAGCTCGGCCATCGATTCGTGGCTAATTTCCTTGAGTGCGCTCTGGTGACTCTTAAACGGAATCATCGTTCGATGCCTGTTTTGGTGCCGGACGTGTGTGCCAGGTTACGCATTGGGGTCAGGGACGCGCGCGGCGCCTTTTCGCAACCAGCTCAGCGGTCTGCGCGATCAGACTGTCGTCGATCTCGTGGACCAGCAAGTCTGCTGCAAGATCGTCCGCCAGTTCGGGTTGGTTGAAGAGAAGCGATCCGCCCGCCAGGATAACGACGTCACTGTTTACGGCGTTGTCTTTAAGTTCATGAATGGCGGTTTTCGCCGCCTTGAGGCTGCGCTCGCTGCCAATTGACAGGCCGATAACGTCATAGGGTTCTTTACCGGCCAGCTCGATGAGCTCTCTTGTGTTCCTCGGTGTTCCAGACCAGACAGTCCAGTCATGTGCACGAAAATGTTCCACGGCGAGATACACGCCGAACGTGTGCTGTTCTCCGGGGGTGGTGGTCATCAGGATGCTGCGGCGGTCTTTCTTGTCTGCTGATTCATGGACCGGAAACAAAGGTGCGGTCGCGATGAAAAGGTGTCTTATTTTTGCGATTGCGATAGTGACTTCCGCAAACCCGCACTCATCATCATCCCACATCTCGCCAAGTCTGCGAGCAGCCGGTGCAAGCAGATGCTGGTAGACCTCGATCAGGCTGTGTTCGGTGAGCCGCAGACGGTCGACGAAGTCGGCTGCGTCCTCGGAAGTTCGTGAGAGTAGAGCGCCCACAAACCCGTTGACGTCATATTCGGGCGCCTCAGTAGTCGCATCGCGCTCGCCCGAACGATGTTGTGCTGTACTGAATCTCATATGCAGCCGAGGGATGATCCCCTGCTCAATAAGCCGCGACAGTGTTTTGAGTTCCTGCTCTTGATCGGCTTTTTTGTGCCCAAACAGCCGACGGCTGTTCTCGATTAGCCGGCCAAAAAAGCCACCGGCCCCATGTGGTCCGCTTTCCTGATTCATCGTCACCGTCCCAAATAACGACTAGGTCAAAAGTTACTCGGGAAATGCTGTCACCAGAAAAATGTGCCGATTAAGTAGACACTTCTTCGTCAAGCATGTCAACAAAAGATGACGTTTTGTTTTGTTGACACTCGCTCCAGCACCCCGTAAATTCAACTGAGCGTCAGTGTTTATTGACATTGGTGTTGTAACAGATGGGGAGCAGTAGAGGCAAAGATGGCAGACCGCGAAGCCGCCACCAATAACTCTGCGACGCTGTACACCGCTGAACAGCGGCAGCGTCGCGACGCATCAGTCTGGACTTTTGTTCAGGGTGTGCTTGCGCCACTGCAGTTCCTGGTTTTTCTCGTCAGCCTCATTTTGGTGTTGCGTTATCTGTACACCGGAGCGGGCGAGACACTCGCAACCGCGTCTGTCCTCCTTAAAACCGCTTTGTTGTACGCGATCATGATCACGGGCTCTCTTTGGGAGAAAGACGTGTTCGGTGAGTATCTGTTCGTCGACATGTTCTTCTGGGAAGACGTCGTCAGCATGCTCGTCATGATCCTGCATACCTGGTACGTGGTTGCAGTCCTATTCGGATGGTACGGCGCGGTGGGCCAAAGCTATCTGGCCTTGGCGGCTTACTTCACTTATGTGATCAACGCTGCCCAGTTCCTGTGGAAATTCCGGCTTGCCCGCCTTGGCGGTCAGGCGAAACAGCATTCAGGCCACGCTGCGGCGTCGGCTGCCGGAGGTGTCTCATGACAACCTCCGTGCTTCAACCGCGTGAGCAGATGCAGCGCCCTTCTGATGGGGTTTTGCGTGAGCGCGGTCAACGCGAAGTGTTCTGTGGGTTAACCGGCATCGTCTGGTTACACCGAAAAATGCAGGATGCTTTTTTCCTTGTGGTGGGTTCGAGAACCTGCGCACATCTGATCCAGTCAGCCGCGGGCGTCATGATCTTCGCGGAGCCGAGGTTCGCCACGGCAATCATTGACGACCGCGACCTGGCTGGGCTAGCTGATGCGAACGAGGAGCTTGATAGGGAGGTAGAGCGCTTATTGGCGCGCCGCCCTGATATCAAGCTCCTCTTTCTTGTCGGCTCATGCCCTTCTGAGGTCATCAAGCTTGATCTCGCCAAAGCCGCTCAGCGGCTTTCCGCGCAATTTATGCCGCAAGTTCGTGTCCTTAACTACTCAGGCAGCGGCATCGAGACCACCTTTACTCAAGGCGAGGACGCCTGCCTTGCAGCGCTGGTGCCAGAGATGGCGGCGTCCGAGGACGAGCAACTGCTTGTAGTCGGCGCTCTTGCTGACATTGTTGAGGATCAGTTCCGCGAGCTGTTGACGTCGATGGGTATCGACAACATCAGTTTTTTGCCGATGCGTTCGCTCGGAGATTTGCCCTCCGTGGGCAGCAATACTCGTTATCTCTTGGCGCAACCGTTTCTCACGGATACGGCGGCCGCGCTCGAACAGCGTGGTGCAATCCGAATACCAGCGCCATTCCCGATTGGTGAGCATGGCACAACAGGATGGCTGGCCGCCGCGGCGCGCCACTTTGGTGTATCGGAGCGACGTTTCGATGCGGTCACTGCGGCACCACGGGCACGCGCGCGAGCAGCCGTTGAGAATCAACGCAAAACGCTCTCCGGCAAGCGCATATTTTTCTTCCCGGACTCGCAGCTCGAAGTGCCGCTGGCCCGGTTTCTACACGAAGAACTCAATGTCGAGCTGACCGAGGTCGGTACCCCGTACTTGCACCGTCAGCATCTCGCCGATGAGCTTGCACGTTTACCGGAGTCAATCACGCTGAGCGAAGGGCAAGACGTCGAGAAGCAACTCGATCGTTGCGAGGCCGAATCCCCTGATCTGGTCGTTTGTGGCCTGGGTCTCGCGAATCCGCTGGAAGCGCAAGGTGTGACCACCAAGTGGTCGATCGAACTCGTGTTCTCTCCCATTCACGGCTATGAGCAGGCTGGCGATTGCGCCGAGCTGTTCGCAAGGCCCCTGCGACGTTCAACGTTACTGGCGGTCTGATGAAACTCACGCTCTGGACATACGAGGGACCAACGCATGTCGGTGCGATGCGAGTTGCGACCGCCATGCGCGATGTGCATTACGTGTTGCACGCACCGCAGGGCGATACCTACGCGGACTTGCTATTCACAATGATCGAACGCAAGTCGACACGTCCACCGGTGACTTATACGACTTTTCAAGCGCGTGATCTTGGCGGCGATACCGCCACACTGTTCCAGGATGCGGCGCGCGCTGCCTACGAGCGTTTTCAGCCGTCGGCGATGTTGGTCGGCGCGTCTTGTACAGCCGAGCTGATTCAGGATGACCCTGGCGGATTGGCCGAGGGTATGGGGCTCCCCGTACCGGTCATTCCTCTGGAGCTGCCTTCTTATCAACGCAAGGAAAACTGGGCTGCTGCCGAGACGCTCTATCATCTTGCGCGAGGGCTTGCCGGCGCTGCGGCGCAGCGCGTACGCGAACAGGGCATGCCAGAGCGTGACCCGAATCGCAGACCGCGGTGCAATATCCTCGGCCCGACGGCGCTCGGTTTCCGTCATCGCGATGATTTGATGGAAGTGCGGGGCATCCTCGATCGCCTCGGCGTCGATGTGAATGTCGTAGCGCCCATGGATGCATCTGCGGCTGACATCGCTCGATTGGGCGATGCGGACTTTAACGTCGTCATGTACCCCGAGACTGGTCTGACCACAGCAACATGGCTTAAGCGTGCGTTCCGACAGCCAATGACCAGCAATGTACCGATTGGTGTGAATGCGACCACCGAATTCATTCGAGAGGTCGCTGAACTCGCGAATGTCGATCCCGAGCCTGCACTACAGGATGGTCGCTCAAGATTGCCCTGGTATTCGCGGTCGGTCGACTCGACCTACCTGACCGGCAAACGGGTGTTCATTTTTGCAGACGCCACTCATGCGCTCGCAGCTGCGCGCGTTGCATCCGAGGAGCTTGGATTTGAGGTCGTCGGGCTCGGAACTTACTCGCGCGAGTTCGCACGTGAGGTCCGCGCCAAGGCGAGTGAACTCGGATTGGAAGCGTTGATCACCGACGACTATCTGGAGGTTGAGCAAGCCGTCAGTGAGGTCGAGCCGGAGCTTGTGCTCGGTACTCAGATGGAGCGCCACGTAGCGAAGCGGCTCGGTATCGGTTGCGCGGTCATCTCCGCTCCGATGCATGTGCAGGATTTTCCGGCATCGCACGCGCCGCAGATGGGTTATGCCGGTGCGAATCTACTGTTCGACACGTGGGTTCATCCATTGATGATGGGTCTGGAAGAGCATCTGCTTGGCATGTTCCGCGAGGACTTCGAGTTCGGCAATGGCGCTATGCCCTCGCACTTGGGTCACGCATCCGGTCAGTCCGAAGCTCGGCCTGCCACGCAGACAGTGGATATCGATGCGGACGATCCAATCTGGGCCAGTGATGCAGAGAAAGAACTCGGCAAGATTCCGTTCTTTGTTCGGGGAAAAGCACGACGTAACACCGAGCGTTATGCGCGTGAACAGGGACTAACAACTATAAGCGTCGACACGTTGTACGACGCCAAGGCGTATTACGCGCGTTGAGGGACACCGCGGCACCGCCGCAAGGATTGAGACCATGAGTCAGGTACAACCAGCATCGCCGATTACCGTTAAGCCGACGCCGCCAGATGGAAACGGTTCCGTGCAGGTGCATATGGATCCACAGGTTCAGATTGAGGGCGCAAAGGTTTTCGCTGTCTACGGCAAAGGTGGCATCGGCAAGAGCACCACATCATCAAATTTGTCTGCAGCGTTCTCGCAGCTGGGCAAGCGTGTACTGCAGATCGGTTGTGATCCCAAACACGATTCCACATTCACGCTGACAAAGTGCCTCGTGCCAACCGTGATCGATGTACTCGAATCGGTGGAGTTCCATACCGAGGAGCTACGCGTGGATGACTTCGTTTACGAAGGCTATAACGGTGTCATGTGTGTCGAAGCGGGTGGCCCACCAGCGGGGACTGGCTGCGGCGGCTATGTGGTCGGACAGACCGTGCGTCTGCTGAAACAACACCATCTGCTTGAAGACACCGATGTGGTGATTTTCGATGTGTTGGGTGATGTCGTTTGCGGCGGTTTTGCGGCGCCTCTGCAGCACGCAGACCGAGCGCTGATCGTTACTGCAAACGACTTCGACTCGATTTTCGCCATGAACCGAATCGTGGCTGCGATCGGCGCCAAGTCCAAGAACTACAACGTGCGACTCGGTGGTGTTATCGCCAATCGTAGCGCGGCTACCGAGCAGATCGACGGGTTCAACGAACGGATCGGCCTGGAGCGCATCGCTCATTTTCCTGACCTCGATGTGATTCGTCAGAGCCGTCTAAAGAAATCGACGCTGTTCGAGATGCCGGACTCACCTGAGCTGGCGGCGGTGAAGGAGGAATACCTGCAACTCGCTCGCCGACTTTGGGATGGCACTGAGCCGCAGACCGCGGTACCCATGAAAGACCGAGAGATCTTCGATTTTCTGGGGTTTGACTGATGGGTAATGCAACTTACGAACGGACTCGAGAGCGGCTGACCACTTATTTTGATCAGACCGCCGCAGAACAGTGGGCAAAGCTCACCTCCGATGCGCCCGTTGGGCGCGTGCGCGCGACCGTGCGTGCGGGCCGCGACGAGATGCGCGACACCATCCTCAGCTGGTTGCCCCACGACATGCGTGGCGCCAGGGTGCTGGATGCTGGTTGTGGCACCGGGGCACTGGCAACGATCGCTGCCGCCAGAGGTGCTGACGTCGTTGCTGTTGATGTGTCTTCGACGTTGATCGGGCTTGCGGCAGAGCGTGCACCTTCGATCCCGGGTGAGGGGAGTATCACCTTTATGGTTGGCGACATGGTCGACCCGAGCCTAGGTTTCTTCGACTTCGTGGTCGCTATGGATTCGTTGATTCATTACGAGCCTGCTGATATCGCGGAAACGCTTGCCGAGCTCGGCGGGCGGGCGCGTCGAGGTGTGATATTTTCTTTTGCGCCAAAGACGCCGGCGTTGTCAGTGATGCACGCGGTTGGCCGCATCATTCCGAAGTCCGACACAAGAGCGCCGTTCATCCGTCCGGTGTCTGAGTCGCACATGCGCTATTGCATCGAGCGGGAACAGAACCTCGATCGGTTCACGATTGGGCGCACACGCCGCGTCAGCAGTGGATTCTATAAATCCCAGGCAATGGAGATCACGCGCATATGATGCGATGGGCCGAAGGTTTGTCCCAGCGCTGGCGAAATGTTGCGCCAGCACTGCTGCCGTTTGCAGATGTTGCAAGCGAGGATCTACCTTTGTCCCGACTTTTGCGCCTTTCGTTGTTCCAATTTTCGGTCGGTATGGCGGTGGTGCTGCTCAGCGGTACTTTGAATCGCGTCATGATCGTCGAGCTGGGTATTCCAGCTGCTCTGGTCGCCATCATGGTGGCGTTGCCATTGCTCGCTGCGCCGTTTCGGGCCTTGATCGGTTTCAACTCAGACAACCTCGTATCGCACATCGGCTGGCGTCGTGTGCCGTTCATCTGGTTCGGCACGATGATGCAGTTCGGCGGGTTCGCCTTTATGCCGTTTGCGCTGTTCGTGATGTCGGGTGATACGCAGGGTCCGATCTGGGTTGGGCACGCGGCGGCCGCACTTGCGTTTCTGCTTGTCGGGGCCGGGCTACATACAACGCAAACCGCAGGTTTGGCGCTCGCTACCGATGTGTCGCCAAAAGAGGCACGCCCACGTGTCGTTGCACTGCTCTTCGTGATGCTGCTGGTCGGCATGCTTGTAAGCGCGCTTGTTTTCGGTCAGCTGCTTCAGGACTTCACGCACGTTCGATTGATCCGCGTGATTCAGGGCGCCGCGATGGTGACTTTGATTCTGAATGTCACCGCTTTGTGGAAACAGGAAACGATCGACCCGACGCGAACACAACCGCGACCGGACCGACCGAAATTCTCAGAGGCCTGGCAAAAGCTGCGTGAGGATCCCCGCTCAGGCCGATTGCTTTTGGCACTGGGTATCGGTACCACCGGCTTCACGATGCAGGACATCCTGCTCGAACCCTACGGTGCTGAGATTCTCGGTATGGGGGTTGCGGCGACCACCCAACTGACGGCGACACTCGCGGCGGGAATGCTACTCGCTTTCTTCGCCTCATCGCGGTGGTTATCACGCGGTACCGATCCGCATCGTCTTGCTGCATTCGGTGCATTGCTCGGCGCAATGGCCTTCTTGCTGGTGGCGATCGTTTCCGGCGTACGTATTCAAGCGCTCTTCCAGGTTGCCGTATTTGGCATCGGCGTAGGGGCAGGACTTTTTTCAGTGGGAATGCTGGTGGCCGCAATGGACCTTGCACGAGTCGCGGGCACTGGTCTGGCGTTAGGTGCGTGGGGTGCAGTACAGGCGACTGCAACCGGCATTGGTGTGGCTTCTGGAGGTGCACTCCGGGATGTATTTAGCCACTGGATCGAATTGGGACGACTGGGGCCAGCGATAACAGACCCGGCCACGGGTTACACGTTGGTTTATCAATTTGAAGTGTTTTTGCTCTTTGTCACATTGGTCGTGGTCGGCCCATTGGCAAAGTTCACGCGGGAGGCTGGTGCGGACGCGGACGGACGATTGGGTCTGACCGAGTTTCCGCAGTAGCCGTTAAGGAGTCATGCTATGGCAAATGATTTGGTAGGTTCAATCGATCTCGTTGAGATCCTTTTTACCCTGTTCTGGTTATTCTTCTTCGGGCTGGTGTTCTACATCCAGCGTGAGGGTCGCAGGGAAGGTTTCCCAGTGATGCACGAGAACCCTGACGGTTCTGTCCGCCTGGGGCCTAACCCGGACGTTGTGGACGACAAGAAGGTTTTTCTTCCTCAGCACGGTGGTGAGGCGGCTGTACCGCGTCCGATCAATATGGATTTCGATGCGGATATCGCAGCGAAACCTGCCGGTCGGTTCCCGGGTGCACCTTATGTGCCGACAGGCGATCCGCTAGTCGATGGCATTGGGCCAGCTGCATGGTCAGAGCGCGAAGATACGCCGGATCTCTGCTACAACGGGAATCCGCGTATCGTGCCGATGCGCAACAACCCCACCTTCCACATTGACTCCAGAGATCCCGATCCGCGTGGGAAAGCTGTGGTCACTGCAGATGGCAAGACTGTGGGTTCAGTTACCGATGCCTGGATCGATCTGCCGGAACCCATGATCGTGTATCTGGAGGTCGCGCTGGATGAGAGTGTCGGTACCGGCAACGTGCTCGTGCCTTTTGCGTTTGTTGATATCAGCAAGAAGCGTGACACCATCCTCGTGGAGGCGGTCATGGCAGAGCAGTTTGCTCGTGCGCCGCGAACCAAAGAGGCTGACACGGTCACTCTGCTTGAGGAAGACAAGATTCAGGGCTACTTCGGCGGCGGTAAACTGCTGGCAACACCTGAACGGTCTGAGCCACTGATATGAGCGTCGACGCTGGCCGAATTCGGGGCGCTTTGGACAGCGACGATGTTCATGTTGGAGAACGTGTACTGTGGCAGGGAGGGCCTGCGCCTTCCCTGCTAGCACGGCATGCTTTGCATGTCAGAAAAGTGGCACTCTATTTTGTGTTGCTGCTGCTTTGGCGAGTTGGCAGTACGTTGTACGGCGGTGGTGCCTGGGGCGACGTAGCGCAGACTGCGACCACCACGATCTTGTTCGGCGTAACACTATGTTCGATGTTGTGGGTTTACGCGCGCTGGGCGGAACGTTCGACGACTTACACGATCACCGACAAACGGATTGCGATTCGCACGGGTGTTGCGCTGCAAATAACCGTCACGATACCGCTCGAAAAAATTGAGAGCGCCGGACTGATTCCGCGCGGTGATACCGGCGGAGATGTGGTGTTGCACACGGCCAGAGATGCTCGTGTTGCCTACTTCGTGTTATGGCCAAGCGTACAGCCATTCAGAATTCGCCACCCGAGACCCATGTTGCGGTGTCTTGAGGATGCGCGCAGTGCCGCGGATGCGTTGAAGTCTGCAATCGAAGCAGATATGCGCCAAGCAGCGCCGAAGAGTGAACCTCTGGAGCCCTGGCTGCACGACGACGATGGCGAGCCGGATGATCATCACGACGACAACATGTTGTCCACGGTGCCATTACGGGTTATGGGTGCTTTTGCGCTCCTCGCGATCGTCGGTGTCGCATGGCAGCAATACTTCGTGAATCCGAATGCCGACGGTCAGGCTTACATCGACTCACGAGTTTTGGCGGAATCACTAACGCTACGCTTCGTGAATCTCCCGGATGGTTCGGTGTCGATTCAGGAGCTCGATGGGCGTGTCCGTGCGGTTGTGCCTTCAGGGGATCTGCCGTTCATGCGCGTCACGGTCCGAGGTTTAATGGATGAGCGAGAGGTGCTCGAGGCCGATATGAGCCCCGGGGTTGAGCTCCGGAAATATGAGGACAGAACCAGCGAGCTTGTCGATCTGTCGACCGGTCGTCGTATCGATCTGCGAGCGTTCGGACCGGATCCTGCTGGGCAATTTACATGGCTCTTCGATACAGAGCCGGCGGCGCCAAGCGTCGCAGATACGCTATAGATTAGGAGGGGAACATGTCTGAATCCGCGAAAGACTTGTCAGGTGTGAACGAATCGACCCGGGAAGCACATAGGGAGACTGTCCTTGCGCCACGGTTCTATAAAACCGACACGGCGGCGATGGACGCGCTGGACTTTACGCCGATCCGAAAGGAGTGGGACGCCCTAATGGCAGAGTTCGCGAGCGATACGAACAAAAACCACTTCAAGCGTGATGAGAATTTCAAGGACGAAATCAAGAGTCTCTCGCCGGAGCTTTTTGAGGAATTCATCGGATTCCTGGTGTCGTCGGTGACATCGGAGTATTCCGGTTGTGCGCTATACGCAGATATCAAGAAGGCGGTGGACAACCCTGACGTGAAATCGGTCATGGCTTACATGGCCCGCGACGAGGCGCGACACGCGAGTTTCATCAATCGTACCCTTGAGGATTACGGGCGACCGGTTAACCTGAGTTTCCTGCGGCAAGAAAAGAAGTACACATTCTTCAAGCCGAAGTACATCTTTTATGCGACCTACTTGTCCGAAAAAATCGGCTACGCGCGCTACATCAAAATCTTTCGATTGATCGAGGCGCATCCGGAACGTCGTTTCCACCCGATTTTCCGTTGGTTCGAACGTTGGTGTAACGATGAGTTTCGCCATGGCGAAGTATTTGCGCTGATTATGCGGGCGAACCCACACTTGCTGCGCGGACACAACTTGCTTTGGATTCGCTTCTTCCTGCTCGCCGTGTTCGCCACGATGTACGTGCGTGATCATGCGCGCCCGGCAATGCATCATGCTTTCGGCGTTACACCGACCGAGTACGACCGCGACGTCATTGGCATCACATCCGAGATCACCAAACAGATCTTCCCGTTCACACTCAACCTGGATGACGAACGCCTTTGGCGTGGATTCGAGCGCTTGCGTGAGATCAGTGAGGCGAGTGAACGTGCCAAGGCGCGCGGCGGAGTTATGGGCAAACTGACTGGGGCCTGGTGTGCACTGAAGGGTGTTGTCACCTTCGGAAGACTGTACATGCTACCGGTACGTCGGCACGAATTGCCCAAAGAGGTTCGTCTGGCGCCGAGCTGGTAGGACGACCGAGCGCTTGTCGATGGTCTATTTCTGGCCAACTGTTTTTGCGCTGGCGCTCTGGTGGTCCAGCACGTTGATTCTGCTCAAGCGGATCAAAATGCCGGACTCGCGACGCGCCGGAACGCTGACAGCCGCATGGGTCATACTGTTGGTTGGTGTGGTGCTGTTCGGGTTCAGTCTAGCGCTCGCCACGCCGCTTGGGGCTTGTATGGCGTTTGCTGGTGCGTTGGCGATCTGGTGTTGGCATGAAGCGGTTTATTTGCTCGGGTTTCTCACCGGGCCACGACCGTTAGCTTGCCCACCCAATGCCAGTGGGTCAGAACGTTTTCGATACGGCATCGCCGCAAGTCTCTATCACGAGCTTGCCGTACTACTGACCGTCGCTTTGCTTTGGTGGTGGTCCTCGGGTGCAGACAACGCGCTTGGCGCGAAAGTGCTGACGGCATTGTGGCTGCTGCGTTGGAGCACGAAAATCAATATCTTCTTTGGGGTTGCGAACTTGCACACGGAGTTCTGGCCCGAGCGACTGCGTTATCTCGAGTCCTATGTCGGACAACAACCTAATCGTTCCGCCATGCTCGTATCTGGTGCGCTCATCACGCTCCTCGCAGCATGGGCGGTTGTTTCGGGAAGTGCAGCAAATGGTGTGGCCGCGCCCGGTTACGCAGCGACAGCAACTGCTTTGTTGCTGACGCTCATAGCCTTGGGGGCGCTCGAGCACGTTCTGCTTGCGCTACGCGTTAAAGATGAATGGTTGTGGTCACTCGCCGTTGAACCGTCGACGGAGTCGGCGCCGATTTCTGTACGGGCATCGCTTGCGACAGACGGCAAACTTCCTAACATCAAGAATCAAAAGCCAACCGGCAAGACATGAGTTCCAGTAAACCTCGTAAGCCTTTTCCGTTCACTGCAATTGTCGGCCAGGACGAAATGAAGCAAGCGATTCTCATCGCTGCGGTCGATCCTAGCGTAGGCGGTGTGCTGGTGTTTGGCGACCGCGGCACGGGTAAGTCAACCGCAGTGCGGGCGCTTGCCGGACTACTTCCCAAGATGAGCGTGATCGCCGACTCGCCGTATAACCTCGAGCCGGACCCCTCGGTAGCGAAAAAGACGACGCAAAAGGTGAAGCAGGTGTCTGTGCCCGTCGTGGATATGCCGTTAGGCGCGACAGAAGATCGTGTTGTCGGGGCGCTGGATCTCGAGCGTGCTCTCGCGCACGGAGAAAAGGCGTTTGAGCCAGGGCTGTTGGCGAAAGCCAATCGCGGTTTTCTCTACATCGATGAAGTGAATCTGCTTGAGGACCATCTGGTCGATTTGCTGCTCGATGTTGCCGCCTCTGGTGAGAATCTGGTCGAACGTGAAGGGTTGAGCGTGCGCCACCCGGCGCGATTTGTCCTGGTTGGCAGCGGAAATCCGGAGGAGGGCGAGCTGCGACCACAGTTGCTGGATCGGTTTGGCCTCAGCGTAGATGTGCGAACGCCGCGCGAGATGAAAGACCGCATCGAGATCATTCGCCGACGCGACGATTATGAACAAGACTCCGCCGCGTTTTGCCGGCGCTGGGCACGACGGGAAGGGGCCGTGCGTCGGAAGATTGCGAATGCGCGCGACCTGTTGAGCGATATGCAGGTACCGGAAAGCGTACTCGAAGTCGCAGCGACCCTGTGTGTCGGTCTTGGTACGGATGGCTTGCGAGGGGAGCTGACGTTAGTTCGGGCAGCCCGCGCCAGTGCCGCGCTTGCGGGCAGGAGTGACGTGACGCCTGACGATGTGCGCGACGTTGCGCAATTGGCGCTGCGCCATCGATTACGACGCGATCCGCTCGACGATACCGATGCGAGTGTGCGTGTCGCACGCGCACTGGAAACGCTGGATGCCTGATGCCGGGACTTCGAGCGACCACTGCCGAGTACGCTGCACTGGCGCTGTCTGTTGTCGCGGCGGCGGGTCCTCACCTTAGCGGAGTCTGGTTGCGGTCCCAGGCCGGACCCGCGCGGCAGCGATGGTTGGAAATACTGCGCGAGATGGCGGGTCCACGTGCGTGGCAGAGGGTCCCTGCCAGCGCGGATGAAGATCGCTTACTCGGCGGGCTCGATCTGGGTGCCACGCTAAATTCGGGGCGGCCCGTCCTGATGAGTGGGCTACTTGCGGAATCCAATGGTGGCTTTCTCGAGCTTCGCATGGCGGAGCGCCAAAGCCCGGCGGCGATATCGGCCATCTGCGCGACGATCGATTCGGAGTCGCTCCGTCTGGAGCGTGACGGATTCAGCCGTGAGTTCACAGTACGTTGTTGCGTCGTCGCCTGCGACGAGGCCAGAGACGATGACGATCCGCTCGACTCCCGCCTGGCGGATCGTCTTGGCGTGGTGGTTAATCTCGATTCGTTATCCGCGAGAGCGATTGGTTCGGCGTTGTTGCCGGTGTCAGTCGATGAGGCGGCATCGCTGTGGCAGGAGATCGCCGTTGACGAGACTGCGATCGCCGAGTGGCAGCGAATCGCCGAAGCGCTCGCCATTCGTTCGCCAAGGGCGGTGCTCGCGGCTATGACGGTGGCAAGGGTGCTGGCGGCATTGCATGGCAGGGATACGCTCGACGAGCAGGATGTGATCGATGCAGCAGCCTTGTGTTTGATTACGCGAGTCCCTGGCGCGCTCGAGCAATTGCAAACACCACCACAGGAAGCCGAGCCGCCACCAGAGGGCAGTGACACTCCGCCTGATGACACGCCGTCTGACGGCGAAGACTCCGGCTCAGATTCGGCAGGTCGGCGTCCGGACGAAGTAGCGGCAGCTGCGGCGGCGGTGCTACCGGATCAGCTGTTGGCTGGATTAGTCTCGGAGCAGTCGCGCGCGACCAGGCAAAAAGCCGGCGGTAATGCTGCGTCGAGCATGGAAGGAGGCGTGCGCGGTAAACCTATGCCCTCACGCAGCGGTTTGCCGACAGGCGGCAAACGCCTGGATGTTCTAGCGACGCTGAAGACCGCTGCGCCCTGGCAGCGCGTACGGGGTGGCGAGCCCGGGCGGCTACAGATCGTGAAATCAGATCTTCGGATTCGCAAGTTCACCGAACAGACACGCACCACGACGATTTTTGTTGTCGACGCGTCCGGGTCGGCAGCGGTGCAGCGACTAGGAGAGACCAAGGGCGCGATCGAGCTGCTGCTTGCAGAGTGTTATGTGCGGCGTGATCAGGTTGCGCTCGTTGCGTTTCGAGGTTCACAAGCGGAGTTGCTACTGCCAGCGACGCGCTCACTGGTGCGCGCGAAGCGTGCGCTCTCGGCATTGCCTGGCGGCGGTGGTACACCACTCGCATCTGGCTTGCGTCTTGCGACGCAGGTTGCCGATGGCGCCCTCAAGCGCGGTGAGACGCCGGTACTTGTTCTGTTGAGTGACGGCCGGGGGAACATCACGCTCGACGGTGATCCCGACCCTGCACTGGCCACCGAGCAAGCATTGGCCGTGGCAAACGAAATCGCGGCCAGAGGTTACACCGCGCTCTCGATCGATACGGGCAGGCGCGGTTCGGCGCGCGGTCGCAAGCTCGCGGATGCTATGGGTGCGCGGTATCTCGCGTTGCCATTCGCAGATGCATCACAAGTGACCGACGCGGTGCGCGAGGTGGCGGCGTGATCGAAACGCAGATCAACGCCGCGGGTTTGAACTGGCACGTCCGTCAGGACGGCGATGGACCTGACCTTGTTTGCATCCACGGCGCTGGTGCGTCGCTGGAGAGTTGGGATGCGCTGGTGCCGCTGCTGGAAACGGAATTTCGGTTAACGCGCATGGACTTGCCGGGCCATGCAGACACCGAGGCATTCCGGCCGGGGTTGTATTCGCTCAGGCGCACTGCCCAGGCTGTTGCTGAGCTTTGCCGAACGCTGGAGCTCGAAGCACCGCTGGTGTTGGGTCATTCGGCAGGTGGCGCAATCGGGTTGAAGTGGTCGCTCGATGGCCATGCACCTCGGCCGGGCAGGATTCTCGCGATCAATCCTGCGTTACTACCCTTCAGCGGTGTTGCCGGTCTGATGTTTCCTGCCATGGCGCGGTTCGCTGCGATGTTGCCTCTGCTCGACGGCATGATCGCTCGACGGGCTGAGCGCACCACTGAAGTTCAACGATTGCTTGAGGGCACGGGCTCGCAGTTGCAAGGCCCGGATGTTGCGCGTTATCAGGCGCTGATGGCGCGACCGTCACACGTGCGTGCGGTGATCGAAATGATGGCAGGGTGGCGACTCGACGGGTTGATCGATGAGTGGCGTCAAACGGACGGACTCCTGTCGGTTATTCTCGGCGGCCGTGACCGTGCTGTACCGCCGAGCAAGACCGCCGCGGCGCTGCGCGACGTCGCGGATGTGGCGTTGATCGAGAGTGTCGGTCACCTCGCCCACGAAGAACGTCCGCATCTGGTCGCGGATTGGTTGCGATCACAAACAGGATTGAGCGATGAGCAGTGTTCTTATGGCTGACGAGATGGGCGCTGGTTTTGAATGGTTGGACGATAAGCAGTCCGATCTTGCCGTGTGTCGGGAGATGTTGCGTGTGGGTTCGCACTCTTTCTACGCCGCTTCATTGCTCCTGCCGCAGGAAATGCGAGAGCCGGCCTGCGCACTCTACGCGTTCTGCAGGCTCGCCGATGATTTGGTCGACGACGGCGCCGATGATGTGGATGCGGTGTCGGAGCTAACGCATCGACTGAATTTGATTTATTCCGGAAAGCCCTACGATCACGCTGCGGACCGTGCCATGGTGCACATCGCAGAACGCTACGGTATGCCGAAGGCGTTGCCCGCCGCGTTGATCGATGGGTTTCGCTGGGACGTTGACGGTCGGCGTTACGAAACGCTTGATGATCTGCATGGTTATGCGGCCAGGGTCGCCGGTAGTGTCGGCGCGATGATGGCGGTGCTGATGGGCGTCAGGGAAGCGCCCGTGCTCGCGCGGGCCTGCGATCTGGGGTCCGCGATGCAGCTGACCAATATCGCGCGCGACGTTGGTGAGGATGCGCAACGCGGCAGACTGTATCTTCCGCGGGATTGGATGCGTGAGGCCGGTATCGATCCCGATCACTGGCTCGAGCAACCCGAGTTCAGTGAGGCTTTGGGGGCCGTCGTCGCGCGTCTGCTCACGGTCGCTGACGAGTTGTATTTGCGCGCCCGGTCCGGCATCGCGCAGCTGCCTTTAGGATGCAGGCCAGGAATCTACGCAGCCATGCGAATCTATCGTGAGATTGGTGTGGTTTTGCGCCACGATGGTCTCAACTCGGTAGATCAAAGAACAATCGTGCCAAAGCATCGGAAGTCCTTCCTGCTAGGTCACGCGATGCTGTCTAGCGTTAAGGGACAGACGCTCGATCCTGCGCCCGCGCTGCCCGCCAATCAGTTTCTTGTAGACGCTGTTGCGGAGGCGCCGGCGCCGCGTCCGGAATACAGCTATTGGTTTCGCGGGTAGACCGAGCGTCAGGCGAGGCGAGGCATTCGAAACGGGAGTAGTGTCTGTACCCAGCGCGAAGCAAATCGATCCAGATCCAGGCTCTCGTGCATCACTCGGTATGGCTGTCCGTGATCGCCAGCAGTCAAAAGAGAGCGCACATAAAATGGTGTGTCCTCAAGGGTCCTTGTGCTCAGCACAGGATCCTTTGAGCGCAGTTGGCGTGGCACACGCCAAAAGCCCGGCGCGATCGCCACACTGCCGGGTGTAGGTGCCTCGACCATACCGTCCGGTGTCAGTGCCAGCGTGAGATCGGATTCCAGCCCCGAGCGCTCTCGCGAGTGATAAGTGATCGCTGGCGTGCCGCCATCAGCGGGTGATGATTCGCGCCGCGTCCAGTCCCACCCTCTAAAGCCCTGTTCCAATGGCTCGCTGCCGAAGTTGGTGTCGATGTACCCGCTGCCTGCAAAGGACAGCTGCGGATGGTTGAGTTCCACAGTCGCTTCAGCGACCGGCGCATAGGGCCACCAGGAATGCGAGCCGTTGCTATGCAGTTGGAAAGGTTTCGGCGTTTTGATGATGGGGGTCAGCTCAATCTTGCCTTCCCAGCGGAACGGCAGTGGATTGCATCGCTCGCGAATGTTGATGACCAATCGATCCTCTTCGAATCGCATGTTGCTCGGCCCTACGCGCACGCCATGCGTCAGGCGTTCCAAACCGCCGCTGCCTCTCTCGGTCATTGCCCAACGCTTGCTGCCGGGTCCGTACAGAATCGCGTTGATTGCGCAATGCTGTTCGGGGTCGGACGGACCACGGCGACGACGCGAGGCGTAGTAAGGCGAAAATACACTGCCAATGAATCCGATGATGACGACACAAAACTGGTGGTCGTTACTCACGACGTCGCAATACCACCATCGGTAACCGTTCACGGGAACCTCAGAGTCAAAGTAGTGCGCTGCTGGTGATTCGATCAAATTCGACAATGTTTCGACCTTGGTGCCGATATGCGTTTCCAAACGTTCAACTCCGATTGACGCTTTTTGGGAAAATGTCTATTCTAATTGACACTATTTTTGACAAGCTGACAAGACATCTTGTCGAGTTAGTTGTCAAAGGGGGCTTGAATGGTCAGCGCAACCCGAATCGAGTCGGCGATTGAGTCCGCTCTGCAGGCGCATCTGTCTGATGATTGTCCGCCGCGTCTCGCGAGTGCGGTGCGCTATGCGGTCATACCGGGTGGCGGGCGCATTCGCCCGAGATTAACGCTGTCCGTTGCTGAGGCTTGCGGGTCGGACGACCCTGGGTGCGTCGATGCTGCTGCGGTATCGGTTGAGCTATTGCACTGTGCGTCGTTGGTACACGATGACATGCCCTGCTTTGACGACGCTGATCTTCGTCGTGGCAAGCCCACGGTACATGTCGCGTTTGATGAGCGCCTCGCTTTGTTGGTCGGTGACGAACTCATCGTCATGGCGTTTGAGGTGTTGGCCGCAGGCGCCGCTCGTCATCCGGACCGTTTGCAGGCGTTGATGCGGGTCATCGGCAGGTCTGTGGGCGCACCGCGCGGCATCATCGCCGGGCAAGCGTACGAGTGTGAGCCGGGCGTCGATCTGCGCGCCTATCAGCAAGCGAAGACGGGTGCGCTGTTTTCGGCGGCCTGTGCTGCGGGTGCTACGGCGGCTGGTGCCAATCCGGAGCCTTGGTATGCGCTCGGGAAACGCCTCGGTGAGGCTTACCAGGTGCTTGACGACCTGCGTGATCGTTACGAGACCGTTGAGGTCATCGGAAAGCCAGTGGGTCAGGACGTTCGCCATGCAAGGCCGAGTGCCGTTACCGAGCTGGGTTTCGAGGGCGCGATCGCGCGCCTGCAGAGCCTCGTCGACATTGCTGCCGAGTCCGTGCCGGCATGCCCCGGTCGAGAGGGTTTAATGGCGAAGATCAACGCACAGGGCGAGCAGGCGATCTCCCGTATCCGCGCTTTGTGCGAGGCCGCCTGAATCTCAAGGCAGGCCGCAATGTCTGGTATTGACTGGCGTGACTGGCGCACCCGCCTGATCGCGAATCCACGCTTTCGTCAGCGGGTCGCGCGTATCTGGCCGTTTTCTCTGATCGCACGTCGCCAAGCGCGCCGGCTGTTCGATATTTCTGCTGGATTTGTTTACAGCCAAACGCTCATGGCATGCGTTAATCTCAACTGGTTCGATCGTTTGGCTGACGGGCCTTTGGAGCGCGCCGTGCTTGCGACGGGCAGTGGGCTCGAAACGCCGGCATCGGATCGACTGATCAACGCAGCGATCGCGCTGGATTTGCTGGAAGCGCGGAAAGGTAATTGCGTCGCGCTCGGCCCGCTCGGCGCAGCGCTGATTGGCGATCAGGGCATCACATCGATGGCCGCGCACCACCATCTCCTTTATCAAGACCTGGCGGACCCATTGGCGCTGTTGCGCGGTGAAGCGCCCACGACCCAGCTCGGTGACTACTGGGGCTATGCCAAGCAGGATCCGGGTTCGCTGGCTACTGAGCGCGTTGCCGCTTACAGCAAGCTCATGGCCGAGTCGCAACCGATGGTATCCGAGCAGGTACTTGCGGCCTATGACTTCAGCGGCGCCAGGCGGTTGCTGGACGTCGGCGGTGGTACCGGGGCGTTTGTTGGGGCGGTAGGGGATGCGTATCCCGAGCTGCAGCTCGAGGTTTTCGATTTGCCGGGGGTCGCGGGGCTGCAGTCAGTCAGTGGTCAACGCGCCGTGGTCCGGCACGCGGGCAACTTTTGTCAGGACGCGTTGCCATCCGGGGCCGATCTGATCTCCCTAGTTCGCATCATTCACGACCATGACGATGATGTCGTCGATCAATTGTTGACAAATATTCGGCAAAACCTGTCGGTTGGCGGGACGTTACTGATCGCCGAACCGCTGGCGGGGACTCCCGGGGCTGAAACAGTCGGCGATGTCTATTTTGGTTTTTATCTCCTTGCAATGGGGAGCGGAAAGGCCAGAACGGTCAGTCAAATCAATGAATTACTCACTCGAAACGGGTTCGCTGAAGCGCGCCTTCATCCCACCCCCGTACCTCTGATTGCCAGCGTTCTGTCAACGAATCCAGTCTAATTTACACATCAAGCTGTCAAATTGTCTTGACACATTGTCCAGCCCGCGTAAACTGGACACAACTAACACGAGAAGATGACGAGGGGTTGTCTCTCAAGTTCGGGGTTTGGGATACGGATGGACACAGTTGCCGTCGTCATGCAGGAACCAGGGTGCGTCGAATTGAATCGATTGGGCCTTGAGGCTTCCTCCAGCGAAGACCTGGTTGTTGATGTTGCATACAGCGGCATCAGCACGGGTACGGAGCGCCTGCTGTGGCAGGGCAAGATGCCGCCATTCCCTGGCATGGGTTATCCCCTGGTTCCTGGGTATGAAACGGTCGGCGTCGTACGTGAAGCGCCTGATGCGCTTCAGCACCGAGTTGGCGAGTTTGTATTTGTCTCTGGTGCGCGCTGCTACGGCGATGTTCGCGGACTCTTTGGAGGCGCCGCCTCCCGTTTGATCACGCCGCCTGAGAAGGCGTTCACGATTCCCGGCGAATGGGGCGAGCAAGGTGTCCTGGTCGCACTGGCTGCTACGGCACATCACGCCGCATTCAGAGGTAGTGCAACTCCGGAAGTCGTTGTCGGACACGGCGTGCTGGGTCGACTGATCGCGCGGGTCATTGTCGCTTCTGGTGCACCCGCGCCAGTGGTTTGGGAAACCAATGCCACGCGCCGTACCGGTGATACCGACTATCTCGTGATGGACCCCGCCGAGGATGCGCGGACCGACTACGGAACGATTTGTGATGCGAGCGGCGACCAGGCCGCGATCAATGGGCTCATTGCGCGTCTCGCGCATAGAGGAGAGCTCGTTCTCGCTGGTTTCTACGCCTCAGATGTCGCGTTCAATTTCCCAATGGCCTTTATGACCGAGGCGCGTCTGACTGTCGCCGCCGAGTGGGCCGAGGAAGACCTGATTGCAGTAACAGACATGGTCCGGGACGGCCGTCTGTCGCTGGATGGGCTCATCACCCATCGCTTGTCAGCCAGTGATGCTGATGATGCATACCGCATCGCATTCGATGATGCGGACTGTCTGAAGATGATTCTCGATTGGAGGGACACCGAGTGAGCAGTAAAGACAACGTTACCGAAATCAAGGTTGATCCAAGTATCCGCCGCCGTGATCAGCTCCGCGCGGAGGCGCGTGTTGAGCCGGACCCTGTGCCGAACGGCGAGGTCACTAAAGAGACGCAGATCATCGCGATCTACGGAAAAGGCGGTATCGGCAAGAGCTTCACGCTCTCCAACCTCTCTTACATGATGGCGCAGCAAGGCAAGAAGGTGCTGCTCATCGGTTGCGATCCGAAAAGCGACACCACCTCTTTGCTGTTCGGTGGCAAGAGTTGCCCGACGATCATCGAGACCTCTGCTCGCAAGAAAGCGGCAGGTGAGGAAGTTGAAATCGGTGATGTGTGTTTCAAGCGAGATGGTGTTTATGCGATGGAGCTCGGTGGGCCCGAGGTCGGTCGCGGTTGCGGTGGTCGCGGCATCATCCACGGATTCGAATTGCTCGAGAAACTAGGGTTTCATGAGTGGGATTTCGATTACGTGCTGCTCGACTTTCTGGGCGACGTTGTCTGCGGTGGCTTTGGTTTGCCAATCGCTCGCGACATGTGTCAGAAGGTCATTGTGGTCGGCTCTAACGACCTTCAGTCGCTGTATGTTGCGAACAATGTCTGCTCCGCCGTTGAATACTTCCGCAAGCTAGGCGGAAACGTGGGCGTCGCCGGCATGGCGATCAACAAGGATGACGGCACCGGCGAGGCAGCGGCATTTGCGGAAGCCGTTGGTATTCCAGTGCTCGCCGCAATTCCGGCCGATGACGACATTCGCCGCAAGAGTGCCAACTACGAAATCGTTGGCAAGCCTGGTGGTCAATGGGCGTCCCTGTTTGAAGGGCTCGCAACTCAGGTTGCAGAGGCACCTCCGCAACAACCGAACCCGCTCGATCAGGACGGTTTGCTCGGACTGTTCTCCAGCGAAGAGACAGGCGGCGATATCGTTTTGCAGCCTGCGTCGCCTGCTGATATGCGAGGCGCTAGCTACGCGCCGCGCGAGTCTCTCGAGGTCATCTACGACGCCGTCTAGGCATCGGGGCGAGACTATGGAGAGGGATAACACACCAATTAACGAAGCGGGCGGCTGCCACTCGAAGGATGAGATGCGTAAAGCGGCATCCAAAGCCGGCAACGGCGAGCTGATGGCGAAGTTTGCTCGTGACTATCCGACCGGCCCGCACGACCAACCGCAAAGCATGTGCCCCGCGTTCGGTTCGCTACGCGTTGGATTGCGCATGCGCCGGACAGCGACAATTTTGTCGGGCTCGGCATGTTGCGTCTATGGGCTCACATTTACATCGCACTTTTACGGGGCGCGAAGAACGGTCGGTTATGTGCCGTTCAATTCCGAGTCATTGGTGACCGGAAAACTCTATGAAGATATCCGCGATGCAGTCCATGAGATGGCCGATCCGGAACACTACGATGCCATCGTCGTGACCAACCTGTGTGTGCCCACAGCATCGGGCGTGCCGCTGCAAATGCTGCCTAAGGAAATCAATGGTGTCCGCATTGTTGGCATTGATGTCCCGGGATTCGGCGTACCGACTCATGCCGAAGCCAAAGACGTACTGGCTGGCGCGATGTTGAATTACGCGAGAAGCGAAGCCGAACTTGGACCGGTTGCTGCACCACGCGAGCGGAGAGATACCGACTTGCCGCGTCTCGCACTTCTGGGAGAGATGTTCCCTGCGGATCCGGTAACGATCGACCAGCTTTTGCGCCCGATGGGGCTTGGAGCTGGACCGGTAGTGCCGACCCGCGAGTGGCGCGAGCTGTACGAAGCGCTCGCATGTCCGGCAGTAGCTGCGATTCACCCCTTCTACACAGCGTCCTTGCGTGAATTCAAAGCGGCAGGTCGTGTTGCTTTCGGTTCCGCTCCGGTGGGTAGAGAAGGAACCGCTGATTGGCTGCGTTCGGTTGGTGAGGCCATGGGGATTGAGAAGTCCCGCGTCGACCAGGCGAGCAACTCCGCACTTGCGATGATTTCTGAAGTGCTCTCCCAAGTGAAAGTGGATGGTCGCATCACGCTCTCGGGTTATGAAGGTTCCGAGCTGCTGGTGGCGCGCCTCCTGAAAGAATGTGGGGCAGATGTGCGTTACGTCGGTACGGCCTGTCCGAAGACGCCGTACTCCGAAGCGGATCGCGATTGGCTTGAGTCTCGTGGTGTGCACGTCCAGTACCGAGCGTCTCTGGAGCAAGACATCGCGGCTATGAATGAGTTCGATCCAGATCTCGCCGTGGGTACAACGCCTGTAGTTCAGGCGGCAAAAGAGCAGTCGAGACCGGCGCTGTATTTCACAAACTTGATTTCGGCACGCCCGTTGATGGGTGCGCCTGGCCCCGCGGCGTTGTCCGCCGTGGTGAACGCGGCGATTGCACAAAAGCCCCGCTTCGATGAGATGGATGCGTTTTTCGAGGGCGTTGGAAAAGGCCACACGGCAGGTATCTGGCGGGACACACCGCCACCACCGCCGAAGCCGCGTCGACCGCGCTCCGCGCCAAAAAAAGATGTAGCGGAGTCGATAGTCTGATGTTGATTCTGGATCATGATCGCGCTGGCGGCTACTGGGGTTCTGTTTACGTATTCACCGCGGTCAAAGGACTGCAGGTGATCATCGATGGTCCGGTGGGCTGCGAGAATCTACCCGTAACGTCGGTCCTGCACTACACCGATGGTTTGCCACCTCACGAATTACCGATCGTCGTTACCGGCCTCGGTGAGGAAGAGCTTGGCCAAACCGGCACCGAAGGCGCGATGCGTCGCGCTCACGAAGTGTTGAACGGTGACGAGCCGAGCGTGGTTGTTACCGGTTCCATTGCAGAGATGATCGGTGGTGGGGTTACACCGGAAGGCACTGGCATCAAGCGCTTCCTGCCGCGCACGATCGATGAGGATCAGTGGCAAAGCGCGGACCGTGCGATGTATTGGTTGTGGAAGGAGTTCGGGCCGAAGAAAGTCCGTGCACCACGCAAACGGCCGGAGGGTGCCAAGCCGCGGGTCAATATCATCGGGCCGGCTTATGGTCACTTCAACATGCCGTCGGATCTCGCCGAGATTCAACGTCTGGTTGAGGGTATCGGTGCCGAGATCAACATGGTGTTCCCTTTGGGTTCACATCTGACCGAGATCAAGAACCTGTGCGACGCGGATGTGAACATCTGCATGTATCGCGAGTTTGGCCGTTTGCTTTGCGAAAACCTGGAGCGACCGTATCTGCAAGCGCCGATTGGGTTGCACAGCACAACCGCGTTCCTGCGCGAACTTGGTGAGTTGCTTGGTCTCGATCCGGAGCCGTTCATCGAGCGAGAGAAACATACGACGATCAAGCCGCTATGGGATCTGTGGCGTTCGGTCACTCAGGACTTTTTTGCTACGGCGAGTTTTGGCGTGGTTGCCAATGAGACCTACGTGCGTGGCCTCAAGAAATTCCTGACCGACGATCTCGGTCTGCCGTGCAACTTTGCGATCTCTCGCTGCGCCGGTTCGAAGACCGACAACGCGGAGATCCGTCGATTGATTCACGAGCAGGGACCGTTGGTCGTGTTCGGGAGCTACAACGAGCGGATGTACATCGCAGAGGCGGGCAACCGCGCGCAGTACATCCCTGCTTCCTTCCCGGGTGCGGTTATCCGCCGACATACGGGGACACCGTTCATGGGTTATAGCGGCGCGACCTATGTCGTGCAGGAAGTCTGTAACGCGTTGTTCGACGCGCTCTTCAACATTCTGCCGCTCGGTACGCAACTGGATCAGGTCACAGAAACGCCGGCACGTATCAGTGGAGTGCCGTGGTCCGATAGCGCCAAAAAGGCGTTCGACGCCCACATTGCCGAGCAACCCATCCTGGTACGGATTTCAGCTGCCAAGCAGCTGCGCGACGCTATCGATCGTGATGCCCGTGCTCGTGATGCGGACGAAGTCACACAGAAAGATGTCCACCGCGTGCTGGCGAATGCACGCAACGCTGCCGCCTGAGCGGACAGGAGAAAACAATGAACGTCATTACCGATCAATCGAAACACAACCCGGCAAGCCAGACACATTTTCGTGTGCTTTCTGGCGTGTGTTTTCTTGCGATGTTCCCGGTAGCACTTGTGGCTCGCGCTTCTAATTGGCGCTGGCAGCCATGGCCACCAGGACGGCAAGGGTATCGGTCGGCATATCGCGAAGCGGTGAATGCCGCCAAGACCGCAGCAGCGATAGCGCTGTCTGCTTAAACGAGTTTTGGTGATCGATTTTCGGATCGATTGCCAGGACCCCGGCCACACGGGGTGTTGTGTGGTAACGGCCATCTGGCCATCGTCAAAAGGAAAACCACTATGGCTGAAAACGGAGGCTCTATGACGGGTCTTACCGCCAACGGAGCCAAGGAGTACCACAAGCTGTTCATGTCTAGCACGATCGGCTACGTGGTTGTCGCAATCATTGCGCACTTCTTGGTATGGAGCTGGCGTCCATGGTTCCCAGGGGTAGACGGCTACTCCTCGGCGCTGGATACGGTAGCTACGGCTGCTAAAACTTTGCTTGGATAGGAGAGCGAAATTATGTGGCGTATATGGCTAATGTTCGACCCACGTCGAGCTCTCGTCGCTTTGGTTGCGTTCCTTGCTGTCCTGGCTTTCTCAATCCATTTCATTGTTCTGTCGACTGACAGATTCAATTGGATCGAAGGGCCAAGCGCAGCAGTAACGGAGATTGATCTGAC
This sequence comes from uncultured Chromatiales bacterium, assembly GCA_963922335.1. Lineage (GTDB taxonomy): Bacteria > Pseudomonadota > Gammaproteobacteria > Steroidobacterales > Woeseiaceae > CALBPI01. The sequence continues at coordinate 189,484 of CAWUIB010000002.1, read as the reverse complement.
GCAGGCAGTTGCCCAAAAGCAACCAACTGCGCTGGATGTCCTCAGCTGAGGCAGGCGCTGACAGTCCGGCTGTTCTTCGACGTCCGTCGAAGACAGTCCTAGGAGAATGGTCGGACTGTTTTTTGTTCTTTTTGACGAAAAGATTTGCATACAGAGTAGACCGCGATCAGGGAGTTGGGGATTGGTGATCCGTTAATCCCGCGGAGGAAAATAAAATGGCGATGTTAAGTTTCGAAAGAAAATATCGAATAAAGGGGGGAACGCTGCTCGGCGGAGATCTATTTGATTTCTGGTTCGGGCCGTTCTATGTCGGATTCTTTGGTGTGCTGGGCTTTGTGTTCACGCTGCTCGGCGTCGCCATGGTGTTCTACGGTATTGCCCTCGGAGGCACGTGGAATATCTGGCTGATCAATATTCCGCCACCGGATATCACGTATGGCCTTGGGCTGGCGCCTATCAAGGAGGGCGGCCTATGGCAGATCATCACGGTCTGTGCTGTTGGGTCGTTTAGTTGCTGGGCCCTGCGTGAGGTAGAGATCTGCCGCAAGCTTGGCATCGGCTACCACGTGCCTGTTGCATTTGCGACTGCGGTCTTTGCATACGTCACACTGGAAGTGATTCGTCCGATCTGGATGGGTGCCTGGGGCAACGCATTCCCATACGGGATCATGCGCCACCTCGATTGGGTGTCTAACACCGGTTATGCGTATGTGAACTTCCACTACAACCCGGCGCACATGATCGCGATCACGTTCTTCTTCACAACCACGCTCGCGCTAGCGTTGCACGGTGGTGCCATCCTGTCCGCTGCTAACCCGGGGAAAGGCAAGAAGGTCGCGACGGCGGAGCATGAGAACTCGTACTTCCGCGACTCGATCGGTTACTCGATCGGTTCACTAGGAATTCACCGTCTCGGATTGTTCCTCGCATTGAATGCAGGATTCTGGAGCGCGGTTTGTATCGTGATCAGCGGCACGCTCTGGACAGAAAGCTGGGTCGACTGGTGGGAATGGTGGCGCGAGCTATCAATCTGGGGCTAAAGGAAGACATTCATCATGGCTGAATATCAAAACATCATCACGCGGGTTCAGGTACATCCTGAAGAGCCTGAGCCAGGCGTTGAAATTGACCAGTCGTTGTTCGAACGCACCAAGGGTTCTTTCAATTACTGGTTCGGAAAAATCGGGGATGCTCAGGTCGGCCCGTTCTATTTGGGCGGACTAGGGTTTTTCTCTCTGCTGTGCGGTTTTATCGCATTCGAGATCATCGGTTGGAACATGCTGGCGCAGGTCGATTACGATCCGCGGGAGTTTCTACGCAATCTGTTCTGGTTGTCTCTGGATCCGCCGCCGGCGAAGTATGGCCTTAGCATCCCACCGATGAATGACGGGGGATGGTGGCTCATGGCGGGCATGTTCCTCACGATCTCCATCCTGTTGTGGTGGCTGCGCATGTACCGCAGAGCACGGGCGCTGAATATGGGAACGCATATTGCGTGGGCATTTGCCTCTGCAATCTTCCTGTACCTGGTGCTGGGCTTCATCCGCCCGATCGCGATGGGGGCTTGGTCGGAGGCGGTACCGTTTGGGATCTTTACGCATCTCGATTGGACGCAGAACTTCTCGATTCGCTACGGCAACTTGTTCTACAACCCGTTCCACATGCTGTCGATCACGTTCCTGTATGGATCGGTGCTGCTGTTCGCAATGCACGGCGCGACCATTCTGGCGACGGACCGTTATGGTGCGCACCGGGAGATCGAGCAGATCGTTGACCGCGGTACGGCTTCTGAGCGCGGTGCGTTGTTCTGGCGCTGGACCATGGGCTTCAACGCGAGCATGGAATCGATTCACCGGTGGGCTTTGTGGTTCGCAATCCTGACGACGTTTACGGGCGCCATTGGGATTCTGATCACCGGGCCTGTTGTGACTAACTGGTATCTGTGGGGTCTCGAGCACGGTTTCGTACCGGCGCCGAGCTTCTAGGAAAGCACTGATGGTGACAGCAGCCCTGCTGCTGTCACCGCTGTGTCCCAAACAATAATAAGAAAAGGCGCGGAAGAATCCGCGCACAACTCCCTCCATTAGGTTGCGCCGTGTCGTCCCACTCGGCGCTTTCTTTTTTTATAGCTTGGTCGGGTTCGGCGCGTCGCCGTAGACTTCAACCGGATCGAAGACCTTCTCCGATTCAGTGAAGGTCAAAGTCACCGCACCATCTTCGTTGCTTTCTTCGTAGTCTGTGCCAACCGGGACGCTGCGATAGAAGCAAGAGCGATATCCAACATGGCATGACGCGCCGCCCTGAACGTCTACGCGCAGCCAAACACAATCCTGATCGTCATCGATCAGCAGCGCCTTTACGATTTGGGTGAGCCCGCTGGTTGCGCCTTTGTGCCAGAGAACCTCTCTCGAACGAGAGTAGTAGTGCGCTTCGCCGGTCTTAATCGTCTGACGCAGGGCCTCGTCATTCATGTAACCCTGCATCAGGAGCTCGCCGCTGGCGTAGTCAGTGGTGACGACAGGAATCAAACCGTGTTCATCGAACTTAGGCGCGAGGTCATAGCCTTCTTCAACTTGTTCGACCGTTCGTCTGGCTTCAAATTTGGGGGATTGCATAATCTGCTCGCAACTAGGGCGGGTTATCGGCCGGGAAAATTTCGGGCCGAGAGTATAGCCGGTTCCTGTACCGTCGCGAAATGCGGGCGATAGCAACGTGCTAGACTTTAGACTAGGTATGCCGTTCCGGCGTGCGATTATTTCGTTGAATCATGAATTTGCAGCTTTTTGACACAAGCGCTGGCGAGAAGCGTCTCTTCGAGCCTTTGGTGCCCGGCAAAGCCACGGTCTACGTTTGTGGGCCCACGGTCTACAACTTTGCCCATATTGGCAATGCGCGTCCCGCCGTTGTTTTCGACGTTCTGGTGCGGTTGCTGCGCACTTATCTCGACGTCACCTACGCACGAAACATCACCGACGTGGATGACAAGATCAACAAGGCAGCGAAGGAGCAGTGCTGCAGCATCGGTGAGATTTCGGCGCGTTATCGTGAGGCGTATCACGAGGACATGGGTGCGCTTGGCGTCTTGCCGCCTGACATCGAACCCCACGCCACGGAGCACATCGCCGAGATGTGCGACATGATTGGACGGTTGGTGCAAGACGGCCACGCGTACGCCGCAGAAGGTCACGTGCTGTTCAGCGTCGAGTCGTTTGACGATTATGGCTCGCTCTCCGGTAGAGACCTTAGAGAGATGATTGCCGGTGCTCGTGTTGAGGTGGCACCCTACAAGCGACACCCCGCCGACTTCGTATTGTGGAAACCAGCTGCGGATGACGAGCCTGGTTGGGACAGTCCTTGGGGACGCGGTCGCCCAGGCTGGCACATTGAGTGCTCCGCGATGATCGAGAAGCATCTTGGCGATCAGATCGATATCCACGGCGGTGGGCAAGACCTTGTCTTTCCGCACCATGAAAATGAACGCGCCCAGAGCACCTGTGCCCATGGCGGTAAATCGTTTGTAAACTTCTGGATGCATAACGGCTTTCTCAGCATGAATTCGACCAAGATGTCGAAGTCTTTGGGTAATGTCCTGCTGGTGCGTGATCTGCGCGATGAGGCACCCGGCGAGGCAATTCGACTCGCACTCCTGTCGGCGCACTACCGGCAACCACTGGACTGGACAGACAACACGCTCACGGAGGCGACGCGAAAGTTGGATCGCATGTACACCGCACTTCAGCGCGCTGATGCATCGGCTGGCGAGATGATTCCTGCGGCAGACTCCATTCCCGAATCCGTTCTTGCCGCGCTCGCTGATGATCTCAATACGCCGAAGGCCCTGGCTGCGCTCTTCGAGCTTGTGCGGGCATTGAACAGTAGTGATGAAACCGAAACGCAGCAGGAGCTCGCGAGCGCCATTCGCGCCGGGGGTGCCGTCATCGGTTTGCTTGCTGATAGCCCGGACGACTGGTTCGCGGCGAATCAGGGCGATCTGGATGTCGCGTCGATCGAGCAGTTGATCGAAGATCGAGCAAGCGCAAAAGCGGCGCGTGATTTCGGCGAGGCGGATCGGATTCGCGATCTGCTGACCGAGCAGGGCATTCGCATTAGCGACGGCCCAGAGGGTACGCGCTGGCAACGGGTGGCAGGCGGAGGCGCGGAATGAGTAACACGATCGCCACGCGCGAAGCTGAACTCATCGAGGAGTTCGAGGTTTTCGACAATTGGCTGGATCGATACCAGTACCTTATTGATCTCGGTCGTGAGCTACCCGAGTTTCCGGAGTCAGAGCGCCTCGACAGCGACAAGGTTTCAGGCTGCCAGTCGCAGGTATGGATGCAGGCGCGTGCCGATGGTGATCGAGTGGTGTTCAGAGCGATCAGCGACGCTGCCATCGTTTCGGGACTGATCGCCGTGCTGATGCGGTTGTACAGCGACGCGCCTGCTGCCGACATCGCGAACGATTCGGCGAGCTTTGTTTCGGCGCTCGGATTGGACAACCACCTCAGCCCCAGCAGGGCAAACGGGCTCTATGCCATGCTGGAGAGAATTCGCGGGTTGGCGCAGTCGATCAGCGACGCCGCATGAACCCGGCGCAGCGAGTTGCGCTGTGGCTGATCCGAGGGTATCAGCGCTGGATCTCTCCGATGCTCGGCAGTAATTGTCGCTTTCAACCCACATGCTCGCGCTACTGCGCGGAAGCGATCGAGGCCCATGGCGCGCTGCGCGGCGGTTGGCTGGGCTTGCGAAGAATCTGTCGATGCCACCCCTGGGGCGGCCAGGGCTATGATCCCGTACCCGGTGTCGAGTCAAAGCATGAGTCGTGAACCGCTGCCGCTAAAAACGCTGCTACGCGACACCGCGGAATTGGTGCTGGACGGCAGAATTCTCCTGTTCTCCGGGCTGATTGCGTTTTTGCTCGCCATGGGATTCTCGCTGGTGCGCAGTCAGTTCACGATGGTGTTCGGTATCATCATTCTGATTTATGCGACGTCGGCGTTCTTTAAGTTCACGACCATTGTCACGCGCTCGTTAGCGTTGGGGCGCTCTTTGCCCGCGGCTGAGTCCGCGGTCTTCGATTATTTTCGATCGCTGTGGGCCTTCTCGCCCTGGCTGATTTTTGTTTTCTACAATTTGCTTCTGATCGCTATCGGAGCAGAGTTTGGTGAGAACGCGGCCATTGCCTATTTGCTCCTGACGGCGCCCTTCATTCCAGCCGCGCTGGGTGTGATGGCTGTGAACGGCACACCCTTAGGATTTTTGAACCTTAAGGGCCTGTTGCACGTCATCGGTGTCCTGAAACTCGACTACCTCAAAATCATACTGATCTGGTTCGTCGCCGGTCTGGTCGCCGCGTGGCTGCGCAGTCAAGGCGGGTTCGGGGCCGGGATGCTCTCGCTACTGGTTGGCGTGTTACAAACATTTGCACTCTTCGTGTCTACTGGGCTTGTGTTCTATCACCACCACGCGGCACTTGGCATTCCCATTGAGCGAGCGCCTCTGGAGGAGCGAAAGGCACAACAGGCGCTTAAGGCGGTGGAAAGGGAGCGCCAGATGGCTCTGGATCAGGCATACGCATTCTTCAGTCGCGATAACTCGATTGGTGGGCTTCAGCGTTTGAAATCCTATTGGGAGACGCACCCGGAAGACCCTCAGGCGCTACCCTGGTTTCTCGACAAAATGAAAACATGGGAGCGTTATGAGCCGGCGTTGCTGTTCGCCCGCAATTATCTCGCCGTGTTACTTGCCGAGAGTCGCGAAAAGGAAGCTACCCGGCTTTTGCTATGGTGCCTTAGCGTAGATCAAAGATTCATGCCGGACGCGCCTGAACGGGATGCTGCCAAGGCGCTCCTGCAAGGCTATGACGAGGCTGAGATCGCTGCGCGCTGGCCGTAACTATTCAGCGGGTTTTGCGCAGCCGCAGGCTTGATTCTGCCAGTGCGCGTAGATCAACAGGATGCTCCCCGCCGTAGTGACTACGACGTCGCCAAGCAGACCGAGCCAGTCGTGCATCACAGTCGCGCCGACGACGATCAACAACATGCCGAGCGCGCCGATTACCAACACTTGATCACGGCGATGGCGCAGCCAGCCGCCCCAGAACGCGAGCCCACTGACGGGTATCACCACAACACCCATGGCGATGTGGATGAACTCGTCCATCGCAGCACCGCCAAAAGCGTGTGTGCTGCCGAAGATGAGGATCAGTGGAATTAGCGCACAGTGCAGTACGCAGGCCGCTGAGAGCAGCATCCCGACGCGATCGATCGTGGCATGTTTGCGGACAAATAACGGTCGCATGTGGACTCGTCCATCCTGAAAAGTGAGCGAATGTTATAATATTACATTTGGGGCGGCAAACCTTATTTGATGCGCCAGTCTTTCCTTCGCCAACCAGAATTGACCGCTACTGGCGGTAGCCGCGTATTCTCGCGACAATATAGGGATGGAAGAGAAATTACTCGACATCGCCTGTTGTCCTCTCACGCACCAAGCTTTGCGCAAAGCGCGCAGGGAAGAGCTCGACGCGCTCAACGGCGCGATCGCCGGCGGCGCAGTGAGCGACAACGGTGGCGCCCCCGTGACCGAAGCGCTGTCCGCGGGTTTGGTGACTCAGGACGGCCAGAGGATCTACCCCGTGGTGGATGGTTTGGTCTCCCTCTTGCCTGACTCCGCGATCAGCTTGGCCGACATTGAAAGTCAGCCCTGACAGACTGCAGGCGACGCTCCGCAAGGGGCTGGCGCACATCTACCTGATAAGCGGCGATGAACCTCTGCTGGTTTCAGAAGCGCGCGACCTGATTTTCGCTGAAGCAAAAGCCCACGGTTTTGAGCAGCGGGAACTCATGGTCGCAGAACGTGGATTCGACTGGGAGGGCCTTCAAGCGTCTACCCAGGCGTTAGGATTATTCGCCGAGCACAGGCTCATCGATCTCAGACTGCCGACGGGTAAACCCGGCGATAAGGGCGCGAAAATCCTCGGCGAGCTCGCGGCATCGATGCCGGAACTTACGATGGTTGTTGTCTCCGTGCCGAAATTGAGCGGCTCGGGAATCAACGCCAAGTGGGTGAAGGCCATCGATGCAGGCGGCGCACTGGTACGTATTTGGCCATTGCAAGCCAAGGACCTCCCTGCCTGGATTAATGCTCGTCTCGCGCAGGCAGGGTTGACTGCCGAGCGGGACGCAGTGTTGCAGATGGCACGTCGCGTCGAGGGGAACCTGCTTGCAGCGAAGCAAGAAATCGACAAGCTCGCCATGCTCTATCCAGGGCAGGCCCTTACCGCCGAGCAGATCGGCGAGGCGATGGGGGATAGCGCGAGGTTCGATGTATTCCTGCTCGCGGATGAGGCGTTGTCCGGTCGTGCGCAGAGGGCCCTCAGGATGCTGCGCAACCTTCAGCAGGAAGGCGTGGTTCCCGTGCTGGTGCTGTGGTCGTTAGTTCGCGAAGTGCGCCTGTTGGCCGGTGTGCGGGATGCAATGGATGCCGGCGCGTCTTTCGCGAGCGCTTCATCCGCCCAGCGGGTCTGGAAGACGCGGCAACCTTTATTGCACGCGGCGGTTGAGCGCCAAGATGCACACTCACTCGCAAGTCTTCTGGTCAAGTGCGAGCAAGCCGACGCCGCGGCCAAAGGGCGGCTGCGGGAGGATCCGTGGCGACTGCTGACCGAAATAGTGTTTCAGATCGCCACGGGGCGAGCGCTGATGTCGGCGGCTTGATATGAACGCGCGTTCGGCCCCGGTCGGTATTTTCGGCGGTACCTTTGACCCGGTTCACTTTGGACACCTGAGGTCTGCTTATGAGTTGCTGCATGCGCTGCGTCTCAGACAGGTTCGGTTTATGCCGGTGGGTAATCCACCCCACCGGGCGGCGCCGATTGCCGATGCCGACCTCAGGGTGCGCATGTTGAAAGCTGCCATCGGCCACCAACCTGGCTTCGTGCTTGATGATCGCGAGGTGCGGCGCTCAGGCTTGTCATATTCAGTCGACTCGTTGGAGTCGTTGCGTGAGGAGCTCGACGCGGTGCCCATCTGCCTGCTCCTGGGCATGGATTCGTTTCTGAGCCTGCCGAAATGGTATCGCTGGCGCGATATTCTGAAGCTGGCTCATGTGGTTGTAGCGCATCGGCCGGGTTGGAAAGCGCCTAGCCGGGGTGCACTTGGGACTTTGGTGCGCGACAGAGGCACCGAATTGGTGGATGACCTGCACAAAACCAGTGCTGGCGCGATCTATATTCATGAGGTCACACAGCTCGAAATCTCGTCCAGCAGCATCCGCACGCTCATCAGTAAGGGTATTGATCCGCGTTACCTCTTGCCGGAGCGGGTTAGGGAACTGCTGGACGAGGCAAAGTGCTACAGTATCGGTATGGACGACACGGCTACCCGCAACCAGACAGAGGGAGGATCAGACCCATCGTAACCATTGAAACCGAGGCGATTGCTGACATGATCGTCTCAGCCCTGGAAGACGCCAAGGCGCAGGATATCCGCAAGATCGATGTCCGCGCACTCACCAGCATGACCGATTTCATGGTAATCGCCAGCGGTACCTCAGACCGCCACGTGAAATCCGTTGCCCAAAACCTCGTTGAAACCATGAAGCAGGCCGGCCACCGGCCGCTTGGCGTGGAAGGTGACGGCGAGGGTGGCTGGGTGCTGGTCGACCTGCAGGACGCGCTCGTGCACGTCATGCTGCCGCGTGTGCGTGAGTTTTATAATCTTGAAAAGCTCTGGGACATTCCACCCGATCTAGTACGGGAACAAGAAGAAGCCCAGTAGTGCACATCAAGGTCTTCGCGTTTGCCGGTAAGCCGGCGGCGTGGCTTGTTGAGTCGGAACAGCGCTACGTCAAGCGACTGCCGCGCGCCTGGGCCTTCGAGATGGCACTTATGCCGCCATCGCGCAAGCAGGGCGACGCCGCTCAGCGAAAGACGGACGAATGGGAGCGTCTTCGCAAACGTATGCCGGATACTGCGCGCTTAATACTTCTGGACGAGCGCGGCAAGGCACTGACCAGTCGGACGATGGCCGACCGTCTGGGCGTGCATCAGGAGCAGGGCGGCGATCTGGCATTGGCGATTGGCGGGCCTGACGGCTTTTCCGATGCAGCGCGGGCGTCGGCCAGCGAGATCTGGTCGTTGTCGGCATTAACACTTCCGCACGAACTGGCTCGCCTTGTACTTGTCGAACAACTCTACAGGGCACACTCGATTCTCGAAGGACATCCCTACCATCGTGACTGATACAGCGAAAAATCGATTCACAGGGACGGTTGCGTTGGCCTCAGGGTCGCCGCGACGGCGCGAGTTACTGCAGTCACTCGGCCTGGCGGTCGTTCGAGTCGGATCTGAAATCGATGAGGCGCGTTTACCGGATGAGCCGGTGAAGGACTATGTCGCTCGACTCGCTCGCGAAAAGGTGGCGACTGGTCGCATCGACGATCGCGCTGCCGGACTGTGCGTTATCGCAGGAGATACTGCCGTAGCCACTGCCGAGCAGATTCATGACAAGCCGTTCGATCTTGCGGCCGCTACGAGCACGTTGCGCGCCTTGAGCGGGCAATGGCATGAGGTCCATACGAGTGTTGCGGTTGCCACCCCGGAGTCTTCGACCCAAGTCCAAGTAGTGACATCCCGCGTCAAGTTCCGCGATCTCCACGACGCGGAGATCACAGCGTATTGGGAGACCGGTGAACCTGTGGACAAGGCCGGCGCCTACGGCATACAGGGGCTCGGTGGTGTGTTCGTGGAACGGATTGAAGGCAGCCACTCTGCCGTTATGGGTTTGCCGGTTTTTGAAACCGCCGCACTCCTCGAACAAGCCGGTGTATCGGTCTTGAATACAGTTGAGAGTCTCCAATGACGCAAACACCGTCCACAACAGAGGAAATTCTGTTGAACGTCACGCCGCGGGAGCAGCGGGCCGCAGTCGTTGAGAACGGCGTGCTGCAAGAGGTCTTTATCGATCGCCAGTCGCGGCGCGGGTTGGTCGGCAACATCTATAAGGGCCAGGTCAAGCGGGTGCTTCCGGGCATGCAGGCTGCGTTTATCGATATTGGACTTGAACGTACCGCTTTTCTGCATGCCTCTGATATTTCCAAAGGCCAGGACGAGGATCCTGGCGATGCGACGATGTCGTTCCCGCTGGAACAACCGGCGATCAGCGATCTGGTGACCGAGGGTGGCGAAATCCTGGTGCAGGTGCTCAAGGATCCTATGGGCACCAAGGGCGCACGGTTGACCACGTTCGTGACGCTTCCGTCGCGCTATCTTGTCATGATGCCCGGTAATGAGAGTCTCGGTGTTTCGGCGAGAATCGAGGACGACATCGAACGGGAACGACTGCGCGAAATTCTGGGTGAGCTTGTTCCGGACGGCTCGCCTGATGGTTATATCGTCAGAACTGCGGCCGAAGGTGCGAGCTATGATGCCCTGCGGGCCGATATGCTGTTCCTGAATCGTTTGTGGGAGGGAATCCGGGCGAAAGCCGGCAGCACATCGGCCGGGCGCATTGTGCATGAGGACCTGCCACTCACGGTCAGGGTGATTCGCGACCGTGTGCAACACGATGTTGAGCGGATACTGGTTGACTCACAAACCGAGTTCAATCGGATGCGAGCGTTTTGTGAAAGCTTCCTGCCGGAGCTCACTGAAAAGGTAGAGCTTTATAAAGGTCGACGTCCAATATTTGATTTGCATGGGGTCGACGAGGAGATTGCCCGCGCGCTGGACCGCAAGGTGCAGCTCAAGTCGGGGGGCTACCTGATCTTCGACCAGACCGAAGCGATGACAACCGTGGATGTGAATACCGGCGCTTTTGTTGGCAGTCGAACTCAGGAAGAAACCCTCTATCGCACCAACCTTGAGGCGGCCGTGGCGATCGCGCGTCAGCTGCGACTCAGAAATTTGGGGGGGATCGTCATCATCGACTTTATCGATATGGCGGATGTTTCGCATCGCAACAACGTGCTGCAAGCGCTGGAGCGTGCGCTCGCATCGGATCCGGCCAAACACCAGGTAATGCCGCTGTCTCCGCTCGGGCTTGTGGAGATGACACGTAAACGGACACGCGAGAGCCTTGAACATATATTGTGTGATGCCTGCCCGACTTGCGACGGTCGTGGTTCGGTAAAGACTCCGCAGACCGTCTGCTACGAAATCTTCCGTGAAATTCTTCGCCAACATCGGCAGTTCAGTTTTGAGGAGCTCTTGATCGTGGCGCACCAGGACGTGATCGAGTTGTTGCTTGACGAGGAATCCGGCGGACTTGCTGAATTGTCGGGGTTCATCGACAAGAATGTGCGACTTCAGGCAGAGCGCCTGTTCGCTCCTGATCAATATGACGTCGTACTGATCTGATCAACATGCTCAAGAAGCTGCGCAAACTGTTGTTCTACCTCTTCGCCACGGTGCTCGTGTTGGTGGCGTTAGGCGTGGGTGCAATGCGTCTTGCGATGCCGCAGTTGCCAGAGTACCGCGATGAGATTCAGGCGCGAATGGCGGAGGCACTCAATGGAGATGTCCGCTTTGATCGGATCGACGCCCGCTGGCGTTGGCGAGGACCTGAGATTCTTTTCGATAACGTGGTGCTCGGACCGAATATTCAGGGTCAGGAAATTGAGCCGATCCGAATCGAAACACTTGCTGTTGGCGTGTCATTTAGCGCGCTCGCGTTCCAGCGTACCGCGGTCATTCGCCACATCGATGCGCGCGGTGTCGTTGCGACTCTGGAGCGAGACGAGACGGGATGGATCCTGCAAAACCACAGATTCGAAAGTGGGAACGCGGACAGGAATCTCACGCTCGACAGCGTGAGCGAGGCTGATCTCAGTAGTTTGCCCTTCGATGAGTCGATCGATATCCGGATTAGCGATGTCAGTGTGGTCTACACAGATAGTCTCACCGGGCGTGATCCATTGGTCATCGACCTTACCAACGGACGGGTCGAGTTGGACAAGGACTCCGTCACCGTAGAATCCGCACTACGTCGTCGTGACGGCTCGCAGAGTCGAATCGATTTCTTCGCCAACGGACAGTTGACCGAGCAAAGCGTTTCGGGCCTGCTCAATGGTAGCTGGCGCGCACACGCTGATCTCAACGCGATTTCGGCGGACCTTGCGCACGCGTTTCTTCCGCCCGATTGGCGATTGCCGCGCAGTGGGCGCGCTGATCTTGCTGTGGATATCGATTGGGAGGACGGCCGGCCTCAAGCCGCTTCTGTCGTGCTGGATGCAGCTTCGCTGACGCCGCCCGACGGTGGGGAGCAGTCCCAGGTGTCCGGACGCGCAGAGCTTACTCGAACGGACACCGGGTGGTTGTGTGCGGTGGATGATTTCATCGTCGGTGTTGCAGATCGCAGCTGGCCTGCTGCATCGATGCGACTTAGCCTGAACGATTCGGTCCAGCGTCCGCGCATTGAGTTCGATGTCGCGAACATGACCGTCTACGATCTTCCGTACCTGTCATCGTTCCTTCCGCAAGAGGCGGCCCGAACTGTTCTTGAATCACGGTTGTCCGGCACTATCGTCGACGGTGACGGGTTTCTCGAGTTCGACCAGGCCGGTGAGGAATTGTCTGCAATGTCGGGGACGCTGCAGGACTTTGAGCTCAACCTCGATTACGTTGGATTGTCCGTGGCACCCGTCTACGGCCTGCCGGGATTTTCCAATCTGACCGGCACACTTCGAATGACCGACGAAACCGGAAGCCTGACGCTGGACTCACAGGCGGCGGAGGTCAGCGTGCCGGCCCTGTTCGCTGACACCGTCGCGATCGATGACTTGGCGGGCACTTTGATATGGCGGCGCAGTGGCGACGTAATCAGTGTGGTTTCCGATGCGGTGCGTATGCGCTCACGCAGTCTCGATGCGACCGCTACCCTCGAGATCGATCTCGACACGACTGTCGGCGTACGGACGGTTGACGTCGATACGCAGTGGTCACTCGGCGATGTTAACGACGCCAAACAGTTTCTACCTGTAGCAGTGATGCAACCAAAGCTCGTCGATTGGCTCACCCAAGCGGTGGAGTCCGGCCGAGTTGTGTCAGGCGATTTCAAGCTGTCCGGGCCGCTGGCGCAATTCCCCTTCGCAGATGGTGGTGGTGTATTCCGCGCCAGTGCGGTCAGCGAAGACATCGTGATGCGATACGCCCGTGAGTGGCCGAGACTTACGGGGGTTCGTGCTGTCGTCGAACTGGATGGCCTTTCGCTCTCCACGCGCCAAAATTCCGGTATGTCGGGCAACGTTCCGTTTCGGGATGCCAACGTTCGCTTCGATGATTTGAGGTCGGGAGAGCTCTTGATCGACACCGAAGGCGAGGCACCACTGGCCGATCTGCAAGTCTTTGCGGCGAGCTCTCCGATTGAAAGACTGCTGGGTGGCCAAATCGACAAGATGCAGCTCGGTGGTAACGCCGAGTACGAGGTCTCTCTTCGCGTACCGCTAAAACGCGTTAGAGAGTTTGTGTTCGACGCTGAGTTGGAGACCGAGGACGGCACCTTTGCACTGGATTACCTGCCGTTTGGTTTGTCGGAAATCGATGGTGAAGTTCGTTTTGATCGTAAGGGCGCCTACGCGGATTCGGTCGAGGCGCAACTCATGGGCGCCGCAGTAGAGATCGACGTGATGCCCGCTGGGGATGAAAGTGGTCTCTTGTTGGAAGCCAACGGAACATTGATTGGTAGCGAGGCGGTTCGGGTGTTCCAGCTACCCATCGAGGGAAAGGTCGACGGCGCCGCAGCATTCGCTGCTCGCTTGAAGCTCCCGAAACGACGGCTCGATGAGCCTGAACCGGAAAGTCCATTGCCCGTTACGCTGGCGCTTGAGACCAATCTGGACGGGATTTCGGTCGATCTTCCGTATCCGGTTGGCAAGTCCGCGGAAGACGAGAAGTCGACTACCCTATCACTCAGTATTGCAGAGAAGCTGGAGGCGCGAATGACGATGGCGCCCGCTGTCGATGTCGTCGCCGAGTTTGAGCGATCCGATACCGGACCACTGCAATTTGATCGCGCTACGATTCACCTGGGCGCAGGCGAAGCGTTGAGATCATCAGTTCCCGGGTTGTTTGTCGACGGATCGATCGATCGGTTACGGCTAAGCGATTGGCTCGCACTGCGCGGGGATCGAGAGACCGGCATCATGGAATTACTTCAGTCGGTCGCGGTTGAAGTGGGCGACCTCTATCTCTTCGGGCAACGCATTCGAGATGTGAGCGGCACGCTGCAGCGCTCTGGAGAGGACTGGTTGATCGATGTTCAGGGTCCCACGGTTTCCGGGACCGTTTCGATGCCCTCCAAATTGGATGGCAGTGATCCGGTGGTTCTCGACATGCAACGAGTCGCGTTACTCGAGGCCGATCCGTTAGCGAGCGGTGAGGTCGATCCGCGACAGATTCCCGCAATCAGATTGAGAGCTGAGTCATTCGCGCTCGGCGTGCGCGAGTTCGGCGTTCTCGAGGCCGAAATCGATCGGGTGGAAGGTGGACTTCAGGCCAATAGCATCGCCACGGCAAGCGATGCTTTCACAATGACTGCCACCGGAAGCTGGTTGGCAGATGAGACGGTCGAAGCCGGTTCGATAACGCGGCTCGAGGGCATTCTCCGAAGCTCGAGCGTTGGGCGAATGATGGCGCAGCTTGGGTATGCGCCGGGTATTGGGGCTGATTCCCTGGAGAGCGTGTTCGACGTTAGCTGGGATGGTGGGCCCGGGCCTGATTTTCTGGAATCCCTCGACGGCGAAGCGAAGCTCAAAATTAGTGACGGTACCCTCGAGGAACTGGACCCCGGCGCGGGCAGGGTCGTTGGCCTGCTCAGCCTCGTTGAGCTCCCGCGAAGACTGTCTCTCGACTTCAGTGATGTGTTCCGAAAAGGATTCACCTTTGAGGAAATAGCGGGTGATTTCCGGATGGTGAACGGCGATGCGTTCACCTGCAATCTCGCATTGCAGAGTCCAGCGGCTGACGTGGGGGTGATCGGCCGCGCGAGTCTGTTCAAACGCAATTACAACCAGACGGCAGTAATCAGCGTCAAGGTTGGCAATACGCTGCCAGCAGTGGGGGCGGTCGTTGCGGGTCCCCAAGTCGGTGCCGCGTTGTTGTTGTTTAGCCAGATTTTCAAGAAGCCACTTCAGGGGATGACTGAGGTGTACTATCAGATCAACGGAAGCTGGGACGAGCCCTCGATCGACCGCACAGATGTCGACCGGTTCGTGGCGACTTCCGATCTCGCAGGATGCCTGTTGGATACCGATAACCGAGACCGCTAATGAGTGAAATGCAACAACTCGCCGCTAACCGAATTCTCGAACGTGCGGAGCTGACCGAGGCCAATCTAGGCCGTGTCCTCGGCCAACTCATGCAAAGACGCCTCGATAGCGCGGATCTGTATTTTCAGATCAGTGAGCGCGAGCACTGGACGCTTGAGGATGGCGTCGTGCGGGATGCGGGTTATGCCCGTCATCAGGGTGTTGGGGTTCGAGCGATCTCCGGCGAGAAGACGGGATTCGCCTACTCGGACGATATCGCACTCGATGCGCTGCTAAGTGCATCGAACGCGGCGCGCGCAATTACTCGTCAAGGGCAGGACGGCAACCTTCCCGTACTGAGTGGAAGCAGTGTGAGGCCACTTTACGGCGATAGCAGCCCGCTCAGTTCCGTAAGCGACACACAGAAGACGGACACATTGAAGGCAATTGATGCCGCAGTACGTGAACTGGACCCCAGGGTAGAGCAGGTCATCGTGACGATGATGGCCAGTCACGACGATGTTCTCGTTGCGGCCGCTGATGGCACTTTCGCAGCCGATGCTCGACCACTGGTCCGTATGAACGTCACGGTCATCGTGCGAGATGGGGATCGTCGCGAACAGGCGTTTGCAGGTGGAGGCGGTCGGTTTGGCCTCGACGCGCTCGCCAATCTGGAGGTCGGTATGCAGTACGGCCGCGAGGCGGTTCGACAGGCGTTGGTGTTGCTTGATGCCGTTCAGTCTCCAGCAGGCCCGATGCCCGTCGTGCTTGGGCCGGGATGGCCGGCTGTGTTGCTACATGAGGCGGTCGGTCACGGACTAGAGGGAGACTTCAATCGCAAAGGCACATCGGTGTTTAGCGGTAAGTTGGGTGAACAGGTCACCTCGCCCCTGTGCACGATCGTGGACGACGGCACAATTCCCGACCGGCGCGGCTCGCTCAGCATGGACGACGAAGGCACACCGAGTCAGTGTACGGTGCTTATTGAGGACGGCATTCTGAAGGGCTACCTGCAGGACAAACACAATGCGCGACTGATGGGCACGCAAAGCACCGGCAACGGCCGGCGAGAGTCGTTTGCACACACGCCCATGCCGCGGATGACCAATACTTACATGCGCAACGGTAAGCATGACCCGGAGGAAATTCTCGCTTCGGTGAAGCGTGGCATTTACGCACCCAACTTTGGTGGCGGTCAGGTCGATATCACGTCTGGCAACTTTGTTTTTTCGGCCAGCGAAGCGTATCTGATCGAGGACGGCAAACTCGGTGCGCCAGTTCGAGGTGCTACGTTGATCGGCAACGGTCTGGAGGCGATGAATCGTATCAGCATGGTTGGCAACGATATGCGCCTCGACAGCGGTGTTGGCGTCTGCGGCAAAGAGGGCCAATCCGTGCCGGTCGGCGTCGGTCAGCCGACGGTGTTGATCGACGAAATCACGGTTGGCGGTACTGCCTGACGACTTATGTTAGATAGCGCTTTATGCGCTTGTGATCGCGCTCACTGCAATTCCCTCACTAGCTTCCCATACTTGAGCCCAACCAATATGCGGCTCCGGGAGAGGGAACCACAATGCAATTCGACAACACAGTCACCGAGACCGATCTCGATCCAGCAGCGCGTGAGTTCGCTGAGCAGCTGCGTCAGCAGGGTGTGAAGCAGCCGGCGGATTACGGCGTCGACGGGTTTCAAGAGCCTCTTGGTACCCGCGTGCTACGGCTGTTTGGCATTAAGCGAGACTGATTGCGCGTGCGCCCCGGCACGTGATCGAGTTATCCTGTTTTTCCAGTCGCTAAGCGGCGCAACAGGATCAGGACTTCGTGTGGGTTTCCAAACCAGTCTATGAGGCTGTGCCTTACATCTACGGCTTTGCAGGCGCCGTGTTGTTCCTGTTGTCGATGTATCTCGACTATTGGTGGTGGCCGACCGTTTGTTTGATCCTGGGTATCGCGTGTCTGATTTACGGTCTCGTGCTTTGGCTTCGGCGGCGGGACTACCGCTCGCATCGGTCCGGTCCTGACGACCCGCTCACCTGATCATTCTTCTTCGAACGCTGCCTCAACGTCGCGGAAGTCTTTGTAGACCAATTGGTGCGAACCGACAGCCACGACGTCGCCGTCTCTGAGCCGTCGCTTCTTCAGACGCTTTGCTCCGATGAACATGCCGTTAGTGCTGTTCAGGTCTTCGATTACCGAAGTTTCCACGTTGGTCGTGACTTGCGCGTGATGCCGACTCACGAATTTTGATTCTATGCGTATGTCGTTATCCTCGGTTCTGCCGATGACGATCCGGCCCGTTGTCAGTTCGAACACCGACAGCACCTTGTCCTTTTCGCGCAATTCGAGCTGAGCCAAAATCGCAAGCTGGTCCGATGTGTAGATGTGCGACTCGGACTCGCCGAAAGGTCGCCAGTCAAGTTCCTCGATCGCCGCGTCCAACTGATCGATACCGACGGCATCGCTCTCATCGGCGAATGCGCAAAGCAGTGCGGTATCGCACAACGTGTTTGTCAGTCGAGGCACACCACCGGTGTACTCGAAGATCTTGTCGAAACAGTCCTCATCGATCAGTTGTCGCCCATCTGCACCGGCCACTTCCAGACGGTGGCGGATGTAATGACCGAGATCCTCGCGTGTGAGTGGTTCAAGATGACAACGTAATCGTACACGTTGGGTCAGCTGGCGCAGGTCATCTCGGGCGATCTTGTCGCGCAACTCTGGCTGGCCCGCAATGATGATTCGAAGCACTTTTTCTTTGTGTGTTTCAAGACCGCTCAGCAGTCGGATTTCCTCGAGGACAGCACGTGACAGGTTTTGTGCCTCATCGATGATCAGTAAAACTCTGCGGTCCTCGCTGTAGCGCTCCAGCAAGTAGGTATTGAGCATGTCGAGAAGCTCTGCTTTGCCCTTGCCGAAGGGTTTGAAACCGAACTCGACCAGTACCGCTTGCAGGAATTCCTCAGGTGAGAGCTGGGTTTGAGAGATGAGCGCGAAATCGACGTCGTCGTCCAGGTCGGAGAGAAACGACTGCAGCAAAGTCGTCTTTCCCGAGCCCACTTCTCCCGTCAGTACAACGAACCCATCGGCTAGCCAAATGGTCGACTCGAGATAGGATTTTGCTTTCTGGTGCTGCTCGCTCCAGTAAAGAAACTCGGGGTCCGGTGTCAGACGAAACGGTTGCTCCCGAAGTCCGAAGTGCTCGGTGTATGCCATGGTCGAATTATACCTGCTGAGCTTCTGGCGCGGTGTCGTGATCCAACAACTTCTCGATGCTGTCGAGTGAGCGACGCAAATCAGTCGCCGATTTTGCAACCACATTGACGTGACCCAGCTTGCGTCCAGGTCGCGGTGCCTTGCCATAATCGTGCAGGTACGCATCCGCGTTAGCGAGGAGCGGTCCGCTATCGGGGAGCGAGCCGATCAGGTTGATCATTCCTGAGACTCCGACAGGCGCACCACCGCCTAACGGCAGACCAGCGACCGCGCGCATGTGATTTTCAAATTGTCCGTGCGGCATGCCGTTCTGCGTCCAGTGACCCGAGTTATGGACTCGCGGTGCGAACTCATTGCCCAGCAACAGGTTCCCGGAAACGAAGAACTCGATAGCCAGTGTGCCGACGTAGCCGAGCGCGTCGGTTAGCGCACTGAAATGACGGGTCGCCTGGCGCGCGAGCGCCTGATCGACACTCGCTTGCTCACTGCGATGCAGAATGCCGTTGCGGTGCACGTTGGCAGTCAGCGGATAGATCACTTTACCGCCATCTTTCGCACGGGTGCCGATCACCGAGAGTTCACTGTCGAAGTCGACGAGGCGCTCCAGTAGTAGCGGAACACCACCCATGGATTCATAAAGGTCGCGAGCATCATCCGCCTCGTGCAAGCGTCTTTGTCCCTTGCCGTCGTAACCCATGGTGCGAGTTTTCGCGATCAACGGTAAGCCGAGGTCGGCTACGGCCTTTTCGACTGCTGTCTGATCGTCTGCGGCACGCCATGGGGCCACCGGAATCCCAACCGATTCGAAACATGCCTTTTCGCGTCCGCGCTCTTGCGCTGTGTGGAGCGCCGCTCGGGCAGGGTGCTGTGTACCCGGCGCCAGCAGATCGAACGCTGTGGCGGGAACATTCTCGAATTCGCAGGTGATCACATCGCAATCTACCGCAAGCGAGGTCAGTGCCGCAGCATCATCAAAGGGTGCATTGAGGTGCTCCCCAACCTCAGCGGCGCAGGGCTCTGGTGCAGGGTCGAGGAAGCGAAAGCGCATACCTAAAGGAATTCCCGCGAGAGCGAGCATGCGGCCAAGCTGACCGCCGCCGATGACACCGACTCGCATGGATCTAATTCACTCGTGGGTCAGGTTGGGACAACACGCGCTCGGTCTGCGTGTCGCGCCAGACTCGAAGTCGCTCAGCGAGTTCGCTATCGGAAAGCGCGAGAATAGACGCGGCCAGCAAAGCGGCATTAGTCGAGCCTGCCGTGCCGATTGCTAACGTTGCGACCGGCACGCCGGCGGGCATCTGAACAATCGATAACAGCGAGTCCACCCCATTTAGTACCCTTGATTTCACGGGTACACCGAGCACCGGCAATTGAGTCTTGGCGGCGGCCATTCCCGGCAAGTGAGCTGCACCGCCAGCCCCAGCAATGATGACTCGTAGGCCACGTGCTTCAGCCGATTCGCAATACTCGAACAACAGGTCCGGGGTGCGATGCGCCGAAACGACACGCACCTCGTGGGTAACCTCAAGCGCGTTGAGCGTATCGCTCGCTGGCGCCATCGTTTCCCAATCACTCTTGGACCCCATGATAATGCCGACTTTAGCGCTCATGTCGGTCTTCTCCTGTCATGTCTAGTGCCTCGTGCAACACTCGGAATAGTGTGCGCGAATATTTTTTTCTTTCCGCATCCACGCGCGTAGCGTGGTAGTCGGCCACGATCCCCTTCGCGGTCTCCAATATTGTCTCGGACAGTGCCCGCTCGATGCCCTTGGGTAACTCAGGAGCTTTTAGCATTGCGTCGCGCCAACGCTCGGCCTGGTGGAAGCGCTGTCGCGTCTCGCGGCTCTGGTCGTCACGTTGCTCTATCGCTTCAACGATTTCGGTCACGTCCAAATCGCGCAACAGGCGAGCAATGTACTGTTTCTGGCGCCTCAGTGCACCATGACTAGCCATCTGGCGCGCTTCGTTGACCTCTGCACGAATGTCGTCGGGCAGCGGAAGCCGAGCCAGCAGCGAGGCCTTCATCCCGACCAGCTCATCTGCGAGTTTTCGCACACGTTGCGCCGCGCGCTTGCGCGCAGACTTGCTTGGCTTTTCGGTCTTCGCCGCAGTATTCGATTTCATGGGTCACAGTTCCCTGAAACAGCGGCGAGAATAGCATGCTGAGGCAGATTCCCTGAGAGCTCGCGGTGTACACTCCCGCGGTGATCAAGGAGAACCTAATGGGCGAACTAGCCATTTCTGAACAGTCGGAGACGATCGCCAGCGAGTCTGTGCAGCGTGCGCTGGAGGTTGCCGTCAGCGCAGGTGCCGATGCTGCTGAGGCGGCGGCAAGCTTCGAGACTGGGTTGAGCGTGACTGCGCGCCAACGTGAAGTGGAGTCTCTCGAGTTCCAGAACGACCGCGGTTTTTCTATTACTGTCTACAAGGATCAACGGAAAGGCAGTGCGAGCACCTCGGACCTGTCGCCTGATGCGATTCAGTCGGCGGTCACCAAGGCGATGTATATCGCCAGCCAAACCGAGGCTGACGAATATGCCGGGCTGGCCGATCCATCGCGTATGGCCACCTCATTTCCTGATCTTGAGCTCGATCATGCTTGGGAGATTTCGGCAGATGCTGCCAGTGAAATGGCGGTCCAAATTGAGGCGGCAGCGCTCGGTGTCGATGATCGCATTGCCAACAGTGAAGGTGCGAGTGTCGCGACACAGCGAGGGCTTTCGGTCTACGGCAACACCCATGGCTTTTTGGGAATGCAACGGCGATCCGCACACAGCAGGAGCTGTGCGGTTGTTGCGCAGGACGAGCAGGGCATGGAGCGCGACTATCACTACACCGCTGCGAGAAACCCCATACGGTTGGGCGATGGGGTTGACGTTGGGCGCGAGGCCGGTCGGAGAGCCGTCAATCGACTCTCGCCGGTAAAGATTGAAACATGCGATGCGCCGATTCTGTTCCGTGCGGATCGTGCCGGCGGGCTCATCGGTCATCTGCTTGGTGCGATTTCCGGTGGCGCGCAGTATCGCAAAGCGAGCTACCTGCTCGGCGCTGTAGGTCAGCAGGTGATGGCTTCTTCCATAACGGTTGCCGAGCGCCCGCACCTACTGGAAGGCATGGGCAGCACAAGCTTTGATGGTGAAGGCGTTGCGACCGCCGAGCGCGACATCGTCCGCGACGGTGTTTTGCAAGGTTACGTGCTGTCGAGTTATTCCGCACGGCGACTTGGCCTTGAGTCGACCGCGAATGCAGGGGGTGTGCATAACGCGACCGTCTCTGGCGGTGGCGGCGATTTTGAGGCGATGCTCAAGCAGCTCGACACCGGCCTGTTGGTCACCGAGTTGATGGGCCAAGGCGTCAACATCGTGACCGGTGACTACAGTCGTGGTGCAGCGGGCTACTGGGTCGAGGGCGGCGAGATTCGCTACCCGGTTAGTGAAGTCACGATCGCCGGCAACTTGTCGAACATGTTCCGGCAGATCGTAGCGGTCGGCGACGATCGCGACGAGCGTGGTCGGGTGCACTGCGGGAGCGTGTTGATTGAGTCTATGAAGATTGCGGGGAACTGACCTCAGGCGTCGCAGACTCGCTTACCCATTCGGCGACTGTGACGTTGCCAGTATAAGCGAGTATCTGATCGTCGATAGCCGCGCTGAGTGTTGATGTCGCACCTGACCAACTGGGCGTTACCACCAAGCCCGACTCACCTGCACGCACGGCCGCGAGTACATCCGCCAACGTCATCTCATGGATATCACGTGCCGGCTTTAGGTGGGATTCTGTACTTGTGAGCAGCAGTCCGGCGGCCTCTAATTCGTTGGCAACGCTTTGCAGATAGATACCAGCAACACCGATCTGCTCGGATAGTTCTCTGAGTGTAATCGGCGCTGACGAGCGCTTGAACGCAACCGCAGCGGCCCGCATCAATTCGAGCGCAAGGCGCTCACGGGTTGCGTTGGGCATGGTTGGGTCATCTTCGCCGATACTGAGATAAGCGCGATTTTGAAAGTAAAACGCGATGCGGGCGCCAAGCAAAAGCACGAGCCAGTTCACGTACAGCCAGATCAGCGTCAGGATCGCGATTGCGAAACTGGCGTAGATTACGAGCGTACGCGAACTCGATGCCACGAACTCAGCGAAGAAAATTCCGCATAGCGCCCATAACGATCCTGCCGTCGCACCTCCAACCAATGCCGCACGCCAGTCGACGCGCGCGTTCGGTAGCCACTTGTAGAGTGCTGTGAACAGGGCGACGACCAGCAGCACCGGGAGCATTTTGCTGATCCCGACGGTGACCGGGCCGAATACGGCGGAGTCGGATACCGCCTGCAGCACCGACGAATTTCGCAGCGACGCCAACGTCGTGAACGCGAGCGTCATGACCAGCGGCGCGATCAGCAGTACTGCAGCGTAGTCGACGATACGTCTGCTCAGGCTGCGTGCTCGACCGACGTGCCAGACAAAATTGAAACTTGCCTCGACCTTCTGGACCATCGATATGGCGGTGTAGAGGAACGCTGCGAGGCTGAGCCCGCCGAGTACGGTGCCGCGGACGTTATTCACCATAGCGAGTACGTTTTCGGTCAACTGTCTGCCCTGGTCGCCCAGCGGTGCCAGAAATTCATTGAGTAGCGGTGCGAGTTCGAGATGAAGATTGAGACCGCGCAGGACCGAGAAACTGAATGCGATCAACGGCACCGTCGCGAGCAGTGTTGAGTACACGAGCCCCATCGCATGTAACGACAGCTGGCCGCCGACGAGGTCGCGCGACAGTCCAAGCGCATATCGCAATAGCACGATCGGTACACGAATCCAGAGCGGTTTGCTTGCATGACTCGAATCCCAGAGCCAGTCATGCAGGCGTTGCGTCACCTTTGTCATCACGGCAATGTAGCAGCTTCGTATGCACTGGGGACAATCCGATGGCGCTGGACACCGACTATCCGCACCGCATTGTGTGCATGACTGAGGAAACCACAGAGACGCTGTATGCGCTCGAAGAACAATGGCGCATTGTTGGGATCTCCGGGTTCACCGTAAGGCCGGCCCGTGCACGCAAGGAAAAGCCGAAGGTTTCCGCTTTTACGAGCGCCAAGATCGACAAAATTCTTGCGCTGAAGCCGGATCTTGTTCTCGGTTTTTCCGATATCCAGGCAGACATCGCCGCTGCGTTGATCAAGGCTGGCGTGACGGTGAAAGTATTCAACCACCGCTCTGTTACAGAGATTTTCCAGATGATCCGCGTGCTCGGGGGCATGATTGGTTGCGAGGCAAAGGCACAAGACTATGCCGCAACACTGATGGTAGGACTTGAACGGTTGAAGGCGCGAGCACTCCCTCGAGGTCGACCGAAGATCTACTTCGAGGAATGGGACGATCCGCTGATCAGTGGAATTCGTTGGGTCAGCGAGCTGATCGAGATTGCGGGTGGCGATGACGCGTTCCCCGAGCTTGCCAGCGAGTCTCTGGCGAAAGCCCGGATCATCGAGCACCCCGAACGCGTCATCGAGGCACAGCCGGACATCATCATCGGGTCGTGGTGCGGCAAGAAATTCAGGCCCGAACGGGTCGCCGAAAGGTCAGGTTGGCACGAGATCCCCGCGGTTGCGAACGGGCACGTCTACGAGATCAAATCGCCGATAATTCTTCAGCCCGGGCCTGCAGCGCTCACTGAGGGCGTGCAGGAAATCGCAGCCATTATCGATCGGTGGGCGGAGTCGATTCAGCCCGATTCCGTCAGTCGTGAGAGTGCTTCTGCATAGCGCTCGGCGGTGCCCGAAATAATCGCTGCCGGAAGCGAGGGGGCCGGCGGGGTTTTGTCCCAATCGAGCGTCTCCAGATAGTCCCTTACAAATTGCTTGTCGAAACTTTCCGGGCTGCGACCGGCCGCGTACGAGTCAGCGGGCCAGAACCGAGAAGAATCCGGCGTCAGTACTTCGTCGATCAAAACGATGTTGTCGTCGGCGTCCAGACCAAACTCGAATTTGGTATCCGCGATGATGATTCCGCGCACGCTTGCGAACGCTGCGCCGAATGCATACAGGCTCTGAGAAATACGTTCGATTTCATCTGCGCGTTCTGTACCGATCAAGTCAGCGAGTTGCGCGCGCGTAATGTTCTCGTCGTGATCGCCCACTGCAGCCTTCGTAGCAGGGGTGAACAACGGTTGAGGCAGCCGCGCGGCCTGTTGCAGATTCTCGGGTAAGCGGTGTCCGCAAACGCTGCCGGTTCGCTGATAGTCCCGCCATCCTGAGCCGATCAGATACCCCCTAACAACCGCCTCCATCGGCAATGGCTGCAGCGCACGCACGATCATGGTTCTGTCGTTCAGTGCGCGATGCTCGTCGGTGTCGGCAACCACATCCGTCAGGCGCAAATCGGTCAGATGGTTGGGGACAATGTCGGCGGTTGCGTCAAACCAGAATTTCGACAGGTGCGTCAAAGTCTCGCCCTTGGCGGGAATCGGGTCTGGCAGTATCACGTCAAACGCCGACAGCCGATCTGTAGCCACGATGGCGAGCAGCGAGTCGTCGACTTTGAAGATGTCCCGGACCTTGCCTCGTGCGATGAGCTCGAGACTTGCAATCTGGGCCTGCAACAGTGGAGTGGACGAAGACATGCGGAAGGATGAGCGACGAAAAGACGCTAGAATGATGCGGCGTGCGCCGTGTTGGCGCAACCGGTGGTGAGTCAAGCGTGCAACTGAATTTTCTCGGCAAGCTGGTGGGCAGTCTCGCAGGCATGGCGACGGGCAAGTGGTTTCTTGCGCTGTTGGGTCTTGCGCTGGGTCACCAGTTTGATCGCGGCTATACGCGGCATTTGCGGCGCCGGCTCCCGGGTGCATTCGTATCCGTGGCCTTTTCTGCAATGGGTCATCTCGCCAAAGCCGACGGGCGCGTCACCGAGTCCGAGATCCGAATCGCGCGTGAGGCAATGCGCAGCCTCGATCTCGATGCAAAGGCCACACAGGCGGCTATGCGGGCATTCAATACTGGTAAACAGCCGGGATTTAATCTTGAGGCGCAACTGCGCGAGCTGCGCGACGAGTCGAGCGAGCTCGTCGATATGGGGAAGACGCTCGTGGCGTTTCTGTTGCCGGTGCTGCTCCTGAAACAGGATGTCAGCGGCGCCGAGCGTCGTGTCCTATGGCAGGTTGCCCAAACGTTCAATCTGAGCCGAGTGGACGTTGCGCAGATGGAGGCTCGTGCGAGGCTGGGTCGTCACTTCCAGAGCCCTCAAGAACCTGCGAGCAAGGACACGGCTGTAATGGCCCTAGAGACACTGGGCATTCGGGCGGATGCCTCCAATGCCGACATCAAGAAAGCCTATCGACGATTGATGAATCGTTACCATCCTGACAAGCTTGCGACCGACGCGAGCGCAGAAGAGATTGAATCCGCGAGTCGCAAGACCCGCGAGGTTCGTGAAGCATACGAGCTATTGCGCGCGAGGCGTGGATTCAAGTAGCCAGGAATTGTTGTGGAAAAACTCAAACCGATCATTGCACCCTCCATCCTTTCGGCCGACTTTGCCCGACTGGGAGAAGACGTAGCGCGTGTACTGGAGGCTGGTGCAGATTGGGTGCATTTCGATGTCATGGACAATCATTTTGTACCGAACCTGACGATCGGTCCGATGGTGTGTCAGGCGCTGCGCGACTATGGTGTTACCGCGCCAATTGACGTGCACCTGATGATTGAGCCTGTTGATGAGGTTATTCCCGAGTTCGCGAAGGCGGGCGCGTCCGTGATCTCGATCCATCCCGAAGCAACGCGGCATCCTGACCGTTCGCTCGCGTTGATCCGCGACAGCGGTTGTCGGGCGGGGCTTGTATTCAGTCCGGCAACCCCGCTGCATTGGTTGGATCACGTGATCGACAAGGTTGAGCTGATCCTCATCATGTCAGTCAATCCGGGCTTTGGTGGTCAGAAGTTTATTCCTGAGGCGCTCAATAAACTGAAAGAAGTGCGGCGCCGAATCGATTCGAGCGGTCGCCAGATCCGTCTCGAAATCGACGGCGGTGTGAAGCCTGGCAACATTGCAGAAATTGCCGCTGCGGGCGCAGACACGTTCGTCGCCGGCTCAGCGATTTTTGGCAGTGACGACTATGCACGAACGATCGCGGAAATGCGTGCTGCGATCGCCACTACGAATTAGACGCCGAGCAAAAAAAAGCCCCGGAACTACTACCGGGGCTTTTCTTATCGAGACAGATAATCGGTCAGATCTTGCGCTTAGGGCGTGCTCCGTAAACCACGATGGTCTTGCCACTGGCCGTGACGAGACCCTGTTCCTCAAGCACTTTCAGTACACGCCCGGCCATCTCGCGACTACAGCCAACGAGTCGACTAAGTTCCTGACGTGACACTTTGATTTGCATGCCATCAGGATGTGTCATCGCGTCCGGCTCGTTGCACAGGTCCATAATGGCGTGCGCCACGCGTCCGGTGACGTCCACAAAGGCCAGATCACCCAGCTTGCGGTTGGTGCGATCCAGTCTCGTCGCCAACTGCGTTGCGAGCTCGAAGACGAGCCCAGGGCTCTCGCTCGCGATCTGCCGGAAACGTGGGTACGTCATTTCTGCGATTTCGCACTCGGTACGGGTGCGCACCCAGGCGCTGCGCGTGGGCTGCTCATAGAACAATCCCATTTCGCCAAAGAACTGACCTTTGTTGAGGTAGGCAAGCACCATTTCGTTGCCATCCTCGTCCTCGATCATTACCTCTACCGAACCATCAACGATGTAGTAGAGAATGTCCGGAAGGTCTCCGGCGTGAATCATGACCGTTTTCGAAGGTACCGTTCGTACTCTGCAATAACTCAAAAAACGGTTGATTGCAGGCACTTCACTCAACGGTTTGGTTGCATTGGTTGCCAATTTCACGGCCCTCCACGTGACGCAGCTTTATTCCTGGCGCGGCGGAGTCCCTTCGCACCGCGAATATTATCGTGATATGTCAAGTGTACCCTGAAGCGGCGCGCGACTGCACGCTGTCTCAGAATCGATAGGCGCCAGCCTTCATTACGCCGGAAATGACACGCATGGCGGCCTTTACCGGCGGCGGCAGGTTTGCAGCGCCTGCATCGCGCGCGTCGCGCCCGTGCTCGGCTTCTTCAGCTCGCATCGTGCCGAGGATGTCCCGACTGCGCTGGTCTCGAGCGGGCAGCTTTTGAAGGTGGTCATCCAGGTGCTCAACAACCTGTTTTTCAGTTTCGTCGATAAAACCGAGCCCCCATTTGTCGCCCGCAATGCCGCTCAATGCGCCCATAACATAGGCGCCGGCGTACCAGGCGGGATTCAGCAGGCTCGGTTTTGAGTCGAGCTCGTTCAATCGGTTGCGACACCAGGCGAGGTGGTCGAACTCCTCTTCAGCCGCGTGATGCAATTGTTCGAGGATTGCCCGGTCGCGCGCGACCAACGCATGACCCTGATAGAGACCCTGCGCCGCCACTTCTCCGGCATCGTTCACCCGCATCAGGCTCGCAGCCAATTTGCGCTCCTGCTCGTTTAGGTTGGAGTCAGCCGTGTCGCGTGCGGGGGATGGACGTGATGGCTCTGGGGCAGCGCTTGCAAGGGTACGCAGTGCATTGTCGGCGCCCGCGATCAGGCGATCAAAAAGTGTATTGGGTGCGTTACGCATTGGTTCTGCTTTCCTCAACGTCCAAGGCCGATATTTTAGCAGTACGTTGCATGGATTTCCCTTGGCGCGCCTTTGTTGTCCTGCCATACTCGCGCGCTTCGAAAAACAGGGGTACATCTCATGCGCCGTTCACTTTTGTCTATGTTTGTAGGGTCGCTGTTGCTCGTAGGGCCGGCGAATGCCGAGTTTTCCGGAAAGGTTTCTTTCGGTTATCTCGGCACAAGCGGCAACGCCGAGAGCACCAGTGTGAACGCCGGTTCATCTCTGAACTGGGCCTACACAAAATGGGATCACACCCTCGATCTGCAAGCATTGGGGGCGCAGGATGACGTGGATACGACTGCTGAGGCCTACATTGCCCAGTGGAAAAGCGACTTTGCACTTAACGAACGCAGCTATCTCTTCGGATTGGCCCGCTATGAGAAAGATAAGTTCTCTGGCTACGACCAACAGCTGACGCAAGCCGTCGGTTATGGCCGAAACCTGATCGACACTGAGTCGACCACCTGGGACATGGAACTGGGTGCTGGTGCGCGCCAGTCTGATCTGCGCGATGAGACCACCGAGAGCGAGACGATCGTCAGATTCGGTACCGACTATGCCTACCGGTTCACGGAGACCAATGAGTTCACCGCGAATTTCTCGGTCGAGTCCGGCGAAGCGAATACGCTCGCCCAGACCACACTGGCGATCAAGGCGCGACTGGTCGGCGATTTGGCTTTGGTGGCGTCGTACCGCGTCAGGTACAACTCAGATGTGCCGGTTGGCAATGAAGAAACCGATACTTTCACGGCGATATCTCTGGAATATGCCTTCTAGGGCCTTGCCAATCGGGTTCAGGCTCGCGTAATATTACCGGCTCTCTGCGCCGAATGGTGCCGTTTTCGAGCGCCGGACGATAGTCAGTCCGCCTGCTCAACCGAGTGAAAACCATGAAAACATTTGCTGCAAAACCTGCTGAAGTGCGGCGGGACTGGTACCTGGTAGACGCTGCCGACAAGACGCTCGGGCGTTTGGCGACAGAAATCGCCCTGCGTCTGCGCGGTAAGCACAAGCCTGTGTACACGCCGAACGTCGATACCGGTGACTACATCGTTGTCATTAACGCCGAGAAGGTTCGTGTGACCGGGAATAAGCGTACAGACAAAATGTACCACCGCCACACCGGCTATATCGGTAGCCTCAAAAGCATGAGTTTCGAAAAGCTGATCGACCATGCGCCAGAACGAGCAATTCAGTTCGCCGTTAAGGGCATGCTGCCGAAAAACAGCCTTGGACGTCAGATGATCAAGAAGCTGCGGGTATACGCCGGCAGCGAGCATGACCATCAGGCCCAACAACCCATTCCTTTGGAAATCTCGGCCTAAGCCCGCGAATCCAGATCTATAGATAGAACGGAACTTCTATGAGCGACACTGCTTTTTACGGCACCGGCCGACGCAAGACTTCAACGGCGCGCGTTTACGTACGCCCTGGTAACGGCGACATCACCGTCAACCGTAAGCCGCTAGATCAGTTTTTTGGTCGCGAAACCGCGCGCATGATTGTTCGTCAGCCACTCGAGCTGATCGGACGAAAAGGCGACTTTGACGTCACGGTAACCGTCACGGGCGGTGGCACGACCGGGCAGGCGGGTGCGATTCGTCACGGTTTGACGCGTGCGTTAATGGAGTACGACGAGAGCCTGCGGCCTGAGCTGCGCAAAGCTGGCTTTGTTACACGTGATGCGCGTGAGGTTGAGCGTAAGAAAGTAGGTCTACGCAAGGCTCGTCGCGCGACTCAGTTCTCGAAGCGCTAAGCCGCCACTCAACACGCAACCGCACGCGGCTGATCGGTGCTTTGTACCGCGCCGCATTCGAAATGTGTTTGCGTCTTGGGGGATCGTCTAGTGGTAGGACTGCGGACTCTGACTCCGCCAACGGGGGTTCGAATCCCTCTCCCCCAGCCATACAAAAAAAAGCAGCCTTTATGGCTGCTTTTTTTTGATCGAAGAAAGCGTGGCTCTATCAGGCTTGCATATGACGGACGCCATCTCGCCCGCCTAGGAGCAATACGTCAGCGCCCCTGTGAGCAAAAATGCCAACCGTCACCACGCCTGGAATCTGGTTGAGTCGGGCTTCCATTTCCTTCGGGTTGACGATCGACAGGTTGTGGACGTCAATGATCTCGTTACCGTTGTCGGTAACAAACCCTTCGCGAAGGAACGGTTGTCCGCGCATTTTGATGATTTGTCTGCTCACGTAGGATCTCGCCATCGGTATGACCTCAATGGGGAGCGGGAAGGTTCCCAACATTCCTACGAGCTTGCTTTCATCGGCAATGCACACGAATCGGCGAGCTGCCGCCGCGAGGATCTTCTCTCGAGTAAGCGCACCGCCACCACCTTTGAGTAGCGAGAGATGTTTGGTGACTTCGTCAGCGCCATCGATGTAAAGGTCGAGCGAACCGACATCATTGAGGGTCATGACCTCAAAACCGACAGATTCAAGAAGCTTGGTAGTCGCGTCGGAGCTCGACACCACTGCGCTTATCCGGTCCTTGTACTGGGGAAGCAGCGGTATCAACTCGTTAACGGTTGAGCCCGTGCCGACGCCGAGGCCGTCGACTCCGTTCTCCAGGAAGGCCAGTGCCTCAACGGCAGCCTTTTTCTTGTGGTCTGTGAGGTCCATATTTGGTGATCATCGCACGTGAATTAGAAATATACCAACGGAGTCAATAGCTTGTGGCTGGTTCCGTCACGGTTTTGTGAATATGGGGGTAAAAAAAGTGCCCGCCAAGTGGCGGGCACCTATATCAAGGCGTTGAGTCCGGGTTCTAGCCATGGCCGGACTAAGCCTCTAACCGTTAGCGCTTCTTAGTCGCGCGCTTACGGGTCGCCTTTTTCTTAGCGACTTTCTTCTTGGCTACCTTCTTCTTGGCAACTTTTTTCTTGGCGGTTTTTTTCTTCGCTGTTTTCTTCTTAGCTACCTTTTTCTTGGCAACTTTTTTCTTAGCGGTTTTTTTCTTCGCTACTTTCTTCTTCGCAACTTTCTTGCGAGTAGTTTTCTTAGCGACTTTTTTCTTGGCAGCTACTTTGCGTTTGGCAGTGACCTTACGCTTCGTAGTGGCCTTCTTACGAGTCGAAGCTTTTTTCTTCGACGTCTTCTTGGTAGCCATAATGACTTCTCCGTGTGGGTACCCGGAGCCGAGTATATACATAAGATCGTAAAATTCCAGCGACGACGTTTAAGGTGTGCGATGCGTTTCGCACTACGTTTATAGGGGGTCTCGTTGCGCACAGGCCTGTGCATTCTCGATGCGAGTTATCGAAGTGCACCGCGAATAGTCCAGTGTTGTGCACAGAAGCCTTACGACGTTGATTGCAACGTTGTCTCTACTGGTGCGCGGTAGGGTGATTGCACACAGATCGTGCTGCATCGTGCAGTTAATGATTTCCCTTTAAACGTAAGGGTTTCAGCGTTTTCGTTGTTGCTGTGATGCTGCCTTTTGCAACGAATGTGCGCGATGGTGTGACAACGAAGTCCATCGATTGATCCCATGCCTGTGTTTGGATGCTGCTGCACCTTTGTTGCTCGAATGCGAGACCAACACAAATCACACGATGCAGTTTTCGCAAGCGTGCGATCTCTCGATCGTAGTAACCACCACCCATTCCTGTTCGATGGCACTGCGCATCAAATGCGCTCAACGGAACGATCAAAAGATCAATGCGCTGGCAGGGTAATCGTCTACCGTGCGTCTGCACAATTCTTGGTTCGCGGATTATGTAGCGGTTGCGACGGAAGAAATGACGCGGCGCAACTTCACTCCAAATCATTGATGCACCCGTCGCGACTCTAGGTGCGAGTACCTGGAAGCCGCGACCGCATAAGACTGAATTCAACCTGTCAGTGGAGACCTCGTACGAACTCGACAGGTAAGTCGCTACGCGATACCCCCCTGTAGCCCTGATCAATGAGAGCACGCGACGACATATGCGCTGACTTTGGTATTTTCGTTGCGAGGGTGCCAGCCGTTTCCTTGCCTGAATGCCGAACGCTCGTGCCTCGTGGGCAAGCAATACAGGTTGGGGTATCACTGAGGGAGTAGAAGGCTGAATAAGTGTACTTCCCGCTTACGCCGTCAACGACCATCACTCTCGAACCTGAGAGTAAGGTGGGGCCAACCACGATAGAACAGGCTTTCCGGCATCGCCGGTAATGCGCAAATCCACCTGCAGGCACAGCCCCGAAGTTAAATAATTAGGGTCGAGAGGTTTCCAGGCCATCGTCGAACGCGGCAGGAAGCACAAGTCAGATTGTTACACGTGATCGTCTGTTTGCGCCAGCGACTTGGTGCCCGGTGTGCGTCAAATCACAAATCAAGTTGGCGTGCTGAGCCTAATACGGCGTCGGCGCGCTCATTTAGCGCCTTCAACCTGCTCGAGAAGCTTGTTTTGAGGTCCGTCTCGTTACCCTGGGACTTCAACAGGTCATTCGCCATGTTCAGTGCCGCCATGACCGCGATGCGATCAAGACCGACAACCTTGCCGCTATCTCGAATCTCGCGCATTTGTTGGTTTAGTAGCTCGGCAGCGTCCAGCAAGGCAGTGCGCTCGTTGACTGGACACGACACCTGGTATTCCTTCTCCAGGATCCGAACAGTGACGTGTGCATAAATGTCGGACATGGCTAGCTGCCGTTTTCCATAGCCTTGAGCCGACCAATCATGGCCTCCACCTTGCTTCGGACGAGCTCGTTCTTCTGCAACAACGACGCGCGTTCGTTCATTAACGTTTCTTGCCGCTCGCGCAGTGATCGGTTTTCCTCGCGCAACTGGTCACACACGCGCACGATGTCGTCCATGCGCGATTCCAGTCGTTGCAACGCCTGATCAAACTGGTTGTGAGATGCATCAGTCACCACGCGAATATAGTGACCGTCGGGAAAACGGTCAATGTATGAGTGCTGTCGCAGGCCTTAACTTGCCGCAACCCACGAGCTCGACCGAGCATTTGTTATGATCGCGCACTGATTTTTGGGGAGATTCGACCATGTCGATTGGCGACGACGCCTATCTCACGATTGAACGATTGCTTGGCAGCTGCGGCGTAGAGGTATCCGCCTCCGAAGCTGACGGACGTCTGCTTAGCCTCGCAGCGATGCTCGGTAATGAGGCGATAGGTGTTTGGGTGCAGCAGTTGTTCACACAAGCAGAAGGCGGTGAGGATGGGGCCCGCCAGGCGGTTGTAGAGTTTGCTGCGCAAAGGATCGCGATTCTGGAGGCAGGGGAGGGCTTGCCTGACCTTTGTCTCCCCGACGATGAAGATGACATAAGAGACAGAGTTGGCAGTCTCGCGTTGTGGGCTACCGGTTTTCTGAACGGTCTTGGGGAGGGCGCCGCGTTACGCGGTTCTCCAGCACGGGAGACTCTGGAGGCTGAGCCACTGGCGGAGTTGTTGGGTGATCTTGCGGAGATTTCCAAAGCCGCGATTGATGCAGAGGAAATCGGTGAGGCAGAGGATGCACACGAAGCTGACTACGCTGAGCTTGTTGAGTTTCTCAGAGTGGCGGCGCAGCTCTCCTACGAGACCCTGACTTCGATTCGAGCCATCACCGATGGCGATGAGGCGAAGGTTCACTAGTGGTGCGCGTGCCGAAAGCACCCAAGCAAGCGCTGGGCGAGTATCAGCGACGCCGGCGGCAACTGATGCGGATCATGGGGAATGACAGCATTGCGATTGTGCCAGCGGCCCCAGTGCGTCCGCGATCGCGCGACGTAAACCACGATTATCGTCAGGACTCGGACTTCTACTACCTCACGGGATTCCATGAGCCGGAGGCCGTTGCAGTTTTGGTGCCCGGGCGCCCGGCGGGCGAGTTCATCCTCTTCTGTCGAGAGACCGACCCGGAGGATGCACTGTGGCACGGAGAACGCGCGGGACCGGAGCGGGCAGTGACGGATTTTCGTGCGGACGACGCATTTCCGATCACGGATATCGACGACATTCTCCCTGGACTCATGGAGAACGCGACACGCGTGTACTACACGATGGGGCGTTACGCGGACTTTGATACTCATGTGACTGGTTGGATCCGGCTGCTACGCGGCAGGAACATCAAGGGGGTTGATGCGCCATACGAATTTGTCGCACTCGATCATTTCCTGCACGACATGCGTCTGTTCAAGTCGAAGTCCGAGGTCTCGCGACTTCGGCGTGCGGCAAAGATTGCGGTAAGCGCCCATTTGCGCGCTATGCGGGTGGTTGAGCCCGGCATGACCGAGTTCGAACTCGAGGCCGAATACCTGCACGAGTTCCGTCGCTTTGATAGTCAGCCCTCTTACCCGCCGATTGTGGGTGGTGGTGCCAACGGTTGTGTGCTGCATTACACGAGCAACGACAGCGTCCTGTGCGATGGCGATCTGGTTCTGGTTGACGCCGGTTGCGAGGCGCAGATGTACGCTTCGGATATCACACGTACCTATCCGGTGAACGGCAGGTTCACGCCCGAGCAGCGCGCGGTTTATGACGTAGTACTCGCAGCGCAGGACGCTGCCATATCGGCGGCGCGATCGGGCAACCACTGGAACTCTCCACACGAGGCGGCCGTCAAGGCAATTACCTTGGGGCTGCGCAAGCTCGGTTTGCTGTCGGGCAATCTGCGACGACTCCTCAAGGACGAGGCTTATCGGGAATTTTTCATGCATCGCACCGGACACTGGTTGGGTATCGATGTCCATGACGTCGGGGACTACAAAGTTGATGACCAATGGCGTTTGCTGGAGCCCGGTATGGTGATGACAGTCGAGCCCGGCATCTATATCGCGCCGGATGCGAACGTGCCCCGGCAGTGGCGCGGCATTGGCGTGCGGATCGAAGACGATGTCCTGATCACGCGCGACACGCCCGAATTGCTGACCCAGGGACTACCTCGGACAGCAAATGAGGTGGAAGCGTGGATGGCGGGCGACAGTTTTGAGGTTGCTGCCTGATCATGGCGGTTCGAGCAGAGCCGAGAGTGGTCGTTGCAGGAGCTGGTCCCGTGGGTCTCGCGGCTGCTGCGGCGATACGCAAAGCATCCCCCCGGGTACAGGTGACGGTCTGCGATCCGGCAACCCAGGATATTCGGATGCCGACCGAGTCGGGGCTGCGGGTGATTGCGATGACTCCTGCGTCGATGAGCCTTTTCGATAGCATCGGCATACTGTCTACTCTGCCCGAGTTCGCCCTTGCGCCCTATGAACGCATGCGAGTGTGGGATGCGGGCCATTGGGCGGCGGATGGCATCGAATTTGCCGCTTATCGTGTTGGGCGAAAGTCGCTCGGCGCCATGACGGACGTTGCTGCGCTGCAGGCGAGCCTGTTCGAGCATCTCGCTTCGGACTCTGGCGTGTCGTTGCTCGCTGATGGCGTTGCGGAGATTGAGTCGCGCGACGATGGGGTCAGGGTTACGACACTGTCCGGAGACACGCTTGAGGCTGAGCTGCTGATCGGTGCCGATGGACGCCAGAGTCGCGTACGACAGAGTTTGGGTCTTGGCGTGCGGCGATGGTCCCACCATCAACGCGCGGTCGTCGCGACACTTATGCCTGAACTGGCTCATGAGCGCACGGCGCTGCAGCGATTCCTGCCGGATGGTCCGCTCGCATTGCTACCGCTTCGCGATGCGCGCGTGTCTTTAGTCTGGTCGACGCTACCTGAGCATGCGCGTGCACTGCAAACGATGAGTGCGGAGGCGTTTACAGAAGCGGTCAGCGAAGCGAGCGACCAGATTCTTGGCCGGCTTTCACCGACATCGCCGGTCATTTCGTTTCCGTTAGAGAGTGCCTATGTCACCGATCCAATTGCGCCTCGCACGGCGCTGATCGGGGATGCAGCACACGCGATTCATCCGTTAGCAGGGCAGGGCGCTAACCTCGGTTTTGCGGATGCGGTAGCGCTTGCTGGTATCGTGAAGGAGGTTGTCGAGTCGCGCGGTGACCCCGGTGATGCGCCATGGCTGCGTCGCTACAGAAGGACGCGGCGCGCTGATAATCTGACCACGTTGTTTGGCATGGACTTCATCAATCGCTTGTTTGGGCGCGATCAGGGCGCCTTCGCAGATCTGCGTCGACGTGGCATGCAGTGGTTTCAGAGCAGCTCGCTTGCTGAGCAACTCGCCATTGGTCATGCGACCACGATGCGCGGTGTTGACGCGTTAGGTGAGATGTCATGAACAACCGTCCGGTACGAATCATTGCATTCCTGTGCGCTCTGGCGGGCGGGTCGTTGTTCTTTTACAAAGTTCAGGTGCTTGGCTTCCCGCTGACTGCCGATGCGGAGCGAACGGCGTGGACAATCGAGGCGTCATTACGATTCGACGCGCGCCCAGGTCCGATTAAGGCCGAATTGAAAGTGCCTGCGCTGACCAGTGGATTCGCTACACTTTCGGAGAACTCTGTTTCTGGTCGTTTCGGATTCAACATCGGTTACGCGGATGGAGGCAGGCTTGTGCGATGGTCGCGTCGCAGCGCGAGCGGAGAGCAGCGCCTGTATTATCGAGTGGTGGTGTCTGTCGATCCGTCGGTTGAGGAAGCGGACACGACACCACCTTTCCCGGAAATACCTGTTCTCCAAGAGCCGTTGAATACAGCAGCGGTCGTTTTAATGGGCGAAGTTCGGGAGCAATCCGCAGATGCCGACACATTGGTGGCGGAATTGCTTCAGAGGGTCAATGACCCCTCGCCCGGACCAAACGTAGAACTGTTGTTTGACGGTTTAAGCGGGTCTTTACGGCGTACAGAACGACTGGTCGAATTGCTCGCTTTCGCCCGTGTACCTGCGAGGCCGGTCCGAGGTCTGCTTCTGGCGGATGAGCAACGCAACGCCTCGGTGCGTACTTATCTTGAGGTCCACGACGGTGTTTCATGGTCGGCGTACAATCCTCGCACCGGCCAGCAAGGCCTGGCGCGGAATTTCTACCCGTGGTGGCGTGGCTTTGAGCCGTTGGCAGTGATACAGGGAGGGTCCGATCTCGAGCTGAACTTCGCTGTCCGTCGCAGTCAACTGGATAGCCTTAACGTCGTGTCGCAGCGCAGTGCCGCAACGGGGTCGATGGTGCTCGACTTTTCACTGTTCGGGTTGCCGATCCAGACCCAAGCTGTGTACTCGGTGTTGCTCATGGTGCCCATCGGTGCATTGGTCATGGTGGTGTTGAGGAATTTTGTCGGCGTGCAGACGTTTGGCACATTCATGCCCGTGTTGATCGCCATCGCATTTCGCGAAACCGACTTGTTGGCAGGTGTCATTCTGTTCACGCTGCTAACCGGCCTTGGCCTGGCAATTCGTTTTGGGCTGGAGCGATTGCGATTATTGTTAGTGCCACGACTGACGGCCGTGCTGATTATTGTGGTCATCCTGATGCTGGTGATCAGTATCCTTGCGCATCGGCTCGGACTGGAGACGGGCTTGTCTGTTGCTTTGTTCCCGATGGTCATCATTGCGATGACCATTGAGCGAATGTCGATCATCTGGGAGGAGAGGGGCGCTGCAGAGGCGGTAAAGGCCGGCGCCGGCAGCTTGTTAGTCGCAGCGCTGGCGTACCTCGTTATGGGCAACAATGCTCTTGAGCATTTGATCTTCACGTTCCCGGAGCTGCTGCTGGCGGTGTTGGCGCTTGTCTTGCTGAGCGGGCGTTATACCGGTTACCGACTGTTCGAACTAAAACGGTTTCGCGCGCTGGAGCGTGGCGACCAGTGAGGCTCTGGGGGCGACCACTGAACGCGGCTGGTGTTCTCGGCATTAACGAGCGCAACGCGGACTTCATCATGCCGCTCAATCCTCGCCGACTCTACCCGCGTGTCGACGACAAAGTGCGTACCAAGCGTCTGGCCAGCGACGCGGGCATGGCCGTACCGGAGTTGTATTTTGTTGCGCGAAGCCAGGCAGATGCCTTGCTGCTCCCAACGAAACTGGAGGAGCGGGCGAGTTTCGTTGTTAAGCCCGCCAACGGTAGTGGTGGTGATGGGATTATCGTGGTCGATGGGCGCTATGGGGATCACTATCGACTGATCAGCGGCGAATTGATGTCGGAGTCCGCTTTACTCTTTCACGTCTCCAATATTGTCTCAGGGCAATTTAGTCTGACGGGCGGTGCTGACTCGGCGCTCGTCGAGTACCGGGTTCGGTTCGACAGCGTGTTCGATGCGATCAGCTACCAGGGTGTACCCGATATCCGGATCATCGTTTATAAGGGCTATCCCGCCATGGCGATGGTGCGATTGCCTACCCGTCGTTCGGGCGGCAAGGCAAACCTGCACCAAGGTGCAGTCGGCGCTGGTGTGGACATCGCGAACGGCCGTACATCGGGCGCTGTAAGCGGCAATGAACGTGTCGATGATCATCCGGACACGCTCTCACCCATCGCCGATAATGTCGTGCCACATTGGGATCAGATACTCGAGATTGCTGCGCTCGGTTATGAGGTCTCCGGTCTTGGCTATCTTGGCGTTGACCTCGTTATCGATAGAGATCTCGGGCCACTCATGTTGGAAATGAATGCGCGTCCGGGCCTCAATATTCAGATAGCAAACGGGGCAGGATTGAAGCCGCGGTTTCGTGCAATCGACCAGCATCTCGACAAGAATCCGACTGCTGCGTCTCCCGCGGAGCGCGCTGCCGTTAGTCGGCGATTGATGCTCGAGCTCAGTGAGGTCGCGACC
The DNA here is from genome assembly GCA_963922335.1 of uncultured Chromatiales bacterium. Classification (GTDB taxonomy): domain Bacteria; phylum Pseudomonadota; class Gammaproteobacteria; order Steroidobacterales; family Woeseiaceae; genus CALBPI01. The sequence goes on along the minus strand of CAWUIB010000002.1, from coordinate 150,704 downwards.
GACGGCCGCGCTAGCGCTCCCAGGACGGTTTGAAGTCGCCCAGCCGTTTTGCCTGACGCATCAAATCTGAGAGATCGGTGTAGGCCAACTCGAACAGCGTGTCGAAGTTGTCGATGACGTAGTAGATGTCCTGATAGGTGTCGATTCGGAACGGCGTACGCAGTACGTCCAGTACATCGAACGCCCTGCGATCCGGGCGCTTGTCTTCGACGGCGTAGAGCAGCTCACCTGGCGATGAGCAGATGCCTGCGCCATAGGCACGCACGCCCTCGTCTGACTGCACAAGCCCGAATTCTGTCGTAAACCAGTACAAGCGAGCCAGTAGTTCGCGGTCGCGTGCGTCTGCTTTGAGTCCGGCAATACCGTAGGCGTGGGTGAACTGAGCAAACCGGTCATCCGTGAGGTGCGGCGCATGGCCGAACAGCTCATGGAAAATATCCGGTTCCTCGAGGTAGTCGAGATCCTCTGGTCGTCGGATAAACGACGCGGCGGGAAACTGTTTCTCAGCCAGCAGTGAGAAGAACTCGTCTGCGGGAATGATTGCCGGTACCGGCGTGACCGACCAGCCTGTAGCTGCACGCAGGGTGTTCGAAATCTCAGCGCACTGCGGGATTTCGCTACCGAATCCGATCGCCTCTCCCGCTTGAATGAACGCATCACAAGCGCGTCCGGGCAGCAGTTTGAGTTGCCGCTCGAGTAACGTCTGCCAGACCTGATGCTCGGCGTCGCTGTAGGCAATGTGTCCGTCGTCGAGCGGTGTATGTGCTACGTACGACGGCGTAGCTTCACTGACAATTTTCATGACTCAATTATATTTCAGTCGCCTGGCTTAGGATTGCGGAAAATGCTGAAAAATAGCGATGAGGCGCAATTATCGACCAATAAATCCATAAAACGTGATAAAAATCACTAATGGATAGCTACGACAGCAAGATTCTTTCGATCCTGCAACGTGATGCACGCATCTCCAACCAGAAGTTGGCTGAGGCGGTCGGGTTGTCGGCATCGCCGTGTTTACGCAGGGTACAAAAGCTCGAAGCCGCGGGCGTTATTCGTGAACGCGTAACGCTTCTCGAACGGGCTGCACTCGGTCTGCACATACTCGGTTTTGTTCACGTCTCGATGGAGGACCATCTGCCGCAAACGCTTAAGAAGTTCGAATCGTTGGTGGCGAGCTCCGAGCAGATCCTCGAGTGCCACGCGTTGAGTGGCCAGTACGATTATCTGTTGAAAGTGGTCGCCCGTGACATGGGTCACTTTGAGCAATTCTTGACGAAATCATTGCTCGCTGGTCGAGGTGTTGCCTCAGCAAATACCAGCTTCGTCATCAATGAGCGTAAAAACGCAACGGTTTTGCCTCTGGATTAGTGACGCTTCGATCGGTCCGGACTGGCAATCGCGCAGCGCTGTCGCTATCCTTTCGACTCGATCCAGCGATGCTGCGGGAGAGCGTCAGCGCATGCTGACCACCGAAGGCGCAACCTGCCCGGAAACGCTCAGGTCACCGGACTGCAGCATCTGATCGGCTCTGGAGAGCGGCAGCGAAACTGCCCACCGAAGGGGACGGCGACCAGCATTTTCGGTCGCGGCAGATCTCTCAGGTCAACGGACAGAGGGGCTAGACTGCGCTCGTCGCGGTTCGTGTTCAGCGTCTGCTCGGAGCCTCTTGATGACCAATCTTTCCAAGACCTGTTTGCACCAGACCCATGTTGAGGCGGGTGCGAAGATGGTGGATTTTGGCGGCTGGGATATGCCGCTTCACTATGGCTCGCAACTCGAGGAGCACCACATTGTGAGGCGCTCCGCTGGTATGTTCGACGTATCGCACATGACGGTGGTCGATATCACCGGTGAAGCGGGCCAACCGAAAGCGTTTCTGGAGCGCTTGCTCGCTAATGACATCAACAAGTGCGCAACAGAAGGGCAGGCGATCTACACCTGCATGTTGAATGCCGATGGTGGGGTTATCGATGATCTCATCGCCTACTGGATGGGTGGCGACAGCTACCGGCTCGTCGTGAACGCTGCGACGCGAGACAAGGATCTCGAATGGATGGCGCAGGTTGCGGAGGCGTTTGCGGTGACGCTTCGCGAGCGATCCGACCTTGCGATGATCGCCGTGCAGGGACCGCGCGCGCGCGAGCTCGCGGCAGGCGTTTTGCCGGCGGTTTTGCAGGAGCGCGTGCAAACATTGAAACCCTTTCGCGCCGTCTTTGACGGCGACTGGTTTGTCGCGCGGACCGGATACACCGGGGAAGACGGTTGGGAAATCATCATGCCGGCGAACGACGCGCCGGCCACATGGTCGTCGCTGGCCGCGGCTGGCATCGCGCCCGCAGGTCTGGGTGCTCGGGATACGCTTCGTCTGGAGGCGGGCTTGAACCTCTACGGGTCAGATATGGATGAATCTACCTCGCCGCTCGAGTCGAATCTCTCCTGGACGGTCGACTTCGCTGGTGCACGTGATTTTGTCGGTGAGGGCGCGTTGCAGGAACAGACCCCGGCTCGCAAGTTAGTCGGGCTCGTCGTACTCGACCGCGGTGTCGTGAGAGATCATCAGACGGTGCTGGCCCCCGAGGGCGGGGAGCTCGGAGAAATCACCAGCGGCGGGTTTTCTCCGACGTTGGAGCGATCGATCGCGTTGGCACGTATTTCAGTGGACTCGCCCGAGCGGGTTGAGGTCGAAGTACGCGGCAGACGGCTTGCGGCGAGCGTGGTGAACCCGCCGTTCGTGCGCAAAGGAAAAATTCTGGTTTCGGTTTAATTCTTTTTCAGGAGCGTGGTCTCAATGTCAGAAGTACCCGGTGATTTGGTCTATACGGAAGAGCATGAATGGCTGCGTCTTGAAGACGACGGCAGTGTGATCCTCGGTATCACTCAGCATGCGCAGGAAGCGCTCGGTGACCTCGTTTATGTGGAACTACCTGAGGTCGGGCAGAGTCTAACCGCAGGTGATGGCGTCGCGGTTGTCGAGTCAGTCAAGGCGGCTTCAGACGTCTACTCGCCCTTAGAGGCCGAAGTGGTAGCGGTTAACGAAGCCCTTTCTGACGCTCCGGAGAAGGTCAATGAAGACCCCTATGGGGATGGTTGGATTGCCCGGATTACGCCCTCTGATCGTTCCGCCCTGGAGCAGCTGATGAGCGCCGACGCTTATCAGGAATTTCTCGACAGTCTCGACGACTAATCGCACGGAGCAACAGCATGCCTTTTATTCCCCATACCGAAGCCGACATCGCTGAGATGCTCGAGGCGATCGGCGCGGAGTCGATCGACGATTTGTTCGACGAAATCCCAGAGTCGCTTCGCATCGAAGGTCTCGACGGCGTTCCTGCACCCATGAACGAGATGCAGGTGACTCGCCTCATGCACGACCGAGCGGCACAAGACGCCAGCGCATTGTCGTTTATTGGCGCAGGCGCTTACGAACACCATATCCCTGCGGCGGTCTGGCAACTGACGACGCGCGGCGAGTTCTACAGCGCCTACACGCCGTATCAGGCAGAGGCCAGCCAGGGCACGTTGCAGGTCATCTATGAATTCCAATCGATGATCGCGAGTTTGACGGGCATGGAGGCCAGCAATGCCTCGCTGTATGACGGTGCATCGGCGGTCGCAGAGGCCGCATTGATGGCGGTCCGCGCGAACCGCAAATCGAAGTCGCGTCGCGTCGTGTTCGCAGGTGGTTCCAACCCGACCTACATGAAAGTCGCGGAGGCCATTGCTGGAACACAGGGTCTGCGCTTTGAAATGGCTGATTTCGATCGAGAAAGCGGACTGGCTGATGCAGCGTCATTGGTCGGCGGCGACGAGGCGCCTGTTGCTGTTGTGATTTCGCAGCCGAATTTCTTCGGGGCGATTGAAGATGTTGATGCGCTTACCGATGCTGCCCATGCTGTGGGTGCGCTGGTGATCGCTGTCGTCAACCCGACTGCGCTCGCGCTGCTCAAGCCCCCGGGCCAGTGGGGTGAGAAGGGTGCTGATATCGTGTGCGGCGAAGGCCAACCACTCGGCGTGCCGCTTTCGTCTGGCGGACCTTACTTTGGATTCATGACCACGCGTCAGTCGATGGTGCGTCAACTGCCAGGCCGCATCGTCGGGCGTACGCAGGACCTCGACGGCAAGGCCGGGTTCACGCTGACGCTGCAGGCTCGCGAGCAGCACATCCGGCGTTCGAAAGCGACCTCGAACATCTGTACAAACCAAGGGCTGATGGTGACTGCGGCGACCATGTATCTGTCATTGCTTGGTGAGCAGGGGCTCGCGCGCGTAGCGGCCTCCAGCCACACGCGCACTCGCCAGCTGGTAGACGCTTTATGCACCGTTCCTGGCGTGAGTCGTCGATTCCAAGGCCCGACCTTCCACGAAGCGGTCTTGCAGTTTGACCGACCGGTCGCTCCGGTGTTGACGGCACTTGCGGAGCGCGACGTGTTGGGCGGACTGGATCTCTCCGAGCTCTATCCGGAACTCGGGTCGGCATTGTTGGTCTGCGCCACAGAGACCAAGACCGATGAAGACATCCAGCGCTATCGCGATGCGCTGGCCGAAGTGATGGGTGCAGGTTCGAGCCTGCGTGACGCTGGCTAAGGGGCGTTCGATATGACATCAAAACTGATTTTTGAACGTTCCCGCGAAGGTCGATTTGCAACAGCACAAGCGCCGCTCGAATCGTTGGACGCCTTGCTCGAAGGTTCCGATTTGCCGCTGGCGCAGCGCCGGGATACGAAGACTATTTTGCCGGAAGTGTCGGAGCTTGAAGTGGTGCGTCACTACACCCGGCTATCGCAGAAAAACTTCTCTATCGATACCCACTTTTATCCGCTTGGGTCATGCACGATGAAGTACAACCCGCGGGCTTGTAACTCATTGGCGATGCTTCCCGGATTCCTGTCGCGTCATCCGCTTGGACCGGAAACGCACGGTCAGGGCTTTCTGACCTGCATGTTTGAATTGCAGGAGATGTTGAAGTCTGTGACCGGCATGAGCGCTGTATCGCTGACGCCGATGGCGGGCGCACAGGGCGAGCTGACCGGAGTCGCGATGATTCGAGCGTATCACCGCAACCGCGGTGACCTTGCTCGCAACGAGATCCTTGTGCCGGACGCGGCGCACGGTACCAACCCTGCGACGGCAACCATGTGCGGTTGCAAGGTTGTCGAGCTGCCGACGGATTCGGAAGGCGATGTCGACATCGAAGCACTGAAAGCTGCTGTAGGTCCCAACACGGCCGGCATCATGCTGACCAATCCATCGACGCTCGGTGTGTTCGAACGCAAGATCAAGGAGATCGCGGCGATCGTTCATGAAGCGGGCGGACTGCTCTACTACGATGGGGCCAACCTGAACGCGATCCTCGGGAAATGCCGACCAGGGGATATGGGTTTTGATGTCATTCACATGAATCTGCACAAGACCTTTTCAACGCCGCATGGCGGGGGCGGACCGGGTTCTGGTGCGGTTGGTGTTGCGAAGCGCCTTGAGCCTTTCCTGCCGATTCCTGTGGTCGGCAAAGAGGATGACGGCTATCGCTGGTTATCGGAAAAGGACATGCCATTGAGCATCGGACGGTTGTCCGGCTTTATGGGGAATGCCGGTGTCCTGCTGCGGGCCTACATTTACATGCGCATGTTGGGCGATGACGGTATGCGACGTGTCGGTGAGTTCGCGACACTGAATGCCAATTACTTGATGGCGAAACTTTCGGATGCCGGTTTCGATCTTGCCTTCGAGAATCGACGTGCAAGCCACGAGTTCATTATTACGATGAAGCGCACCGCGAAAGAGCATCATGTCACTGCGATGGATGTTGCGAAGGCGCTGCTTGATGAGGGCTTTCACGCACCGACGACCTACTTCCCGTTGCTGGTCCCGGAGTGCTTGCTGATCGAGCCAACCGAGACCGAGAACAAGGAAACCCTCGATGCGTTCGTTGCTGCGATGATTCGAGTTGCCGAACGCGCCGAGCATGATGCACAAGGCATTCATGCTGCTCCGGTTACATTACCTGTACGTCGACTGGACGATGTTCAGGCGGCACGCCAGCTCGACATTGCGTGGCGTGCTAACGAGGCAGATGCTGCATGAGGCGTCTGTGGCTGCTGATCTGGTTGTGCGGCGTCGCCTCGGTGGCGTCCGCACAGACCGAGCGCGATACGTGGGCCAAGACGATCGAGGATATCTCGACAGGCATTGTCTCCATCAGGATTGATGCCACCCGAGCGTTTGATACCGGTTGGAACACGAGTTCCCAGGCGACTGGTTTCGTGGTCGACGCAAAACGTGGTTTGATCCTGACCAACCGCCACGTCGTCACGCCGGGACCGGTCGTTGCCGAGGCGATATTCCTCAACAATGAGGAAGTCACGCTGCAACCGGTATACCGCGACCCTGTGCACGATTTCGGTTTTTACCGATTCGACCCGTCGCAGCTTCGCTATATCGAACCCGCCACGCTCGCTTTGAACCCCGACGGCGCGCGCGTTGGTCGTGACATCAGGGTGATCGGCAACGACGCCGGAGAGAAACTCTCGATCCTCGCCGGCACACTTGCGCGACTTGATCGGCCAGCGCCTCAATATGGTCGTGGCAACTACAACGACTTCAACACGTTCTACTTTCAGGCCGCCTCCAGCACATCCGGAGGTTCCTCTGGCTCCCCGGTCGTCGACATCGAAGGCAATGTGATCGCCTTGAATGCCGGCGGAAGTAACGGTGCGGCATCGAGCTTTTTCCTGCCGTTGGATCGCGTCGTCCGCGCGTTGGAGCATGTACGCAAAGGCGAACTTGTTACACGCGGCACGCTGCAAACCACATTGGTGCGTTTGCCCTACGATGAGCTGCGTCGGCTTGGTTTGCGACCGGAAACAGAAACCCGTTTTCGTGCACAGTTCCCGGATGACACGGGGGTGCTGACTGTCAGCCAGGTGCTGCCGGACAGCCCGGTTTATGGTTCGCTGGAGCCGGGCGATATTCTTGTTGCGGTGAACGGTGAACTCATCAACGCGTTCGTACCGCTCGAGGCCATTCTGGACGACAACGTCGATCAGGAGATCGTCCTGGAGATCGAGCGCGGCGGTGAGCCGATCGGGTTGACGGTGAGCGTAACGGACCTCGCAGATATCTCACCAGCCAGTTATCTCGAATTCGGCGACGCCGTTCTCAATACGCTTTCCTATCAGCAAGCGCGTCATTACAACCTACCGCCGGTTGGCGTTTATGTCGCCAATCCTGGATACATGCTGAGCAATGCTGCGGTACCTCGCGGAGCAGTGATCCTCGAGATGGATGGTAAGCCGGTACCGAATATTGAGGCGATAGCTGAGGTGTTCGCAGGTCTTGCCGATGACGCACGGGTGCAGTTGCGTTTTGTCACTCTGGACGCGCCTCGTCAGGAGGTGCTGCGGATTGTGCGCATCGATCGGACTTGGTTCGGTGCCAACTTGTGTTCGCGCGATGATGAAACCGGTTTGTGGCCTTGTGAACCGCTGCCTGCTGGCCCCGAACGCCAGGCGGATGTCGGTGGATCCACCACTTTCCCGCCACAGGATGATCCGCGCGCCAATACGCTATCGAAATCTTTGGTGTTGGTGAACTTCGACCTTCCGTTCAACATCTCTGGCATCGCAGAGCGGCATTACTACGGTAGTGGCTTGATTGTCGATGCGAAGCGCGGTTTCGTGCTGGTCGATCGCAACACCGTTCCGATTGCAATGGGCGATGTGACGGTGACCTTTGCGGGTTCGCTGGAGATTCCGGCTCGCGTGGCGTATGTACATCCGCTGCACAATCTTGCGATGGTGCAATACGATCCGGCATTGATCGGCGATACACCTGTAGTTGACGCGAAGTTCTCTGATGAGGTCGTAAAGCCGGATGATGCGGTCTGGGTGATCGGGCTTACGCCACAACACCGGGTGGTGTTGCAGGAAACCAGAGTGGCGGCTGTCGATCCTTTGGTCGCACCGACCTCTCGATCGTTACGTTTCCGAGACACCAACCTCGAAGTCATATCCGTCGTCAACGCGCCGAATGTCGATGGCGTATTGAGTGACAAGCGAGGACGAGTGATTTCGACGTGGTCGAGTTTCTCAACGGGCGAAGGTCAATCGGTTCGCGGTATTCCTGCGGATGTGGTCGAACAGTTCATCGATGTAGTCCGCAACGGTCGCGCATTCTATTCACTCGAGACAGAGTGGGGCCTGGTGCCGCTCGCCAGCGCACGCAAGTTGGGTTTGCCTGAAGCGTGGCTCGATCGGCTGGAGCGCGCGAACGGCGATCGTCGACAAGCACTTGCCGTTTCTCGAGTAGCTGCCGCCACCGATGCTGCGGATAAGCTTCAATCTGGTGACGTATTACTCAGTGTCGACGGTACGGTAGTCACGACGTTTGCGGAACTCGCTGCCGAAACGCAGAAGCCCGAAGTGGTGCTGGAAATCTGGCGCGACGATCGAATAGAGACGCTTAGTGTCCGTACAGAGGTTTTGGATGGGCGCAGCGCCGACCGAGTCGTACAGTGGGCGGGCGCGTTGCTGCAGGACCCCTACCGTGAGTTGGCGCGCCAGCGCGGTATCGAGCCGACCGGAGTGTACGTTGCGTATTTCAACTACGGTTCGCCTGCGACGCGTTATGGTCTGTGGGCCGGACGCCGCATCGTAGAAGTAAACGGGGAGCCAACTCCCGATCTTGATCGTTTTCTCGAAGTCGTGTCGACGGTAGAAGATCGTCAGTCGTTGCGGATGAAGACATTGGATTGGAACGATGCACCGCAGGTCATCACAATGAAACTCGACAAACAGTATTGGCGTGGTTTCAGTGTGAGTTACGAGGACGGTGAGTGGCGTCGATCGGAACTCGAGTAATTGATTGGCGGATCAGGTAGCGGTTTATCGATTGCGAATGATCGACGCCAGCGCTGACCACTCATTGACCGGTGCAAGGCAGGAGAGTCCCTGACAGACGTACGCTGTGACACCGGATTCCGGTGCAGTGTGCGCTGCCAGAGCTTCATCCAAATCGGTCGCATCCGTTGGGATGGCGAATACCCCTCTATTTGGTGCGTAGATGCTTTGTACATCGCGTTGCCATTGTGTGAGTTGATCGCCTGATCCACGTAATACGATCATCTCCGGCGGTCCGAGATGACGCTGCATGGACTCAATCGTGGTCACGTGTGCCTGCGGGTAGTCTTTCAGTGCTGAAGTCGCCCAACGAAGCGTCTTTTCCGCCTTGTCGATCCAATCGGTTCGACCAAGCAGGTGCCCGAGCATGGTCAGGACGTTTACGGCAATTGCGTTGCCAGCGGGCGTCGCATCGTCGCCGAGAGGCTTGCTTCGATACATCAGCGATTCACCGTCGTGTGGTGTAAAGAAAAACCCTCCCAGGGTTTCGTCCTCAAAACGGTCGATCATCTGCTCGGTTAGCGCAATGGCCCACTTGCACCATTCGCGGTCCCAGCGAACCTGTAGCATTTCGATTAAGGCATCGATCAGAAACGCGTAGTCATCAAGGAAACCGACGCTTCGTGGCTCGCCCTCTTGCCAGACCGAGGCCAGACGATCGTCACGCCATAGATGCTTACGGATGCCTGTCAATGCTTCGGTCGCAGCATTCTCCGCACCCTCGTTGCCGAGCTGGGCCGCTCTGGCGAGACCCTTGATGGTGAGCGCATTCCACGAGGTCATCAGTTTTTCGTCACGACCGGGTTGTGGTCGGTTGCGACGTATATCACGAAGCGCAACTTGCGCCTCGCGCAATTCGCTTGCGCTGATCTCCGAATCGCGGTTCTGCACAGTGAGATGCCATCGACCTTCGAAGTTCGCGGGTTTATCGAGGCCATAGCGCTCTTTGAATCGCTCCAGCAGTCCCTCCGGGAGAGCCTCTGCCACTTCGTCCGGCGTCACCGTGTAAGTAGCACCCTCAACGCCGTCTGCATCGGCATCTAGCGTGGCGAAGAATGGACCCTCCTCGGACTGCATCTCGCGAAGCAACCAGTCGATGGTCGCGTCGGCCGCGTCGAGAAACAGCGATTCTCCGGTTGCCTGATGTAAGTCGATGCACAACTCCAACAACATGCCGTTGTCGTAGAGCATCTTTTCGAAGTGTGGGATCTGCCAGTCTGTGTCAACACAGTAGCGAAAGAACCCGCCACCCATCTGGTCGAACAATCCGCCTTCGATCATGCGTGTCATCGAGAGAGTAGGTATTAATAATGCTTTCAAGTCCGGCTCGGGTTGCGTGGCCGTTGCTCGCCAGTGATTCAGCAACCGTCGCAGCGATGGTGTCTGCGGAAACTTGGGTGCCCGGCCAAACCCGCCATTTGTGGTGTCGAACTGGCCTTCGAGCAATTCGCGCAGCTTGTCCGCTGGTGCCGAATCCAGCACCTGGTCTCCTGCCGTTTCGGGTTCCAGCTTGCTGAATACCGACTGCACCGCAGCCCCTTGCCGTGCAGCTTCGTCCGGGTTGCCGCTGTGGAACTCTGCAACCTTTTCCAGTACCTCGGTAAACGCAGGCAGTCCGTGCTTTGCTGTCGGCGGAAAGTAGGTGCCGCCGAAGAACGGTAATTGTGCTTCTGGTGTCAGGAACATCGTGAGCGGCCAGCCACCGGCGCGTTGCGCCATGAGCTGATGGGCTGTTTGGTAGATCTTGTCGATGTCCGGGCGTTCTTCGCGATCCACTTTGATGTTGATGAAATGCTCATTCATCACGGCGGCAATTTCGGGATTCTCAAAGCACTCGTGTGCCATTACGTGACACCAGTGACAGGCGGAATAGCCAACCGAAAGCAGAATTGGCTTGCCGGTGTCCCGCGCTGCGGCGAGTGCTTCCTCGCCCCACGGCCACCAATCAACCGGGTTGTTGGCGTGTTGTTGAAGGTACAGGCTGGCCTCGTCCGAGAGTCGGTTCATGGTGTTTCTGGGGGAGTGTTTGGAAGGGCGCCTACTATAGCGCAATCCCGGCGGCCCCTAGTGGTACACTCCGCGCATGCTTGTTTACCCCGAGATCAATCCGGTCGCGCTGGACCTGGGTCCTTTGCAGCTGCACTGGTATGGCCTGACTTATCTCATCGGGTTTGTTCTCTCGTATTTTTTTGCACGCTATCGTGCACAAAGAGAGGACACGCCGGTCACGCCTGCCCAAGTCGAAGATTTGATTTTCTATGGCGCGCTTGGAGTGATACTCGGTGGCAGGCTCGGCTATGTTTTTTTCTACGGTCTGGACAACCTGCTCGCAGACTGGACTTATTTGTTCAAAGTTTCGGAAGGCGGCATGTCCTTCCACGGTGGTTTGCTGGGTGTTTTGGCGGCGATGGCGTGGTTCGCCCGTCGGCAACGCCGCACGTTCTTTGAGATCACCGACTTCGTGGCTGTTTTTACACCGCTGGGTCTTTTTTGCGGTCGCGTCGGTAACTTTATCAACGGTGAGTTGTGGGGTGGGCCGACGGATCTGCCCTGGGGTTTCCTCGTCGATGGTGTGGTTCGCCATCCGTCGATGTTGTACGAGGCCCTGCTTGAAGGCGTAGTGTTGTTCCTGATCTTGGCCTGGTACTCGCGCAAACCGCGACCCACGGGCCGCATTTCAGGGCTCTTCCTGATCGGTTACGGGACCTTCAGAATTATCGTCGAGTTGGTGCGGGTGCCAGACTCGCATATTGGTTATCTCGCGGGCGAATGGTTGACGATGGGCCAGATTCTGAGCGCACCGATGGTGCTGTTCGGTCTGTTCCTGTTCTTCAGGCCCGTATCGAACGCCGGCGGGGGCGGCGCTGATGCAGCAATATCTTGATTTGATGCGACATGTTCGCAAAAACGGTTTTGAAAAGTCGGACCGAACGGGCACCGGCACGCTGAGCGTGTTCGGTCACCAGATGCGCTTTGATCTGACCGAGGGGTTTCCCTTGGTGACGACCAAGAAGCTGCACACGAAATCGATCATCGGCGAGCTCTTGTGGTTCCTGAATGGAGATTCCAACGTGCGTTGGTTGCAGGAGCGTGGGGTGACCATCTGGGATGAATGGGCGGATGAGGCCGGCGATCTGGGACCGGTCTACGGCGTGCAGTGGCGCTCCTGGCCGACGCCCGATGGCGGACACATCGACCAAATCAAGAGCGTTATGCAACAGCTGCGCGAGCAGCCGGACTCGAGACGCATGGTTGTTTCTGCATGGAATGTCGGACAACTCGACGAAATGGCGCTGATGCCTTGCCACTGCCTGTTTCAGTTTTATGTTGCTGGAGGGCGCCTCTCCTGCCAGCTTTACCAACGCAGCGCGGATATCTTTCTTGGCGTACCTTTCAATATCGCCTCGTATGCACTGCTGACGCACCTGATGGCTCGTGAGCTCGGACTGGAAGTCGGGGACTTCATTTGGACCGGTGGCGATTGCCATCTCTACCTGAACCATCTGGATCAAGCTGACCTGCAGCTGAGTCGAACACCCCGGCCGCTGCCGCAGCTCGAAATCTCTCGCCCTGCCGGAGACCTGTTTGGTTATGAGATGGGCGACTTCAGTTTCCCGGGCTACGACCCACATCCATTGATTCGTGCGGCGGTAGCAGTATGACGAAACCACTCATCAGCATGATCGCTGCCGTATCGGAGGACAGCGTAATCGGGCGAGACAACAGTCTTCCATGGCGTTTGTCTGCCGATCTCAGGTACTTCCGGCAAAGAACGATGGGAAAACCCGTCATCATGGGTCGCAAGACTTACGAGTCGATCGGCAAGCCATTGAAAGGCAGACACAACATCGTGATCTCGGGAAATCGTGAGCTTGCGATCGACGGTGTGACCGTCGTGCATAGCCTGGATGCAGCGCTCGAGTGCGAACCGGACGTCGAGGAGATTATGATTATTGGTGGTGCTCAGCTCTACCAGGCAGCGATGGATATCGCGGATCGGCTCTACATCACCAGAGTCCATCTCAAGGTGCCGGATGGCGATGCCCGGTTTCCGGATTTTCTCGGCAAGACGGCCGTGCAATGGAAGATCAGTTGCGAGCATTTCCTCGCGGGTGAGCAGGGCGATCCAGACTGCACATTCTTCGTCTATGATCGCGTGCGCGACGCAGCGGCGCTAGAAGCTAACCGGTAGGTCATCCTCGATGAGTGCACGAGCGCGTTCGATATCCTGAACCAGCGCGTCCCACTCAGCTTGTAGGGGCGCGGTACTCGACACCAGTTCAATGGAGCCGAGGTCGACTGGGGCGATCGGCGATTCACTGGTCGATGCGACCGGAGGTAATGTCGGTGTGAAGTCAGCATCATCCGCTGTTGGATTGATCACCAAAATCCACAAGGCTGCTGTGGCAACCGTCAGTGGAAGCAACCAGGCCAGCCAGCTCGGTGTCGAAATCGTAGTCGAACCGTTCTGTTCGCGTCCCGGTAAACGCTCGCGCAGATCACTCATATCGGCAACACTGCCGACACTATGCAGCGCCTTCGCGTCTTGTCTCAATTGTGTTTCGAGATCTTTCATCCGGTTGACTCCGCCAGAGCTGCCGTCAGCTGGTTACGACTCCTCATCAAATTGACCTTAACCCAGGAAACACTGCGTGAGAGGGCGTGTGCAACTTCCTGTTGGGATGCGCCTTCGCCGTAGTGTAGCCACATGGCGAGGAGTGGTTCGTGTTTCAGCGTCTCGCGTGCTACCCGCCAAAGATTGTCGCGTTCCATCGCTGCCAGCACATCGTCTGTTCCCGGTAGTTCTTTGTCAATCGGTGTTGTCTCGTTCCTGGTATCCGGCAGTTTTCGTAGTGCGATTCTGTAAAGCCACGTCGTGAACTGCCAGCGACTGTCGTAAGAGTCGAGATAGCGCCACGCATTGAGCAGGGCATCCTGCACGGCATCTTCAGCGTCGGCACGGTTGCCGCAGCGAAACCAGAGGAACCGGAACAACGGGTCCCGGTGCCTCTGGGCGAGCGTACAAAAGGCGTCCTTGCTGCCGCCTCTTGCTCGCTCGATTAGTGCTGCGTCCGAAACTGACATCAGGGTCGCTTATTCGTCCGCGAATGCCTGCAGTTCGCCGGGCGTTACAGTTAGCCGGATTGACATACCCGAGCTGTCCGATTCCACTTTCAGCTTGTCAATAATGCGGCTCATGGAATCCGGGATTTCGGATGACAACATCCGCAGACTTATGAGACCGCGCACGATATTCGCCATCGACTCAGTCACCTCCGGATCAGTAGCGGTGATGCGTGTGTGGATATCAAAGGCATCGCGTGCCGAACCAACCGTTAGGGCGACCTTGCTGGTTTGACGAAGTAGGTCAGAATCGAAGTCGAAGTCACCGTCCGCATCCAATTCGTCGGTATTCACACCGATTTGTAGGAACGGGTTGCGCCCGTCGAGGACGAGAATGTTGTTGTTTCCGCCACGAGCGCCTTTCACCTCGTTGGCAAGATGCTCAAGCGTGGATGCGATGAAGATGGCTTTACCGCCGTCGAAGTTGACGTAAATGGTATCGGTCTCGATATTGACCTCGCCCGTATCGATGTCCAGCTCATCCTCGAGATCCTGGATAACGTAGTACTCGCCCCACGCCGCTTTCTTTGTGGTTGTGTTGCCGTTGCTTAGAACTTCAGCCTTCAGCTTGGAAACCGTCTCGTCACTGAAATCTGCGAGTAATCGCAAAGCGAAGTTCTCATCGCCATCGCCGTAGATGAAGACGGAATCAGCGTCCTCTGTGATTCGGATGCCGAAATCGCGTTCCATATCGGACGTGACGTCCTCGTCGATCCAGCTTAAGACCTCCGCCCCGGCGTCACTGTCACGCAGCGCTTCCATGCCGACGTAGACATACCAGTTGGCGTCTGGTGGGATATCGCGATTGGATATTTCTGCACCGGCTAAGCCCGCAGTGCTGCCGAGTAGCAGACTGAGCGAGACAACTAAAGATCTCATGATTGATGCTCCTGTGAGTCAGTTTCAGGAGCTTATAGTGCCGGTAATCCCAAAAGGTTACAGATTCGACGAATCAGAGCGTCGGCAGCGCCTCGCGCGCCTCTCGAAGGCATTGGCCAAGATCGATTTGGGCGAGCTCGTCATGCGGTGACGTCCATCTATCCAAAAGCTCGGCTTGTACGCGTCCGCGCTCCTGCGCCGTTGCATACGGAATATCCGCGTGGAACATGACCATCGCGTAGCGTGAAATGAATTGATCCGGGGCCATGCGTTCCAGTTCGAAGGCCAGTGCTTTTTTCAGATGGAATTTGGGATCACGTACGGTGTCGCGCATCTCGATATAGTTTTCGAGCGCCATATCCGCGATCGCGTTGGCGTTCGGTACGCGGGCTGTGCTGAAGCGCTCGAACAGATCCCGCCAGTCACTAGCTGTGTCCAGTAACGCCGAGAACGCGGCGCAGTCTTCAAAGGCGGCGTTCATGCCCTGGCCGTGGAACGGTACGATCGCGTGAGCGGCATCGCCAATCAGCAAAATCCGATCATCAAGGTGCCAACGATTACATCGCACTGTACCCATCACGCCGGTAGGGTTGTTCTGTAATTGGTCCGCAAGATTGGGCACGAGCGCCGGCACATCGGAAAAGGTTTGTGCAAACCATCGAGCGGCGCGTTCGGGGTCCTGCCACCATTCAAAAGACGGCTCATCGGGGTCGCCTTTGGCTTTCATGAACAATGTGCCCGTGAAGTCTCGTTCGGGATTCGGCAATGCTATAAACATGTAGCCGCCACGTGGCCAGATATGCAGTGCCTCTGCCTCCATCGCGAAATGTCCGCCCTTAGGCGGGATGGCGATTTCCTGATAGAGGTGATCGAGCAGCGATTCTTCGAAATCGAATTCGGGCATTGATGCCAGAGCACGTCGCACGGGTGAGCCTGCACCGTCTGCAGCGATCAGGCGGGCGGCTGTCAGCGAGTAACGGTGTGGGGTATCGGCGCCCGAAGCTTCCAGCGTCAGTCGATTTTCCGCTGGAACAAAATCGATGCAGCGCTGGCCAAACCGAAACTCTGCACCCGCTTCTTCAGCGGCATCCAGCAATATGGCATTGAGACCAGCGCGGCTGACAGAGTAGTTCAACTCGTGCTCATGCGCGCTGTATGGCTGGAAGTGTTGCGTGCCATCCGTGTTGTGGAGGAGCCGACCCGGCATCGGACAGAGTAACGGGGCTACGGCATCGGTCAGCCCGGCGACCGCGAGTCCGTTCATGCCGCGGGCAGCCATAGCGAGATTGATCGATCTCCCGGCATAGGCGTCTACCTTGCGCGGATCCTGCTGGCGCTCTATGACCTCAACCTGCATACCGCGTTGCGCGAGGATCGCCGCCAGCAGCGCACCGGTCAGACCTGCACCAAGGATGGTGATGGGTTCGTCGTGAAGTTGCATCAGGATTGCATCGCCCGGTCGAGACGCTGAACAAACGTCCACACGTCCGTGAAATTATTGTAAAGCGGTGCGGGAGCAACACGAATGACATCCGGCTCTCGCCAGTCGCAAACGACGTGTTGCTGCTCGAGTGACTCGAAGACCGATCGCCCGGTGACTCGCTCATCGACAATCCTGAGAGAAAGCTGCGCACCTTGTCGCGCTTCGGGTGTGATGATTTGAACGCGTCCTGACAGATGCGATTCGATGAGCGTTCTGAGGTAGCCTGTCAATCGCTGTGATTTGTTCCTGATCGCATCGATGCCGACGCTGTCAAACATCTCCAGTGATGCCACCAATGGCGCCATACTCAGTATCGGAGGGTTGCTTTGCTGCCAGATTTCGACACCGGGTGCGGGGTCGATTTTGTGCCGCATTTCGAAACGTGTGGATTCCCGATTACCCCACCAGCCATGTAGCTGGCCGTCGCGCAGACCATGCTGGCGTTCGTGCACGAAGGCGCCGCCAACGGCGCCAGGTCCGCCGTTCAGATACTTGTAGGAGCAAAACACGGCGAAATCGATGCCCCAATCGTGAAGTTGAAGCGGCACATTACCGATCGCATGTGCGAGGTCGGTGCCCAGGGTAATGCCGTATTTGTGCGTCAGGTCTGCTATGGCTTGTAGATCGAGCACTTCGCCAGTCAAGTACTGCACGCCCGGTACCATCACCATGGCGATTCTGTCATCAACGTCGAGAATCTCGCGTAATGAATCGACGGTCAGACCCGCGCTGCTGCCACGCCATTCGATGAGATCCTGCTCGGGGTCGAAGCCGTGTAATCGAAGTTGTGACTGAACCGCATAACGATCTGAAGGAAACGCATCGGCTTCGATGAGTATCCGAAATCTCTGCGCTGTGGGACGATAGAAACTCAGCAGCAAGAGGTTCAGATTCACGGTCAGCGTGTTCATCGCAACGACCTCTGATGCTTTGCAGCCCAACAATCGCGCAAGACCGCTGGTGGCGTTCTCATGATAGGAAAGCCAGGGTGGACTGCCGTTGAAATGACCTTCAACTCCAAGCGCTTTCCAGTCTGCGAGGATGTCCTGAACCGCTTGCTCGACGGTGTTGGGTTGCAGGCCGAGCGAGTTGCCCGCGAGATAGCATTTGCGGTCGCCTGTCGCCGTCATCGGCCAGTGGAAACGATCGCGATACGAGGCCAGCTCGTCGACCTCGTCGTGCTCGAAAGCGATACGCGCTTGCTCTGCCAGCATCTAGTCGTGTCCTGGTGAGAGCAAGATGGGATTGCTCGGAATCGCATCGCCTGAAAACGGTGCAGGCTGAAGCATCAACCGAAATGACCCGTCTGCAATATCGGACGGCACGAAGATCATTTCGGTTACCGTAGCCTTGTAGCGGGTATCGGGGCCGTCATCATGCCCGTCTCGCGGCAACTGCCAGTACTGTCTGTGCAGCGCCAATGCGCCGCCATCATCGAGTCTGTCCAGGGAGGGGGTGTCCACCAGTAAGTGCTCGATGCCACTACCAACGATCTTGTGCATCGCCGTGTGCGTGAAAAACGGGTAGTCAGCGTTCTTGGTGTAATGGCGGTGCGTCTTGCTGACATCGTTTGGCAGGGTTCGCACGATCAAGGCCGCATAATCCGTGAGCTGCTCGTCGCCCAACGCTGTCTCCAGGGCGCTCGCCGTCAACTGTCGATCCTCCGGCGTCACATAAGACGCGCAGCGATCGTTCGTTTGCGAGGCGGGCACATCGGCGAGAGTAATCAGCAGGGCATCGAGTGCGGCGAGCGGAACCACATCGTAGACGCTCTTGCGGGTATTCAGCACGTGCCCGACGCCTTCCGTATGCGTGCCATGGCAATGTGGATTGAGCGTGATAACGTTCGCGTTGCAGCTGCCACCTTCACGAGTGTCGCCTACAAAGCTCCCGCCGCGCATCGGGGTGGTGCTGGCCGGTGCGACACCAAAGTAATTACTTTGCGGCCCACCGAAATCGATGCGCCGCGCGATACTGCGTGGGAAGGCGCTACTCACGATTCACGATCCGGTTTGATGGTGCCGCAATGATCGCACGTTCGGTTGGCAACACTGGCGTAAAAACGATCGAACACGGGCGGCAGCTGGTTCACGATATCGCTCACGTGCAAGTACTCCTCGTACAGCAACGCATCGCAGTTGTCGCAATACCATTGAAAACCGTCGAGCTCATCGTTTCGCCGCTGGCGCTCAACGACTAATCCCACCGAGGCCGCCATGCGCTGTGGGGAATGGGGTACGCGCGGCGGCAACAACAAAACCTGACCGGCTGAAATCGGGATATCCACACGCTGCTGATCCTGAATGGTTCGCAGCACCATGTCGCCTTCGAGCTGGTAGAAAAATTCCTCGCCTTCGTCGATGTGATAGTCGTCCCGTTGATTAGGGCCGCCCACCACCATAATGATGAAGCCGTTGTCTTCGAATACTTGTTGATTGCCGACGGGTGGCTTCAACAAGTGTCGATGGCGGTCAATCCAACCGTGCAGATCGAACGGTTGCAGATGGGGCAAAGGTCCGGTGTCGGTCAGTTCGCTCATCCCTTCATTGTAGTGTGCGACACGGTTATGTCGACCGTGTAAGCCGTTACTATCGTTTCCCGTAAGGTGGACATCCGGTGGTCACAGGTGGTTGGACGCCCGATGCAACATCGAGACGCACAGCCGTCAGACTCCGGCCCCAAACACAACCGCTATCAAGTCCGAGAACGCCGTTTCCCCGGAAGTAGCCGAGGGCGGACCAGTGACCAAACACCACTTCTGTTTCTCCTCGCTTGTGCGGCACCGTAAACCAGGGCTTGCTGTGCTTCGGCCCGCTGGCCGGCAGACCTTTGGTGCGCAAGTCCAGGCCACCACGCAGCGTTAACATGCGCATGCGCGTAAACACATTGATGATGTAGCGCCAGCGATCGACGCCCTCGAGCGTCTTGCGCCACAGCGCAGGCTTATTGCCATACAGCCGGTGAAGCAGGTGTTCGTGCTCGTCGCTGCGAAGGACGGTTTCGACCTCGCCGGCGAGCTTCAGCGCTTTTTTGATACTCCAGCGCGGCAAAATTCCGGCATGCACCAGCGCCTTGTCGAGTTGCGAGTCAAAGTGCAGCAGTGGCCTGTGGCGTAACCATTCGATCAACTCATCGGCGTCCGGCGCGTCAAGTACGGAGTGCAGGTCGTGGTAACGGCGTGCACGTTTGCTGTCGACATTCGCCAGAGCAAGCAGGTGTAGGTCGTGATTGCCAAGCACAGTAATGACCGAGTCGCCGAGACTCCTGACAAACCTCAGTGTCGCGAGGGAATGCGGACCGCGATTGACGAGATCACCGGTTAGCCAAAGCGTATCTCGGGAAAGATCGAACTCCACGAGGTCCAACAGCCGCTTGAATTCCTCGTAACACCCCTGAAGGTCGCCGATGGCGTACACGGCCATGAAATCATTCGCTACTGGAGAATGCCGGGGATGGCCAATGTGAATGGCTCGATCGGCGCTTCGAAACGGACATCGTCGTTGCGCTTCATCAGGTAGCTACCCTGCATGGTGCCGACCGGTGTTTCGATGATCGCGCCGGAGCTGTACTCATAGCTCTCACCGGGCTCGAGTACCGGTTGTTGACCGACGACACCGTCCCCACGAACTTCCTGCACCTTCCCGTTGCTGTCGGTAATGACCCAGTGTCTGCGCAACAGCTGAGTGACCTGATCGCCGTCGTTGCGAATGCGGATACGATAGGCGAATACAAATCTGCCTGAATCGGGCTCGCTTCGATCCTCGCGGTAGGTGGTAGCGACATCAATGTCAATCGAGGGGTTTTCCATGACGCCATTCAAGCAAACCGCCGGAAGTGGCGCAATTGCTTTGTGATCAGGAACGCAATCGCGAGAGTGCATCGAACTCCGCGATTGAGAGCGTTTCCGGCCTTCGCCCGGGGTCGATGCCGAGATCCATCATCTGTTCTGCATCGACGAAATCGCGCAATGCGTTGCGTAGCGTCTTACGGCGCATGGAAAACGCGCGCTTCACCACTGTTTCAAAATTGCTATCCAAGCCCAGCCGGTCTGATTTGGGTAGCGGTGTGAGGCGCACAATCGCCGACTGTACCCTCGGGGGCGGATCGAACGCTTCCGGGCCGACATCGAAGAGATGTTCAGCGTCAAATGCGCAACCGAGCATCACGCTGAGGCGTCCGTAAGCCTTGTCTCCAGCACGCGCCACAATTCGGTCGACGACTTCCTTTTGCAACATGAAGTGCATGTCGATCACCGCATCGATGTGCTGCGAAAGGTGAAACAAGAGTGGTGTAGAGATGTTGTAGGGCAAATTGCCGACCAACCTCAGCGGTCCCCCGAGGGCGCTGTAATCCTGGTTGAGTGCATCGCCCGAAACGATCCGAACCTGTTCGTTGTTTCGATAGACCTGCTGCAGCTCGAGCACCAGGTCGCGATCGAGTTCTATCAGTGTCAGTTGACCGGCGCGTGACTCTAATCCCTCGGTCAGCGCTCGCTGCCCCGGGCCGATCTCGACCAGATGCTCACCCGGTTTCGGTGCGATAGCGCGCAGCATACGATCCACGACCGAGGTATCGGTCAGGAAGTGCTGGCCGAACCTTTTACGAGGTTTGTGCGTGTTCACTGGCGGCAAGATGTGCGGCGAGATCAATGGCAGCCTGCAGGCTTTCGGTGTCGGCGATGCCTTTTCCGGCGAGATCGAGTGCGCTGCCGTGATCGACCGAGGTGCGGATGATCGGCAGGCCCAGCGTGACATTGACCAGGGACCCGAAGCCTGCGTATTTGACCACGGGCAAGCCTTGGTCGTGGTACATCGCAAGGATCGCATCAGCGTCCTTACCGGCATGATTGAAGATGGTGTCGGCGGGGTAGGGTCCTCGGATTTCGATGCCTTCAGATCGAAGTTGTTCGATGGCTGGCTTGATTACCGCATCGTCCTCATGACCGAGGTGTCCTTGTTCGCCGGCGTGCGGATTGAGCCCGCACACTGCGATGGTCGGATCATCGATACCAAATCGCCGAGAGAGATCCCTGGCAAGCACGCGCGCGACTCGCAGAATCTTGGACTTGGTGATCGCATCTGCGACTGCTCTCAACGGAAGGTGTGTTGTGACCAGCGCGACGCGCAAAGTGTCATTTGCGATCAGCATTACCGATTGATCTGCGCCGCTTCGCTCAGCGATGTATTCCGTGTGGCCGAGAAAACGGTATCCACCATCGGCAATCGCCGATTTTTGAACCGGTGCGGTGACCATGCCTGCAAAGTCGCCCGCCATACATCCGTCCACCGCGCGGTTCAAACCCTCAATCAGGCCGGCGGCGTTGCGCGTGTCGGGCACACCGAGACAATCATGCATGCAAATCGGTGTGTGCAATACCGGTAGATTGCCGGGCGTGTGCGTATTGGGGAGGGCGTCTATGGTCATGCGTTCGATTTCGACGGGTATACCCATCTGATCGGCGCGATGCGACAGGAAATCTGCGTCCCCGATAGCGATCAAAGCGCACGGTTGCGGCACCAGCGCACGCTTGAGACAGATTTCCGGTCCTATCCCTGCGGGCTCTCCAGTTGTGAGCGCCAGCCTCAAAGGATTCAGATACGCTTGTCCACGAAGGCTTCGTCCCGCAAACGACGCAGCCACAACTCGGTCTCCTCGCCGACTCGCGAGTTACGCAGGCTGGTTGCGCACTCATTTCGGCGCACTTCGTCGGTGTTGTCGTACATCCGGCGCCCGAGCACTTCAATGATATGAAAACCGAAACGTGTCTGGATCACTTCCGAGAGTTGATTCGGTTCGAGTTCATTGACGACCTCGGTGAATTCCGGGACAAAAACACCGGGTTGTGTCCAGCCGAGATCACCGCCGAGATTGCCGGAGCCGGGGTCGTCGGAGTTGAGCTTTGCAAGATCAGCGAAATCCTCGCCTTCGAGAATTCGTGAACGAATGTCCTGAAGCTTCTGGCGCGCTGCCGCCTCATCCAGAATTTCATTGGGTCGCACAAGAATGTGTCGGACGTTGGTTTGTTCGATTTCGCTGCGCCCGGTAGCACCGCGCATCTCGTTTAGCCGCACCAGATGAAAACCGCTCCCACTGCGGATGGGCCGTGAGACGTCGCCAACGTTCATCTCATAAACCGCATCAGCGAAGAGCGTCGGGATCTGATTGCCTTTCCTCCAACCCAGACTGCCGCCCTCCAGAGCGGTTTCGCTGTCCGAGTTGGTGATGGCCAGCGTTGCGAAATCCGCACCATCCTTGATCTGCTTGTAGAGCGATTCCGCTTTGTCTTGCGCCGCGCGAAATTCATCAGCGGTCGCGGTGCCCGAGACGCTGATCAGCATGTGCGAGAGATCATATTCGGCGTTCACGCCCGACTGTTGCTCGGTTCGTGCCAGGCACTGCTCCAACTCGCGTTCGGTGACGCTGATCCGTCGTACAACGGAAATATTGCGAACCTGTTCGATCACCATTTGCTCACGCATGTCTTCGCGATAAACGGGATACGAAATCCCCTGCGCGGACATGACCTCGGGCAGCTGCTCGAATGGAATGCCGTTGCGTTGTGCCACACTCGCCAAGGCGTTGTTGAGCGCTTCATCGGAAATTCGAATGCCCATTCGATCTGCGCGCTGAAGCTGTAGTCGGGTAACGATCAGTCGTTCGAGGATCTGCGACTTAAGTTCACTCTCCGGCGGCATAGGCTGTCCGGTCTCAAGAATGCGTTGCTTGATGATCTGCACCTGTACGTTGAGCTCACTCTCGAGCACAACACCGTCGTTCACGAGTGCGACAACGCGATCCAACAAGACGCTCTCTTCCTGGGCGAGCGCGGAGCCTGTAGTTAACGTAAGCAACAGTGCCAGGACAAAAGGCAGTGGCGATTGAATTTTGTTCATGGGCTAGTCGATTGTCGATTGGTACCCGAGGATACCTTGTTCCAGAAGCTGATCCGCAGGGTCTCCGACACTGGTCAGACCCTTGAGTTCCAACTGAACCGAGATCGCGGTGTCGGCGGTACCATCCCTGCGGCTGATAAACCGCCGCGACACAACGCGAACGCCCCAGCAGCAGCTCTCGTACTCAAGTCCGAAAAAGCGCTCCAGAGATACCTTGTCGCGCAGCGAGTAATTATACCTGCCCACGATGTTCCAGCGCGAGGCGACCGGCCAGCTGAACGAGACATCACCCTGTTCGAGCGAGTCCTCGCGGAAGCGGTAGGCCAGATTGACCACTCGCTTATTGCCCGGGCGATACTGTAACCGGACCTCCGATTTGGTTGTGGTACTGCGCTCCGCGTTCCACTGCTGGGCTAATTCAACATTCCAGTTACCCCACACGTTGACCAGCAATTCAGCGATATAGTCTGAGGCATTGCCTTGCGGGACAACGCTATCCGGGAGACGAACCTCCTGCGAAGACAAGCTACGGCTTTGGCCAATGGTGGCAGTCAATAACGTACGCCCGCTGTTCTCAGCCAGGAGTCGGGTGCGAACGCCGACCGTCAGTTGGTCGGTATCCCCGATCCTGTCGATACCAATAAAGCGGTTCTCACGGTATAGCTGCTCGAGGCTCGAGATCGGCAGGATGGTGTCAAAGACGGGCAGGTCGCTCTGATCGCGGAACGGTACATGCACGTAATACAGATGCGGCTCCAGCGTCTGAATCAGGCCGGCCGTCTTCAGTGTACGTTCCAGTCTTAAACCGGCGTCGAGGCTTGCGATCGGCAGGTCACGGGTCGCCGTGCGGGTGCCGGGATTTCCAGGCTCCTCCAAGGCATATCGTGTGTGCCACCACTGCAGCCTTGGGCGCGCATAGATGCCGCCGGAAGACCAATTGAATCCGGCAAATGGCGCGGCATGGAGTCGTCGACCCGTAACCCCGATGTCGCGGTCAAACTCCGTGAATTCAGAGGTGAAGCCAGCCTCGAACCCCCATGGCATATCTGCATAGAGTGCATTCAATCGAACCCGCGGCAGCATACGATACGGCTCTTCGTCGCCGAGAATGGCGCTGTCGATGGTCTGGTAATTTGTGGCGCTGATATCGCCGGTAATGTTCTTGCCGAAATATCGCACGCCCAACGTGCGATTGAGGTGGGTCACGCTCGAAGTGGATAAGCTGCCACCCAGATCTTCAAGGTACTGATCATCAGACACGTCGGTGACATCGGCGAAGACGCGCCATCGTTGTGCGAAGTCCGTTTGGTTTTGCCACCGAAAAAACGTGCGGTCGATGTTTTCGAGGTCGTCGCCCGGCAAATGCGCAAGTCCGATTTCACCAACACTACGTTCGGTCAAATACCGAACTTGCGTGTCTAGCTGGATGCCTCGGCGGGACAGGATTCGCGGTGTAATCGTGGCGTCGTATGCGGGCGCAATGTTCCAGTACCAGGGTGTGCTGATATCGAGCCCATTGCGCGCGGATTGTCCAAAGTTGGGCAGCAGGAAGCCGGTCTTGCGTTGGGTGGAAATTGGAAACGATAGGTAGGGCGTGTAGAGAATCGGCACGTCCTTGAAGCGCAAAGTTAGTCCGCGTGCTGTGCCGACACCGGAGTTTGTGTCGAGAACGATCGAGCCTGCGCGCACCAGCCAGTCGTCTACTTCAGGCGGGCAGGTCGTGTAGTTGACCTCGTTCAGCTCCAGTGTCCCCTCCCGGTCAATGGCAAGCAGACTGGCCGCACCGCGCGATGCGCCGTTGCCGAGACTGAACTCGGCATCTGTGAACGATACGCGCCCGTCAGAGGCGCTGAGCATGGCCTCTTCGCTGACGATATCAGCACCGCTACCACGATAAGAAACGGCACCGTTCAGGCTCAGCGTACCGTCCTTGCCACTGTATGTGCCTTCCTCGGCGGTGAGGAGTAATGTGTCGCGCTCAACCCGAACACCCTGACTGAGTTGCGCGTTGCCTTCGAAGTCCATGATCCCGGCGCCGGATTCGAGCGTTATCGTCCCATCGGCGTTAATCGCGGGCTGACTAACCACCGGGC
Organism: uncultured Chromatiales bacterium; assembly: GCA_963922335.1. Lineage (GTDB taxonomy): Bacteria > Pseudomonadota > Gammaproteobacteria > Steroidobacterales > Woeseiaceae > CALBPI01. The sequence continues at coordinate 125,338 of CAWUIB010000002.1, read as the reverse complement.
TATCGATCTCAGTGGGGGCGCAAAGCGGCGGCTGGGATTGCGCGTTCGCTACCGTCGCCAGTGCCGACAACATTGCGGCGGTAAGCAAATTGTAACGGCGACTCGCGATGGGCTTGGTCCGGCTGTGGATGGTGGGCACGAGTGTAAAGCAATGCGCTAACATGCGCGCGATGAGCAGCAACACATGGAATGATGCGCGTTGGGAAAATGCCGAGGCGTGGCTTGAGCGGCTAGGGCTGAACGGCAGCCTTACGATCGCGTCCGCGGATGCCAGTTTTCGTCGCTACTTCAGGTGTTCGCTACACGAGCCGTGGATCGATAGTCTCGCACAACGCCACGAGCGAGATGAGCATCTGATACTGATGGATGCGCCACCCGAGCGCGAGGACACGGCGCTATTCGAGCGTGTGACCAACGCGCTCGGCAGCACGGGGCTGCCTGTGCCAACAGTGTTCGCTGCCGATCATGACAACGGATTTTTGCTGCTGACCGATTTCGGTAGTCAGGACCTTCTTCAGGTCCTGCAAGCGCACCCGGAACAGGCAGACGCGTGGTATCGGCAGGCCGCTGCACTGCTTCATGAGCTGCAGGGTGCTCCCGATAAGGTGGTCAATGAATTTCCGCCCTACGACGAGGCGCGACTACGTACCGAGATGCAGCTGTTTGTCGATTGGTTGTGGCGTCAGCATCTCGCACTCGAGTGGACCGATACCCACCAGGCGCATTGGGACGCATTAACAGGGATTCTCGTCGAGAGTGCTTTGCAGCAACCGGTAGTGGCCGTGCATCGGGACTTTCACAGCCGCAATCTGATGGTGACCGCTGAGCATGAAATCGGTGTTATCGACTATCAGGATGCGATGGCCGGGCCCTACACCTATGACCTGGTCTCGTTGCTTCGTGACTGCTACGTCGACTGGCCGCTATCGCAAGTGACCGCCTGGGCATGTAGTTGGCTCAATAACAGTCGCGTCGGCCAGGATGTAAACGAGACACAACGATTGCGTTGGTTTTTCTTGATGGGTGTCCAGCGCCAGCTGAAAGCTGCCGGGATCTTCGCTCGGCTTTCGATTCGCGATGGCAAACACGGCTACCTGCCGGATATTCCAAGAACGCTGAACTATATCTGTGCGATCGCCGATATCTATCCTGAACTCGCGTGGATTGCCGAACGGATCGAGACGGATTGCTTGCCAGGGCTCGCTAATGACTGAGGCGCTGATTCTCGCCGCGGGTCGGGGTGAGCGACTGAGACCGACCACTGACACGCTACCGAAACCGCTGGTCGAAGTCGGCGGCGAGCCGCTGATTGACCATCACTTGAGAACGCTCGCGGCGGCGGGGATCACACGTGTAGTCATCAACCTCGGATGGCTGGGCGAGCAGATTGCATCGCATGTCGGTGATGGATCGCAGTTTGGTGTGCGCGTGCTGTTCAGTCCTGAGGGGTACCCAACGCTGGATACTGGCGGTGCGATCGTTCGTGCGCTCCCGATTATCGGAGCTGAAACGTTTTGGGTGATCAATGCGGATATCTGGACGAACTTTGACCCGTCCTCTATCGACCTGTCCATTGATACTGAGTGCGATGCGGCGATTGGGCTGACACCGAACCCGGTCTATCGAAGCGGCGGCGACTTCGGAATCGACGCCGGGCGCGCAACAAACATAGATAAAGCGGCTATGACGTTCACCGGTATAGCGCGCTATCGACGTGATTTTTTCGCCGGCTTACCGGATGGTCGATTCTCGATCGTGCCGATCTTGCGCGACGCTGCCGACAGGAATGCTCTGGGTGCGTTCGATATCCGATCCAAATGGTTCGACATTGGCACGCCAGACCGTTTGGCCGCTGCGCGCGCTGGCGTCACCGAATCGCAACGTCAGGTCGATTAACGTACTCAAGATCGAGTGCGTCGGCCAGATGGTCGCTCAGACCGAGTGCAGCCTTCTCAAGAGACTGCTTTAGCCCCAGATCGGCCAGTGTCGTGATTGGGAGATTTTCCATCCCGCATGGGTTGATGCGACTGAACGGCTCGGTGTCCATGTCGACGTTCAGTGCCATACCGTGATAGCTGCAACCGCGCCGAATCCTTAGACCAATACTGGCAAGCTTGGCGCCGTCAACATACACGCCGGGTGCATCTCTGCGGCCAGCGGCAATCACCTCTGATTGCGCAACGTAGTCCACCACCGCCTGTTCGAGACCCATCACTAAAGCTCTCACGCCAAGCTTGCGCCGCCTGACATTGAGTAGCGGATAGATCATGAGCTGCCCGGGCCCGTGATAGGTGACCTGCCCACCTCTGTCGATACCGACTAGTGGGATGTCGCCCGGGGCCAGTACGTGTGATCGGTCTGCTGCCAATCCGAGTGTGAAAACCGGCGGGTGCTCGCAAAACCAAAGCTCGTCCACCGTTTGCTCGATACGCCCTGCAGTGAACCCCTGCATTGCGCGCCATAGTGGCTCGTAATTCTGGCGGCCTAACCAGCGAATACGGCATTCGCGTTTCACCGTGGACACACCTACAGCGCCATCAGCACTTCGGGATCGTCGGTCAGGCTTTGGTAGATCGCGTCGAGTTGTTCACGCGACCGCGCGGTGATATCGATTGTCACCGAAAGGAATCTGCCATTGGTGCTCGGGCGACTGGCAACTGCCAGTGCCGCTTCGCCATTCGTGTGCTTGAGTACCAGCGATTGTGCATGCGATTCGAAAGTCTCGGTATTTCGCCCCATGACTTTAACCGGGAAGCGTGTCGGGAAATCGATCAGCTCTTCTTCACTCACAGTGTGCCTTTCCTTTCCTGGTAAGCCGTGAACAGTGCATCCCACGTTGGGCCGGGTTTGCCGGTGCCAATTAATGCGCCGTCGAGACTGGTCAACGGCGCGATTTCTTTTGTGCTGGACATTAGGAGCAGCTCATCAGCAGCTCGCACTTCATCCATACTGATCGGCGCGATGTGCGTCGCCACGCCGATGTCCGAGGCAATATCCATGGTCAGGTGCCGCGTGACGCTCGGTAGCATCGCGTTTGACTCCGGCGGCAGGCAGAGTCGTCCGTCGATGACACAGCCGATGGCGCTTGCCGCACCTTCGACCAGGAATCCATCACGCTCCAACAATGCTTCGAGTGCGCCCGACTGCGTCGCAGACTCCCGCGCCAATACGTTGGCCAGCATGGACGTCGATTTGATGTCACAACGCTGCCACCGGTCATCGGGCAGCGAAATTGCTGCGAAGCCTTCGCTATATCGAGCCCGGGTCGGTGGCGCTAACGGGCTGGTCATGAGAAACAGGCTCGGCCTGTTGGCCGCCGGGAACTTGTGATCTCGCCCATCGTCACCGCTGCGTGAGACCTGGATGTAAATGGATTGGTTACCGCCGCCGTTGGCCACGATCACCTGATCGATAATCGAGGTCAGCGTATCCCGTGAGCAGGGCTCGGGAAGATCGATGGCGGCAAGACTCAAGGTCATTCTGCGCAGGTGTTCCTCGAGTCCGAGCGGTTTACCGCCGTACGCCGGGATAACTTCGTAAACGCCGTCGCCGAACAGGAACCCTCGGTCCAGCGGCGATATCCGGATTTCACTGAGCGGTCTTACAGCACCGTCGTGCCAACCGTGTTCCAGTGCACGCGCCATAGTTACTCGAACCAGAGACGGACGCTGTCGCCCATGCGTTTAAAGAAACCGCCGCGCTCAACGGAGTCCAGCACGATCAAAGGCGCTCGCGCGACTTCCTCCCCATCCAGACTCAGCTTCAGGATGCCCAGCGAATCACCCCCGGTCAGAGGGGCCTCCAATCGGCCAGGCAAGGTAATGCTGGGCACAAGCGACTCGTAACGCCCCCGGGGGACGGTTACCCAGAGCGGCTCTGCTACGCCGATCGCCACCTCGTTCTCGGCGCCGTACCAGACGCGTTCGCTGTCGACTTTGCTGTTAGCGGCATACGCTTGTCGTGTTTCAAAAAACCGGAAACCATAATTTAGGAGTGCCTGGCTGCCGGTCTCCCGCGCTCGCGCGCTGCTCGTGCCCATGACTGCTGATACGAGCCGCATGTCATCGCGTGCGGCCGACGACACGAGGCAATATCCAGCCGCTTCCGTATAGCCGGTCTTCATGCCATCGACGTTTTTGTCGCGTTTCAGCAGGCCGTTTCGGTTTGGTTGTGTGATGCCATTCCAGGTGAATTCCTGTTGACCGTACCATCGGTAGTAGTCGGGGAACTCCGTAATGATCGCGCGTGCGAGGATGGCCATGTCTCGCGCGCTGGTGATGTGGTTGTCTGCCGGTAAACCATGCGAGTTCACGAAATTGCTGCTGCGCATGCCGAGCTCATTAGCGTAGGCATTCATTAGCCCTGTGAACACCGACTCCGAGCCGGCCACGTGCTCAGCGAGCGCAACGCTTGCGTCGTTGCCCGATTGCACAATCATCCCTTGTAACAGGTTTTCGACGCTCACTTGGCTGCCAAGATTGGCGAACATGTCCGATCCGGCATCGCCTGCAGCGCGCGCCGCTTCGCTGATCGTGACCATGTCATCGAGGCGAATCTGATCAGCACCGAGTGCCTGAAACACCACATACGCCGTCATCAGTTTGGTGAGGCTCGCAGGCTCGACCGGGAGATCGGGCGCATCGGCGGCGATCGCTTGCCCTGTCCTGGCATCAATAAGGATGTAGCTGGACGCGCCGAGATCAGGCGGCGGCGGAACCGGCAAGGCGGCGAAGGACTGTGCTGAGAAAAACAGCGACAAAAGCAGGACAATTATCGTATTCAGGCGGCTCGGGAACATTCGGAAACAACCTACCGACGGTTGTGAAAAACAGCGCGCAATTATTCCACAGAAACCAGTCTGGCGCTGTCGATACCCATCTGCCTAAGCTGCTGTTGAATCCTGTCGAACTGGTCAACGTCGGCGATTGGGCCGATCTGAACACGATAGAGCGTTGCTGACCCGTCGCCACTGGTCCCCGGATTGACCGTAACGCGTTCGATTCCGGCGGACTCCAGTCGTTCGCGTTGTCGATTCGCATTGATGGCTTCGGAAAAGGCGCCGGTTTGAAGAAACAGCGGTCGCTGCCTCTGCGGCGTCCCCTCGGCCAAGTCCTCGGCCGGTGCCTCGGCGATCTCCCCCGCTTGCTGATTGGATGTGAAATCGAGAACTTCGATCTCGACCAACGCTGTTCCCGCCGCGACCATGTCGAGCTCGCGGGCTGCGGCAAATGAGAGGTCAATAATGCGATCGTCGACAAAAGGACCACGGTCATTAACACGTATGACCAACGAACGTCCGTTGCCAAGGTGCGTGACTCGAACCCATGTCGGTAATGGCAGCGACTTGTGCGCTGCGCTTAGCGCGTACATGTCATAGGGTTCACCCGACGAGGTGCGCTTGCCGTGGAACTTGCTGCCATACCAGCTCGCAACGCCTCGCTCGCGATAGCCTTTGGCGCTGTCCATAACGAAATAGCGTTGACCGGCAACTTCGTAGAACTCCGGATTTCCGTAGCGGCTGCGCGGCTCCGGGCCTGGGACGCCTTGGGCGGGTCTTGCAATCTCGCCACCTTGCTGCGGCGGACCATCGCGCTCGGGAAATGCGACACACCCGGACAGGATCAATAGCAGTGCGGTGGCCAGTCCTCGGCGTGCGGAGCGTGCCTTCGGCAAAGAATCAATCAACCAGCATCGCACGACGCTGATCATCCCGGCGAGCCGCGATTGTGGTGCCGAGCTCCCACACCGCCATCGCATACATCGCGCTGCGGTTGTAGCGCGTGATGACATAGAAGTTGTGCATTCCGACGTGATAGACCGGCCCTTCTTCACCCTGCATGGCAATCAGCCGTGCAGGCATCTGATCGGCGAGCTCATCGGTCGTATGAATCGTGACGCCTTGTGCGCGAAGGGCTTCGATACTGCTGTCTGCCTTGAGCGTGTTTTTCTCCGGAAGCTGGCCCGAGAAAGCATCGTCGAGAGTCGCCTTTGCGATGACCGGTGCGCCCGACTCCCACCGATGCCGGACAAAGTAATTGGCGACACTGCCGATGATGTCGGTCCAGCTATTGAACAGGTCGCGCCTGCCATCTGCATCTGCATCGACCGAATAAGCCCGGTAGCTCGATGGAATAAATTGGGGTGACCCCATGGCTCCAGCGTACGAGCCGAGTGCGGCATCCACGGGCACTGACTCCTCACGCGCCAGCAGGAGGAACTCCTTCAATTCCTTGCGGAAAAATTTGGCGCGCGGTGGATAGTCGAACCCAAGTGTCGCGAGCGCATCAAGAACGCGGTAACTGCCGGTGATACGGCCGTAGTAGGTTTCCACGCCAATGATGCCCACGAGAATTTCACCGGGTACGCCGGTTTCGTCGCTGATCCGTTCGATCGTGTCGGCATGCTCGTCCCAGAACGCAACGCCGGCATCGATACGTTTGTCCTGAATGAAAATATCCCGGTATTCATGCCAGGGCTTACTCTTCTCCGCGGGACGACGCATCGCCTCAAGGATTTTTTCCTGTGACTTTGCCCCGGCGAGAAGCGAGGTGAGTTCGGCCCGTGAGAATCCTTCCTGCTCGACCATGTCGTCGATGAACTCGGCGACGTCGGGTCGATCGGTGTCCAGTCCCAAAGCTGCGCCGCCGATGAAAGGCGTTAGCGCGACGACGGAGGCGAATATCCAGCGAAAGTTGAGCATGTAAGGTCCCCGGGGCTCAGCGTGGCAATAATCGTCGATTGGTGTGAATCGCCATCAGAATACCGAAAGCCCCCATCAGGGTCACCATCGAGGTACCTCCGTAACTGATGAGCGGCAGCGGCACGCCGACCACAGGCAACAGCCCGGTGACCATCGCCGTGTTGACGAGTACGTACATGAAAAATGTCAGACTGATGCTGCCGGCAAGCAGTCTTGAGAAAGTATCGGTCGCCTGGCTGGCAATAAACAAACCTCGTCCGATCACAAACAGATAGGCAATCAGCAGGCTTACCAGTCCCAGCAGGCCGAACTCTTCTCCGATCACGGCGAAAATAAAATCTGTGCTGCGCTCTGGGAGGTACTCCAGCTGGCCCTGGCTACCATTGGTCCAGCCCTTGCCGAAAAGCCCACCCGAGCCGATCGCGATCTTCGATTGGATGATGTTGTATCCCGCGCCCAGCGGGTCGCTCTGCGGGTCGATTAGTGTGATGACCCGTTGGCGTTGGTACTCATGCATGTTTTGCCAGAGCAACGGTAACCCGGCACCGATCAGAGCGAGACCTGTAAATATGACGCGAAACCTCAGGCCCGCCAGGAGAATCACGATAACGCCGGACGCACCGATCAGGATCGCTGTGCCGAGATCCGGTTGACGTGCAATCAGTGCAGCCGGCGTTGCGATCATCAGCAGCAATACCACGAGTGGCGTGAACTGCGGTGGCAGCGGTCGGTTATGGAGGTAAGCCGCACATGCCATCGGCACCGCTATCTTCATGATCTCAGAAGGCTGGAAACGGAACCCAATATCGATCCAGCGCTGAGCGCCTTTGCCCGTTACCCCCGCGATGAGGACGACCAGCAACAACATAAGCCCAAGCGCGTAGGCCGCGCCCGAGTAACGGCGCATGAAATTGGGCGGTACTTGTGCGACCACGAGCATGGCAACCAGCGCCACGCAAAGGCGAATCCCTTGCGACAGCGTCTGGCGCTCGCTCTGACCCGTTGCGCTGTATAACACCACCAACCCAAAGGCGGCGATGACGAGAACGCCAGCGAGCAAGGGCCCGTCGATATGCAAGCGCTGCAACCAGAGCTGCGTGTTCGGGGTCGATTCACGACCCATTGCCGTGGTGTGCTGGAACACTATCTATTCAACCAGAAATCGGTGAGCTGTCGTGCCACGGGAGCAGCGACACTGCTCCCACTTTCCGCATTCTCAATGACGACGGCAACGGCAATTTCCGGGGCTTCGATCGGTGCGAACGCAATGAACAATGCGTGGTCTTTCAAGCGCTCATCCAATTCCAGCTCGTCATACTCGTCTTCCTGGGCCACAGAAAACACCTGGGCAGTGCCGCTCTTGCCCGCGATGCTGTAGTCAATATCGCGGCCAGTGGCATAGGCAGACCCTTGAGGAGTCTGTAACACGGCGCGCATCGCATCGACGGTGTGCTGCCAGGCGTGACTGTCTATGTCTTCGACCCGATCCAGTGTCACCGGTTCCGCAGGAACTGTTCCCGCGGTGAGTGGGTCTTCTATCTTTAGCGTGAGTCTCGGTTGGACGCGCACTCCAAAGTTCGCAAGCGTCGCCGCCATGTGCGCGAGCTGCAACGGGGTTGCGGTCATATAACCCTGTCCGATAGAGGCGATGACCGTCTCGCCCGGGAACCAGACCTGGTCGGCACGCCGGCTAAATCGCTTGCGCTTCCAATCTCGCGATGGGACTAGTCCGGGTTTCTCGCCTGGGATTTCGATTCCCAGCTGGCTGCCGAGTCCAAACTGAACCAGGTAGTCGTGCATGAGATCAATGTCCATGTCCTGGGCAAGTTGATAGAAGTAAACGTCGCAGGATTGCGCGATCGCCTGCGTAAGGTCGACGAGTCCGTGACCTTCAGGTTTCCAGTCGCGGTAGCGGTGCGTGCTGCCGGGCAGACTGAAGTGTCCTTCACAGTTGGTGACTCGATTGATGCTGGTGCGACCTGCGTCGAGTGCGCCGAGACCGAGGATCGGCTTGATCGTGGAACCCGGCGGATAACCGCCTGCAATTGCACGGTTGAACAACGGTCGATCGAGGTCGCCCTGAAGCGCATTGAACGTTGCGGAATCCATGCCTCTTGCAAAACCATTCGGGTCGAAAGCCGGTGCACTTACGAGTGCGAGGATTTCGCCGCTGTTGGGTTCAATCGCGACGACCGCACCGCGCTTGCCGGCCAGTGCCTGTTCGGCGATGCGTTGCAGCTCAAGGTCGATGGTGAGATAGACATGCTGACCTGGCTGCGGTTCGTCGCGGGTCTGAAAGTCGACGGCGCGCCCGTCGGCATTCGTTGTTACTTCCAGATGTCCGACATTGCCGTGCAGTACCTTCTCGTAGGTCGCTTCAATGCCGGTCTTGCCGATTTGTGTGGTACCGACGTAATTCGATGCATCGACCGATTGCAGATCGCTTTCGCTGAGCCCACCGACGTAACCGAGGATATGGGCTGCTGAGTTGCCATGGGGATAATCGCGCACGAGGCGAGCTCGGATGTCGATGCCTTGAAAATAGGGTCGTAGTAGCGCGAACTCGGCGATCGCGGCGTCATCCATTCTCGCTCTTAGCGTGACGGGATTGAACGAAGGGGTGCGGGCAATGCGGTCCCGGATTCGTGTTTCCCGCTCGCGGTCGAGTAAACCGATCTCGAAGAGTTGCTCCAGTGCATCGTCGATATCCGGAACCTGCTCGGGGATCATTTCCAGCTGGTAGGCTGGAAGGTTCTGTGCGAGCACCACACCATTGCGGTCCAGAATCAGCCCTCGAGTTGGTGGTGCCGCCTCGAGGCGAATTCGATTGCCCTGAGCGAGATCACTGTAGGTCTCGAATTCAAAGATTTGCAGCTGCGCGATGCGCGCGAGGACCGCACCGATGCCGAGCACGACACACACGGTCGCCAGCAGCAGCCGATTGAAAAACAGCCGCTGCTCACTCGCTGTGTCCTTGATCGCCTGCAGATTTGCCATGCGGGCCGCTCGCTATCAGGTTCGCTGTGGTTGGCCAAGGCGCAGGGTGTCGAGCGCCAGCATCAACGGAGGCCAGCAGATCGCGTTCGCCAACATCGGCTTGATGTAGGCGGCCGCCGCTACGTTGTTGCCCGTCGCACCGTTGCACCAGAACAAAACGAATTGCGCCAATGCCGTAAAGAGTATGACAGACAAGGTCGATTGCCACACCGGCAGCAGGATGAGGCGTTGGTGCAATCGTAAGGGCAGATAGACAGCCACGACGTGCGCCAGCGCGTACTGGCCAAGTGGCGTTGCATGCTGCGCGTCCAGCAATACACCCGTGATCACCGCCCAGGCGATCACATATTGCCTTGGTTGATGGATGGCGACATAGATGACGACCAGCAGCGCGAGGTCCGGTCGCCACGCGGACAACGCGGTGGGCAAGGGCGCAGAAGCAACCCCGAGACCGATGATGCCGGCGAGCAACAATGGCCACCAACGCCTACTCATCCGGTTCGCTCTCGAGGGTTTCGGGATTCAATAGCAGCACCTCGCGAAGCGTTGCTAGCGATGCGCTTGGGGTGGCTGTTACGCGGGCGAACGCCGCGCGCGGTTCGAGCTCCACGCTCAACACTTCGCCGACCGGATAACCGGCCGGGTAGTCGCCGGCGAGACTCGTGGTGACGAGCAGATCGCCAACCTTGATGTCGGTGTTATTCGGCAGGAATCTCAACTCCAGTAACCCGACGTCGCCAGCGCCGAAAGCGACGGTGCGCAGGCCATTGCGAATCACCTCGACCTGAATCGCGTGCCCAGGGTCGCTAATCAGCACTGCATTCGACGTGGTTGGTCCAACCTTGGTGATTTGGCCCACGACGCCCTGCGCGTCGATGATCGCCTGGCGTTCATACACGCCGTTGGCTGAGCCTTTGTCGAGTGTGATGCGGTGACGAAATGGCTCGCTATCCACCTCCAGGAGCCGCGCGACTTGCACGGACATGTCAGGGCTGGGAGTGGCATCGAGCATCGTGCGCAATCGATCATTTTCCGCTCGAAGCGACGCCAGTTGCTGCAGGCGAGCATCGGCGAGCAAACGCTCGCGTTTCAGTCGAGCATTTTCGCGTGCCAGATCGGCCCGACTGACGGTCGCATCCTCGCTCCAGTCCAGCAAGCGCGTGGGCGTCGCAACGGTGACCTGAAGCGGATGTAGCGTCGCCATCAGCCAGCCGCGAGGTGCTTCGCCGAGGTCGGTTCTGAGATCGGTCAGCATCAGGATGATGCAGCCGAGTGCGGTCAAAAAGACTCGCAACCCTACGGGAGAATCGACGCCTGTGCGCGGAATCGGGAGTCCCTCAGTTCAACCCGAATACGGACGGCCCGTACTCATCCATAAGTTCCAGCGCCCGGCCGCCGCCGCGCGCTACGCAGGTCAGCGGATCATCGGCGATGACCACAGGCAGACCCGTTTCCTCCATCAACAACTTGTCGAGGTCTCGAAGCATCGCACCACCACCGGTCAACACGATACCGCGCTCCGCCACGTCCGCACCCAGTTCGGGTGGTGTCTGCTCCAGCGCTTCCTTAACAGCACCCACGATACCCTGCAGGGGTTCCTGCAATGCCTCGAGAATTTCATTCGAGTTGAGTGTGAAGCTGCGAGGAACGCCTTCCGAAAGATTGCGACCCTTGACCGAAATTTCTCGGACTTCGGCGCCTGGGAACGCGGAGCCAATCTCGTGCTTGACGCGTTCCGCGGTCGCTTCGCCGATCAGAATCCCGTAGTTCCGGCGCACGTAGTTGGTGATCGCTTCGTCGAATCGGTCGCCGCCGACACGAACCGATGCCGCATACACGATGCCGTTCAGGCTGATAACGGCAACCTCTGAGGTGCCTCCACCAATGTCCAGCACCATCGATCCGCGCGCCTCGTGGACCGGCATGCCTGCGCCAATCGCAGCCGCCATGGGCTCGGCGATTAGTATGACCTTGCTGGCACCTGCTCCCTCCGCAGATTCCTGGATCGCGCGCCGCTCGACCTGCGTCGATCCGTAGGGCACGCAGATCAAAACGCGCGAGCGCGGGGTGAAAAACCGGTTGCCGTGGACCTTTTTGATAAAGGTCTGGAGCATTTTCTCGGTCACCGTGAAATCGGCGATGACGCCATCCTTCAGGGGACGAATCGCCGTGATATTGCCGGGTGTGCGGCCAAGCATGTTCTTGGCGTCCTGCCCAACAGCCTCAACGCGCCGCCCACCGCCTCCGTATTCCTCGCGAATCGCAACCACGGAGGGCTCGTCCAGAACGATGCCCTCGTCGCGCGCAAAAATCAGAGTATTGGCGGTGCCGAGATCGATAGAGAGGTCGTGTGAAAAATAACCCAGCAGGTTCTTGAGCATGATGCGGAAATTTGGCCCCAAAAAATTCCCGCAACTCTAGCAACGGGGGGGACAATCGGCAAGGCGCCGTGTATCCTTTCGGAGTTACGTTTACGCCTGATTTTGCTGGTTTTTGACCCTGCTGCGGTGTGTTGAATTTGCGACACCTTGGGGTCTGCGACAGGCGTTGTCGAGGAGAACCACCCGTGTCCATAGATCAGTCTGATATCGACAAGCTCGCGCAGTTGTCGAGACTGGAGTTTGCCGAGTCCGAACATGCTGACTTCGTCAGCAAGTTGGGATCGATTGTTGAGTTTGTTGATCAGTTGCAGGCGGCTGAGACGGAGGGCGTTTTGCCGATGGCGCATCCGCTGGATCTGGTGCAACGATTGCGCCCTGACACCGCCGACCCAAATATCGACCGTGAGGCGCTCCAATCCACAACCGACGCCGTTGCTGACGGGCTGTATCTCGTGCCAAAGGTGATCGAATGAACGATCGCATGCATGCATGGACGCTGACCGAGACTCGCGCAGCGCTGGACGATGGCATGACGACCAGCACAGAGTTGGTTCGTCATTTGCTCGATCGTGTGCAGGGTGCAGGTGAGGCGCTCAACGCTTTCATTACCGTTGATGTGGAGCGGGCGCTGGAGCGCGCAGCTGCGTCGGATGAGCGACGTCGAACCGGGGCGGCCCGCTCACTCGAAGGTCTGCCGATTGCGCATAAAGATATCTTCTGTACGCGCGGCGTTCGCACGACCTGCGGTTCAAAGATGCTGGAAACATTCGTGCCACCCTACGACGCGACGGTGGTCTCCAATTTGGAGGCGGCGGGCGCCGTTGTAATTGGCAAGACCAACATGGACGAATTCGCCATGGGGTCATCCAACGAGACCAGTTACTTCGGTGATGTGCGAAACCCATGGAGCACAGCGTGTTCGCCCGGAGGTTCATCCGGTGGATCCGCGGCGGCAGTAGCAGCTCGTCTGGTCGCTGCGGCAACCGGCACGGATACGGGCGGATCGATTCGTCAGCCCGCAGCACTGTGTGGTCTTACGGGATTGAAACCGACCTATGGACGGGTCAGCCGCTACGGCATGATCGCCTTCGCATCGAGCCTCGATCAGGCTGGCACCCTGACGCGCAGCGCCGCTGATGCAGCGATGCTGCTCAGTGTGATGGCAGGTGCTGATCCGCACGATTCCACGAGTGTCGATGTGCCGGTGGAAGACTACGAGGCGGAGCTCGCCAAGTCGGTCAAAGGCAAACGCATTGGGGTTGTGCGCGAATTCATGGTCGACGGTAATGACCCTGAAAATACCGCAGCGCTTGAGGCGGCATTTGACGTGCTCAGGAGCCTCGGGGCCGAAGTTGTCGAAATATCTTTGCCGAATATCGGTCTCTCCGTGCCGACTTACTACGTGGTTGCGCCAGCCGAGTGTTCGTCGAACCTGTCGCGTTTTGATGGCGTGCGATTCGGGCATCGAGTCAGCGACCCTCGCGATTTGCAGGACCTCTATACCCGATCGCGGGCGGAGGGTTTTGGTGATGAGGTTAAGCGTCGCATCATGACGGGGACCTACGTCTTGTCGGCAGGTTACTACGACGCGTATTACCTCAAAGCGCAGCAGGTGCGTCGTCTGATCAGTGCGGACTTCCAGGCCGCATTCGAGCAGGTGGATTTGCTTGCTGGACCAACGACGCCGACCTGCGCATTTCGTCTCGGCGAAAAAACTGACGATCCGATTACGATGTATCTGAATGACATCTACACGATCGGTGCCAACCTCGCGGGCTTGCCAGCAATCAGTGTGCCTTGTGGATATGCCCAAGGCCTGCCGGTTGGCCTGCAGTTGGTCGCGCCGGCGTTTGGAGAATCTCAACTACTGAATCTCGCTCATCAATACCAGCTGCTGACCGACTGGCATACGCATGCTCCGGAGGCATTCGCATGAGTTGGGAAACTGTCATCGGTCTTGAGATCCACGTCCAGTTGGCCACTGAGAGCAAGATCTTCTCGTCGTCGCCAACCGCCTACGGCGCTGCGCCCAACACCCAGGCAAACGTGGTCGATCTCGGATTTCCCGGCGTGCTCCCCGTGCTCAACGAGGAGGCCGTGAAACTCGCAGTGCGCTTCGGGCTGGCTGTAGATGCTGAGATCGCCGGTCGTTCTGTGTTTGCGCGCAAGAACTACTTTTATCCGGATCTCCCAAAGGGCTATCAGATCAGCCAGTATGAGCTACCGATCGTCGCTGGGGGGCACATTGATATTGTCGACGACGATGGTGCTCCGAAGACGATCCAGCTGACGCGTGCGCATCTTGAAGAGGATGCTGGCAAGTCGGTGCATGATCAGTTTCCGACGCAGTCAGGGATCGATCTCAACCGCGCTGGTACACCACTGCTGGAGATTGTCTCCGAGCCCGATATGCGCACCGCCGGTGAGGCCGCTCGGTACATGCGCAAGGTTCATGAGCTTGTTCGTTATCTCGGTGTCTCGGACGGGAATATGCAAGAGGGTTCGTTCCGCTGCGACGCCAACGTATCTGTGCGCCGCGTGGGCAGCGAGAAGCTCGGTACCCGTGCCGAGATCAAGAACCTGAACTCGTTCCGCTTTATCGAGAAGGCGATCAACTTCGAAGTCGAGCGGCAGATAGACCTGATCGAGTCGGGCGGCGCAGTTGTGCAGGAGACTCGACTCTACGACGCCGACCTCGATGAAACGCGCTCGATGCGTGGCAAAGAAGAGGCGAACGATTATCGCTATTTCCCGGATCCGGATTTGCTGCCGGTCGTCGTTGAAGAGAGCACCATAGCTGCGATTCGTGCTGAGCTACCGGAGTTGCCGGATCAGCGTCGCGCGCGTCTCGAGTCTTTGGGCCTCAAGACGGATGAGGCGGACACGCTGGTTTCGCAACGGGCATTGGCCGACTACTTTGATGCGGTGGTTGAACAGGCGGATGCTCGACTGGCGGCGAATTGGGTTTTGGGCGAGCTGACAGCGGCGCTCAACCGTGACGACCGCGATCTTGACGACGTGCCCGTAGCGGCCGTCACACTGGCGACGCTGCTATCGCGAATATCCGATAAGACCATCTCTGGCTCCGCGGCAAAGCAGGTGTTTGAAGTCTTATGGCGTGAAGGTGGCGACGTCGATCAGGTGATCGACCAGCTCGGTCTCAAGCAGATCACGGATTCCAGCGCGCTTGGCAATATGGTGGATGAGGTCCTCGCCAGCAGTCCCGAGCAGGTGCAGCAGTTCCGTGACGGAAAAGAAAAGGTGATCGGCTATCTGGTTGGGCAGGTCATGAAAGCGAGTCGTGGCAAGGCGGATCCAGCGCAGGTCAACGCGCTGCTGCGCGAGCGACTAAAGCAGGATTGAGTATGACGCAGTCAGATGGAATCCAGTCTGACGCACTGATCAACTTCATGTTCGATCAATTGCCAGTCAGAGGTGTGCTGCTTCAGTTCGATCGCTCCTGGAAGACCGTCGTTGGGCTTCACCATCACATCCCCGAAGTGCGCGATCTGTTAGGCCAGAGCCTGGCTGCGACAACCATGATGGCCAGCACCATGAAACTGACCGGAATGCTGACGCTTCAGCTCCAGGCCGGGGCGGGACTTGGCATGTTGATCGCTCAGTGTGATGCGCAGTTGCGCTACCGAGGCATGAGCGGAGAGCCCGAAAACGACGATGCATCAGGCTTCGCGGAGCTGCTGGGCGGCGGCAGGTTGTCCGTGACGGTCGAGGCGCGGCGTGCGCAGGATCGCTACCAGGGCATTGTGCCGGTCACCGGGCGCTCGCTCGCTGACACATTGGCGGACTACTACAAGAACTCCGCGCAGTTGGACGCATATTTTGTGCTGCTCAGCGACGGTGAGCACGCCGCCGGGTTAATGCTGCAAAAGATGCCGGACGCCAATCCGATGGAAGCTGATCACTGGCATCGACTGTGTCTGATGGCAGATACGCTGACGTTGGATGAAATGCGTGCCGGCGTCGATCCCGGCCTGATCCACAAGCTGTTCTCCGAGGATGACGTCGTTGCTTATCCCGCGAGAAGCAGTGGGTTTCATTGTCGTTGTACCAGTGCTCGCGCGGAGCGTGCGGTGCGCATGCTTGGAGAGACGGATGCGCGCGCTCTATTGGAGGAGCGGGGCGGCCAGATCGATATCACCTGCGAGTTTTGTAATCGTCACCGAGTGCTAGATGCGGTCGACGTCGAGCGATTGTTCGCGGATGAGTTCTCGCAAGGGGTGAGCAATGACCAGCTACATTGATCCTGGCAGAGACCAGTTTGAAGCGTTTAAGTCCCTTCCGCGGGATGTGCCGATCAATATGCTCAACCTGATACAGCTGCACGAGACGGCGCGGTATCCCGATGGTCAGGCGTGCACCGGTCGGGAGGCATACCAGCGCTACGGCGAGTCCAGTGGGTCTGTATTCTCGCGCGTTGGCGGCACGATTGTCTGGCGTGGTGAGCCGCAGGTCGTTCTCATCGGGCCGACTGATGAGCAGTGGGATTTGGCGTTTATTGCACGATATCCGAATGCGGCGGCTTTTCTTGAGATGGTCACCGACCCCGAGTATCAGGCGGCGGTGATGCACCGACAGGCGGCCGTGGCCACCAGCCGGCTCATCCGACTTGCCGACGCTATGTCTGGTTCGCAGTTCGGCTAACGTTTGCCCGCCGGTACCGACCGACAGCTGAGAGGCAACTCCCAAACCTTCGCGTTTTGAGTCTCGGGATCATTTTGGCTAGAATAATGAATATAAAGATATCTTTATATTATGTTATTCACCGATGAATTTTGACGGTTACACACAAGCTTTGAAAGCAGCGGCGGAGCCGACGCGCCTGCGATTGCTCATCTTGTGCGCGCGCGGGGAGCTCTCCGTGAGCGATCTGGTGGCGGTGCTTGGCCAGTCCCAGCCAAGAGTGTCACGTCACCTCAAAGTCCTCTGCGACGCCGGCCTGCTGGAGCGCTACCGAGATGGCCATTGGGTCCTGTTTCGAGTGCCATTGGTTGGCCCGGGTGCCGACCTGGTGCACCGCTTGCTCGATCCGCTCGATTCGAGCGATCCGCAACTCGCTCCGGACAAGCGCCGGCTTGAGGCTTTGCTTGGTGAGCAGCAGCCAGCCGCAGTGGACCCGATGTTGCGGCGCTTCAACCGGCTGCTGCTCAGCTATTTCCTCACCCAGCCGGTGGGTGAGCTGCTCGACATCGGCGTGGGTTCGGGTGCGGTACTGAAACTGCTTGCCCAGCGTGCGACCCAGGCGGTCGGCATCGATGTTGATTTGGCGTCACGCCAGGCGGCGCGGCGAGAGCTACTGCGCAATGGCTTACAACACTGCACCATTCGATCGGGTGATATGCATGCGATCGAATTCGGCGATGACACCTTCGATACGGTGATTCTGGACGAGGTGTTGATTCAGTCCGATCAACCGACGAATGTCCTGCGAGAGGCGATGCGTGTTTTGAGAAGCTCCGGGCGATTGCTGATCGTCGAGCATCAGGCCCGCGAGCAGGTGGCCCCCGCCATTGATCTCATCAAAACGCTGGCACAGAAGGTCGAGCTTCCCATTGGATCTTTTCGTCGATCCGCCGATAACTATCTTGAATATCTGGTCGCAGAGGGCCTGCCGGGGTCTGCTCAACTGGATCGGAGACCCGCATGAATCAACATAGCCCCATCCGAGTGTCGTTCGAGTTTTTCCCGCCGGGCACGGAGAGTATGGCGAAAACGCTGTGGAGCTCACTGCAAAAGCTCGCACCGCTCGAACCGGAATTCGTCTCCGTCACCTATGGTGCCGACGGGTCGACCCGCGAACGCACGCATGACACCGTACAACGTGTTCTAAAGGAAACATCGCTCACCCCAGCACCGCATCTGACCTGCGTTGGGGCATCGCAAACCGAAGTAGACGAGATCGCTCGAGAGTATCTGCGCGCGGGCGTGCGTCACATCGTCGCGCTACGGGGTGATCCGCCTAAAGGCTGCGAGCGATACGATCCGCATCCGGATGGCTACGCATTCGCAGCGGACCTGGTCGCTGGCCTGCGTCGCGTCGGCGACTTTGACATTTCGGTCGCCGCTTATCCCGAGGTTCACCCGGAGGCGCGGTCTGCCGCTGCTGATCTCGACAATCTGAAACGCAAGATGGACGCGGGTGCGAGCCGAGCGATCACCCAGTTCTTTTTCGATACGGAACACTTCCTGCGCTTTCGCGATGCATGTGTACGTCACGGCATCGACGCACCGATCGTGCCTGGGATTCTGCCGATCACACGCTTCTCACAGATGCTCAAGTTTGCAGGCATGTGTGGCACCGACGTGCCGGCATCGCTTCACCAGCGTTTCGATGGGCTGGATGACCAGCCAGAGACACGCAATCTGATCGCGGCAAGCTTCGCGATAGAGCAGGTGAATGCCCTGCGACGCGAAGGTGTCCGCGACTTTCATTTCTACACCTTGAACCGTGCAGAACTCACCTATGCTATCTGCCACAACCTTGGCGTTCGTCCGTTGCGAGTTGCTTCATGACGACCGGTCGCTTCGAAGCGCTCACGGCGCTGTTGAGGGAGCGCATCGTGTTTCTCGACGGCGCTATGGGGACGATGATCCAGGGCTTCGGGTTGACCGAGGCTGACTATCGCGGACAACGTTTTTCGGATTGGCCGTCCGATTTGAAAGGCAACAATGACCTGTTGACGCTGACCCGCCCGGATATCGTTGCGGATATCCATCGACAGTTTCTGCGCGCAGGCGCGGACGTCATCGAGACCAACACCTTCAATGCCAATGCTCCCTCGCAGGGCGATTACGGAATGCAAGCGCTGGTAGGCGAGTTAAATCGGAGCGCGGCGATCATTGCGCGGCAAGTGGCAGACGAAATTGCTGTTGAGACTGGTGCGCCGCGTTTTGTGGCAGGGGTGCTTGGCCCAACCAATCGCACGGCCTCATTGTCTCCGGACGTTAACGACCCCGGGTTTCGTAACATCACCTTCGATGCGTTGGTGGAGACCTACACCGAGGCGGCGGTCGCGTTGCTGGATGGTGGTGCTGACTTCCTGATGGTCGAAACGATCTTCGATACCTTGAACGCGAAAGCTGCCGTGTACGCAATCAATGAGGTCGGCAGGCAGCGAGGCGCGCAGGTGCCGGTCATGATTTCCGGCACCATCACCGACGCGTCTGGCAGAACCCTGTCGGGACAAACGACAGAGGCATTCTGGAACTCGCTGAGACACGCACAACCCTTCATGTTCGGATTGAACTGTGCGTTGGGTGCCGCTGACATGCGCCCCTATATTGCCGAGCTATCCCGGGTTGCCGATACCGGAGTGAGCGCCCATCCGAACGCCGGTTTGCCGAATGAGTTTGGCGAGTATGACGAGTCGCCCGCGGATATGGCCGCGGTCGTCAAGGAGTTCGCCGAAAGTGGATTTCTGAATCTCGTCGGTGGTTGTTGTGGCACGACCCCCGCGCATATCGCGGCGATTCGGGAAGCCTGTGAAGGTCTGGCACGCCGAGTGGTGCCCGCGCCGCCGAAAGCTTGCCGCCTTTCTGGCCTGGAGCCACTCAACATCTCGAGCGACAGTCTGTTCGTCAACGTCGGTGAGCGAACGAACGTGACGGGTTCGGCGAAGTTCCGGAAACTGATCGAAGCCGATGACTATCCGGCTGCAGTCAGCGTTGCTTTGCAGCAGGTCGAGAACGGCGCCCAGATCATCGATGTCAACATGGATGAGGGCATGCTCGATTCGGAAGCGGCGATGGTGAGCTTCCTGAATTTGATTGCTGCCGAGCCCGAGATCGCGCGTGTGCCGATCATGATCGACTCATCCAAATTTTCGGTCATCGAGGCTGGACTGAAGTGCGTGCAGGGCAAAGCGATCGTGAACTCGATCAGCCTGAAAGAAGGGCACGACGAGTTTGTCGAACATGCGCGTATCGTGAAAGCGCATGGTGCTGCGGTGATCGTGATGGCGTTCGACGAAAACGGTCAGGCGGATACGCTCGAGCGCAAAGTCGAGATTTGTGAGCGCGCATACCGAGTGCTTGTCAATGAGGTGGGCTTCGCTGCGGAAGACATCATCTTTGACCCAAACATTTTCGCCGTTGCGACGGGTATCGAAGAGCATGCCGAGTACGGCATCGCGTTTATTGACGCGACGCGTGAGATTCGCGAACGCCTCCCACACGCGATGGTCAGCGGTGGCGTGTCCAACGTTTCTTTTTCGTTTCGCGGCAACAATCTGGTTCGCGAAGCCATTCATTCGGTGTTCCTCTATCACGCGATCCGCGCGGGCATGAATATGGGGATCGTCAATGCCGGGCAGTTGGCGATCTATGAGGACTTGCCTCGCGAGCTGCGAGACGCGGTGGAAGCCGTGATTCTCAACACGAATAGCAACGCCACCGAGAGTCTTCTGGAGCTCGCGCAGTCCTATCGCCATCAAGGTGGCAGCGCGGGAAGGACGGTCGATCTCAGCTGGCGCGAGCAGCCGGTTGAGAAACGGTTGGAGCACGCGTTGGTCAAAGGTATCGATGAGTTCATCGTCGAGGATACAGAATCCGCGAGACTGTCCGCTGAGCGACCGCTGGATGTCATCGAAGGTCCTCTGATGGACGGCATGAACGTCGTTGGTGATCTGTTCGGCGAGGGCAAGATGTTTCTGCCCCAGGTCGTCAAATCGGCGCGAGTGATGAAGAAAGCCGTGGCGCATCTGATCCCGTTTATCGAGCAGGAGGACGATGGTCCGCGCAAGAGCAACGGTAAAATCGTGCTCGCGACGGTGAAGGGCGATGTGCACGACATCGGCAAGAATATCGTTGGTGTTGTACTCCAGTGCAACAACTTCGAAGTGGTCGATCTCGGCGTGATGGTGCCGTGCCAGGACATTCTCGATGCGGCCCAACGCGAACAGGCCGATATCATCGGCCTGTCTGGCTTGATCACACCTTCGCTTGACGAAATGGTGCATGTCGCGAGCGAAATGCAGCGACTAGGTTTCGAACAACCACTGCTCATTGGCGGTGCGACAACATCGCCAGCGCATACCTCGGTCAAGATCGATCCGTGTTTCGACGGAGCAGTAATTTACGTTAAAGATGCCTCGCGTGCCGTCGGAGTCGCCCAGCAACTGGTGGGTCGAGAAGCCGACAGTTACAAACGCGGCGTCAAGGCCGACTGCGAGCGCCGCCGGATCAGTCATGCGCGACCAAAGCGTCGGGCGCCGGCATTGACGATCAGAGAAGCGCGTGCTGCCGCGCGCCGACTCGATTGGGCGGAGTACACACCGCCGGTTCCCGCGCATATGGGTATTCATACCGTCAACGATGTCAGTGCGCGTGATCTCGTGCCTTACATCGACTGGATGCCATTTTTTAATGCTTGGGAGTTTCACGGGAAGTTCCCCGACATCCTCGATGATGAGGTGGTGGGCGAAGCGGCGACGGCGCTCTATCAGGATGCGCAGCGTATGCTCGATCAAATGCTCGCCGAGGACTGGATTGAAATCCGCGCCTGCGTTGGCTTTTTCCCAGCCAACGCCAGAGGCGACGACATTGTTGTCTACGAGGATGCGACCCGTGACGCGGAGCGCGCGACGATTCATTGTCTGCGCCAGCAGAAGCGTCGACGCGCGGACCTGCCGCAGGAATGTCTTGCGGACTTTGTGGCGCCGGCGACGAGCGAGATCGAGGACTATGTCGGTGCTTTTGTTGTGACCGCGGGCGGCGGTGTCGAGTCGCGCGCTGAAGCGTTCGAGGCCGACAACGATGACTATTCAGCGATTCTCTTGAAGGCGCTCGCTGATCGTTTCGCCGAGGCAGGGGCAGAGTACCTGCACCAACGTGTGCGTCGCGAATGGTGGGGTTATGCGCCCGACGAGGCGTTCTCTAACGATCAGCTTATCGATGAAGCCTATTCGGGTATTCGACCGGCGCCTGGCTATCCAGCCTGTCCGGATCACACGCTCAAGCACACGCTATTCGAGTTGCTCGAAGCGCCGGAGAGAACCGGCGTGACGCTGACCGAGAGTTGCGCGATGGCCCCAGCGGCCTCGGTGAGCGGTTGGTTCCTCTCGCACCCTGAGTCGCGCTACTTCGCTCTGGGTCCGATCGACCTCGATCAAGTCGAAGACTACGCAGTGCGGCGTGGCCTCGATGTCGTGGAGGTGGAGCGCTGGCTAGCTCCCGTCCTTGGATACGAGCCAGGCAATCGGTCGCAGCAGGACGCAGCCTAGGACCGTTTCATTGTCTCGGGTAGCGTCGGTCTGCTGAAGGCCTGTTGGAACAGATGTTCAGCCTTCTCCGGGAGCTGCAGTTTAAAGGCATGTCCCCAACTACAGATTTGGCCCAACAAGATGTCAGCGACGGTAAACCGGCCGCAGCAGGCATAGTCTTGTCCCAGGACGTGCTCCAGATTGCGGAAGCCTTTTTGCGCCATTCTCAGTGCGAATTTGGTCGTGCCGTCAGGCCATGGATACATGGCTGACAAGGTTGATGCTTGCGTGGCAGTCCAGACATACGCCTCGACTTCGGTCAGTAGGTAGTGCATCAGCCGTGAGTATTCGAAGTGTTCCTCATCCGTGACCGGCATTAGCTTCGCCTCGGGCGCGAGTCGGGCGAAATACTCACACATCGGTACGGATTCGGTGAGCACCTTGTCGCCGTGTGTTGCGGTCGGAATCTTGGCCGTCGGGTTGATGGATTTCAGCTGAGCAAACTCCGGGGTGTCAGGCCGGGGCTTCAGTCTGATCACTTCGTGCTCAATACCAGCTTCGTTAAGCGTCCACAGACAACGCTCGGCGCGCGAGGCGTGGCTCCAAGCATAAACGGTGATTGACTCTGTGCTCATGAACTATCCCTCGCGTGAATTGCGGGGCGAGCATACGCTGCATGAGCTGCGTTTGGAAACCTTGAGCTGTGCGACAGAGGCATGTCTGGCATCCCAAATCGTCAATTGGTGCGGCCGGGATTTTCCTGCCAGCAGCGCGATGGTTTCAGTCGCCAGGCACTGACCGATAGTGCCCGGCAGGCTCGCGAGCACACCAGCGCCCTGACAGTCCTCCAATGATTCATCGTCGGGTGAGTACACACAGGCATAGCAGGGCGAGGTCTTGTAGTCGGGTCCGAACGTTGCGAATTGGCCTTCCCATCGAATGGCGCTGCCGGTGACCAACGCCACTTCGTGAGCAACGGCCACCCGATTGACGGCAAAGCGCGTGGCAAAGTTATCGCTGGCGTCGATGATGCAGTCGACGTCGGCTGCAACCGCGGCGAGTGATGTCTCATCGGCGCGTGCCTCGATCGCCTGGATTTCGCAGCCTGGATTCTGCGCGAGCACCCGCTTCGCTGTGATTTGCGCTTTGCTGGCACCGATATCCGATGCCGTGAACAGTGTCTGGCGCGCGAGGTTGGTGGCGTCGATTGTGTCGTGGTCGAAGAGTCGGATCGTGCCGACGCCTGCCGCGGCGAGCGCTAGAGTGGCATGGCCTCCAATGCCGCCGGCACCGATGATGACGACCGTTGCGCCTTTGAGTCTCTCGACACCGGTGCTACCGAAGTCTTCGAGACTGAGGTGCCGCGCGTCGCGCTCGTCAGTCAGTCCGGCTGACCTTCACGATGGTGATCGGCTCAACCGGTACATCCCCGTGAGGCCCCTGATTGCCCGTCTTTACGCCCGCTATGGCGTCGACAATGTCCATGCCATCGGTGACTTCGCCAAACACCGCGTAGCCGAAGTCGCGCCCGCCGTGATTCAGAAAATCGTTGTCACGCAAGTTGATAAAGAACTGAGCGGTAGCGCTGTCCACCACGTTAGTGCGGGCCATGGCGATTGTGCCGCGGCTGTTGCCGAGGCCGTTGTCCGCCTCGTTCTTGATCGGGTCACGCGTCGCCTTGCTTTGCAAAGTCGCGTCCATACCGCCACCCTGAATCATGAAATTCGGGATGACACGGTGGAACACGAGACCATCGTAAAAACCATCATCAACGTATTGCAGGAAATTCTCGACAGTGATCGGCGCCTTCTCGCTGTCCAGCGTCAGCGTAATGTCGCCCATGCTTGTTTCAATTTTGACCATCTGAGTACTCTGCCTCCCGTTAGTTCGGTCGTCTTCCGAGGGTGACGCGATCCCGTCCGGCAATATCCGGTACGGTCTCCACATCGGCTAACCCCGCAGCGCAAAGAATACCGGACACGCCAGCAGCCTGCATGTTGCCGTGCTCGATGATCAGCCAGCCTTCAGGTCTGAGACGTTCGACAGCGCCAGGCACCAAACGGCGAATCTCAGACAACCCATCGACGCCACCGGCCAATGCGGTTGCAGGCTCATGTTTCAGCGAACGCGGTAGTGCGCCATCGTGGGTTTCTACGTAGGGCGGGTTGGAGACCACTACATCGTATTGTCTATCCGGCAAGGCGGTCGTCCAGTCGCCTTCGAAGAATTCGATATTGGTTGTGCCATGATTTGCAGCGTTATGGCGAGCAACCGCAAGCGCGGCGCTGCTGCAATCAACCGCATGAATGTGTGCATCGGATCGCTCGACGCCAAGGGCGATTGCAATTGCACCCGAGCCAGTGCCGAGATCGGCGATCGTCGGTGCGCTGAGATCGGCGATTCGTGCGAGCGCGGCGTGGACAAGAATTTCGGTATCTGCGCGCGGGACTAGTGTGTCGCGGGTTACGGTTAAGTCTATCGACCAGAACGGTTGGCTGCCCAATAGATAGGCGAGTGGGACGTCGTCGCAGAGCGCATTGAGGTGCGTATCGAGAGTCTGTGTAATTTGTGGCGTCAGAACCCGGTCAGGTCTCGATAACAGGGCGCCACGACTGATTTCTAACGTTTCCTGAATAAGCCAATCGAGGTCTGCATGACGTTCTGCATCCAGTCTTTGCCGGGCCCGAGCTCGCCAGGTTTCAATCGTTGTGGGCTCGGTACATTCACTCATGGTTGGTTTACACTGGCGCCGCGCGAGGAGAGACGGCGATGAAAGTCTACACAAGTGTGCTCGATATGGTGGGCAATACTCCCATGCTCGAGCTCTCACAATTCGATACGGGTCCCTGCAGACTATTTCTGAAGTTGGAGCTGCAAAACCCCGGCGGATCGATCAAGGATCGTATTGGCGTTTCCATGATCGAAGAGGCCGAGCGTCGTGGTGAGATTAAGCCGGGTGACACCCTGGTGGAGGCAACGGCCGGCAACACTGGCCTTGGTCTGGCTTTGGCGGCGGCTCGAAAGGGCTACCATCTCGTTCTGGTGCTGCCCGACAAGATGAGCCAGGAAAAAATCTTCAACCTGCGTGCTATGGGTGCGGAGGTGGTGCTGACGCGCTCGGATGTCGGCCGCGGCCATCCGGAGTACTACCAGGACCTCGGAAAGGCCATTGCCAAGGAGCGCGGTGCTTACTTCATCAATCAGTTTAACAATCCGGATAATCCGCTTGCCCACGAGCGCACGACAGCGCCTGAGATTCTCGATCAGCTGGACGGAAAGGTCGATGCAGTGGTCGTGGGGGTAGGCTCTAGCGGCACGGTCAGCGGCATGAGTCGTTATTTCGCCGAGCACGCTCCGAATCTTCGGATCATCCTGGCGGATCCGGTCGGATCCATCCTCGCGGACTACATTAACAAAGGCACGATGGGTGAGAGCGGCGGCTGGTTAGTGGAAGGTATCGGTGAGGACTTCATCCCCGACATCGCCGATTTTTCGATGGTCCACAAAGCTTATTCAGTCAGTGACGCTGAGTCGTTTGATGCGGCGCGCGAGTTATTGCGTCGAGAGGGTCTTTTGGCGGGCTCGTCCTCCGGGACTTTGCTCACCGCGGCACTGAAGTATTGCCGCGAGCAAACCGAGCCACAAAATGTGGTGGCGTTCGCCTGCGATACCGGCAACAAATATCTTTCCAAGCTCTACAACGACTTCTGGATGGAAGATCAGGGCTTTATCGAGCGGCCGCAGTTCGGTGATCTTCGCGACCTGATCGGACGGTTGCACGGTGAACGGGCAACCATCACGGTCGGTCCGAACGATGTGCTCACCACCGCGCATAATCGATTGCGCAATGCTGGTGTCTCGCAGCTGCCGGTGATGGACGAGGGTCGCCTGGTCGGTGTGCTGACCGAAGATGACATTATCCGCAAGGCGTTCGGCTGCCCGGAGTGTTTGCACGATCCGGTGGCGACGGCAATGCAAGAGCACTTCGTACAGCTCGACCCACAGACAACAGTGAACAATCTGGTTGCCCTCCTGCAGGTGCAACCGTTCGCTGCCGTGACCGAGAACGATGAGTTCTTCGGACTGATCACACGCGCTGATGTGCTGAATCATCTGCGCAAGCAAATGGGACCTTAAGCAATGACCGAGAAGAAACAGGGTTTCGGAACCCGGGTAATCCATGCGGGTCAGGCGCCCGATCCCTCGACCGGTGCGATCATGCCGCCGATTTATGCCACCTCGACTTACGTTCAGTCGAGCCCGGGCGTGCATCAGGGCTTTGAGTATTCCCGTTCACACAATCCCACCCGATTCGCGTTTGAACGTTGCATTGCAGACCTTGAAGCAGGGACGCATGGTTATGCGTTCGCATCCGGTCTGGCCGCGATCGGAACGATTCTTGAGTTGCTGGATTCCGGTGATCATGTCATCGCCATGGACGACCTTTATGGCGGTACCAATCGCCTGTTCAGCAAAGTGCGTACGCGCTCGTCGGGTCTTCAATTTGACTACATCGACTTTACGGATCTCGATGCTGTCAAAGCGGCGATTACGCCTAAGACCAAAATGCTGTGGATAGAGACGCCGAGTAATCCGCTGCTGAAACTCGTGGACATCCGCGCCGTTGCGGAAATCGCAAAGTCTGCGGGTGCGTTACTGGTTGCTGACAACACCTTCGCAACGCCGTGGGCACAACGTCCGCTCGAACTCGGCGCGGACATTGTCATGCATTCGGCCACCAAATTCCTGAACGGTCACTCGGATATGGTCGGTGGCGCCGCGGTTACCGCGGATCCTGAAATTGCAGAGCAGTTGACGTTCCTGCAAAACTCCATCGGTTCGGTGCTTGGTCCGTTCGATAGTTTCCTCGCATTGCGCGGTTTGAAAACGCTGAATATCCGCATGCAACAGCACACGAAGAATGCGACCGCGATCGCCGAGTGGTTGGAGCAGCATGAGCGCGTCACGAAGGTGTTGTATCCCGGACTGACGAGTCATCCGCAGCATGCCCTGGCAAGCGAGCAAATGGACGGTGCTGGCGGCATCGTGACGTTCTTCATCGAGGGTGGTCTGGATGCCGCACGGCGATTCCTGGAACGTTGCCACGTATTCGCGCTTGCGGAGAGTTTGGGGGGTGTCGAGAGTCTCGTCGATCATCCGGCGATAATGACGCATGCATCCGTGCCCGCCGAACAGCGTGCGGAGATTGGGCTCACCGACGACTTGATCCGATTGTCAGTGGGTATCGAGGACCTCGACGATCAGATTGCCGATTTGGAGCGTGCGCTCGCCCCGGCGTAGTGATCAGAGCGATAGCCAATCCGGCATCGTGAGCCCGCGCCCCGCCAGGAAGTCGCGATTAAACAATCGCTCTCGGTAGCGCAGACCACCGTCGCACAGAATCGTCACGATGGTGTGGCCCGGTCCGAGGTGTCGCGCGAGGCGCAACGCCCCCGCCAGATTAATGCCGCTGGAGCCGCCGAGCACCAGCCCTTCGTCACGAATCAGGTCGAACACAATCGGCAGTGCTTCGCTGTCGGGTATCTGGCAGCTCCAGTCGATCTTGGTATCCGCCAGGTTTTCCGTGATGCGAGAGTTACCGATGCCTTCGCTCATCGAGCTCCCGGTGATCTTGATTTCGCCGTGCTCGAAGTAATGATGCAGACCTGAGCCCTCAGGGTCGCTGAGACCAATAACAACG
Organism: uncultured Chromatiales bacterium; assembly: GCA_963922335.1. GTDB lineage: Bacteria > Pseudomonadota > Gammaproteobacteria > Steroidobacterales > Woeseiaceae > CALBPI01. The sequence goes on along the minus strand of CAWUIB010000002.1, from coordinate 97,342 downwards.
TCAGGTTTCTCGCGGCGCAGGCCGCGAGCCACACCAGCGAGCGTGCCGCCCGTGCCCACTGCGCAGCTAAAGGCATCCACACCGCCATCGGTTTGCCGCCAGATTTCCTGTGCCGTCGTTGCCTCGTGCGCATCGCGATTGGCAGTGTTGTCAAACTGGTTCGCCCAAAATGCACTGCCGGGTTCCTGATCGTTCATACGATCGGCGATGCGCTGCGACTCGTGAACAAAGTGTGCGGGATCGCGGAAGGGCACCGCAGGGATCTGGCGAATCTCTGGACCGTAGGCCGCGAGGGTCGCCACTTTTTCCGCGCTCTGTGTGTTCGGCATGACGATGATCGAGCTGTGACCGAGTGCATTGCCGACCATGGCCAGTCCGATGCCCGTGTTGCCGGCGGTACCCTCGACGATGGTAGCGCCGGGGTGCAGTTCCCCACGGGCTTGGGCCGCCTGAATCATTCCTAGCGCGGCTCTATCCTTGACCGATCCGCCTGGATTCATGAATTCCGCTTTGCCCAGAATCTCGCATCCCGTGAGGTCTGACAGTTTGTTCAATCGGAGCAGGGGCGTGTTTCCAATGCAATCGATCAGAGTTGATGCCGACATCAGCCGTCCTGTGCCTCCAACGCGGCGAGTTGATCCGCCTGGTATTCATGCGTCAGCGGATCGATCACGGAATCGAGGCCACCTTCCATCACTTCGCCCAGCTTGTAGAGCGTCAAGTTGATTCGATGATCGGTAACCCTGCCTTGCGGGTAGTTGTAGGTGCGAATGCGCTCTGATCGGTCGCCGCTGCCGACGAGTTGGCGCCGCTGTTCGGCTTGCGCCGAGCTCTGCTCGTTGCGCTGGGCGTCAAGCAAACGCGCTTTCAACAGCGACATCGCTCGCGCACGGTTCTTGTGTTGAGACCGCTCGTCCTGACACTCGACCACGACCCCGGTGGGCAGGTGGGTAATCCGAACTGCGGAGTCGGTTTTATTCACGTGCTGGCCGCCAGCGCCCGATGCGCGGTAGGTGTCCACACGCAGATCAGCGGTGTTGATCTCGATGTCCTCCACCAACTCAACTTCAGGGAGGACCGCCACGGTGCAGGCGGAGGTGTGGATTCGGCCCTGGGATTCGGTCTCAGGGACGCGTTGCACGCGATGCGCGCCCGACTCGAACTTCAGCTGTGCATAAGCGCGCGGGCCTTTCACCTGGCTGATGATTTCCTTATAGCCGCCATGTTCTCCCTCGCTCGCGGACAACACGGTCACCTGCCAGCGCTGCCGCTCCGCATAACGGTTATACATCTTGAACAGATCACCGGCGAAAATGGCCGCTTCGTCGCCGCCTGTGCCAGCTCGAATCTCGAGGAAGAGATTGGCGTTGTCGTGTGGGTCTTCAGGTATCAGGGCCTTCTGGAGCTCTATCTCGTCCTCGGCGAGCGAGGCTTTCAATCGCTCCACTTCCTCGATGCCCATCTTGCGCATCTCGGCATCGCTGTCCTCCGCGAGCAATTGCGCTTCGACAAGCTCTTCTTCGTGGGTGATGAAACCACGGAAGCGCTGCACGACCGGCTCGAGCTTGCTGTATTCCATCGACAGCTCACGGAACCGATCCGCGTCTGCCAACGTCTCCTGATCGGCGAGTAGCGCCTCGATCTCCTCAAAGCGCTCCGCAAGCGTCAGCAGCTTGTGTTTGATGGACGACTTCATGGCAAGTGTCTAGCGCTGACTTCGCGCAGACTTGGGTACGATTGCTGGCGGCAGTTCGTCTTGCGACTCGGGGTCAGGAGTTTTGCCGAGGAACAACTCCTGAGCGGTGCGCAAAAACTCTGCGTCCGACTCCGCCGCCGCTTCACGTAAACGCTCGGTCGGCTGGTGCAGGATTCTCTGCGTCAACGCATGCACCATATGTTGCATGACTTCGTCGACGTCATGGCCGGCGGCAATTCTTCGCCGAGCGTTGTCGAGTGCTTCGTCGCGAACCTGCATCACCGCTTCGCGCACAGAAAGTATCGTCGGCGTTGCAATGCGTTGGCGCTCGATACGTTCGAAACGTTCCAGCTCGTCGATCACGATCTGTTCGGCTTCAGTCGACGCTTGTTTTCGGGCCTCCTGACCGTCGGTGATGACATTGTGCAGATCGTCGATGGTGTAGAGGTAGACGTCGGGTAGCTTGCCGACCTTTGGCTCGATATCACGCGGTACGGCAATATCGACGGCGAACAGCGGTTTGCGCTTCCGGCTCCGGATCGCGGCCTTCATCATGTCGGCAGTAACGACCGCGTTCGGTGCGCCGGTCGAGCTGATCAGGATGTCGGCATCAGGCAAGGCCCGTTCGATGCGCGACAGCGGCATCGCAAAACCGTCGACAGCGTCGGCCAGCCGCTGCGCGCGATCTTCACTGCGGTTGGCGATGAAAATGCGCCCGATGCCATTACCGCGCAGGTGGCGCGCGGCGAGTTCGATGGTTTCACCGGCGCCGACGAGCAGCGCTGTGTGTTGCTCAAAGCCGGCGAAGAGACGCTTTGCCAGGTGAACGGCAGCGTAAGCCACCGATACTGGACTTGCACCGATATCCGTGTCGGTACGCACTTTTTTCGCGATGGAGAAGGCCTGCTCAAAGACGCGGCTAAGGTGTGAACCGACCGCTTTGTGTTCCTGAGCGAGTCGATAGGCGTTTTTCAGCTGGCCGGTAATCTGTGTTTCACCAAGCACCATCGAATCGAGTCCACAGGCAACGCGAAAAAGGTGCTCAGCCGCCGCCGTGTCTGTGCGGGTAAACAGGACTTCTTGCAGCTTGCCGCCGGTGGCCGCCGTCGATTCCAGCAATGCGGCGATCTCGGCGGAGGGGTCGGGTGACCCTGCCCAATAGATCTCGGTGCGGTTGCATGTAGAGAGGACCAAAGCTTCGGTGACGCCGGGCAGGCTTCGAATATCTCTCAGCGCGTCCGGCTGGGCCGACTCATCGATCACAACCTGCTCGCGGATTTCGACCGGCGCAGTCTTGTGGTTGATCCCCAGAATATTGATCGACATTGCGCGAACTATTGCGATCCGACACTCTCCAACCTCATATGATATGCGAAGTGGTGCCCGAGCGCCGCACCGTCAGTGGAGTGAATCGCATGAAAATCCGGAATGGTTATCGTTATACATTACTGATCTGTCTCGCAGTTTTTGCTGTCGACGGTCATGCTGCGCGGGGTGAAATGCTCGCCGCGGCCGAGCGCGCACTCACCGATGGGGACTACGCGAAAGGCGTGGCTGCCTACGTCGAAGCTGCGCAAAACAGCGACAATATCGAGACAGCCCGGCAAGCGACACTTACCGCCTACGAGTTCGGCTTCGACAGTTTGACGACACAGGCTGCGCAGCGCTGGGCAACGCTCGACGCCAATACGAGCGAACCGGGGCTCTACGAGGCGATGGCGGTGCTTCGCTCCGGCGATCGCGAGGCTTCGCTCAGACTGTGGCGAGCGGCCGTTGAGCGTGCCGATGACGCTGAGTCGGTCTGCGATTTCTTCAGTGAAGCCACGGCTGCGGACGTGCGCGCAGACGATGCCGCGTGGTTGTTTGACAAGCTCGCTGCGCGGTTTCGCGACTCCGCGTGTCTCGGTTATCGAGCGGCTAGTGCTGCAGCTAGCGCGAATGACGCCGATGCGGCGAATGAGTGGCTCGATCGTCTGCAGAAAATGGATGCGTTCGGCGATGACGCGAGACTGCTGCGCATTGCGCTACTGATCGATGACGAAAAGGCCGAGGAGGCGTTCACCGATGAGGCGCTGTTTCTCTCCGGCGAGGCGAGCACCGAGCAACAGGTTCAGCTCGCGCTACTGAACGCGCGTGCGGAGGACATCGAGAATGCAGTGAACATGCTCGATTTTCTGTCGATGCAAAGCCCGGACGATCCGGCTGTCCAGGAGGCTATAGCGCTGGTCAAGCTGCAGGATGGTGATCTTGAAGGCTCGCGTTCGGCATTCATGTCGCTCCTTGAGTCCGGCGAGAAAACCGGCAGTGCCATGTATTATCTCGCTCGCTTTGCCGAAGGTCAGCGACGCACTGATCAGGCACTGCGCTTGTACACGCAGATCGATTTCGGTGAGTTCGTGCTCGACGCACAGCAGCGCGCAGCCTTCCTGTTAAATGGGCGCGAGGGCTTTGTAAGCGCAATTGACCACCTTGAGGGCTTTAGCAACCGCAACCCGCGCTACGGTCTGGATATCAGCCTCATGCGTGCGTCGCTGTATGCGCAGAACGAATTTTACGACCAGGCGCTGGAGCTCTATTCCGCGTACCTCGACGTCAAGCCACGTGCTGAATTTGCCCAGCTTGGCCAAGCCGACACGTACCTGCGCAGTGGAGATCTCGACACCGCAATTGAGGTGTTCCGGGGTGTTGTGGAAATGTATCCGGAGTCAGCAAATGCATTGAACTCGCTGGGTTATACGCTCGCGGATCGCACGCGAAAGCTGCGCGAGGCTGAACGGCTGATTGACAAGGCACTTGAGTTGGACCCCGAGAATCCGGCCATTATTGACAGCAAGGGCTGGGTACTCTTCCGGCGCGGGAAGCTGAAGGAGTCTCGAGAGTACCTGGAGAAGGCTTACGAGCAGTTTCCTGACGCTGAAGTCGCGGCGCACCTCGGTGAGGTGATGTGGCGCATGGGCGACGAAGAGGAAGCGCGCGAGTTGCTGGAGGAGGCGTACCGGCGTGATCCGCAGGACGAGACGCTGCGGGAGACAGTGCGCCGCCTGATGGAGTCCGGTCCTGCGACACGCAGCTAGAGCGGCTGTACTCCTGGCGCTGCTGCTGGGCGGCTGCGTCACCACCGGAGTCCAGGAGTTGCCATTGCTCGAGACCTGGGAGCAGCGGCAGCAAACGCTAGGTGCGTTAGAAAACTGGTCCCTGCGAGGGCGGCTGGGTATCAAGACACCCGAGGATGCGTCGAGCGGCAACCTGCGCTGGGTCCAGGAAGGCGTCACATTCGATGCGCAGATCGATGGGCCGCTCGGTATCGGTGGCGTGCATGCGTTTGGCAGTCCGAAAGCGGTAACGCTTGAGGGCAGTCGGATCGATACGACGACCGTGCAAAACCCGGGTACCGAGCTGTATCGGCAAACCGGCCTGGAGGTGCCGATCGAGGGGCTGCGCTATTGGCTGCTTGGCGTCCCTATTCCAGGTGTGCCCGCCGAGATTGTGAGAGGCGAAACCGGCCTTGCAGAGCGCATCGAACAAGGTCGCTGGCGCATTGAGTTCAGGGAATATCGAACATGGTCGCTAAATCCTCTGCCGAGACGAATCGTGGCCACATCCGCTGAAACACGACTTACCATTGTGGTGCGTGACTGGGATATACGTGAGGCTAATAATCCCGTCACGTCATCAAATTGACATGAAGGGTGTGGATGACCACACTAGCGCGCTCAGGCGTCCGGCAAACCAGGTTCTACTGGGGTGTAGCCAAGTTGGTAAGGCAACGGGTTTTGATCCCGTGATGCGCAGGTTCGAGTCCTGCCACCCCAGCCATTCCGGGCACCATGCACCTGAGGGGGGTGGCTTTGGAAATCGCAAGTCTTGCGCTGTTTAGCGGTAGCGCCCATCCAAAGCTGGCGGCCAATATCGCCCGCCATTTGCATGTTCCCCTGGCCAAGGCTCACGTCGGCAAATTCTCCGACGGCGAAACCACGGTCGAAATCCTCGAGAATATTCGCGGTCGCGAGACGTTTATCGTGCAGCCGACCTGCCCGCCAGCCAATGATCACCTTATGGAGCTGTTGGTCATGGTGGATGCTTGTCGACGCGCTTCGGCTTCGCGGATTACCGCCGTCATTCCCTACTACGGTTATGCCCGACAGGATCGCCGCCCCCGCGCATCTCGGGTGCCGATCACGGCGAAGCTTGTCGCTGAGTTGATCGCGGCGGCAGGCGTCGATCGTGTACTGACGGTCGATCTGCATGCCGACCAGATCCAGGGCTTTTTCGACATTCCGGTCGACAACGTTTATGCATCGCCTATTCTTCTCGGCGATGCCTGGAAGAAGAAGTATCCAGACATGGTGGTCGTGTCTCCGGACGTCGGGGGCGTTGTGCGTGCTCGAGCGCTGGCCAAGCGACTCGATGATGCCGAGCTCGCGATCATCGATAAGCGCCGTCCGCGTGCGAATGTCTCCGAGGTCATGAACATCATTGGCACCGTCGAGGGCAAGCAGTGCATCCTGATCGATGACCTGGTCGATACCGCTGGCACGCTGTGTCAGGCGGCAGCGGCGCTGAAGGAGCACGGTGCCGAGAGTGTTGCCGCTTACATCACACACCCGGTTTTGTCTGGCCCTGCCGTCGAGCGCATCAGCAATTCCGTACTCGATGAGATGGTGGTTACCGACACGATTCCTCTATCTGAGGAGGCCGCTGCCTGCACCCGCATCCGTCAGCTGAGCACAGCAGAGTTGCTGGCTGAGACCATCCGCCGGATCGCCGACGAAGAGTCCGTATCCAGCCTGTACGTCGACTGACGCAGTCGATTGACCCAATCTCGCTAATCCCTTAGACTCCGCGCGCGGTGGAACAAGCCCTGTCTGCTGGTCGCAAGCAGATATTCGGGCCCACCGAGACAACTACCCCAACTCAACCGGAGCATGTCATGACTGACAAAATCGATCTGGTTGCGGAATTCCGGGAAGACCAGGGCAAAGGTGCGAGCCGCCGCCTGCGTAAAGAAGGAAAAGTACCCGCAATCCTGTACGGGGCCGGCCGCCAGCCGCGCTCAATCTCATTGCAGCACAACAAACTGCAGCGTGCCCTCGAAGACGAGTCGTTCTACTCGAGCGTTCTGAACATCATGGTGGGCGACAAGAGCCAGGAAGCGATCCTCAAGGATCTTCAGCGTCATCCTGCAAAGAATCAGATTCTGCACGTCGACCTGCAGCGCATCGTCGCTGGTGAAGCGATTCGCATGAGCGTACCGCTGCACTTCACGGGTGAGGACGTAGCACCGGGCGTCAAGCTGCAAGGTGGTGTTGTTGCCCACCTCATCAACGAAGTTGAAGTGGTTTGCCTGCCGAAAGACTTGCCGGAATACATCGAAGTTGATGTTTCAGAATTGGACATCGACAGCATCGTCCACTTGTCCGACATCAAGCTGCCGAAAGGGGTCGAAGTGCCTCAGCTCGCGCAGGGCTCGGACTACGATCAGCCAGTCGTCTCGATCAGCAAGCCACGTGCTGCCGTTGAAGCGACCGCCGACGCGGACGATGAGGGCGCTGCTGCTGAGGGTGCAGACGACGCTGCCGAGGGCGGCGAATAGCGTCTGACGCCAATGGCGGACCAGATCAGAGTCATTGCCGGCCTGGGCAACCCCGGATCGGAATATGAGCAGACGCGTCACAACGCCGGGTTCTGGTTCGTCGATGCTTTAGCGCAAAGACACGAGGCGCCGTTGAAGTTTCAGCGGCGCCTCGATGCTGAAGTGGGCAAGTTTGAACTGGCGGGTCAGGAGATTTGGCTCGTCAAGCCGATGACCTTCATGAATTGTAGCGGTGGCCCGCTTCGCGCGGTGCTCGACTACTACCGATTGGATATCCGCGAAACGCTCGTGGCGCATGACGAACTCGATCTTCCGGCAGGTACGCTTCGACTCAAAAAGGCAGGCGGGCACGGTGGTCATAACGGTCTGCGCGACATCATTGCGCACAACGGTGCGGACTACTATCGAATGAGAATCGGCATCGGTCACCCGGGTCGCAGTGAACAGGTGCTTGGGCACGTATTGAAGCGGGCTTCTGCCAAAGAGCAGGAGTTGCTCGACGATGCGATCGAACGCGCCTGCAAGGCTCTGCCGAAGATGGTGCGAAAGGGGCCCGGAATCGTCATGAACGAGCTCAATCGGAAACCGAAAAAACCAAAACCGAAACCAACGCCGACCGACGGCGCAGAGGAAAGCAGTTAATGGGCATCAAGTGCGGGATTGTAGGGTTGCCGAATGTGGGCAAGTCGACGCTGTTTAATGCGCTGACGGCTGCAGAAATTCCTGCGGAGAACTACCCGTTTTGCACGATCGAGCCGAACGTGGGTGTGGTCACCGTGCCGGACCCTCGCCTCGATCAGCTCGCAGCGATCGTGAGCCCCGAGAAGGTGATTCCGACCACAATGGAATTTGTGGATATCGCCGGTCTGGTGGCGGGTGCTTCACAAGGTGAGGGACTCGGCAACAAGTTTCTCGCGAACATCCGCGAGACTCACGCTATCGCGCACGTAGTGCGTTGCTTTGAGAACGATGACGTCACGCACGTCGCCGGTAAAGTCGATCCGGTCGATGACGCCGACACGATCAACACCGAGTTGACGTTGTCGGATCTCGAGCAGGTCGAGCGTGCCCTGCAGAAGGCACTCAAGCAGGCGAAGACCAACGAGAAGTCTGCGCTATACCGGCGCGATGTTTTGCAATCGGTGCGCGACCACCTCGCCGAAGGTGCGCCACTGCGGACGATGGTATTGGATGACAATGCGGTGGCGGAGTTGCGAGACCTGCAGCTACTGACCGCGAAACCGGTGATGTATATCGCGAATGTGAACGAGGATGGATTCGAGAATAATCCGTTGCTCGATAAGCTTCGGACCGTTGCGGAGTCAGAGGGTGCTAGCGTGGTCGCGGTGTGCGCGGCGATCGAAGCCGAAATTGCGGTGCTCGACGAGGAAGATCAGAAAGCGTTTCTGGATGACCTCGGTTTCGAAGAGCCGGGTCTGAATCGTGTCATCCGTGCCGGCTATGCGCTGTTGGGACTGAACACCTATTTCACCGCCGGTCCGAAAGAGGTCCGTGCGTGGACCTACCCGGATGGCGCCACAGCCCCACAAGCGGCGGGTGAAATTCACACTGACTTCGAGAAAGGATTCATCCGAGCCGAGGTCATCGGCTTTGAGGACTATATTTCCGGCCAAGGTGAGCAGGGCGCCAAAGAGGCGGGCAAGCTTCGGCTCGAGGGCAAGGAGTATCTGGTCAAGGAAGGCGATGTCATGCACTTCCGCTTCAATGTTTGATGCTTGACGGACTCACAACCCAGCGCAGATAATGCGCGACCTGAAAAAATCCGGTGATGTAGCTCAGATGGTTAGAGCGGCGGACTCATAACCCGCAGGTCGGTGGTTCAATTCCACCCATCACCACCAAACCTGAAAGAGGCTCCGTTCGCGGAGCCTCTTTCGTGTCAGTAACTAAAGATCAATCCGCGGTTTCCGGGATGCGTTCTACTTGCCTCGCAGGGCGAATTGCCCATCACCACCAGACAAATGAAAGAGCCCGTCGGGGCCCTTTTTTGCAGCCACTACTTGAGCGGTTAACGGGGAGCAGCTGGGACAGCAAGACTTAAATCATCAGTTGCTCGCTGTCGCCAAATTATTGCGATGCCGATGATCGCAACAATCAACTCAATGAAGGCTGCACCGACGATTGAGCTAGCGGGCATGCCGTCCTGCACCATGCTTACCACGCGGGCCAGGCCGTAGGAACCGTAAACCAGCACCAGCAGCGGTAGTGTGAACGCCCGCAAACGGTGTCGAACCACGCTGATCAGCGCGAGCATGGCAACAACGGCTAGCAGCCCGCCCGGAGCACGAATCTCCGAGAGCATTGTGGGGTTGTTTCCAAGGTCAATTCCGTTGCTAGCATGGAACGCGTGCGGTGCAAACAAAACGGCACCGCCAATAGTCAAAAGTAGGAGTCCTGCCAGAGTGAGATAGATTGTACCGATTGAGTTCTTCATGACTGCCTCCAGGCTGTTCGTTGGTAATGAACAGACTATGGATCGGCACTGAATCAGCCCATGCGCAGGAGGATCAAATGCATACGCATTCGTCCCAGCCAAGAGTGTGGTCTATGGGTTAGCCGTGGACGCCTTCCGATGCCGCGATGGCCCGATGTTCCTGTGGACTGATGCCTCTCACGCGCTTAAACGCCGCGCTAAACGCATAGGGCGTTGCGTAGCCTACCTGGTATGCAACAGTAGAGACCGATTGATTGGGTTGGCACAACAGGTCGGCAGCGAGCGCCATGCGCCAGTTTTTTAAGAATGTCATGGGTGGTTCGCCAACGATGTCGTTGAAGCGTCTTGCCAGCGATGCTCTTGAAGTGCCCACTTCGGAAGACAATGAATCCATAGTCCAGTTTCGAGCGGGATCATCGTGCATCGCGCGCAAAGTGTGTTCGATAACCCGATCGCCCTGATGTTTCCACCAGCCGGGTGCGTTGGACTCTTGTTGCGCAAACCACGCCTTGAGAACAGCGGTTACGAGTAAATCGATTAATCGATCCAGGACGGCAGCTTGTCCAGGCTCATCCTTAATGACTTCTTCACACAACAGCGGCACTAGCGGCGACGCCCAATCCTTGCGGGATAGCGACAGGACGGGCGGTAGGGCGCTGAGGAGGCGATCACTGATATCGCTCAGGTGCTCATAGGCTCCGACAATGAACACCGTAGAACCATCGGGGTCTGTTCCCCAGGTGCGAGTGTCGTGCATCAACTCTTCGAACAGCGATTCGCCTTCAGCATTCCGACAGTCCTGACCCGGGTGGACAAAGATGTTGGGCGGCGTGTCGGGCGCCTCCGAGACGTTATATAGAGCCGGTGCCCGGGTGATTGCGATATCACCAGGGCCAACATACACGGCGTCGCCGTCGTCCGGATTGACCCAGACGTCGCCAGAGACGCCCGCGATCACGGTCAACGGTGATTCGGCCAATATTCGGAGCGACCACGGCGAACTCATTGTGCATCGCAATGAAAAGGCCCCGCGCGCCCGCGGGGCGTCCAACAAACCACCAAGAGAGTCCATGGACCCATTCTAGACGAATGCGTATGCATTTGATCATCCTGCGCATGGGCCGGACTGATCGCGCCTCGTAGGCTATTTACAACACTCAAACAGCCTGGAGGCAACAATGACCAACCAAACTGAAACACAGAAAACCGATGAGGGACTCACGCTGGTGCTGGGCGGATCCGGCAAGACAGGGCGAAGAATTGTGCAGCGCCTGAAGTCACGGGGTGTGCCGATGCGGGTTGCTTCAAGATCAAGCACTCCATCGTTTGACTGGAACAGATCGGAAGACTGGGAAGCGGTGCTTGACGGCGTAACGTCGGCTTACATTTCTTATTCGCCCGACTTGGCCATTCCTGGTGCAACGGAGTCGATTCAGCAGTTTGTCGACAAGGCGGTCGAGCGGGGGGTTAAGCGTCTCATTTTGCTTTCGGGGCGCGGCGAAGAGGAAGCACAGGCCTGCGAAAAGATGGTGCAGGCAGCAGACGTCGAATGGACCATTGTTCGTTCGAGCTGGTTCATGCAGAACTTCTCCGAAGGCGAGTTCCTACAACTCGTTCTGGGTGGCACGATTGCACTGCCTGCTGACGATGTCCCGGAGCCTTTCATTGACGCCAATGACATTGCTGACGTCGCCGTTGCTGCTCTGACCGAACCAGGGCATGCCTATGAAGTCTACGAAGTTACCGGACCGCGCCTTCTTACATTTACGGAACTGGCCAAAGAGATTGGCGATGCGTCAAAGCGCGACGTGCAGTTCGTGAAAATTCCCGCCGAGGCGTTCGCGCAAGGTATCGAAGAATCTGGCATACCGGAAGATATTGCATGGCTACTGAACTACTTGTTCGACTCAGTTTTAGACGGTCGAAACGCGTACGTCGGTGATGGAGTTCAACGTGCGCTGGGGCGTGAGCCGTCCGACTTCTCGGCATTTGCAAAACGAATCGCTGCCCGCGGAATCTGGCAGACAGGCGATATCGAGGTGTCAGCATGAATACCTTGATGCTTATTGCAACTATCGCGGCGATTGTTGGCACAGCTTTGATCGGGGGAATCTTCTTTGCGTTTTCCAATTTTGTCATGAAGGCACTTGAACGGGTGCCTTCTTCCGAAGGCATGTTAGCTATGCAGACGATTAACGTTACGGTTTTGAACCGATGGTTTCTGGGCATATTTATGGGCACGGCTGTTGTCAGCCTGGTTCTCGCGATCGTCGCAATCGTGGGATGGACATCAGCCCACTCGCCTTATCAGCTTGGCGGGGCGGTCGCATACATTGGCGGAACGTGGCTTGTCACGGGAATCGGCAACGTGCCGCTCAACGACAAACTGGCGGCAGTGAATCGAGACGACGCTGAGTCATACGAAGTATGGGGGTATTATCTTGAGCAATGGACAAAGCTGAATTCTCGACGTACCGGCGCAGCGTTACTTGCGGCAGTGCTGTTCAGCATCGCACTGATCTACGCCTAGTTACTCACTCATATCAACGAAGGACTCATGAGAGCTCAGTTCGGAGTCGCCCATATGTCGGTCTCCTCAGGTGTATCTCCACTGGCATTAATGCCTTGGTACAACCGGAAGATGACTATAAACTAATCGAAAACAGATGCTTGGGCGCGAATTAGTCAGTCGGAGGATGTCCTGAGATGTTGCTGGAGCGTTTCAATTCCACCCATCACCACCACACACTTTAAGTAGGGCCTGTTAGGCCCTATTTTTTTCTGATCTCAACCGGCTAACTTGGAGCGGCATTCATTAGTTGGGCCACGACGGGCTTATCCTCAAGTCATTCTGATTCGTGCTGGTAGATTTGGATCAGATTTCCGCAGGTGTCTGCGAATACGGCAATCGACACAGCTCCGGCATTGGTAGGTTCGGTAGTGAACGCGACGCCAAGATCGGAGAGTCGTTTGAATTCTGACTCAAGATCATCGACTTCAAACGCGGTGATTGGTATGCCCTGTTCGAATAGCGCTTCCTGAAAAGTCTTAGCGGCTGGGTTGGCGTTGGGCTCGAGCGAGAGCTCAGCGTCCCCACCTTCTGGAGAAGCGAGCTGCAGCCATCGAAACTCGCCAACGGGTATGTCCTGGGTTTTGATAAAGCCGAGGATGTCCGTGTAGAAGTCCAAGGCCTTTTGTTGATCGTCCACGAAAATTCCGGATAGTTTAATTCTCATCACTTTCTCCTAAGTTCATCGGTGCCGAGACTAATTCACTCGGACGATCACTGACTTCTTGAATTTTGCGATTGTTGTGCCCAGGCTGCTCGCAAAAGTGTCATGCAATGCGGCGAGTGCGCCTCAACCGCGCCTGAAAACTTCCGTCGATAGGTAGATGGTGGGTGACCAAAGTGTTTTGCAAACAGACTACTGAAGCTGCCAAGACTCGAAAAACCAACCGCCATACAAATGTCGGTAACGGACCGGTCGCTGTTCAGCAATAACTGCTTAGCGTTATTGAGTCGGGCTCTCATTCGATATTGAACCGGCGCCTCACCGAATACTGCCTTGAATTGGCGCACAAAGTGAAAGCGCGACATGGCCGCGTCTTTCGCCACTAGATCAATGGAAGACTTACTCGGATCAGCGCACCCGAGTTGTTCACGGGCCTTGCATAGCCGAATCAGGCGGTCTCGCGTGATCATGTTGCACCCTGGTCTCGGTTATCCCCAAAGACGGCTGTCCGAAACTGCTCGATCTGTTCGGGGAATTGGAAAGCGGTACCAGCACCGGCATTGAATTTCTCTACGAACGACTGGCGGTCATCGATGAGGATGGCGCCGTCTAATGAGAACTTCGCTTTCGACGCTCCGTTCAGACAAAAGCAAACCGGGATTTTGATTTCGTGCCGCTCCAGCCAGGTGAGCTTCTCACGTGCGATCGTGTAGTGATACTTGCCACCCCCAGTCGAGGTGAGAATGGAGACCGGGGCTCCAGTCGCTATGACCTCTCGCAGCAATTCCAGCCCCTTGGGCAACGCCGGCAAGTTCATATATACCTTGTCCTTGCCAACCTGTTGGCCCCAGAATTTACCGGCATGCATTTTGGCAAACGGCTTGCCGTATTTTTCCTGAATGCCTCTCTGGAAGTCGGCGATTACGCCGTCCATATCGAAGTAGATCATCACTACCAGCGCATCCTCATGTAATTCTTGTTGGCAACACGACTAGCGGATAGGGTACTTTTCGCAGCGCAGGTAAGCCACTGCGAAGCCGGTGTCGCTCGAGGGGGGAGCGAATCTCATGGGGAACACAAACGAGAACACGACGTTCATCATTCTGATCAGTTGTATCGCAACGATTGGTGGTTTTCTCTTTGGTTTCGATAGTGGCGTGATCAACGGCACAGTCGATGGGCTAAGGCTCGCCTTCGATTCCGACAGCGCGGGAACAGGCTTTAACGTCGCCTCCATGCTGCTTGGATGCGCCGTTGGCGCTTACTTCGCAGGTCGCCTTGCCGATCAATTCGGACGGCGTTCGATAATGCGAGTTGCCGCTGCGTTTTTCATTGTGAGTGCCTGGGGTTCGGGCGTTGCCACCGGCTCGCTGGAATTCGTGATCTACCGGGTGCTCGGTGGTCTAGCAGTGGGTGCTGCGAGTGTGCTGGCGCCGGCTTATATCAGCGAGATCGCGCCCGCACGTTATCGCGGTGCACTGGCGACGATCCAACAGGTTGCGATCATCACGGGATTATTCGTCGCGTTCATCAGCAACTTCATTATCGCGAGACTCGCTGGCGCATCCACCGCGGAATTCTGGTTAGGGTTCGAGGCGTGGCGCTGGATGTTCTGGATCGAAATACTCCCAGCGGTGGTCTTTCTCCTCGCGCTGTTTCTCATCCCGGAAAGCCCGCGCTTCCTGGTTCTGAAGCGTCGTGAAGGTGAAGCGCGCACTGTTTTCGAGAAACTGGGCGGTCGCGAGTCTGCGCAGACCAAGGTCGACGAGATCAGCCGCTCGCTCGCGGCGGATCAACATACCCCGACATTGGGGGATTTGATCGATCCGGATACCCGGCGGTTGCGGCGTCTGGTTTGGGTCGGGTTGGGTCTTGCCACCTTTCAGCAGTTGGTCGGTATCAACGTGGTCTTCTACTACGGTTCGGTGCTGTGGCAATCGGTAGGTTTTGCTGAAAGCGATGCGTTGCTGATCAACGTTATCAGTGGTGGATTGAGTATCGTGGCTGTGACCGCAACGCTGCTGCTCGTGGATAGGATCGGTCGAAAGCCGTTGTTGCTAATCGGGTCGGTGGGAATGTCGGTGTCGCTCGCGATCCTGGTGCTGGCGTTCTTGAATGCGACGGTCGACGAGAATGGCACGCTGGCGATGACCGGCATTTACGGTCCAGTGGCGTTGGTGGCGGCAAACATCTACGTGATGCTCTTCAACGCGTCCTGGGGTCCGGTTATGTGGGTCATGCTGGGAGAGATGTTTCCGAATCAGATTCGCGGGGCAGGGCTGGCCGTATGCGGGCTTGCACAGTGGGGCTCCAACTTCCTGATCACCGTCTCCTTCCCCGTGCTGTTGACGTCGATCGGCCTTGCGGGCGCGTACGGTGTCTACACCGCGGGCGCGGTGCTCTCGGTGTTCTTCGTGATCAAGATGGTGCACGAAACGCGCGGTCTCGAACTCGAGCAGATGCAGGGTTAATTCTGCTTCTATTCGACTTCTTCATCAGTATAAACCGCGACCCGCGCAGGCGACTCGGAAGACATTACGCCACGTCGCATGTTCGCGGTGGTGGCGACAAAAACCACCGAGCCATCGGGTTCCATCGCGATGATGCCACCTGTGCCACCTTTGGGTAGGAGTGTGTCGGCGAGCATGATCTCGGCCGAACGGGCGAGCGTTTCGTCAGCAAATTCGACGCGCGCGCAGATGTCTCTTGCGACCGTCCAACGCATAAAGAATTCGCCGTGGCCGGTGGCAGAAACCGCGCAGGATTGGTTTGACGCGTAGGTACCAGAACCAATGATGGGTGTATCTCCGATTCGACCGTAGCGTTTGTTGGTACGACCGCCCGTCGTCGTTCCCGCCGAGATATTGCCGTGACGATCCAAAACCACAGCTCCGACCGTGCCGTAGTACGCACTATCGGGTGCGCCCAGATTCGTATCACCATGTTCGAAAGCCCGCATCCTGCGCAGCGCTGCTTCGCGCCCCTCAGTAATGAAATAGTGCGGGTTCGCCATTTCCAGCCCGATATCGGCGGCGAACCAATCGGCGCCTTCGCCATGCAGTAGTACGTTCTGCGTTTGCTCCATGACTGCGCGTGCCGCTGCGATCGGGTTCTTGATGCGTGAGCTCCCGGCGACACCACCTGCGGCGTGATCTTCGCCACGCATGATCGATGCGTCGTGTTTCGCGTCACCATGTTCATCGAGAGCCGCGCCTCTGCCCGCATTGAAATCCGGTGAGTCCTCGAGAATCTTCAAGGCAGCTTCTATAGCTTCCGGCCCGGTGGCACCGGCGTCCAGTAGCTTCGCACCGGCTTCCAGTGCCGCGGTCAGATCGGCGCGTGATTTGGCCTCCTGTTCGGGCGTTAATGACGCCCGCTTCGCATCGCCTGCGCCTCCGTGGATAGCAATCACCCAATCTGGCGATGTTCCCACCTCCGGCACTTCTGTCGCCGCTTGTGCGAAGGAGTTGGGGCTCGCGAGGAGGCTCGCAATCCCCAGCACTGCCAGGGACAAACGGTTGTTGATATTCATTCGAGAACGTTAGCAGTCAAGACGCGAGTCCGCCACTGGTGATGCCTGAGAGCCGCTTGCAGTCTCAGGGCTGATTGGTCATGCTCAGCGCACTCTCGCGGCGTCTCCCGCCGTGATTTTATGACTTTTGTGGGGATAGTCATCATGCTCGTACGACTCCTATCGATTGCACTCTCTGCGGCGTTTGCCCTCGCGGTTCCCTCCATCGGGAACACGCAAGAGGACAAACCGGAGAAGCATCCACTCGCCAGCCTACCGCTGCGAAATATCGGACCTGCCATTACTTCCGGCCGCATTTCAGACTTTGCGTTTTATCCCGGCGGAGATAACGCGTTCCTCGTTGGTGTGGCGTCAGGCGGGCTGTGGAGAACGGAGAATGCCGGCATCACCTGGGAGCCGCTTTTCGACAATGAAGCGTCTTACGCCATCGGCGTCGTAGAAATCGATCCGAACGATTCCAAGACCATTTGGGTGGGGACTGGCGAGAATCTGGCGCAGCGAAGCGTCGCCTATGGCGATGGCGTTTATAAGTCCATCGACGGTGGCAAGAGCTGGAGCAATGTGGGTCTGAAAGACTCTGGCCATATCGGCATGATCTGGATCAACCCGGAAGACTCCAATGAAGTGTTGGTTGCCGCGCAAGGACCGCTTTGGAGCGATGGTGGCGATCGAGGTCTGTATCGAACCACCGATGGCGGCGAGAGTTGGGAACGAATCCTTGAGATCGACGAACACACGGGTGTTAACGAGGTGCTGGTCGATCCGACAAATCATGATGTCATTCTGGCCTCGACCTACCAGCGTCGTCGGCATGTCTGGACACTGATTCATGGTGGCCCCGGAAGTGGTCTGCAACGCAGCACTGATCGTGGGAAGACCTGGACCCGTGTGACCTCCGGTTTGCCTTCGGACCATATGGGCAAGATCGGTATGGCGATGGCGCCCAGCGCTCCCAACATGATCTACGCCATCATCGAAGCGAACGATGACGAAAAAGGCGTTTACCGTTCAACAGACTTCGGTGCGAACTGGTCGAAGCAGTCGTCTTACATGACGACCAGTGGCATGTACTACAACGAACTCGTGGTCGACCCAAAGAACCCGGAACGGGTCTACGCGATGAACACGTTCACCATGAAGTCGGAGGACGGCGGCAAGTCGTTCTCGCCGCTATCGACGACATGGCGACACGTCGATGACCATGCGTTGTGGATTGATCCGGAGAACACCGAACATCTTTACATTGGTGGCGATGGCGGTATTTACGAAACATGGGATCGTGGGTCGACGTGGCGTCACGTACGTAACCTTGCGATCACGCAGTTCTATCGGATACAGCCGGATTACGCGGAGCCGTTCTACAACGTGTGTGGCGGTACCCAAGACAACAACTCGCTCTGTGCGCCGTCACGCACGACGGTGGTCCATGGCATTGCCAACAGCGATTGGAACCTCGTGTTGGGTGGCGATGGCTATGAGCCGCAATTCGACCCGACAGACCCGGACATCATGTATGCCCAATACCAGTACGGTGGGCTCGCGCGGATCGATCGGCGCACTCAGGAGCGTGTGTTCATTACGCCGCACCCGGAACGCGGTGAGAACGACTACAAGTGGAACTGGAATACCCCACTGATCGTCAGTCCACATGCGCCGCAGCGTCTCTACTACGCATCCGAGTACTTGTTCCGCTCTGATGATCGAGGAGACAGCTGGACGAAGATTAGCCCCGACTTGACGCGTCAGCTCGATCGTAACTCGCTTGAGGTGATGGGCCGTGTCTGGGGTGTCGATACCATTGCCAAGAACGACTCGACGTCCATTTACGGGTCGGCCATTGGAATCAGCGAGAGTGTTTTGGAGGAAGGGCTGATCTACGTTGGCACCGACGACGGCGTGATGAACATTACCGAGGACGGCGGCGCGAATTGGAAACAGACCACCCGCTTTGCGGGTGTGCCCGACATGTCCTACATCGATGATGTGCTTGCCTCTGCTCACGATAGCGATGTCGTGTATGTCGTACTCGACAACCACAAGCGAGGCGACTACAAGCCATACGTGCTGCGTTCGGATAACCGAGGAGAGTCCTGGAAGTCTATTGCCTCAAATCTGCCTGAGCGTGGTTCGGCACATACGATTGTTGAAGATCACGTCGATCCGAATTTGCTGTTCCTCGGCACAGAGTTCGGCCTGTTCTTCACTCAGGATGGTGGTGCTTCCTGGCATGCTCTGAAATCGAACTTCCCGACGATCGCGGTGCGGGACATCGAAATCCAGCAGCGAGAGAACGATCTTGTTGTGGGCACCTTCGGTCGTGGCATTTACATCCTCGATGACTACTCCGCGTTGCGCACGAAAAAAGCCGATATCGATGCTTTCGAGCTGTTCGGCGTACGCGACCCCTGGTTGTATGTTGAGGGTGACCTCTGGGGCGGGCGCAAAAAGGGTGCTATCGGCGAGGAGTACTATGTCGCTGACAACCCACCCTTCGGTGCGGTGTTCACGTATTACCTCAGTGAGCCGCTGAAGTCGCGTAAAGCAACGCGCCGGGCGGCCGAGATCGAGACCGAAAAGGCCGGTGGCGATACGCCGTATCCATCATGGGATGCGCTGCGCGAGGAAGACCGGGAGCAGGCACCCGAGCTATATATCGTGGTGCGCGATAGTGCAGGCAATATCGTTCGACGTGTCGCGGGCAAGACGGGTAAGGGGGTGCATAGAACGGCATGGGACTTGCGGTTGCCACCGCCGAATCCCATTGATCTGTCCGGTGGTGGTGATCGGCCCTACTGGCAGAGTGAGCCGATGGGACCGATGGTGTTGCCGGGCACTTACTTAGCGGAGCTCGCTGTTGTGCGAGACGGCGTCATGACGAGCGTGGGCGAGCCCCAGTCGTTTACGGTGAAGTCGCTCGAATCGAGTCCGGAGATTACGGCGGACCGCGCCGCGTTGCAGGCATTCCAGATCAAAGTGGCTGATCTGCACCGCGCGACGATCGGCAGTACGCGTGCGATCGGTGAGCTGGAAAACCGGGTTGCCTACCTCAGAGCAGCCATCCTGCAGACCCCGAGCGTAGACGGCGGTCAGCTCGCTGGCGTGACGAATCTTGCGAATCAGCTTGCGGATATACGTGTGCAGTTGAATGGCGATTCAACCATTGCGAGTAGGAACGAGCCAACGCCGATGTCGATCTCATCTCGCGTGGGATCTATTTACGGCACGCTTGTCAGTTCACAGTCGCCACAGGGCGGCAATTTTGAGCGCTCATACGCCATTGCCGCCGCTGAGTTTCGTGAAGTCCTACGAACGCTGAAAGCGGTCTCTGGACGGGTCGCGGATATGGAGGCTGCATTGGAGGTGCAGGGAGCGCCATGGACGCCTGGTCGTATCCCGGACTGGACGGGCGAATAACCCGCTAGTCCAGAGCCTCAAGGATCAGTTCGGCGGCAGATAGGGAAATCTGCCGCCAGTGCTTCGGGTCACCCAGTGGCGCCATGGTGTCGAAATTGAAGTAGACCGCGACCAACGCAACCGCTGCAGCATGACAGTGCTCGGTCGAGTTGGGGTAAGCGCGCTGCAACACGCTCGCGATCTGCTCGGTGAATCCTTCGGTCCACGCATTCAGCGCGCGCGCAAGCGCAGGGTGCTCGATTGCGGCCGTAAATAGCGCGTTGGACACGCTCGCCTCGTCCGGATCGCTGAAGTCGGGATCGAACAACCAGTCAATGAGTGTGGGCACCGGGTCCGTTTCGGGAAGTGCATCGAAGAGCGCATCAAACGCCTTATTTGTCTTTTCACGGTAGTGCGCGATGAACGCCTCGAGTAGCTCGTCACGATTGCCCACGTTGTGGCGAATCAGTGCTCTTGCGAGCCCAGCCTCCGCGGCGACCTTATCCAGGGTGGCCCCCTCCACGCCATAGCGGGCGATACACCGACCAAACGCCGTGAGAATCTCGGCGCGTCTTTCAGCTTTTTTTGTGGGTCGAGCCATAGCGATTTATTAATTATCGACGTTGACAATTTACCATGCGCAACATAAATTATCAAAATAGATAATTAATTGAGGTTTTCGGATGGATTGGTTGATTGCGTCTGTGTCAGAGCTCGAGCTCTACGATCTCGAGACTACGCTTAGCGAGTGGTTCTTCGTGATATCGCTGGTGTTCCTGGGTTTCGAACTCATCCGTTATGCATGGCGGCGTGATTTGAGCTGGCGTCTTGTGGGTGACACGGTGGCGAACTTCGCGGTGCAGGTGTTGTACCTCGCTGTATCGGTGGTGCTGTTCTTTACGTTCTATGTTAGCGCGCTGTCTTTTTTTCATGAGTTTGCGCTATTCGCTATTCCGACGAATGGCTGGAGTTTGGTCGGTCTGCTGTTCATTGCGGACTTTGCCTACTATTGGGAACACCGATTTAGCCATCGGGTAGCGTTGGCGTGGGCGACACATTTGGTGCACCACTCTTCGCCGCACTACAACATGTCAGTCGCCTACCGATTCGGTCCGATGGACGCCTTTTGGCCGTTGTTCTTCCATGCACCTATAGTGCTGATCGGTTTCGACCCATTTGCCGTGATTTTTGCCGAAGCCGTCGTACTGCTTTATCAAACCTGGTTACACACAGAGGCGATCGGCAAGCTCCCGAGGCCCATAGAATTGGTCTTCAACACGCCTTCCCATCATCGTGTACACCACGGGCGTAACCCCGAATATCTCGACAAGAACTACGGCGGTGTCCTGATTATCTGGGACCGCATATTCGGCAGCTTTGCCGAAGAGCAGAATAGGGTGGATTTCGGTGTCACCCGCCCAATCCGTTCTGTAAATCCATTGGTCATTTTCGTCTCCGGTTTCCGACGGCTTTGGCAGGAGTGGCAGCTTGCAAGCGGTTTGGTGGCGCGCCTGTCAGTCTTGTTTCTGCCGCCCGGCTCACGCGACGCGGGACGAAAAGCCAGTAAGCACGTTAAACCGACCTAAATTCCTGCCGCTACTCTATTGCGGGATCGGCCCAGACGACGCGGAATTAGGGAATTGCGACTGACATGAATCGACTACCTTTGGTTTGGAAGCTGGCCTTGGCGCTGCTGGTTCCCGCGTTGGGTCTCGTGTGGCTGGCGCAGTCTGACATTCGGCACGCGTTGGCGTTTCGTGAGGAGAACTCGAGGCTGCTGGAGCTTGCGGAGTTCGCGGTTGTGTCGAGCGCGATGGTGCACGAGCTCCAGAAAGAGCGAGGCATGTCCGCAGGATTTCTGGGCAGTGATGGCGAGAGCTTTGGCCCGCAAATCCGTGACCACTACGCTATCACTGACGACCGGATCGCCGAGCTGCGGCAATTGCTGGAAACTTTTGACTCAGAGCGCTTTGGCGCGGAGTTTTCAGCGAAACTCGCAGCAGGCGTTCAAGACCTGCAACGGATCCTCGAGGTTCGAGAGCGTGTTCAGGCGTTAGAGATTCTCTTGGGTGATGCTTTGGGGTACTACACCGGTATCAACGGTGAGTTTCTAGGGTTGATCGAATTCTTGCCGCGCTTGAGTAGTGTCGGTGAATTCGGCATTCGTGGTTCTGCCTACGTCGCATTCCTGCAAAGCAAGGAGCGCGCCGGCATCGAACGCGCGGTTTTGTCGAATACCTTTGCTAATGACCAGTTTGGTCCGGGCCTCAACGACAAATTTCGCACGTTAGTCACGACGCAGAGCGTGTACCTGGATGTGTTCAGGTCGGCCGCCACATCGGTTCAACGCCTTGCCTTTGACCGACTGATGGACAACGACGCGGTTCGGGAAACAGAACGAATGCGTTCTATAGCGCTTGCGCGTTCCGCGACTGGTGGGTTTGAAACCTCGTCGACTTACTGGTTTGAACAGCAGACGCAAAAAATCAACCTGCTCAAGCAAATGGAAGATCAACTTTCAGCCGACTTACGCGCGCTCGCGCAGGCCGGATTGGAGCGTGCAGAGACAACGGTTACAGCAACATCGGTTACTGCGCTGTTACCGCTGATTCTTGCTGTCGTACTCGGGGTGGCACTTATCGTTTCGACGATGCGTCAATTGGGCGCTGATCCTTCACGACTTGAGTACTTCGTTAATGAGATCGCAAACGATAACCTCAGCGTGGAGATGTCGACCGGGGCGCCGGAGACAGGCGTATTTGCATCGGCACGCGTCATGCAGCGGCGGCTGCGTGAGCGGATCGAATCTGATCGACTGTTACTTGCTGAGAATGGCCGAGTCCGCCAGGCGCTAATGAACGTATCGGGGTACGTGCTCATTGCAGGTCCGGACGGCAAAATCATTTTCGTTAATGACGCGTTGCGCGAGTTTGTTGACCACATTCATTCGCACGTTGAGGCCGACACCACGATTTCAATTGACGGCTCGCTTGAAGGGGTTGATCTTGAGCAACTGCACCAATCCCCGTCAAAGTCACTGGCGAGTATCTCGAGTGAGACCGAGGCGCGAATCACGTTCGGTCCGCACACGATCGACTATGTAGCGAATCCGGTCTATGCCGACAACGGTGACCGTGTCGGTACCGTCGTCGAGTGGCGAGATCGAACCGCCGATCTTGAGGAGGCGCGTGAGGTAGAGATTACGCTTGCTGAAAACGGTCGTATTCGCGAGGCGCTTGTGAATGTTGACGGCATGGTGATGATCGCTGGTCGAGAGAATCAGGTCGTCTTTGCAAATATTGCGATGACGGACTTCCTCGCTCAGATCGAATTGTCAATCGCCGAGCGGGTACCTGGTTTTATTGCCGCGTCAGTGATTGGTGCTGACGTGTCTTCGTTGCACCGCGAAGTTGCGCAGGGCGCCGCCTTCGATGCGTCAAGCAACAGTGCGCAACACGGCAGGCTTGTCTTCGGTATTCACACGATCGACTACGCATCGAATCCGGTGTTCTCGGATAATGGCGAGCGTATAGGGACGGTCTTCGAATGGCGTGACCAGACGAAGGCGTTGGCACAAGAGGTGGTCGTCAAGGCAACTCTCGAGGAAAACGGTCGGGTACGCGAAGCGCTCAACAGTGCGGCTGCCAATGTGATGATCGCGGGCCCCGATCATAAGGTGGTGTATGCGAATCACGCGATGCATGCCTTTTTCAATGATGCCAGAGAAGACATTTTGCGCGCGATTGGAGAGGGCAACATCACGGACCTTCAAGGTACGCACATTGCCATACTCCACCGTGAGTCCGACCCGCAGGTTTTCGAGTCGCTCAGTGAGCGATATCAGTCTCAAGTCGTGTTCGATACCGTGACGGTCGATTACATTGCCAATCCGGTTTTTGGCGATGACGGTGATCGGATCGGCACCGTTTTCGAATGGGTTGATCGAACCGCAGAGCTAGCCGTTGAAGCGGAAGTGCAGGGTGTTGTGACTGCAGCACTTGGTGGTGACCTTAGTAGAAGAATTGCACTTGACGACAAGACTGGCTTCTTCGCTACGCTGTCGGAGAACGTGAACCAACTCGTGGGCATTGCCCAGTTCGTTCTGGATGACACGATGCGCGTATTCGCAGCGGTGGCGAAGGGCGATCTCACAGAGACCATCGACCGTGAATATGCGGGTGCTTTCGAGCAGCTGAAGACTGATGCCAACACGACGATCGCCCAGCTCACCGACGTGGTGAGCCGCATTCAGCAATCGGCAGGCTGGGTACGCAGTGCGGCTGAAGAAATCTCGCAGGGTAACGTTGACCTGGCGCGACGTACCGAATCGCAGGCTGCGAGTCTTGAAGAGACTGCGGCGAGTATCGAGGAGATGACAGGCGCGGTTGCCACCAACGCGAGCAATGCGCAGGAAGCGGAAGCACTGGCCCTGACCGCGCGAGAGCAGGCCGAACGCGGTGGCACTGTTGTCAAGCAGGCGATTAGTGCCATGAAGGACATCAGTAGCTCAAGCAAGGAGGTCACCGCCATTATCGGTGTGATCGATGAGATTGCTTTCCAGACCAATCTGCTGGCACTCAACGCCGCTGTAGAAGCTGCCAGAGCAGGCGAGCAGGGCAGAGGATTTGCAGTTGTTGCTAACGAAGTTCGAAACCTGGCAGGACGAAGCGGGTCTGCGGCGCGTCAAATAAAGGAGCTGATCGAGGCGAGCACCACCCGAGTTGATGTTGGCTCACAACTCGTTAACGAGACTGGCAAGACGCTTGAGGAAATCGTCAAGGGCGTAGACCAGGTGTCGGGCATGGTCGCCAAGATCGCCAGTGCGAACCGGAATCAGTCTGCTGGTATTCAGGAGATCAATGGCGCGGTGACTCAAATCGACGAATTAACTCAGCAAAACGCTGCACTCGTCGAGGAAGCGGCACAGGGAAGCCAGGCGCTCACTGAGCAAGCGGATGGGTTGAACCAGCTGATGCGCTTCTTCAACACGAAGAGGGCGACGCCGGCGACTACAAAACTGAGTGGCCCAGCCTCAGGGAGCAACGGCGCCCATCGTGCGGCTTGAGGGGAGATCCCCCAAAATTTGATCTACTCGTCGTCGTTGCAGACAAAAACGAGTCGATTACGGTCTGAAGCGAAATCCATATAAGCCGACAGGTCTGCTAATGCGGCCTTGTCCAGTCCTTCAGCGACACGACCGTCGTTGCTCAAGACCTTGTAGCCGTTGCGGGCAGCGCATGTGCGTCCGGCTTTCTCAAGGCAGAAATTTGCACCACGGCTGTTGCCATCGCAGATCACTGAAAAGACCTCAGAACCGTCTTCGATGACCGTACGTTCCACGCTGGCGCAACCGCCAAGGATAGAGAGCCCCGCCAGCGCCAAAATGGTTCGCAGGTAACGGTTACTGTGGTTAGGCATGGGGACGCTCCTTTTGTGCAAAACTTTTTCTAAATCGTCGCATACTTGACCGTCACCGTGCACGCTTATCGCTCGTACCCTTACGCATCAACGCAAGGCGCAGTAGCGCCAGAACGCTGATGGCGTCGGTGATCGAACCGTCCATCGCCATGCCTATCGCGGTGTCAGCGGGCACTCGCATAAGCTCGATATCCTCTGTCTCTTCGAGTGCGCTGTCACCACGCGTCAGCCCGGTGGCGAGGAAAACCAATCCAACTTCATCAGTGATTGAGTTGCTGGGATGCACGCTCATCAGTTGCGTCCAATGGTCTGCGGAGTAACCGGTTTCTTCACGTAGCTCACGCTTGGCTGCCAACAGCGGATCCTCGTGGAGCGGTGCGCCGCCCATCGGAAGCTCTATCGTCTTTATGCCCAACGTGTAGCGACTTTGAGAGACCAGCAAGATGCAATCAGAGTCGTCGACGGCCAGTATCGCCACGGCCATATTCTTGAAGTGGACATGACCGTATAGATGCTCCGTACCGCCAGGTGCGATTACCTCGTCTTCATGCACCGACATCCACGGATTCTCATAAACCAGTCGTGTTGTCTGTCGTGTCCAGTGGCCTGGTTTTGTCATTGATTTAACTCCCAAAAAGAAAGGGCAGCCGAAGCTGCCCTTTCCGAAACGACTGCGCCTTGCGGCGCAGCGTGATCCTCAACTACTCGAAGTCGATTTCAGAATCCGAAAGGTCATTCGTATTAATGAAGTCAAACAACTCGTAGGTTGTGCCGGTAGCAGACAGGCCTGAGCTCTCGCTAAGGTCGCTCGAACCTGGATCGGCTGCACCGTTACCTTCCGTGACGCCAACCAGACCATCGGTCGCAGCAATGCCGCCGTAGGCGATGTTGATGCTGCCGTCAGCAGACAGTGTCACTGTGAAGGTGTTGGTGGTGCTGGCAAAGAACTCAGGTACACCCTCGAAGGCTACCGTGAAAGTCGTGCCGTCACCATCAACGACTACCCGACCACCCGCGTTTGGCGACAGATCGTCAAACAGCGGTGCGATACGCGGTGGGCCGTTCAGGAAGTCGAAGGTGGACTCAGAGAAGTCGGTGTCACCTTCGCCGAACGTCAGGTTACCGTTCGAGTTGACGAACACGCTGGTGTAGGTCTCGCCATTGAACGGGAAGCTGAAGCCGAGGTCGACTTCCGCCGAATCGTCATCGCCGAGCGACAGGATGAAACCATCTACCGTTTCGATGCTGAGCACATAACGGCCTTCACCGAAACCAGCGCCGACAAAGTCGAAGTCCGGGAACGTGGATACAGCGATAGCGTAAGTGCCTGTTACCTCCAGCGGAATCTGGAGCGCTGAGAGTACGCCCGCGCCACCGTCATCGTCGAATGCGACCGGTGTTGCGACGCCGTCCTCAAGCAAGAACAGTCCCATCACCGAATCGATGCCGCCGCTGATGACCTCTGCGAACAGGGTCGAGCCGGCTTCTGCGGAGAACTTGTAGAAGTCCACATCGCCGGCGGTGATGCCGCTGTAACGATCGATCGTGTTGAATGGCAGTGAGATTTTCGCCGCATCTTCAGCGGAGTCGTTCGACTCAAACGCGTCCTTGAACGGACGTGTCGCGAGGAAGCGCAGGGTGCTGCCGGACAGATCATTCACTGAGAGGAAATTGAACTGCTCGTAGACCGCGGCTTTTCCACGCGTTTTGATAGAACGTCTGGATGCAGACAAGTCTGACGGCTCTTCGAACCCACTGGTGTCCAAGCCACCACAGCTGAAGCCCGCCAGTCCGTCGGTCGCCGTTAGTGTGCCGTAGTCGATACGGAACGGATTCGAAACTGTTCCGGTGTCAACGCCGTTACGCTGGTTGCGCGTTTTGAAGATCGAGATCGTGAAGGTGTTGCCTCCAGCCGCCGGGAATTCAGGCACGTTGCTGAAGGTCACGGTGAAACGATCTGCTTTTTCTTCAAACGAAACGCTGCCGCCATTGTTCGGACTTAAGTCGTCCCAGAGGCCCGCGATTCGCGGTGGCCCAGCGAGCATGCCGCCAATGCTGTCGATGAACGCAGAATCACCAGCACCGAAAGAGATGCTGCCGTTCGAGTTCACGAACAGAGAGTCGTACTGCCGGCCGCAGAGCCCAATCGTGAAGCTTGGGAACAGCTCGACGAAGTTATCGTCGTCCAGCGGAATTGAACCTGGAGGCGGTGCGTTGAAGATGATGTCCACACCTTCAACCGGCGCACCTGCCGCAACCACGACGGGTGTCGCGTCTGCAGGATCATCAGCGGTTGAATCCGACGATTCGGCGCTGTTGAAGAACTCCTCAGGCCCCGGCAGCTGAACCGGCGTCGTGGAGAATCCACCCTGGAGGATCTGATCCACATGGATGGTGTACGCCTCTCCCGGTGTCAAACCGTTGATCGTGTAGATGCCGTTGCCTGCGCGATCGCCCGAGATCGCCGATACAGCGTCAACGAACGGATCGTTGACGTTTCGTGCGATGACGTTCACACCGGTGATGCCTTCACCCTGAGGTGTCTGGATTTGACCGGTGATTGTGCCGCTGCCCGAGAAGAACGTGTCTGACGGGTAGAGGAACGACATGAACGCGATGTCATCCGCATGCGGTGTCACCTGACCACCGCCCTGCAGTGCAAACGGATACATGGTTTCCGTCTGATCGCCAGGCGAGTTGCCGTAGGTGTTCGCAGGTGTCGGGCCTGACGTATCGCCAAGCGCGATGTTCTGGCCATTCACTACCGTGTGGCCGAGGCCCGAGTAGTGACCGAACTCATGGAATACGACGCCCTCGAAATCCGCGAGGGGGAAACCATCGAGGATTGCGCCGCCATTCAGGAAGTTCACAGCCTCAAGCGGCGTACCGTCTGCCGCGCGAGTGTCGGTGCTGGCGAAACCAAGAACGCCGCTCACACCAAACAGTGCGACGAAGATTGAGCCATCCTCGTCGAAGACTACCGGGCTCAGGCCATCAGCGGTGTTACCACCGAAGAACAGGTTGTCGACGAAGGGCGCGAAATTCGTCACGTCTACATCAAACGGAATTTGGCCAGTGGTGACGTAAGCATTAGTCGCCGTCGGGATGCTTTCCCATGTCGCCAGCGCGCTCTCTACCAAAGCGACTGCTTCAGCGGCGTTCAACGGGCCAAGGCCACCCTGGTCGATGTTATAAGGAATCGCGGTACCGCCGTTTGGCCAGCGCTCAACACCATCCGGGTCGTTCGCGTTGGTGTTCAAAGGACCACCCGCGATCACCGAGGCGCTAAGGCAGCCGGCAACCGCGGTCGCCAATACTCTGCGCAGTGTGTTCGTTGTTTTCATTATTCAGCACCTCCCACGATGTCGGAGATCATGCTGGAGAGCGTTCCCCAGGAGATCGGTCCACCGTCAGCAATGCCCACTTGCATGCCGGCGAATAAGCCGACGTTGCCTGCACCGTTCAGTGCAACTTTGTCGCTTTCATCACCGGTGATAGTGAAGCAGCCCTGACCCAGTCCCATGGTCGCGGTCAGGCCGATCGGACCGACCGGCGCCACCATCAGGAGATACTCCTCGCCCACCTGCAGCATCGGGAAATCCGTGATCGGGTGATGGCCTTCGGCGATGTTCTTAAGAGTGCCGAGTGTGGTCACTTCCGTGTAGAACTCACCTTTGATTTCACTGAAGTCGCCCTTGAACGACTCCGATACCTTGATGCGGTAGGTCACCGCCGGTAGCTCGCCGCCCCCAATTTGCTTGCGCGACTCGGTCACATCCAGAACGGTGCCTACAAAGACCCGATCAGAATTGTTGACCATTTGCTCGAGGTTCATCTGCGCAACGGTTGTCGCCTGCAGTGCGCTTGCACCGAAGGCGCCAAACGCTATCGCAACAACCGTCGCAATGCGTCTCAACGCTCTCATTTATAGCTCTCCTTTTGTTGTGATGAGGTACACGCTGCTCAAAGCAGTCTTATGTCACCCCACATGGAGAGTAGCGTCGGGTTTGCAAGCGCGTCTAATCGCCCACATATGCCCAAATTGACAGTTTGCAGAGTAAAGCCGGTAGAACAGTGGGTTAGGGTCTCTCGGGCTTAGAAGTGGCGATTTTCGCGATATGACAAATACTGGATAAATGCGCGGAAGTTTTCATTATGCAATGTTATAACATTCTATTTTTTATAGGTTTTTCCGCTTTGTGTCGAGGATTTGATCCGCTCCAAGTTGTTGTTTTTCGAACAGGCTATTCCTTGGGGCACCACAGGTTTTATCTGCTGGAGCGGGAGGGCGCAGAGACCTATGATTTCGAGGGTCAAGTAGGCGATCTCAGAAATGACTGACCAGCAACAGTCTTGGCTCCGCGTTGATCATGTGCCGGGTTTTAGTGACCCGGCAGATGCCGCCGTTTGGTCGATCCGCTTGTTCCTGGCGCATGTCAGCATCGGCAGACAGTACCCGGAGTTTCTGGATGTTGCGCTGAAGCGAAGCTTTGGCGAGCGCGGCCGCACCGCCTTCAAGCGATTGATGCACGAGCTGGTGGGTTACCGGGGTACAGCTTTGCCGATCCCTGAGCCGGGTGATGTGGCACTGGCGGAGCACGAACAGTTGTTCCTCGACTGCGTTCAAGCGAGCAACCGAGAGGACTCCAACGGCTTGTACGTTAGCCTCTTATCGCTGGTTGGTTACGAGCGCGCGTCGGGGCTGCGTGTTCACTCGCAAGCGCTCGCGTCGTCGTTTTCGCGATTCCGTGCTTCCTATGGGCCGACGCTATGGTCTTCTGAGGCGCGTGTTGCGCAAAGCGATGACCAGGAGTCGCAGTGGCACTGATGGAGCTCTAGCCGGCCTCTGCAACTTTCAGCGCCACCGAACGGTCGAGTCCTGAGTCATGCTTCCGGGTATTAAACTCCGCCACCAACTCACGCAGCGACTGCGCCTGCGATCGCATCGCGTCCGTTGCCCCTGCGCTATGGTCTACCCGCTCGAAGTTGCGCTCGTTGAGTTCACGCATTGCGCTGAGCGAGCTGTTCGCAAGTTGCACGCCTTCTGACTGCTGCCGGCTCGCCGCCGCGATCTCCCCGACGACAGAGTTAGCCTTCTGGACAGATTCAACGATCGCCTCAAGCGTACCACCAGATTTGTTCACCAGTTCCGCACCTTTCGCGATTCGATTCACCGAGTCTTCAATGAGGCCGTTGATCTCACGTGCTGCTGTGGCACTGCGTGCCGCAAGGCTGCGCACCTCACTGGCAACCACGGCGAACCCACGCCCATGCTCACCCGCCCTTGCCGCTTCGACCGAGGCATTAAGTGCCAAGAGGTTTGTCTGGAAGGCGATTTCATCAATGACCGTTGTAATTTCAGTGACCTTATTGCTCGCTTCCTTGATGCCGCCCATGGCTGCAATTGCTTTTCCCACAACCGCACCACCATGTTCAGCGTCGTCCCGTGCCTGATCGGTGAGGCGATTGGCTTCGGCGGCATTCTCGGCGTTGTTCTGAATGGTTGTCGTGATTTCCTCCATACTCTCGGCGGTCACACGCAATTTGTCTGATTGCTGGCGCATCGAGCTTCGCAATTCTGAGCTATCTTCAAACAATTGTTGGGCACCTTGGTCCACTTCGTTTGAATTGTGCTGGATTGATACGACCGTCTCGGTCAGGCGGCTTACGGTCTTGTTGAGATTGTCGGTTAATACCGCAAATTGTCCTGAGTAGTTGCCTTCGACGGACTGCGTCAGGTCGCCCTTGGCCAATGCTTCAAGTACGCGTGAACAGTCCTGAACCAGCATTTCAGATTTTTCGACGAGCGTGTTGACACCCGTAGCAAGTTTTCCAAAGAAGCTATCGACGTTGGTGACCACGAGCCGTTGTGAGAGGTCGCCTTGTCCAGCAGCAGCGACCATTTCAGACACTTGCTGCTCAAGCTCGCGCTCTGCAGATACGTCACCCAACTCGACGATGGTGCCGAGATTCGCGCCTTGTTCGTTGACCACGGGGTTGGCCTGAACGGTGATGATCTTGCCACCGAGCCTGAACTCCGACTCGCTGTACCCGTCCCTTTCTATCTGGCAGTTACCGATCAGGTGGCTTAACGGCGTACCGTGGAGCTGATGCGCATTAACGTCGTGCCCCGCCTGGCTGTAGGCCGCACCCAGTTTCTCAATGAGATTCTTGGCTGCCAGGTTGCCTTCTTTGGTGTTTTGCTGCTCATCGATCAGGAGCATCGGCGAGGTGGCGTTATTGAATGCCACGTGAACCGCCGCATTCTCTCGCATGAGTCGAAGCAGGTCATTGACGATGTCCGATTGTGGATTATCGTCGGCGACCCGCACAGAGAGGTCTCCGGTTTTGATGACATGCTTGAGTGTATCGAGAACCTCGAGATTTTGATGGGTCGCCTGAACTCGTTCACAAAACTGGTTGGTAAGGTCAACGATGATGTAGCCGAGGACTGCGGCCTCTGCAATCACGAAGGCAGCGTGCAAGAACACGATACCGAGGCCGGTACCGTAATCAAAAATCACTAGTGGCGTACCCAGTACGCTGAGGCCGAATTGCTGGCAGAAGTTAAGTGTCAAGTGGTGAACAGCGATCGTTGCGACGGCTGCCAGCAATGGCCGAAGATCCTTATAACGGATGATGAACGCCAGTGTTGCGAACACGTGGAAGTGCCATTCGATGCGTCCGAGTCCCTGCTGGATAAACAACGCCGAAAACAGCATCAGCGACGAGGCGAGCACCATTCGGGTGTACACGCTGCCGGGCAGCGAACGTCGACACGCCCAACCGAGCCCGACAATCAATCCACCGCCGATGAAGCCCATCCAGTAAAAGCCATTGACTGCGCCCATGACTGTCGCAGCAAAAACCCAATGCGCAAGCAAGATCCGGAAGAACATCGTATCCGCTTTTTCGTAGTCGGCGGCGAGGGCGGGTTTGACTTCGTCTGGGAAGCGGCCTAGGAGCACGCTTAAAATCTGATGCTTGTTCATGGCGGGTCTACTGATTGACGTAACTGATCTGTCTCGAAATGCTGGCGATTAGCGGTTGTGTTTGCAGGCTTGAGCGAAGCACTTCGGCGATATGCCAGCCGTCGCTCTCACGCCTCAGAACATAAATGTTGTTGCTGTGCGCAAGCGCAGCCTTAGTGGAGTCAAAAGAGCGCAAACCAAGTTCGCGTGCGAACAGTGACGCGGTCGATTGCGTTAGCGTCACCCCAACAAAGCTCTCGTGGTAGGCACGCGCATATTGCGTGGTTAGGTCGTTGCGAGCGTGGCGCTCCACATTGATGAACACCAGTTGCGCAACGGGTTCCGGCGATTGCTCATAGGCAGTCGCCATTGCGCGCAGCGCCGTGGGACAACTGGTGCTGCAACCGGGAAATCCGGCGAATGCGATGACGATATCGGCGTCGATGCCGCTCAGGAACGGTAAATCGAGGGTCGTCTCGCTCTTCGCTGGCAACAGGGGAATCAGAGCAAGCGAACCCGCGGTCAACAGCAACATCACAACGCCGACGGCGTGATGCCGCCATGAAGGTGTTGCCGATTGCGCATTTGTGCCTGTGCCCATGCCGCCTCCTTTTCTTGCAACGCATTTGTCCCGATGCGTAGCAGGAATATCGGCCCGACTCTCGCAATCTTTAGACCGATCGATCGGGATTAATGAGTAAAGGTGCACTGATTTCGGTCGCTATACGTTACTTGGAGGGAGAGCCAATGAGTAAGGTCCGGAGCGCACGTATTTCATGAATGTGCAGTTGACTGACGCGCAGTACAAGCGCTGCCGGGAGATGATCGCAGGTCTTACCGGTATCCAGATGAGCGAGGCCAAGAAGGGCCTGGTAGTTCGTCGGCTCGGCACTCGAATGCGCGCCCTCGGCATCGAGAACATTGACCACTATCTCGATCTGATTAGTCATGGCGATGCGGCGGAGGTGGAGCATTTCACTAACTCCGTCACCACGAACCTCACCTCGTTCTTCCGTGAGAACCACCACTTCGATTATCTGAAGAACACGTTTCTTCCGGAGCATATAAAGCGAGGGTCGAAGCGCCTCAGGATTTGGTCGGCAGCCTGCTCTACCGGTGAGGAGCCTTACTCGATCGCGATGACACTTGCGGAGACCGTGCCAAACCCCGGGAGTTGGCAGATCGATATTCTGGCGACCGACATTGATACGCAGGTTGTCGCAACTGCGAAGCGCGGTATCTACACAATGGATCGAGTCGACGGTCTCGCTGAAGCGCGACTGAAGCGCTGGTTCATGCGCGGAAAGGGCGCGCAGGCCGGCAAGGTTCGGGTCAAGCCGTCGTTGCAGAGGATGATCGATTTTCGAGTGATGAACCTGCTCGCGGAATGGCCAAAGCTAGCGCCGTTCGACGTTATTTTTTGTCGGAACGTAGTGATCTACTTTGACAAGGACTCACAAGCTGAGTTGGTTCGACGATTTCACACCGCCATGGATCCCGATGGGCTCTTGATCATGGGGCATTCGGAATCCTTGCATCGCGTATCTGAAGACTTCCGACTCCTGGGTCGAACTATCTACAAGCGAGTGGCCTGAGGGTGAGCGTCGCGCTGTTTAACAGCATTCGCGTGCTGGTGGTTGATGATTCTCCAAGCGCGCGCCAACTGCTGCGCGGCATTCTTGAGTCGGAGCCCGATGTTGAAGTCGTCGGCGTCGCAGTGGATGCCTACGATGCGCGAGAGAAAATCAAACTGCTCGAGCCGGACGTCCTCACGCTCGACGTTGAAATGTCGCGTATGGATGGGGTCACGTTCCTTGCCAATCTCATGAGGTTACGGCCGATGCCGGTTGTCATGATTTCGAGGCTCGCAGAACGCAACTCGGCATTGGTGCAAAAAGCGATGGAGCTTGGCGCCGTCAGTTTTATCGAGAAGCCTGCGGTCGGGCGTGGCGAGGAGCTGAAGGCAGCCGCAGAGATCATTATCGATGAGGTTCGAAACGCCGCGGCCGTGAATCTGAATGCGCTGTCGCCCCAAGGGCGCACGTCATCGGTCAACAGCGTGCCGGTCATGACAGGCGTATTCCGCCAGCCGACGAAAACACTGGCCCCGGGTCTTGGCGACCCGCTTATTGCGATCGGCGCGTCGACGGGCGGTACGGAGGCGATCAAGGATATCGTTTCGCGACTGCCGAGCAATGCACCGCCGATCGTCGTTGCCCAGCACATACCAGATACGTTTAGTCGATCCTTTGCAGAGCGGCTGGATGAGCTCAGCAAGATGAAGGTGTACCACGCTGAGCACGGGCAAAAAATAGAGCGCGGTTGTGTTTACGTGGCACCCGGCAGTCATCATCTGCGGGTCGCACGAGATCGAAACGGACTCGTTTGCACTCTCGATGACGGCGAGCGTGTCGGCTTTCACCGCCCCTCGGTCAATGTACTGTTCGCCTCGATTGCGAAAGCGCGAGTCCAGCCGGTGGTTGGTGTCATTTTGACGGGCATGGGCAGAGATGGTGCGGAGGGCATGAAGCTCCTTCAGGCGGCGGGCGCGGTTACGATTGCGCAGGATGAGGCAACGTGCGTCATTTATGGCATGCCGAAGGCGGCAGTTGAGGAGCGTGCCATACAACACGTGCTTTCGCTCAACGAAATCGGGAGTGAACTCATTCGGCTGTCAGCGAATGAATTGCGTGCTGCTTGAAGTGGTGCTCAGGCAGCGCTCGCTGGTACGAATACTCGCAATAGCTCGTCTACGGTGTCCGCGGATACCGACAGAATTTCTGGCAGATCGTCAACGGTCAAATTGAGCTTTTCGAGTACCCCTTCATGTAGGACAGGCCCATCATCGAGACTGGTGCTCTCCACCTCGCCGATGATCGCTGCAGCATTGGCCAGATGAACGATCGATGCAACTACCTCGATCCGGTTGGCCTGCTCTTCGTCATCCATGCCGTGAGAAAAGGGCTGGTGATGAAATCGGATGGCGTCGATGACATATGCTGGTAAACCCCATTGGGTAGCGAGTGCCGCGCCCACTTCGGTGTGGTCGAAACCAAAGACCTCGTGCTCGGAATTGAATGTCGATCTGCCATCGTCGCGATCAACCGATAGCTTCAGCGCCTGTTCAGACTGCTCCGGGCGGCGACTGAACATCACGAGTTGCCCGATGTCGTGCAGCAAGCCTGCGATGAACATAGAACCGCCAGAGCGTTTTCGGCTGACCTTTTCAACCGCACGGGCTGCCGCTGCCGTGCGCAAACTGTGGTACCAAAAGTCTTCCATCGTAATCAGCTGGTTTGAAATCCCGTCGAACGCCTCAACCGCGCATACGCCAAAGGCGAGGTCTCTGACCTCCCGTGTGCCTACTACGGTCACCGCTCGGTCAATGGCATTTACTGGGATTCCGTTGTTGTAGAGCGCGCTATTCGCGATGCGCAGTAACGCGGCGCTAAGACCAGGATCCTGTTCGATTAGCCGCCCGATATCCCAGGCGCTGCTGTTCGGATCGGACAACAGGTTATTGATCTGTATCGCTATGTCCGGCATCGAGGCCAGGTCGCTTACTTCGCTCGCCAGTGTTTCGGGCGTCATATCCCTGATTCCCTTGGGTTTTGCAGGATATTGAAGCCAGCGGCACCGATAGGGATTAATTGAACGGGATTTTCGAAGTGGAAATTTGCTAAAGCGATTGAATATGCGGTCGCTATTAGGACCACGGGTGTGTCAGTACACGCGCCCTAACAAGCACTACTTTCTACTTGCAACGCCGAAATGGGTGATTAATGAAAATACTCGTGGTCGACGATAGCGCAGCGATGCGCATGATGATGTTGCGCACACTCCGCCAGGCGGGTGTAGCCACAAAAGACGTGGTTCAGGCCGAAGATGGCGCCGTCGCGTTGGGCATGATCCGGGAATCAGAACCCGACCTCATCTTTTGTGATTGGAATATGCCGAACATGACAGGCATCGAATTGTTGGAGACGCTGCGCTCGGAAGGCGTCGAAACCACGTTCGGTTTCGTGACCACCGAAGCGGGCACCGAAATGCGCAAACGGGCAACGGACGCCGGCGCGCAATTCCTGATCGCAAAACCCTTTACCGTCGACTCATTTGAAAAAGTGGTCGGCAAGTTTCTGAATTAACGCTCGGCAGGAGGCCGATCATGAGCACGACATTTGTAGTACCCGAGACCACCGCGGTAGCGGAGCTGCTGGGTATCATTCTGGGTGATGGCCTTGGTGTCAGTGGCGCTGACGCCAACGATTTCTCGGACCAGTACGTGGCAACCTACATCGATGACAACGATAAGCTCGTCGCGATAGGTGGAGGCGATCCTGCATTTGTCGCTTATGCCGGCGCTGCGCTCTCAATGATTCCTGCAGCCACAGCGCAGGACATGGTGAAGAGCAACGATATCAGCGAGGCGATTAGCGCCAACTTTTATGAAGTCATGAACATCTGTTCACGCTTGCTCATGACGGAAAAAGACGACCAGCATCTTCGGCTTGACAAAACGCTGGGCCCCGGTGAGGCCAGCGAATTCGTCGGACAGCTCGCGACGAACGGTACGCCGATTGGATTTCAACTCAACGTGCCTTCCTATGGCGAAGGGCGCCTGAGCTTCCTGGTAACCTAAACGCGTCTAACCCGGCTTGCGGAAGAGTAGCGTCATTCGATCGCTCTCTCCGACAGCCGCGTATTTGGCTCGGTCCTTGTCGCCATGCCGAAAGGTGGGGGGCAGGGACCAGACGCCTCCTTCCCAGTCCGCCGAATCGGATGCGTTCGCATTGATTTCACTCTCGAGGACGAGATCGAAACCTGCGCTTTCGAACAGAGCGATGACTTCTGATTGCTTCAGGTAGCCATTGTGGCCGCGCGTGTAGTCCCATGCAGCGGACTCTTTCGCCCGGTGTTGCACCACACCAACGACGCCGCCCGGCTTCAATAAATTGTAGGCATGTTTGGCCGTCTCATCAGCCAGGTTCTTGCGCGACAGACCATGCAGACTGCGGAAGATCAGGAAGGCGTCGAGTTTGCCTTCCCATTCCGGTGCCTCATCGATCTCAACAGCGGCGATCGCGTCTGCAGCGAGCCCGGTCCACTCTGCAACTTGCCCTGGGAAGGTCTGTGGAAATTTCTTGCGCTCTGCGTTGCGTTCGGCAGAAGCGCCCGCATGATACTTCTCGACGTCGGCGTTGACTGCGACATACGTGCCGGACGCTGAAATCCACGGCGCCAGAATTCTCGTGTACCAACCACCACCAGGACCATATTCGCCAACGGTCATACCCGGTTTGATGCCAAAGAACTTGAGCGTCTCCATCGGGTGTCGATATTCATCGCGTGCGCGGTCTGCCTCGCGATAGTCGGCCGCGATGGCTTTGGCGAGACCATCTCCTTCGTGATGCATGGCCCAAGCAGTGCCAAACATCAGAGTGAGTGCTGTAAGTCCTAGTCCACGTCGAATTGATGCGCGCATCCTGATCGCTCCTGAAAAATGGTGATGCGAGGATACCACTGGTGCGCAATCAGAACACCGTCGCCGTCGAGTCTGGCCTCGGGGCTTCTTCATGCATTCTTCAGGTGTTCTTCAAGTGCCGTTGGTCAGCTTCATCTAGCGTTTCCCCTGTCACCGAAAGTGACGTGCCTCGTGGGGCGATTGGGGTCGTCGAGGTTTGCAGGTAACGCCTGCATCGATCCAGAAACCAAAAGGAAACAAAACGATGAAGAAGAGACTGTTCGAGGTAGCTGCGATTCTCGCTGTTCTGGGAGGTTGGAGCGCTGTCGGCAGCGCTACGGCTGTCGCGGATGAGGTGGAGGTTGGTCAGATCGTGGAGCAACGCGGCGCACTGTCCACGCAGACGTTTGGAGACTGTTCACAACCTTTGCCCTTTGGTGGCGAGCGCGCTGAGATTCCAAGGAGTAGCGCCAAAATACTGCGGCTGAAAGATGGTATTGCGGCGTTTGTCCGTATGCCGACACCGGAACCGGGCTCCTACTGTTATCCGCCCGCCACCCTGGCGACAGACCTCTCAGCCGGGCCCGCTGTGCCCGGCGCAATCGAAGCGTTTTCGCTTTGGCTGATCTACTTTAACCGTCCGGATCAATGCTTGCCTGGGGGGTGCAGTGCAAGAGACG
This sequence comes from uncultured Chromatiales bacterium, assembly GCA_963922335.1. Lineage (GTDB taxonomy): Bacteria > Pseudomonadota > Gammaproteobacteria > Steroidobacterales > Woeseiaceae > CALBPI01. Next base: position 58,910 of record CAWUIB010000002.1, on the reverse strand, counting down.
TTCTCGGTCCGAACTGTGTGAATGCAGGGGCTGGCGCAATCGGTCTGGGAGGTCGCGCCACACGCCGGGCACGTTTGAGTCTCTCGGGCTACGCAAGCGTTGGTGAGGGCCCATTGCAAGGCTTTGGCTGCGAGCCGTTAGGCGACACCCAGCAAGCGGAGATCCATATCGCTATCGGACCGCACGGTGCGCTTCGAGAGGATCTTCTACCCACGCAACTTCAGGTTCCACCAGGCGGTGGCCCGGGCTATTGGTTGCCGAGGATATTTCTGCCGCTCTAGCCCATGAGCACGTGGGTTGCGGTGGGTGCTTCATTCCTGAGGAGCACCTGCTGCAATCCCGCATCTAGTTCAGTGCCGCAAACGCATTGCGAAACTGTGTCAGATGGGTTGCGTGCTTGTACTGAAAGATTTGAATAAAGTCGTCGGCGTCGAATCCCGGACGCGCCTCGTGAACCAGGCTGTACTGAGTTCTTGCTTCGTCCAGGCATCCGGCCAATGCGAAACTGACTACCGCCTTCGCTCGGATGGCAAAGTGAATATTGGGTTGATGTAGTGCCTCACGCATGTGAGCTGCACCGGTCTCGCAATCGCCGGCCAAGGTGCGGCTGAATGCGCGCGTTGTCAGCATCAGACTAAGGAGCGGGTCGTAAGGGCTGAGCGCTGCGGCTTCCACACTATGTTGCTCGCTCGCTTTCAGTTCACCGCGTTGCAGTTCCGCAAACCCCACCGAGTAGTGCCCAACGGCGAAACTGGGGTTCAGTTCAACCGCTCGCGCGAGCACCATAGCGGCGCTGTCGAGCTCACGCTCCAGAAGCAGGGCGCGACCCAGAGCCCAGTGTGATAGTGGATCATGTTGATCTCGCGCCAGACTTTCGTTGGCGAATGACCTCACCAACTCGATCGAGCGCCAGGGGTCATCAGTAAGCCCGAGAAAGACGCGCTGCCAATGCACCCATGAAAGGCATGCCCAGGGTCGAGCTGCGCCAGGGTCGAGTGTTCGCGCTACGTTGAACCATCGCTCGGCCGAGTCCAACGATTCTGAGGAAAACCAGTACATGTGCCAGCAGCCCCGATGGTATGCGGTCCAGGCATCGAGGCGTGCGCTCGGCAGCACCGCTTCGCGTTTTGCGATCTGCAATACTTCCGACTCCAGTTGCGCTGTGATGGCTCCAATGATCTGGTTCATCAAGGCCTGAAGGTCGTCGCTACGCTCACGTACTTCGTCACGCCACAGCACGTTGGCATTCGTTCCGTCGACCAGGGAAAGGTCAACCGTTGTGTGGTTCTGATCTTCCCTGAGATTCGAGTAAACGAGAAAACGCACCCCCAGTTGCTGAGCAACATCGCGCGCATCTGCATTTGGACCAAATCGCAGAGTCGAAGCACCCGCCGTGACCGGAAAGGCCCTGGTGCGTGCAAGCGCATTGATCAGGTCGCGATGCAGTCCAATTGCCAACGTCTGCCGTGACGGGCTTGGTCGCACAACACCGAAAGGCAAAACGGCAACAGCGTGGCGCTGTGCTGCCGACTGCATGTCTCGACCCTGCGAATGACCGAATTCGAGAGACTCAACCGATGGCAGGGGGTCTTGTATCTGGCTGACTTCAGGTATGAGCTGATAACCGAATCCGCGAATCGTGCGGATGTAACGCGGAGCGTCGGCGTCGTCGCCAAGCGCTGAGCGCACCAGCCTGATTCGCTGGCTCAGCGTTTCCGGTGTGACGACCCGATTGTGCCAGACGGCTTCGGCAAGCTCTGCTTGGCCTACCGCATTCGGCGCAGCCTCGACCAGCGTGCTGAGCAGGTCATAGCTCAGTCCGCCGATATCGATCGACTGGTCACCGCGCGACAGTTTGCGTTGCGCTGTGTCGAGTGACAGGTCGTCAAAATGGAACGTGGTCATGTGCCCCCATGCTCGTTCCGTGATTCAGAACTTGAATATACTCCGCGATTCAGAGGGGCGCGACAGAATCGCCAGTGGGCAGGTTCGGGCAGCCTGCCCATACCGGCAGGCCGCCCGTTCCTTAACGATCAATCGATCGGGTGATCACCGAAGTAGCGGATATAGTCTTCCTGTGCCGCTTCGATCACCTTGAACGCGTGCTCGCGCCCATACGGCTCGACCCCTTCGACGGGTTGGGTCTCGCCCGGCTTCATCTTGTAGGTGAGGAAGTAGTGACGAATGCGCTCGATCGCAATCTGCGGCAAATCGTCGATGTCACGAATATGACCGTGGACAAAATCGCCTTCGAGAATCGCAATGATCTTGTCGTCCGCCTCGCCCTTGTCGACCATCTGAAGACCGCCCACGACCCAGGCACGCAGTGTAATTTCGGCACGATTCACCGGTCGCTCGCTGAGCACGCAGATGTCCAGAGGGTCCCTGTCGCCACGCTCCGAGCGTGGGCTCAGTGCGCAAACGCGTTCCGCACAGTAAGTCTGCGGAACAAACCCATACAGACAGGGCATCTGCGCTGTCGTGCGCTGCGGACGATCGACATGGATGAAACCGGTTTCCTTATCGATTTCATACTTCACATGATCGAACGGTGTCATTTCGACGAACACATTCACCTTGTTCGGTGCCTCAGAACCCGGTCGCAGCCCATGCCAGGGATGCGGCCGGTGGTAGGCGTAAGTGGTCTTGTCACTCATTATTTGATGTACCCCATCTTCTCGAGCGTCAGCAATACGCGGTGTGCAGCGAGATCAGCAGAGAGTTCTGCGGTATTGATGTCGAGTTCCGGGTTCTCCGGTACTTCATACGGATCGTCGATGCCGGTGAAGCCCTTGATGAGCCCCGCGCGAGCTTTTGCGTACAGTCCTTTGCGGTCCCGAGCTTCGCACACCTCGATCGGTGTTGATACGTGGACTTCAACAAAGCCACCAAGCCCGCTGATGACTTCTCTCACTTCGCGGCGTGTTGCAGCGTAGGGCGCAATTGGCGCGCAGATCGCGATACCACCATTCTTGGTGATTTCGCTTGCTACATAACCAATGCGTTGGATGTTCAAATCGCGGTGTTCCTTGCTGAAGGTCAACTCACTGGAGAGGTTCTTGCGAACGACGTCACCATCGAGCAGCGTCACGGGACGACTGCCTTGTTCCATTAGCTTCACCATTAATGCGTTTGCAACAGTCGACTTACCGCTGCCGGACAGGCCGGTGAAAAACACGGTGAAACCCTGTTTGTCCTTTGGCGGATATGCACGGCGCAGCTCTTCTACAACTTTCGGGTAAGAGAACCACTCAGGGATCTCCAGCCCTTCACGAAGTCGGCGGCGGAACTCGGTGCCGGAAAGGTTCAGTACACGATCCTGCGGCGCGGTAGCGTCAGCCGGCATGTACTCGGCCTTGTTCTCGACATACACCATCATCTTGAACGGCACCATGCTGATGCCCATCTCTTCTTCGTGCTCTTTAAACAGGTCCTGTGCATCGTAAGGGCCGTAAAATGCGTTGCCGTTCGAGTCGTTGCCGGGGCCTGCGTGGTCGCGACCAACAATGAAGTGCGTGCAGCCGTAGTTTTTGCGAATCAACGCGTGCCAGATGGCTTCGCGCGGGCCAGCCATCCGCATCGCCAGGTTCAGCAGGCTAAGTGTGGTCGTTTGCTCCGGGTACTGCTCGAGTACGTGCTCATAGCAGCGCACACGAGTGAAGTGATCGATATCACCAGGCTTCGTCAGGCCGACAACCGGTTGGATCAAAAGGTTGGCGTCTACCTCGCGAGCCGCGCGGAACGTCAGTTCCTGGTGCGCGCGGTGTAATGGGTTACGCGTTTGGAACGCAACAACTTTGCGCCAGCCCAACTTGCGGAATCGACCGCGGAGCTCGGATGGTGTGTCACGCAGGAGTTTGAAATCGTAGAACGTCGGTGGCTCGAGTCCTCGCACTTTACCGCCGATGTAAACACTGCCTGCCTTGTTGAAGAGGTAATCGACAGCTGGATGTGCTTCGTCGGTTGAACCGAATACTTTTTCGGCCTCACGCTGCTTGTCTGGCGACCAGATGTCGCTGACGTCGAGCACTGCAAGAATAACGCCTTCCTGGTCACGCAGCGCGATGGTGTCGCCGACACTGACGCCTTCTGCAAAAGCCTCGCTGACGTCCAGTGTGATTGGCATCGGCCACAGCACGCCGCTCTCAAGGCGCATATCTTCAACGACACCGTTGTAGTCGGCTTCGGTCAGGAATCCTTCCAGCGGCGAGAACGCGCCACACATCATCAGATCGAGGTCGCAAATCTGGCGCGGCGACATATCCCATGATGGGAAGTCTTTCGCTTCCGTCTTCATTGCTTCGGCTTTGTCTTCCGGCAGGTAGAGCTCTACCAGCTTGCCGCCGTGTGGTTCTTTGAATGCACCCATGTCGTTATCCTCGTTTGAGTATTGTTGTATTCAGCGGTTTCGATTCGCGAAACCATTCATGACCATGTCGGAGCACTTCTGTGTAAGTGCCACGATGTCGAGTTCGGGATCCCGCACGATGAGATCACCCCATGCGTTGCCGATGCCGATGATCGCTTGTGCGGCGAAATGACAATCCACTTCAGCCCTCAGATCACCTGCTGTCACGGCACGCTCGAGCATCGCTTCGAGCTCTTGGCGGTACAGTGAGCCCAGGCGCTTAATTTCTGTCCGCGCGTCTTCGGGCAGGTAGTGACGCTCGTCGTTGTAGACTTTGAGCGCTTCGTTGCGCTCTCGGTACGCGGACAGATGCGCTGAGAATACCGCGACAATCTGGCCCGCCAATGGTTGCTCTGCACTGGAGATAAGCTGCAGTCGTTCCACATAGTCGGTAAGTCCGTACAGACAGACTTCGGCGAGCGCATCCTGCTTCGATTTGAAGTAGTAGTAGAGGCTCCCCTGTTTTATGCCCATCTCGTTGGCGATCAACTTCGTGCTCGCGCCGTGGTACCCGTGCTCAGCGAATACGCGAGCCGCCGCCTGTATGGCGGCGAGCTTTTGTTGCTCGTATCGCGGTGCTGTGTTGTCCGGCATGGGTTTCACTCAGAAATCAATGATCGCGGATTCTATAGACCTATTGAAAAATAGCAAGGGAATGATGTCGAAATCTAGAAAAAACAATAAAAACAATAATTAACGGAGGAAATAATTCAATTAATCTATTGAATTATTAACATAACGACATTGCGAAATAGGCTGGCTGCAGGGCGCGGGCGCCCGCGTTACCATTCCTCCCCAGTGGAATTGGACACAACGGAAACTTAACGATGCGTGACTATCTGAACTTCTACATCAACGGACGGTGGGTCACTCCAGCCTCAGAAGAGGTTCTGGAGGTGATCAACCCGGCAACAGAGGTCGCTTACGCACGAATCACCAACGGCTCCGAAGCGGACGTGGATCGTGCAGTCGCAGCAGCAACAGCGGCTTTTGATAGCTGGTCCAACAGTACTGTTGAAACCCGGCTGGCGGTGATCGATCGCATTATTGAGATTTACAAGGCCAAGTTGCCGGAACTTGGGGCGGCGATCAGCGACGAGATGGGCGCGCCATTGAAATTCGCGACACGGGCACAGGCCGGTAGTGGTCTTGCGCATTTCAAGGCGATCCGAAAAATACTCGAGTCTTTCGAATGGCAGTCGCATCAAGGCGACTATCTGCTGACCCGCGAAGCGATCGGTGTTTGTGGTTTGATCACGCCATGGAACTGGCCGCAGAACCAGATCGCCTGCAAGGTCGCACCTGCGCTGGCGGCAGGTTGCACGATGGTGCTGAAGCCAAGCGAGATCGCACCTGTCGACGCGATGCTGCTCGCTGACATATTGCACGAAGCGCAAGTCCCGCCGGGTGTGTTTAATCTGGTGAACGGTACTGGCCCGGATGTAGGTGCGCGTCTTTCATCGCATCCCGATATCGCCATGATGAGTTTCACCGGTTCTACTCGCGCGGGTGTGCTGGTTGCGCAGGCTGCGGCGGAGTCGGTGAAGCGCGTGTCGCAGGAGCTCGGTGGCAAATCACCGAATATCCTCCTGGATGACGTGGATCTTGAGGCTGCAGTGGCGTCCGGCGCGAAGCAAGTCTTCAACAACAGCGGTCAGTCATGCAACGCGCCGACCCGCATGCTTGTGCCTGCAGGGCAGATGGAGAAAGCGGCGAAGATTGCCGCTGACGTTGCGGAATCTACCGTTGTGGGTGATCCGCGCGATGAGTCGACGCGGATGGGACCGGTTGTCAGTGAAGCGCAATTCGACAAGATCCAGGCGTTGATACAGAAGGGCATCGATGAAGGTGCCACCCTGGTAGCAGGGGGGACAGGTCGTCCCGATGGCCTTGAGTCCGGATATTTTGTCCGACCGACGGTCTTCGCCGATGTCACGAACGATATGACGATCGCACGCGAAGAAATTTTTGGACCGGTGCTGTGCATTATCGGCTATGCGGATGAAGAAGAGGCGATCGCGATCGCCAACGACACACCATATGGCCTTGCCGGCTACGTGCAGTCGGCCAGCCCGGAGCGAGCGGTGGGTATCGCATCGAGAATTCGAGCGGGCAGTATTCACATCAACGGACACGGTGGCTCCATCATGGCGCCGTTCGGTGGTTACAAACAGTCGGGCAATGGGCGCGAGTGGGGCATGCTCGGGTTTGAGGAGTTTCTCGAAACCAAGTCCGTGTTTGTGCCAAAAATTGCCTAGTGCGTAACGGGCCAGCGGTCAGCGAGAGCCGCCCAGCCATGCAAGCACGCTGGTGCTGCGGGCGCCCTGCGCGACGACGCAGCCGTGCAGTGCCGGTGGCTCGATGTCGGTATAGCCGCTAACGACCCAAGCGCCGTTACTAGCAACGCGCGGTAGCGTGAAATCGACGGGCGAATTGGTCGGGTTGAAACTGACGGCGACTGCTGCCTGGTCGGGGGATGCCGGCGCGTCATTTTCAGTCGCGACAAGCAGCATCGTGACCGCGCGGGCGTGATGCCAGTCCAGTCCCTCCAGTTGCTCGCCGTCGGGCGAATGCCATTGGATATTCTTCAACCCGGCTTCGTTTGTGGAACGCCCGTGACGGAAGGCTTGCTGGCGCAACAGTGGCAGGTGTTTACGCAAAGCGATCAGATCACGCACCCGAGCAAGAAATCCCTGATCGACGTCTTGCCAGTCGAACCACGTGGTTTCGTTGTCCTGTGCGTACGCGTTGTTGTTGCCCGCTTGAGTGCGGCCGAGCTCGTCGCCGCCGAGAATCATCGGCGTACCCTGTGAAACCAGCAGGGACGCAAGCAGGTTGAGACGGTGCTTGCGTCGATGGGCGAGGATCTCAACGTCATCGGTAGGGCCCTCGACACCAAAATTGATCGAGTGGTTGTCCCTGTGCCCGTCGAGGTTATTCTCGCCATTGGCCTCGTTGTGCGTTCTTTCGTAGCTCGCAAGATCTCTGAGTGTGAACCCGTCATGTGCGGTTACGTAGTTGACGCTCGCCGCCGGTGCCCGGAGCGCGCGTTCAAATATGTCAGCGGAGCCGTGTAATCGTCGTGCCATTGCCGGCGTTCGATGTTCGTCATCTCGCCAGAATTGGCGCACCGTATCCCGGTACCGATCGTTCCACTCTCCCCAACCCTTCGGGAACGCGCCTAGCTGGTAACCACCCGGGCCAATATCCCAGGGCTCTGCAATCAACTTGCAGTGCCTCAAGATTGAGTCGTTAGTGATCTGCTCGAGTAGCGGGTGGTTCGTGTTGAACCCGGAGAAATGTCGGCCGAGGATCGGCGCCAGGTCAAAACGAAACCCGTCCACGCCAAATGTTCCCGCCCAGTAGCGCAGACTGTCCAGGATCATCTGCCGAGTCGTCGGGTGGTCCGCGTTGATGGTGTTCCCGGTGCCGGTATCGTTCACGTAGTGATCGGGATTTTCTGGCAGAACACGGTAGTAGGCGAGGTTGTCGATGCCCCGCCACGACAAGGTTGGGCCTCGCAGATCGCCTTCGGCGGTGTGGTTATACACGACATCAAGTATCACCTCGATATTGGCATCGTGGAGACGATTGACGAGGTGCGCAAACTCGGCACAAGCGGCACTCCGGGCAAATCGCGGCATCGGCGCAAAAAAGGCGAGTGTGTTGTAGCCCCAGGCGTTTTTGAGACCGCGCTGTACCAGGAAGTGTTCATCGGCATAGGCATGAATCGGCAACAGCTCCAGCGCCGTGATCCCGAGAGACTTCAGGTGACCAATAATTTCGTCGCTGGCAGCGCCGAGAAACCGGCCGCGAATGTCTGTCTCCAGCCGATGGTCCTGGGCGGTGAGAGCGCGAACCGATGCCTCATAGATGATCGTGTCTGACCACGACGTTAGCGGCCTTTTCGCGGTGAGCGACAGCGGCGGTACCACTACACCGCGGGGTACAAAAGCGGCACTGTCTGATGTGCTGGGAATGTAAGTATCTTCGAGCGAGTGACCGAATATGGAATCGTCCCAGACCAACTCACCCGAGAGTTCGCGAGCATAAGGGTCGATGAGCAGCTTGTTCGCGTTATGGCGCAATCCGCGTGCTGGATCCCATGGACCATGGACGCGATACCCGTAACGCGTGCCGACCGACAAACTCGGGATGAACCCGTGCCAAACGTCCTTGTGTGGTCCCAACATATCCACACGACGCTCTTGGTTTTGCTCGTCAAACAGGCATAGCTCGACACGCTCCGCTGTGCTCGAGTGCAGGGCAAAGTTGACGCCCCCATCAACCACGGTCGCGCCAAGAAGGGTCGGATCACCCGAATCGATCATGTTTCCACTGCGATCGATTCGAGTCGCCAGATGTCGTCGTTATAGTCCTGCATCGTGCGGTCAGTCGAGAATCGTCCGGAGGCAGCAGTGTTTCGAATGCTGAGTCTGGTCCATAGCTCGTCGTCCTTATAGGTTGCGTCGACTCGCTCTTGCGCGTCGATGAAGCTGCGAAAATCAGCGATGGTCATCCATGGATCATGCGGGTCGCGAAGCGCGCTGAGAACGTGATCGAACACGCCGGGCTCATACTGGTTGAAATGACCGGTCTCCAGCAGGTGCATCACCACACTCAGCGCGGGGTCGGATGCGATGATCGCACTCGGGTTGTAATCCGCTCGCGCCGCCGGAATTTCGTCGACCGTCAAACCAAAAAGGAAAAAAGCGTCATCGCCGACCGCTTCGCGAATTTCAACGTTCGCGCCGTCGAGCGTGCCGATCGTCAGCGCGCCGTTCATCATGAACTTCATGTTGCCGGTCCCAGAGGCCTCTTTCCCGGCGGTCGAGATCTGCTCGGACAAATCGGCCGCCGGGCATATCCGTTCCATAGCGGAGACGTTGTAGTCGGGATAGAAGACTACCCGCAACAGACCTTCGGTTCTTGGATCGGTGTTGATGACATTTGCCACATTGGAAATCAGCTTGATGATTTCCTTTGCCATCACATATCCAGGCGCGGCCTTCCCGCCAAAAATGATCGCACGCGGTTGCATGCCCTGCGTGTCCTCAGCGCAGATTCGAGCGTAGCGGTGGATTGTATGCAGAACATTTAGTAGCTGGCGCTTGTACTCATGAATTCGTTTCACCTGAACGTCGAACAGCATCTCGTGTGAGAGCGCGATGCCCGTGCGTTGTTCGATCATGCTGCACAGCAACGCCTTGTTGTGTTGCTTTGCAGCACGCCACGTTTTGCGGAAGGCGGCGTCCTCAGCGTGACTTGCGAGGTTTGCTAATTGTGGCAAGTCGGTGATCCAGTCCGAGCCGATCCGTGAATCGATCAGCTTGCTCAATGTCGGGTTGCAAGCAGCCAGCCAACGACGTTGTGTTACCCCGTTGGTCTTGTTGTTGAACTTCTCCGGCCATAGCTCATAGAAGTCTTTGAACAATCCATTCTTGAGCAGTTCGGAATGCAGAGCGGCAACGCCGTTCACAGAAAAGCTACCGACAATCGCGAGGTACGCCATGCGCAACATGGGCTCACCGTCTTCGGCAACCAGCGACATGCGTCGTAGGCGATCGACATCGCCCGGCCATCGTCGCGCAACCTCACGCAGGAAGCGCGCATTTATCTCGTAGATTATTTCGATTAGTCGTGGCAAGAGTTCACGGAACATAGCAACTGGCCAGAGCTCCAGCGCCTCCGGCAGCAGCGTATGGTTGGTGTAGGCCATCGTGGATGTGGTGACTTCCCACGCCGCGTGCCAACCGAATCCATGCTCATCCATCAGCAGACGCATCAACTCGGCGACCGCGACTGCGGGATGCGTATCGTTGAGCTGGAAGCAGTGCTTGTTCGCAAACTCGCTGAAGTCGTTCCCGTGGCGACTCTGCCAGTCGCGAATCGTGTCCTGCAGGCTGGCGCTTGCGAGAAAGTACTGTTGCCGCAGGCGCAGTACTTGCCCGTTTTCGGTGGTGGCATTCGGATAGAGGACCATCGTGATGTTTTCAGCGGCGTTTTTGCGTGCTACTGCATCGGCGTAGCTACCTGCATTGAACTCATCGAGATCGAATTCGTCTGTTGCAACCGCGGACCAGAGTCGAAGTGTGTTCACGACCTCGTTCCGGTAGCCCGGTATCGGGACATCATAGGGAACGGCCAATACATCCTGCGTATCGACCCACCGGAATGCCATATTACCGCTGGCGTCTCTGTAGCTTTCGGTCCGGCCGCCGAACTGTATGACTTGCGACTGTTCGCGACGACGAATCTCCCATGGGAATCCGTCTGCCAGCCATTGGTCTGGCTCCTCCACCTGTCGCCCGTCTCGCAACTGCTGATGGAACATGCCGTAGCGATAGCGGATGCCATAGCCAGTCACGGGCAGAGCCAGTGTGGCGCAACTGTCGAGAAAGCATGCAGCCAGTCTGCCAAGTCCGCCGTTTCCCAGACCGGCATCGTGCTCCTGGTCGAGCAGCACCTCAAGATCGACGCCCAGTTTCGACATTGCACTTGCCGCAGCACCCGACAGATCAGTGCTTGCCAGCGCGTTATTTAGCAGTCTTCCCATTAGATACTCGAGAGACAGATAACAGGTCTTGCGCGAGTCCAATTCGAGCTGCTGCTCGCGTGTCAGGCGCCAATTGCGCATGATGCGATCACGGATCGTATAGACCAGTGCCCGGTAAGCGAATGCATCGTTATCGTCCAGCTCGTTGCGACCGAACGTCCGAGCGAAGTAGTGACTGAAGTCTCTCAGCAGTGCGGTCTCATCGTTGCTCAACGGTTCAGCGAGTATTCGGCTGGGTAGTGTCGATTCAGTATTGGTGCTCATCAGGTTTCTCCTGCCTACCCACTCAAGCGCGTTTCAGAATGATGGTTGCGAGGGGCGGTAGCGTTACCACCAAAGACTGTGCTTGTCGGTGCCACGCTGTTGGCTGTGTTTGCAGACCAGAGCCGTTGAGGACATTGCTGCCACCGTAGCGCTCATGGTCAGTGTTCAAAATTTCAGAATACGCACCCCAGTCAGGTGCGCCGACGCGATAGCCTTCGCGAACAACCGGAGTCATGTTGCAAATGCAGATGACGTTTTGTCCGTTATCGGTGTTTCGTAGCCATGCGAAGACGCTGTGTTCTGAATCTTCCCAGTCGAGCCACGTAAAGCCAGCGCCGTCAAAGTCCTGATCGTGCAGTGCGGGCTGGACGCGCATCAGGTGGTTCAGGTCGCGTACCAGCTCCTGGATACCGCGATGTGGTGCGTATTCAAGCAGGTGCCAGTCCAGAGACTGGTCGTGATTCCACTCTGCAGACTGCGCAAACTCTGTGCCCATGAACATCAGCTTTTTCCCAGGGTGCGTAAACATGAACCCAAGGTAGGCGCGCAGATTTGCAAAACGCTGCCAGTCGTCGCCCGGCATTCTTCCCAGAATCGATCGCTTTCCATGCACCACCTCATCATGTGAAAGCGGCAGTACGAAGTTCTCATTGAATGCGTAGACGAGTCCGAAGGTCAGCTTATCGTGGTGGTAACGCCTGTGAACGGGGTCCTCACCGATATATCTCAGGCTGTCGTTCATCCAGCCCATATTCCATTTGAAGGTGAACCCGAGGCCACCGTCGTAGGTCGGACGAGACACGCCTGGCCATGCGGTCGATTCCTCGGCATAGGACGCGGCCCCCGCTGCGTGAACGGCTTCATTTAATCGCTGGATGAACGTAACGGCTTCCAGGTTTTCGTTGCCGCCGTGTTCGTTCGGTACCCATTCGCCCTCTTTGCGGGAGTAATCGAGATAGAGCATGGAGGCCACTGCGTCGACCCTAAGCGCGTCGATGTGAAACTCATTGATCCAGTACAACGCGCTGCCAATCAGGTAATTCACGACTTCGTTGCGCCCGTAATTGAAGATGAGCGTACCCCAGTCGGCATGCGCACCTTTGCGCGGATCAGCATGTTCGTAGAGTGCCGTGCCATCGAACCGGGCGAGCCCATGTTCATCGCGTGGAAAATGCGCGGGCACCCAGTCGACAATGACGCCAATCCCTGCCTGATGACAGGTGTCAATGAAATAACGGAAATCGTCTGGAGTGCCGAAACGGTAAGTGGGTGCGAATATGCCGATTGGCTGGTAACCCCAGGAGCCATCGAACGGATGTTCTGTAATTGGCAACAGTTCTATGTGGGTGAACCCCATGTTGGAAACATACGGGATCAGCGTGTCGGCGAGTGCCCGATAGTCGAGCCAATGATTATGCTCACCTCTCCGCCAGGAACCGAGGTGTACCTCATAAACCGATTGTGGTGTGCGCAGACCTTGCGGGCTTCTTTCGCTCATCCATGCGTGATCGCGCCATTGATAGTCGCTCGTCGAGACAATCGCGGCGTTGTGTGGCGGCGCTTCGAAGGCATTGCCGAACGGGTCGGTCTTGAGTGGAAGGAGGTTACCTTCTGCGTCCAGTAGTTCGAACTTGTAGCGTGCGCCGTCGCTGATGTCGGGGATGAACAACTCCCAAATACCGACCGCATGATGGCGACGCATAGGATGTCGTCGGCCGTCCCACTGATTCCAATCGCCGATCACACTGACCCGTGATGCATTAGGTGCCCAGACGCAAAAGCGAGTCCCGGGTGTGCCGTCTAGCTGCATCGTGTGTGCACCGAGCACTTCGTAGATGCGTTCGTGCCGACCCTCACCGAGCAGATGCAGATCAACCTCTCCCAACGAGGTACCAAATTCGTACGGGTCCTGCACGTCATTGACTTCGCCATCCGGCCAATACAGGCGCCATCGATAGTTCTGCGAAGACAGCTCAACACGGTAAATACCCGCATCATGAATTCGACGTGCGCGACGTATTTGTCGGCCTTGCTCATCCACGATCGCGGCACGAGCGGCACCCGGTGCAAAGTAGGTTGCGCAGCGAACGCCATCCACCTCGTGTGCGCCGAGGATCGAAAACGGATCCGGGTGACGGCCTGCGGCCAGCTGGTGCAGTGCGTCACGCTCAGACATACATCTTCGTCTCGTATTGCGCGGCGGCATCAGACCAGAGGAACCGTGCCGCTCGGGCCTCGCCAACAATCTCTTGCCATCGCGCAGGCTGATCGAAGAACACTTGCTGCGCATGAATCATGCTCGCCATGCAGTTCGCGACCTGCGACTCGGGATTTGGGCCGGAGAACGAAAAACCGTTGATATTGTCTTTGACCGTGTCATTGAGTCCGCCAACGGCGTGGACCAGGCAGGGTTGGCCTGCGCGCATCGCATACATCTGACTGATGCCACAGGGCTCGAACGTGCTCGGCATCAGAAACAAGTCCCCAGCGGCGAACACTGTGTTGGCAAGTGGCTCGGAGAACCCTCGCAGAAAGATCAGTCGCGGGTCGGTGGCCGCGTGCTGCGCCAATGCGGTCTCGATTCCAGGATCGCCGCTTCCGAGTAGCAAGACAACCGCATCATCGGGCAGTGATCGAAGTAACTGTTGCAGCAAGGTAATGCCTTGCGTTCTCGCCAGCAGCAGCCCCGCCTTCTGATCGGTAAGTCGACTCACAGCCGTCAGAATGATCGACGGCTGTTTGTGTCGCGCTTGATTCAGGTTACGTGATGCAAGCGTGAACAAGGACCGGTTGTGCGGCTGCCGATCGCTCCATTCAGTCAGTGTTTTTCCGACAGTTTCCGTCAATTCGGAAAATGTAGGGCGGTGCTGCGGAATATTCGTGTAGTCGCATCCGTTGAGGATGCCGTGCAGTCGTCCATCGGCGGCAGCATGCTGCAGCAATACTTCGAGTCCCTCACCGCCATGAAAGCCACGCGCAGGATCCGTCGGCTGGAGTATTTCGCGCGCGTTGGTCGGGCTAACCGTGTTGATATGATCGGCGCTCCGAATTGCGGCCGCGAGCGGATTCGCGACATCGGGATATCGAGGATCGGATAACAGTGGGTCGTCCGGGTCTAGCTCGGGGAACCAACGTTCGAAGCTTGAGGGATGACCCCGACGAGGCCTCAGTCCCTGCAACGCAAGGTTGTGCAAGGTCAGCACGCACCGCAAGTGCTTCAGCCGCTCAAAAGATGGCAGTCGTTCGCGCAGCAGTGCAAGCAGCCCGGCGTGCCAGTCGTGCAAATGCAGCACGGCTTGTTCGTCAGCATGGCGTGCAAGCCATTCGCCCGCCGCCAGCGAAAGGAGCGCAAACTTTGTGGCATCACTGGCGAAGGGGTTGTCCGGCCCATCATCACAATAGATCTGGCCGGTGTTCTGCGGGTCGAAACGTGGGTGATGCAAGACTACGGTGTCGACATCGGCTGCGGTCTGCTTGCCGTACCACTCGATATTCAGGCTTTCCTGCCCAAAGCGAACGGGAAACTCGCCGCACCACTCCATGCCGTCCGATCTATGTAGCCGATTGTAGGAGGGCATCAGGATCGTGACCGGTCGTCCGGTCTCTGCGATCGCAGGGGGCAAATCGCGAAGCACGTCTCCGACGCCGCCTGCTTTGCCGCCCGGCAACGCGCCGTTCTCTGCGGCTACCATATAAACCGGTGGTCGAATCGACATGGGCCTAGCGGGTGAAATGCAATTCCTGGCCGAGCATGTCCGGCGTCACTAGCGTGATGCCCTCATCGGTTACTCGAAACCCGCGCGCGCGATCAGCCTCGACGTCTTCTCCGATCACCGTGTGATCCGCAACCACCGAACCGCGATCGATAATCGCGCGATGGATACGGCAGTGTTCGCCGATCTCAACGTCCGGGAGTACCACGGTCTCCGTCAGCTTGCTGTAGGAGTGCACGCGTACGTTGGAAAACAGGAGCGATCGGTGAAGCGACGCGCCGGATACAACACAGCCGCCGGACACCATTGAATTGATTGCAACACCGCGCCGATCGGGTTCGTCGTGAACAAACTTCGCTGGCGGTAGCTGGATCTGGAACGTATCTACCGGCCATTCCTGATCGTAGAGATTGAGTTGCGGCACCACGTCCAGGAGCTCCATATTGGCCTGCCAGTATGCGGGCAGCGTTCCAACATCGCGCCAGTAGGCCTGGTCAGCGGTGGCAGGATCGCGAAACGGATAAGCGAAGACACGGTATTGGTTGATGATCGCTGGGATCACGTTCTTGCCGAAGTCGTGTTGCGTCTTCGGATCGTCGGCGTCCTTGATGACCTGCTCGAAAAGGAAATCGGTGTTGAATACGTAGTTGCCCATCGAAGCGAGGCACAAGCCGGGCTTACCGGGTATTTCCTCAGGTTGATCCGGCTTCTCGTTGAAGTCGATCACGCGACCGTTCTCGTCGACGGTCATGACGCCGAGCGCACCGGCGGCTTCCTCGACCGGCACCTCCAGACAGCAGACTGACATGTCCGCTTGCGCCTCGGTATGTGCCGCGAGCAAGGGGCCGTAGTCCATCTTGTAGACGTGATCTCCGGCGAGAACCAGAACGAATCTGGGGCTGTGTGTTCGGATGATATCCAGATTTTGGTAGACCGCATCAGCCGTGCCGCGGTACCACTCACCGCCCACACGCTGTGATGCCGGCAATATTTCCACGAACTCCTGCTCGCCGGAATAGCGGTTGGTCCAGCCACGGACGAGATGTCGTATTAGTGAGTGCGCCTTGTATTGGGTGAGCACACCCACACGACGGATCCCCGAGTTGAAACAGTTTGACAGAGGGAAGTCGATGATCCGGAACTTGCCGCCGAATTGCAGCGCCGGTTTCGCCCGCCAGGTCGTGAGCTCGTGCAGGCGCGAACCTTGGCCGCCAGCCAGAATTAGCGCAAGCGTGTCTTTGGTGAGTCGGCTGACAAAACGTCCGCCGTCCTCAAGTACGGGTTGGTTGCTCATGCGTTGATAATAGCGCAAGCCCCGTGTCTTGGTGTTGCGCGGATCACGTTTGGCTCAGACGGTCCGCCTCAATTACGGCGTCGCGAATCCGCGTGATCATCTGCGAATCAAATTGGCCTGCACGCAGCCGCCATTGCCAGTTGTCCGCTGGTTTACCCGGTGTGTTGAGGCGCGCATCCGACCCGAGGCCGAGAAAGTCCTGCATCGGGATGATCGCCATGCACGCTTCGGTACCGAACGCCATCCGGACCAAACCCCAATGGACGTCCGCCGCTGTGCCGCCGGTTCGTTCGAGTGTCAGGGCCTGATGCTCGCGGATTTCATTGGCGCTTCGCATATCGCCAGGGCCACCCAAGAACCAGCCAACAGACGTATCGTTGTCATGCGTTCCAGTGTAGGCGACCGAATCACGAGGAATCTGGTCTGGGTCAAAGTGCACATCGGGCACCATGAACTGGAGCACCGACATGCCGGGCAACGATTGGCGCTGGCGCAGTTCGGTGACCTCGGGGGTTATGTCACCGAGATCCTCGGCGACAATGGGCAGCGGACCAAGTCTTGCGGTGATCGCCTCAAACAAGGCGTCCTTCGGTCCGTACTCCCATACGCCGGTGCGCGCGCTCTCTGAGCCCCAGGGTATTGACCAATAGGTTTCAAAACCGCGGAAATGGTCGATCCGGACGATGTCGACCATTGTCAGTGTGTGCTGCACACGCCCGACCCACCAGTCAAAGCCGGTGCTTGCGTGGTATTCCCAGTCATAGAGTGGGTTGCCCCACAGTTGCCCGTCTTCAGAGAAGTAGTCGGGCGGTACCCCCGCGACGTGTGTTGGCTGTCCCTGTTCGTCCAGTCGTAACAGTTCGCGTCGTGCCCATGCGTCTGCGCAATCGAGTGCCAGATAGATCGGCATATCGCCGAACAGCAAGACATTGTTCTCCGCTGCGACTTCGCGCAGCCGTTCCCATTGGCGGTAGAACAGGAACTGCATCAATTTCACAGCGAATATGGCCTCAACCTGCTCAGTTGCCAGGCGCTGAAGCGCTTGGCTGTGACGATCGCGAAACTCTGGTTGCCATTCAATCCACGGACGTTCCTCGTGCATTGTTTTGAGCGTGCGAAATAACGCGTAGTCGTGAAGCCAGTCTTCGTCGTGCTCCTCAACAAATGCTGCGTACTGGTTGAGTAGCGGTGTGGTCGCCACATCCTCAAAGCGCAGTGCAGCACGCTGCAACAGACGCGTCTTTTCGTCGATCAGCGGCCCGTATTCGACTTTGTCGGCCGACAAGCTCCGCAGTGTGTCTATTTCTTCGGCATGCAGCAGACCGAGTTCAACGAGGTCGCGCAATTCGATCAGCATAGGATTGCCGGCACGCGACGATAGCGGCTGATAGGGTGAGTCGCCGTATGCGGTGGGGCCGGTGGGTAGCAATTGCCAGACCTCGAGCCCAGCTGCGGAGATCGCCTCTACAAATGCGTGCGCATCGCGCCCAATCTCGCCGATGCCATGCGGGCCAGGTAGCGAGGTGATGTGCATACAAACACCGGCTTTTCGTGCCGCCGTTAGTGACAGGATTGGTTCCTGTCGACCGGTCAGATCGTCAGCCGCGCGCTCGTGCATCGCCTCGCCCACCCTCCAAATAGCGAGAGACTACTGGCGGCGTTACAGCAGCACAAGAAGGCCCATTAGTCATGTCGCGGCGGATCGATTGCTATTCGTCACCACCTCGACAAAATGCGATCCGGCATTTGCATTCGTTGCTGTCTCTCGATGTAATCGGCGCGCACGTCACGCCTGCAGTGTTCAGGCAAGGGGACACCGTTGATTCCGTATCGAGAACTTTTTGGCCCTGGCCCGAGCAACGTACCAGATTCGGTGCTTATTGCTCTGGCGCAACCGACTATCGGACACCTGGATCCGGTGTTTCTCGACACCATGGATGATGTCGTGCGTGACCTCAGAACCGTATTCATGACCGAAAATCCTGTGACGTTCGTGCTTTCGGCGCCGGGTTCCATCGGGATGGAGGCGAGCTTTGTAAACGTCGTCGAGCCTGGCGAAACTGTGATTATCGGCATCAACGGTGTGTTTGGTAATCGCATGAAGAGTATCTGCGAGCGCATCGGCGCGAATGTGGTTACGGTCGAGGACAAGTGGGGCAAGCCGGTCGATCCGGAGAAGGTCGCCGATGCACTCAAAGCCAACCCTGACGCAAGTGTGCTCGCGTTTGTCCATGCGGAAACGAGCACGGGTGTTCGATCGGATGCCAAGCAGCTTGCCGCGCTGGCAAAGTCACACGGTTGCATGACGATCGTCGACACGGTGACGTCGTTGTCCGGTGTTGAGTTGCGCGTCGACGAATGGGGTCTCGACATCGTCTACTCGGGGAGCCAGAAGTGTTTGTCTTGCGTTCCGGGTCTTTCTCCAATCACGTTCTCGCCCCGCGCTATCGAAAAGGCATCGACGCGGAGCTCTGCGGTGCCCAGCTGGTTTTGCGATACCAATCTGCTCGCGAGCTATTACACAAGCGGCGAGTCCAAACGCGCCTATCACCATACTGCGCCCGTCAATTCACTGTTTGCGATGCGCGAAGCGCTCCGCCTCGTTGTTGAGGAGGGGCTCAAAGCGCGGTGGGCGAGGCATACGGCTGCAGCAAGTCATTTGTACGAGCGCCTTGAGTCGGCAGACTTTTCGTTGGCGGTCGACGCGGCGCATCGATTGGCGCCACTGACCGTTGTCGATATCCCAAACGGTTGTGACGATCAGGTGGTACGCGCCAAGCTGCTCGAATCGCAAAGCATCGAGCTCGGCGCCGGACTCGGTAAGTTCTCAGGCAAAGCGTGGCGCATTGGCCTGATGGGGCAGAACGCGACGATCGAGCGTGCTGACTTCATTGCCGATGCCTTGATCGAGGTTACGAGCTAGCCAAGCATTAGTGCGTGTTTGCTCGCATCCAGCGGGCCACGGACGCGGTCCCCACCACTCAGTACGGTGCACAGTTGCAACGCGTCGAGCGTCGCGAGTTGGGCCAGACGCGAACTCATAGGCGTGAACGCCGCGGTGTCTTCTTCACTATCGACGGCCAGCGTGACATCGCTTGCAGTTGCAAGCGGCGTGTCCGACGCCGTAAGCGCAACCGTAACGGCGCCTGCGCGCGCTGCGATTTGCGCGGCTTGAACGATAACGTCCGACGTGCCGGATCTCGAGATGGCCACCAGTACACTGTTGGTCGCAGTGGTCGCTGCAACCTGGGTGATGGTCGGGCCGTCGGTGAACGCCGCCGTCGGAAGGCCCAACCTGAAGAACTTGTTGTTTGCGTCTTGCGCGACGATTGCAGATGCGCCCACACCGATGAAGGCGATCCGTCGCGCGGCGAGCAAATGGTGGGCGGCATCTTCCAGTGATTGAGGCTCGAGCGACTGTTGGATTCGCTGTAACTCGCTGATGCTGCTGGAGATCACTTTACGGATCACAACATCAGGCGTGTCACCGTCGCGGACGCTGGCGTGTACATCGCCGGGGTTGCTTGCCAGATGCCGGGCAATGGCGATTCGCAGCGCATTGAAGCCACGCGTGCCCACCTTACGGCAAAACCGCACAACCGTCGGATCGGAAACGCCAGTGCGTTTCGCAAGATCCGCCATTCTGAGACTGGCAATGCCGTGTGGGTCCTCGAGGATGCCGTCGGCCACCCGCTGTTCAGCCGGGGAAAGTGAGTCTCTCAGTTGCCGTATACGCGTCAGCATTGTAGTGATACTACAGAGAATATGTGTCAAAAACGATAAATAAGCTGGTTTTACGCTATCTATGTAGTAAAATTTCAACTGGGGAAGCATAAGGAGCCGACAATGGCGCAGTTCGTGCCCGTAGATACCTTCGACCTGGTGATATTTGGCGGGACCGGAGACCTTTCACAACGTAAGCTATTGCCTGCGTTGTTTCATCGAGATCGTGACGGGCAGTTCACCCCGGAAAGCCGCATCATTGCGCTGTCTCGGGGCGAGATGACCAACGAGGCATTTGTCCAGCTGGTACGCGGTGCGCTCGAAACCTATCTGGATGAGGACAAACTCGAGCCCGAAGTCTGGGATCGATTCTCGAAGCGACTGCACTACATCTCGCTCGACATCACCACCCCAGATGGGTGGCAAACACTCGCACGCTTACTTGAGCCCGAGTCAGATCGTTGCCGGGTTTTTTATCTGGCGTTGATACCCGCGCTATTTGCTGAAACGGCGAAACAGCTATCCGAGCACAATCTGATCAACGAGGGCTCGCGTATCGTTCTCGAAAAGCCTGTCGGTAGCGATCGAAACAGTGCGCGTGAAATCAATGACGGCGTTGGTCGATTCTTTAACGAGCGTCAAATCTATCGAATCGATCACTATCTCGGCAAAGAGACGGTACAGAATCTCTCCGCCCTGCGGTTTGCTAACGCGCTGCTCGAGCCGTTATGGAATCGAACGCACATCGACCACGTACAGATCACGGTTTCAGAGCACATCGGTACGGGCAATCGCGCACAGTTCTATGATCGGACGGGAGCGCTAAGGGATATGGTCCAAAACCACATGTTGCAGCTGCTGTGTCTCGTGGCGATGGAGCCACCGCTCAGCATGCATCATGACGAGCTGCGGAATGAGAAGATCAAGGTCCTGAGAGCGCTTCGTCCGATTACACCCGAGAACGTGGCGCGAGCGACAGTGAGAGGGCAGTACAAGCAGGGTGCCGTGGATGGTGAAGCCGTCCCCGGCTACGCCGATGAGCTGGGCGCACAGAGCAACACGGAAACATTCGTTGCGATTCGTGCTGATGTCGATAACTGGCGCTGGCAGGGCACGCCGTTCTATTTGAGGACCGGCAAACGCTTGCCCGAAAAGACCTCTGAAATCGTGATCCAATTTCGCAGCATCGCACACTCGATTTTTGAAGAGAACGAAGGTGGCATTGAGCCCAACCGTCTCGTGATTCGGTTGCAACCTGATGAGGGTGTCCGACTGAGTATGGTGACCAAGGAGCCGGGTCCTGGTGGTTTCACCCTGCGGTCGCTACCGCTGAACCTCAGCTTTAACGAGACCTACGAACTCGGCTATCCGGATGCGTACGAGCGTCTGCTCATGGAGGTTTTGCGAGGCAACCCCGCGTTGTTCATGCGGCGCGATGAAGTGGATGCTGCCTGGTCATGGATCGACAAGATTCGCAACGCGTGGGACTCAACCGGTATGGCGCCGCAGCTCTATTCCGCCGGGACTTGGGGGCCGACCGCGTCGGCCGTGTTGATCGATCGTGACGATCGCAGTTGGTATCAGGACGGCAGCTGATGTTTCTACAACAGTTTTTTGACTCACGTGCATTGGCGGCTGAAGCGTTGGCCGCGGACATCGGTGCTGCGTTGACGTCTGCTATTGAGAAGCGAGGCGAGGCGACGCTGGTGGTTTCCGGCGGCAGCTCTCCATTAGAGGCTTTTCGGCTGCTGAGTAAAATGGACTTCGATTGGTCTGTGGTCACCGTTGTGCCGAGCGACGAACGGTGGGTCGATATCGACGACCCGGCGAGCAACGCGGGCATGTTGCAGCGTGACTTGTTGCAATGGTCGGCCTCTGCAGCGCGCTTCCTGAGTCTGTACGACCCCGATGTGGCCGGCGCCGATGCCGCACAGGTCGTTGGCTCGCGTGTCGCACGTCTACCGCGACCGATCGATTATGTGCTGCTGGGCATGGGCACCGATGGGCACACCGCTTCGTTGTTTCCCGATGACCCGAATATCGAGGCTGCGCTGGCGAGTAAGGAGCCATGCGTTATGGCGCGCCCTCCGAGCCAGCCGTTGCAGAGAATCTCACTCACGCCGCGGGTGCTCCTCGACAGCCGTCAGATTGGATTGTTGTTCTTTGGCCAGGACAAGGCCGACGTGTTCGCGCAAGCCTCCATCGCGGGCGACCTCGCCGAGTACCCAGTGCGCAGCGTCCTGCGACAGGAGATGGTGCCAGTGTCCACATACTTCGCACTTTGACCTTGAAGGAGACGAGGATGCACCCGGTAGTTGATGCGGTAACTCGAAGGATTGAAGAGCGCTCGTCGCAGATGCGCGCCGCATATCTTGCGATGGTCGAGCAGGCGCGCCGCGAAGGTCCGCATCGTGCGGAGCTGTCTTGCGGCAATCTTGCGCATGGATTTGCAGCGAATGATGCGGTTGGAAAAAAGGCATTGGCCGGACGAGAACGGCCAAATGTGGCGATCGTGTCTGCCTATAACGATATGTTGTCAGCACATCAGCCGCTCGGCGACTATCCGGCTTTGCTAAAGGCCGCGGCGTGGAAGGCGGGCGGCATCGCGCAGTTCGCGGGCGGTGTACCGGCGATGTGCGACGGCGTGACACAGGGCCAGCCCGGCATGGACCTGTCGCTGTTCAGTCGTGATGTCATTGCCATGGCAACGGCCGTTTCCCTCTCACACAACATGTTCGATGCAAATCTCTGTCTCGGCGTCTGCGACAAAATTGTCCCCGGATTGGTGATCGGTTCTCTGGCCTTCGGCCATTTGCCAACGATTTTTGTGCCTGCGGGTCCTATGACCTCGGGCATTACCAACGCGGCGAAAGCGCAGGTGCGCCAGTTGTTCGCACAAGGCAAGATCACGCGCGAGGAACTCTTGCAATCCGAGTCCAAGGCTTATCACTCCGCGGGCACTTGCACCTTTTACGGCACGGCCAACAGCAACCAGCTTTTGATGGAGTTCATGGGGCTGCAGTTGCCAGGAACGTCTTTCGTCAATCCGCACACGCGGCTGCGCGGTGCGCTGACACGCGCCGCAGCAACACGTGCCGTTGAAATCAGTGGGCTCTCAGAGCAGTACACGCCGATGGCCAAAGTGTTTGACGCTCGCGCACTGGTCAACGGCGTTGTCGGGTTGTTGGCATCCGGTGGTTCGACCAACCACACAATCCACCTCGTCGCGATGGGACGTGCGGCTGGTATCGATATCAATTGGGATGATTTCTCGGAGCTGTCGGCCGTCGTGCCGTTGTTGGCACGCGTGTATCCGAATGGGCAGGCAGACGTGAATCATTTTGCAGCGGCGGGTGGTATTCCATACATGATTCGCGAGCTATTGAACGCCGGTTTCTTGCATCGTGATGTCACGACGATCGCCGGTCAGGGGCTCGACCATTACACGCGCGAACCGATGTTGGGGGATGCGGATGAAGAGGGTCTGGACACGGTGGTCTGGCAGGAAGGCGCAACGTCGTCTTTGGATACCGACGTGTTGCGACCAGTGAATGCGCCGTTCTCCGGGCACGGTGGAATCACGTTGTTGAAGGGGAACATCGGTCGCGGAATCATCAAAACTTCAGCGGTTCGAGATGAGCATTTAGTGGTTGAGGCGCCAGCCCGCGTATTCGATTGTCAGCACAAAGTGGCGGCAGCGTTTAAAGCGGGTGAGCTCAACGAAGACTGTGTCGTCGTTGTCGTTAATCAAGGGCCACAAGCGAACGGTATGCCTGAGTTGCACAAGCTCACGCCGTCACTCGGCGTGCTACAGGATGCCGGTCACCGTGTCGCACTTGTCACTGATGGTCGTATGTCAGGTGCATCCGGGAAGGTGCCCGCCGCAATCCAAATCACGCCCGAAGCGATCAATGGTGGCGTGATCGGCAAAATCCGTGATGGCGATATCGTGAAGCTTGATGCCAATACCGGTGAGATTAGTGTGCTGATCGACGATTCGGCACTCCACGAGCGTGTAGCCACATTCGAACTCGACAAGACACAGGGTATCGGGATGGGGCGCGATTTGTTCGCGGCAATGCGGCAGGGTGTGTCGTGTGCCGAAGAGGGCGGGTCTGCTCTGCCGCTCGATCGCAGTGTTGCGCTAGACAGTGAGGCAGTTTGCAGTGTCTGATATTGGAAACATCATGCGCGTGTCGCCGGTCATCCCGGTGGTCACCATTCCCGATAACACCGATGTCATTGCGCTTGGTCACGCGCTCTTGGATGGTGGTGTACGCATCATCGAAGTCACATTGCGGACTCAGGGCGCACTCGCTGCGATCGTCGAACTCGTCAAAACTTTTCCCGACATGCGCGTGGGTGCCGGAACGGTATGGACCGACGAACAGGCGCGCGCCGTTGTCGACAGCGGGGTCGCGTTCGTGGTGTCCCCAGGCATCTCGATGCCAGTGCATGAGGTTTGTACCGCTGCTTCTGTTCCGCTGCTACCGGGCGCTCAGACGATCTCGGAGATGGCGCACTGGCATTCGGTCGGGCAGGAAGCAGTGAAGTTTTTTCCTGCAAGCGCATCCGGTGGTGTCGCTGCACTCAAAGCCTATTCCTCGGTGCTTCCGGCACTGGAGTTCTGTCCGACGGGCGGAATCAATATGAGCAACGTCCGAGAGTATCTCGATCTGCCGTCGGTGCCTTGTGTTGGTGGCAGTTGGGTGGTGCCGGAGTCGGCATTACGTGATGCCGCGTGGGCCAGCATCGAGGAGAGCGCAAAAAAAGTCACCGAGTTGTGAAATGAATTGACGTGCCTGCAGGTCTCCTCGGACATACCAAACCATTGGATACCTGCAATGCATTCGAACACTCGATCTTTTTCTTCGCTGCGTGCGTTCTGGCTGACGACGACCGCAGTCGTTTTGAGCCTCATGGCGCCTTCTGCGTTTGCTGACAAAGCGCCGGTCTACACTTCGGTCTTTTCCAGCCAAGCGCTGAAGGGCTACGACGCAGTGAGCTACTTCACGGAAGGTGCGCCCACCAAAGGCGATAAGGATCATTCCTACGACTGGAATGGGGCGACCTGGCTTTTTGCTAGCGCCGAAAATCGCGAACTATTCATCGCAAACCCCGAGCGCTACGCGCCTCAATATGGTGGATACTGTGCTTGGGCAGTGTCTCAGGGCTATACGGCTTCCGGCGACCCGAAAGTCTGGCAGATCGTCGATGACAAGCTCTACGTCAACTACAACAAAGACGTTGGAAAGACATGGAGCGAGGATCCCGAAGGTTTCATCCGACTCGCTGATGAGAACTGGCCCGAGGTCCTGAAGTAGGACCGTGTGAAGTGAATTCCCCTCGCGGCGCAAGCCGCAGATGCCTGGTTGCCCCGTTAGTACGCTAACGGGGCTTTTTTATGGCGCTGCACTTTTCTTCACAGAAATCGCGTAGCATTCAATTGTGCGAAAGAAAATTGTGATCGTTAATCCCAAAGGTGGCAGCGGTAAGACAACGCTGGCTACCAATTTGGCGAGCTACTTTGCGAGTCGTGCTGGCCAGCCTGCACTACTGGATTTCGATCCGCAGGGCTCGAGCATGCATTGGCTGGCGGAACGTCCTGAGAACTTGCCGGAAATCCACGGCATAGCGGCATACGAAAAGCGGATGGGCATGACCCGCAGTTTTCAGCTGCGGGTACCCGACGACTGTCAGTACGTCGTTGTGGATTCGCCCGCGGGTTACACCGCAGCAGAGCTGCGCGAGGTCACACGCGATGCGCACAAGGTATTGATGCCGGTTTTGCCCTCGAGATTCGACATTGCAGCCGCGTCAAAAGCGATCGCTGATCTTCTGCTTGTCGCCAAGCTGGACCGAGAGCGCCAGCAGCTCGGTATCGTTGCGAATCGAACCCGACGAAATAACAAAAGTTTTGAGCGACTGATGCGCTTCCTCGATAGTCTTGGCATACCGGTTGTCGCTGTTCTGCGCGACTCGCAGAACTATGTGACTGCGTCCGAGTTTGGTGTTGGGCTCTTCGACTTGAAGTCGCATCAGATCGCAAAGGATCGACCGGAGTGGGAGCGACTGCTTGCCTTCCTTGATGTAGAGACCAGTGTCGCCAAGGCGGCACGCAGTGGCACCTAGCCCGACAAGACTAGTTTGGAATCACGCCTGTGTCTTTGATGCGTTCCAACACGATTGAGGAGGTCGCATCCTTCACCCCGGGCAGGCTGAGAATCTCGCGCTGCATAAATTGTCCATAGTCGCGCAGACTGCGCGCTACTACCCGCAACATGAAGTCGATCGAGCCGGACAGCATGAAGCAGCTTCGGACTTCCGGGAGCTCGACCATTACCTCGCGAAATTGTTCCGCTAGCGCCTGATTCTGCCGTTCTATGGTTACGGCGACAAAAGCTTCTACGTCGTACCCCATACGCTGCATATCCAGTGACACGCTAAATCTTTCGATGACGCCTCGCGCCTGCAGTGCCTGCGTTCTGCGCTGACAGGCGCTGGGGGACAAATTCACCGCAGCTGCCAGCTCTACCCAAGACTGGCGGCCATCACCTTGTAGCGCGTGCAGGATTGCGAGATCGAAACGGTCTAGTGTGTAAGATTCCTGCATTAAATAGCCAAATAATGATGAGAACCTGCGAATCATAGCGAAATTGCGCGTGAATCGCAGTCATCCTGCGCTATCGGATTGATAGACTGCCGCCAACACAATTGAGGTGGTACTCATCATGATGGCAGCACAATCCCAGCAAGGTGGCGCGGCGTCGAATGCGACACCGACTGGTCTGGACAACCCTATGGGGACTGACGGTTTCGAGTTCGTTGAGTATGCGGCCCCGGACCCGACCTTGTTGCGGCACCTGTTCGAGAGCATGGGATTTCCCGTGGTAGCGAGGCATCGATCGAAAGATGTGACGCTGCATAAACAGGGCGATATCAATTTCATTATCAACGCCGAAGCGGACAGCTTTGCACAGCGGTTTGCTGCGGAGCACGGTCCTTGTGCGTGTGCGATGGCGTTCCGCGTGAAGGACGCTCAAGCGGCGTTCAATCGCGCGGTGGACCTTGGCGCGACACCCATCGATCCTGAACCGCGTCCGATGGAGCTCAATATCCCGGCGATTGAGGGTATCGGCGGGAGTCGACTTTACCTGGTCGACCGATACGGTGATCAGAGCATCTACGACGTCGATTTCGTGTTTGAGCCGAACTGGCAGGAGAAGTTGGCGGCGGCATCCACCAAACTCACGTATCTCGACCACCTCACGCACAACGTGCGCAGGGGCAACATGGACCAATGGGCAGGCTTCTACGAGAAGCTGTTTAACTTCCAGGAGATTCGTTATTTCGATATTGAGGGCAAGGTCACCGGATTGGTGTCCAAGGCGATGACAAGCCCGTGCGGAAAAATCCGTATTCCTTTGAACGAGAGTCAGGACGATCACAGCCAGATCGAGGAGTTCCTTCGCGATTACAACGGCGAGGGCATTCAGCACATCGCCTTGGGCTCGAGCAACATCTACGACAGCGTCGATTCGCTCAAAGCCAACGGCGTGAATTTTCAGGACACGATCGAGACCTATTTTGACCTCGTCGACAAGCGCGTCCCGAATCATGGCGAGCCGCTTGAGGAGCTGCGCAAGCGACGGATTCTGATCGACGGCGCGCCCACCGAGGGGCAGGGCTTGCTGCTGCAGATCTTTACGGAAAATGCGATTGGTCCGATCTTCTTCGAGATCATTCAACGCAAGGGCAATGAGGGGTTTGGCGAGGGCAACTTCCAGGCGCTGTTCGAGTCTCTGGAGCTCGACCAGATGCGCCGGGGTGTCATTCCTTCTGACGAAAGCTGAGACGCAACACGATAGAGCGCAGTAGAACCCCACGTCGTGTGTCGACGTGGGGTTTTCTTATGGCATGAAAATGGTGGCCGGGTGCTCGATATAGCCCTTGATCACACGCACCATGTCGGCCGCGTCGTAGCCGTCGACAAAGCGGTGATCGAAAGAGACGGACAGGTTCATCATCGTCCGCACCACGATCTCACCATTGAGGACCACCGGTCGTGGCACCGCTTTGTTGATGCCAATGATGCCGACCTCGGGAGCATTGATCACCGGCGTGGTGACGATGCCGCCTAGTGCCCCGAGACTGGTGATTGTGATGCTACTGCCCGTGAGCTGATCTTTTTTGGCTTTGCCGTTTCGTGCGAGCTCCGAGAGTTCCAGAATCTCGGTGGCGAGGTTCCAGACGTCTTTGGACTGTGCCTGGCGCACCACAGGTACTTTCAGCCCGTCCTTGGTCTGCGTCGCAATGCCAACGTTGAGCGCTGCGTGTCGAATCACCACTTCCCGCTCCGCATCGTAGGTCGCGTTGCATTGTGGAAACTCCTTGAGCGTCTTGGCCAGCGCTTTGATCAACAATGGGAGGAACGTCAATTTCGGCTGGCCGTCCTTGCGTTCTGCGTTCAGATGCTGGCGTAACGCATCGAACTGCGTTACGTCGATCTCATCGACGTACGTGAAGTGCGGGATGTTGCGTTTGCTCTCGCTCATCTTGCGAGCAATAACGCGTCGAACACCGATTACTTTATGTTCCTCGACTGCATCGGTTTCTGCGGAGACACCGGGTTGCGGTGTTGTCGTTACAGGTGTCGTGCCACCGCTTGCAATGAATGCTTCGAGGTCTTTCTTGAGGATCCGCCCGCGAGCGCCGGTGCCGGGCACTAGCGCAAGGTCCACGCCCGCCTTTCGTGCACGCGCCCGCACAGCGGGCGAGGTGAGCACTCGACCACTGGTTTTCTTTTCTGCCGCCGGTGCCGGCTTCTCTGCCTGCTGCGTCTCAACCGGCGCGCCCTCTGCCTGCGTTGGCTCTGGCGCGGCTGGTGCGCTGTCACCCTCGAGATCAAACACGATCAGGTTAGTCCCGACAGGAACGATGTCACCCTGCTCGCCATGCAGCGACGCAATGCGGCCGCTCACCGGCGCCGGTATTTCTACCGCCGCCTTGTCGGTCATCATGTCGACGATCACATCGTCTTCTTTGACGACATCGCCCACCTTGACGTGCCACTCTCCAATCTCGGCCTCGACCAGGCCTTCGCCGAGATCCGGCAGTTTGAATACGTACTGGCTCATCGAATTAATCCTCCAGCACCTGTCGCAGCGCGTTGATCACCCGCTTCTGTCCAGGGAAATAGTCCCACTCAAAAGCGTGAGGGTAGGGTGTGTCCCAGCCGGTTACCCGAAGGATCGGTGCTTCCAGCGAGTAGAAGCAGTGTTCCTGAATGCTGGCGGACAGCTCGGCGCCAAAACCCGAGAAGCGCGTGGCTTCATGCACGATGATGCAGCGCCCGGTTTTCTGTACGGATGCCGCGATCGTGTCGATGTCCAACGGCTGCAGCGAGCGGACGTCGACAACCTCTGCATCGATGTTTTCCGCTTTGGCAGCGGCTTGTGCAACGTGCACCATGGTGCCGTAGGTCACGATGGTGACGTCCGAGCCGGATTCCACGACATTCGCAAGGCCAATTGGAACCGTGTAGTGGTCCTTCGGTACGTCGCCCATCGGGTGTGACGACCAGCCGACCGCAGGTTTGTTTGGGTCACCGTCGAACGGTCCGTTGTAAATCCGCTTGGGCTCGAAGAACACAACCGGATCATCGTTCTCGATACTCGCGAGCAGCAATCCCTTTGCGTCATAGGGATTCGAAGGCATGACGACCTGTATGCCAGAGACGTGCGCGAAAATCCCTTCGGGGCTTTGTGAGTGGGTCTGTCCGCCTCGAATGCCGCCACCACAAGGTGTGCGAATCGTCACCGGGGCAGAGAAGTCTCCCGCACTGCGGTAGCGGATGCGCGCTAGCTCGCTCACGATTTGGTCAAAGCCAGGATAGATATAGTCGGCGAACTGAATCTCGGCGACAGGTCGCAAACCGTTTACCGCCATGCCGATAGCAGTGCCGACAATGCCACCTTCGGCGATGGGGGTATCGATGCAGCGATGATCGCCATACTTGCGTTGCAAGCCTTCTGTGCACCGGAAGACTCCACCAAAGTAGCCAACGTCTTCGCCCATCACGACCACGTTCGGATCACGGTCCATGGCGATATCCATCGCGGAATTCAAAGCCTGAATCATGTTCATCTTGGCCATGGATCAGTCTCCTTGCTCGCGTTCGGCGCGCCAGGCTTCGCGCTGCGCTCGAAGGTTCTTCGGCATCTCTTTGAAGATGTCCTCGAACATAAGAGCAGCATCAAGGTGAGGTCCCTCGTTGAGGGTTCCGTAACTCGTCGCTTCCTTCCAGCAGGCATTGACGTGGTCGGTCATTTCTTCTTCGAGAGCCTTGTGTCGCTCCTCGGACCATGCGCCTTGCTCGATCAGGTAGCGTTTAAGGCGTTCGATCGGATCGCCCAACGGAAACTCGTCCCACTCTTCTTTTGGTCGATATCGGGAGGGATCATCGCTCGTGGAGTGCGCCCCGGCGCGGTAAGTGACCAGTTCCATCAACGTGGGTCCAGCACCTTTTCGAGCGCGTTCAGCGGCCCATTGTGTGGCTGAGTACACGGCCAGGAAATCGTTTCCGTCCACTCGCAAGCCCACGATGCCATTGCCGGGGCCGCGCGCTGCGAATGTCTGTTGCTCACCGCCGGCGAACGCCTGGAAGGTTGAGATTGCGTATTGGTTATTGACGACGTTCAGGATGACTGGCGCCTGGTAAACCGAGGCGAACGTGACCGCATGATGAAAGTCAGCTTCGGCAGTCGTGCCGTCACCGATCCACGCGGCGGCGATATGATCCTCGCCCTTGATCGCCGATGCCATCGCCCAACCGACAGCCTGTGGATACTGGGTGCCGAGGTTGCCTGAGATAGAGAAAATGTTATCGCGCGCGGTGTGATACATCACAGGAAGCTGGCGGCCTTTGCACATATCCCGGGTGTTCGACAGGCACTGCGACATAAGGTCGGTCAGGCTGGAGCCGCGAACGATGAACAGCCCCTGGTTGCGGTAACTCGGGAACAGCATATCGCCGGGCCGCAACGCCATCGCCTGTGCCACAGACACGGCTTCTTCGCCGGTCGATTTCACGTAGAACGAGATCTTGCCTTGGCGTTGTACGCGCTGCATCCGGTCGTCAAAGATTCGTGTCTGCACCATATGCCGCAACCCGATTTGCAGGTCCTTGGCATCCAGGTGCGGGTCCCAGGGACCTTTAGCAACCGCATCGTCGTCAAGAACGCGTACAAGGCCATCGGCCAGGTAAGCAGTCTCCAAGACCTTCGCATTTGCATCAGGTCGAGGGATCTCTCCCGCGGCAGACAGTTTCAGGTAGGAGAAGTCCGGTGTTTCACCGGGGCGTGCAGGTGCCTGTGGCACGTGCAGGCGGGATTGCTTGCTTCCCATCGGTTGCACTCCAAATCAGATCGGCGTTGGGCGCCCGAGCTCCCCATGTTGTGATCACAACGCGCTCGGGTGGTTTCCGATGTAACAGTATAAGCGATTTCAGCGCTCGTATCACGGCGGCGCTAACATAATCGCAAGATCCGCTCGGGCTACTCGGTCCCCACGACAGCGGAAACACCGACCAGGACATCGACATATTGTCCGACCCATTCGGTATCAGCCCACTCTCCGAGACCCAAGCCGAGGGCAAGGCGATCCAGTCTTGCTTCGCCTGACAAAACACGCGTCTCGCCATCCACCGCCACATCAAAAAGAAACTCGACCGGGTAGGCGGTGCCTTTGACGGTCAGTGTCGCCTGCGCGAGATAGCCATCATCAGTTTGTGTGATCTCACTGGTCAGGAACCGCACGGTCGGATGGTTTTCCGTGTCAAAGAAATCAGTGTCCTGTAGCGTCTCATCGCGTTCCGTGTCATCGGTGCTGACGCCGCTGGTGGCGATCACAACGTCGAACCGGCTGTTCGCAAGATCTTGCTCGTCGAATTGCATCCTCGCCTGCCAGTCGGCCCATTCGCCAGTGAAAGGCGCACCAGCCTGTGTTGCGGTGAACTCGATGAAGCTCGTATTGAAATCGATCCGCCACAACGGCAGGTCGCTGCTCCCGGCGGCTGCGTCAGCGTTGTCCGGCTGGCTCTCAGCTGCCGTAACGGAATCGGCCGCTTTGGTGGAATCAGAAGACTGGCCAACACTACCCAGCGCCCAGGTGCCCCCGGCAATGATCAGACCAAACAAGACAAGCGGCACGGCCGCGGACATTCGCTTCAAGACGTCATCCTTGTCGAGGAAGTGGTGTTTGCAGGCGGCGAGCACGTGCAGCAGTGCAACGACAAACAGCGCCTTGCCAAGCAAATCATGAATTGTCTTCAAGGTCTCTTTAAGACCTTCATTCGGAGCTACGAGGTCCGGCCAGGTGAACAAGCCAAACCAGCTCACGCTGTAGTTGGCTGCAGAAGACATGAGCCAGCCGCTGATCGGCATTGCGAATAGAAAGGCGTAAAGCGCCCAATGGGTCAGTGCCGAAACCTGAACCTGCCACGCCGGCATCGCTGCGGGTAACTTCGGTGGTTGATTAGCGAGGCGCCAGCCCAGTCGCAGGATGGCGAGTATCAGGATCGTCATGCCCACCGACTTGTGATTGGCGAACAAGCCGAGCACCGCAATTCGGCTGCTCGTGCCTTCGGCGATTTCGATCAGCACAAACTGTAAAACGATCATGGCCGCAACCGCCCAGTGAAGATACTGGGCGGTGCGGCTGTAGACAGGCTTTCGAGCCGACGTGGTCTCGCTCACACGAGGGCTCGCAAGAGATCGAACAAAATGATCAGGACTTGATCAGTTCGACCTGGATATTCAGCGTCACTTCGTCGCCGACGTTCGGCGCGTAGCGACCCAGATCCCAGTCCGAACGCATCAGCTTTCCAGATGCTGAGATACCGATTGTCGGCGTCTTACGCATCGGATGGTTGGCTGCCTTGTTGACCGTCGCATCAAGCGTGATCGGCTTGGTGATGCCTTTCATCGTCAGGTCGCCGGTGATCGTCATCGTGTTCTCGCCGGTCATTTCGATGCCGGTAGCGTTGAAGCTGATGTCCGAATGAGTAGCGATATCGAAGAAATCGTCGCTCTTCAGGTGATCATCAAATTTCTCCACGCCGGAGTCGATGCTTGCCGGATCGATTGAGACCATCAGTTTGCTGGCGGTCACATCGTCCTGGTTCAGGTTCAGCGACACATCGAAGTCACTGAAACCGACGACCGGTCGCGAGAAACCGAGGTGCAGGTAGCTGAAGGTCAGGTAGGCGTGCGTCTTCTCCAGCGTATATTCGCCGGAAGGTACGTCGCCGATGCCGGCCGAGGCCGTGGTCGTGAGCGTAAACGCGGCGGTTGCCGCAACGAGCAATCGGTTGATCGCTTTCATGGTTTACCATCCTTTGTCAGGGTCAATAACAGGATATGACCGTCCCCGGCGCGGAATCATAACAAAAGCGCTGGACAAAGATGATGCGTCGTTGGCGCGCCGATGTTGCGCACAGGCGTCCAACTTTGGATACTGCTGGCCGCGAACATTCCGCCCGAAGCCGGCGTTTTTGGCCAACCGGCTGAATTTACTGGAGATGTCCATGAAGATCGGTGTCCCTACCGAGGTCCACGTGAACGAGCAACGCGTCGCAATGACGCCCGAAGTCGTCGGTGCAGTCGTGAAGCTCGGTTTTGAAGTCATTATCGAAGCCGGAGCCGGTGCGAGAGCGTCCTATCTGGACGAGGCGTATCGCGATGCGGGCGCTGAGGTTGTCGAGGGCCCCAAGGCGCTCTACGACGCTGCGGACATCGTTTTGAAGGTACGCCAGCCCGAGCATCACCCCGAATTGCAGCAGGACGAGATCGACCTGTTGCGAGAGGGACAGACGCTGATCGGCTTCCTGTGGCCTGGCCAGAATCCTGAGCTGCTGGAGGCATTGTCCGAGCGGGGTGTGAATGCGCTGGCGATGGATATGGTGCCGAGAATCTCACGGGCGCAGAAGATGGACGCGCTGAGCTCGATGGCGAACATCGGCGGCTACCGCGCGATCATTGAAGCGGCACAGCATTTCGGCAGATTTTTCACGGGCCAGATTACCGCTGCCGGTCGCATTCCGCCGGCCAAGGTGCTCGTTATTGGTGCGGGCGTGGCCGGTTTGTCTGCGATCGGCACCGCGAAGAGCATGGGCGCCATCGTTCGCGCTTTCGACACGCGTCCGGAGGTGAAGGAGCAGGTCGAGAGTATGGATGCGGAATTCCTCATGCTCGATTTCGAAGACGATGAAGACGGCGCCGGCGAAGGCGGCTATGCCAAGACGATGAGCAAGGCGTTCATCGATGCGGAAATGGCGCTGTTCGCCGAACAAGCGAAGGAAGTCGATATCATCATCACAACGGCATTGATCCCGGGTAAGCCGGCACCGAAGTTGATCACCGAGGCGATGGTCGAGTCGATGAAGCAGGGTAGCGTTATCGTTGATCTCGCTGCTGAGCAAGGCGGTAACTGCGAGCTGACAGAGCCCGGTGAGGTTGCCGTTCGGCACGGCGTGTCGATCATCGGTTACACCGATCTGCCGAGCCGGCTCGCGGCTCAGTCGAGCCAGCTTTACGCGACGAACCTGCGCCACCTGTTGACCGATCTCACTCCTGAGAAGGACGGCAACATCGTCATCAATATGGAGGACGAGGTGATCCGTGGGGCAACCGCCGTCAATGCCGGCGAAATTACGTTCCCGCCGCCTGCGCCGAAACTGTCGGCTGCGCCGAAATCGGCCCCTGCGACACCAACACCAGAAGCGGTCGCGGAGGCGGCTGTTGCGTCAAGGCCCGGCTGGATCGCGACGTCGATCGGGATGGCGTTAGGTGCAGTCGCACTACTTGCGCTTGGGAATGTCGCGCCGCCGTCGTTCATGGCGCATCTGACCGTGTTTGTGCTCGCGTGTTTTGTTGGCTACATGGTCATCTGGAATGTCACGGCATCGCTGCACACGCCTTTGATGAGTGTGACGAACGCAATTTCCAGCATCATCGTGATCGGTGCTTTACTGCAGATATCGAGCGGCAGTTTCATTGTTTCCTCGCTCGCGGTTCTGGCCTTGCTCATCACGAGCATCAATATCTTCGGCGGCTTTGCGGTGACGCAACGCATGCTGGCGATGTTCCGCAAGTAGTCCGTCGGAGAATTGGTAATGAGTGAAGGATTTATCCAGGCGGCCTACATCGTCTCGACCATCTTGTTCATCCTCGCACTGGGCGGATTGAGCAATCAGGAAACCGCAAGACGCGGCAACCTGTACGGCATGATCGGTATGGGCCTTGCGCTGTTCGCCACCATCTTTGGTGTTGTCTCCGGCAACTACTTCTTCCTGGTGGTGTCGCTGGTCGCGGGAGCCGTAATCGGGATTCGACTGGCGCGCACTGTACAAATGACCCAGATGCCGGAGCTGGTTGCGATTCTGCACAGTCTCGTCGGCCTCGCCGCTGTGCTTGTCGGCTACGCGACGTTTCTCGACCACACGCAGTCGTTCTACGGTATCGAGAAGACCATCCATGATGTTGAGATCTACGTAGGTATCCTTATCGGTGCGTTGACGTTCTCAGGCTCGGTCATCGCCTTCGGCAAACTGTCCGGCCGGATCGGCGGCAATCCGACGCTGCTGCCAGCGCGGCATTTTCTGAACCTTGGCATGGGCCTGATTGCGATCTGGCTCGGTACGATCTTCGTAGGACAAGCGGCTGACGGCGGTGGTTTCTTCCCGCTATTCCTGATGACGTTGGTCGCGCTCGCGTTTGGCGTGCATATGGTGGCTGCGATCGGCGGCGCTGATATGCCCGTGGTCGTTTCCATGCTCAACAGCTATTCGGGCTGGGCGGCATCGGCAACCGGCTTCATGCTGAGCAATGATCTGTTGATCGTGACCGGCGCTCTGGTCGGCAGCAGTGGCGCAATTCTTTCCTACATCATGTGCCGTGCGATGAATCGCAGTTTTATCTCGGTCATCGCGGGTGGATTCGGCACCACCTCCGGCGGGGGTGGTGGCGGTGCAGCCGAAGGCGAGCAGGGTGAGGTCGTTGCGGTGCAATCCGAAGAGGTTGCCGACATGTTGCTGAACGCCAAGAAGGTCGTGATCGTGCCGGGTTACGGTATGGCGGTGGCGCAAGCACAGCACACGGTGAATGAGATTACTCGCAGTCTGCGTGATCGAAAGGTGGATGTGCAGTTTGCGATTCACCCGGTCGCAGGACGCATGCCCGGGCATATGAACGTGTTGCTCGCCGAAGCACGCGTGCCGTACGACATCGTGTTTGAGATGGAAGAGATCAACGAGGACTTTCCGGATGTGGACGTCACGGTGGTGATCGGCGCCAACGATATCGTGAACCCTTCGGCGCAAGATGAACCGGATAGCCCGATCGCGGGTATGCCGGTGCTTGAAGTCTGGAAAGGCGACACCACTATTGTGCTCAAGCGGAGTATGGCGACCGGATATGCCGGCGTTCAGAACCCGCTGTTCTTCAAGGACAACACGCGCATGCTGTTCGGTGATGCGAAAGCGACGCTCGATGAAGTGCTGCGTGTGTTGCAAAGTCAGGAATCGAAGTGAGCGACACAAAACACGCGAAAACTGTCATTCTGGGCTCCGGTCCGGCGGGCTACTCGGCTGCGGTTTACGCCGCAAGAGCGAACCTTAGTCCCATGCTGATCACGGGTGCGGAAGTGGGTGGTCAGTTGACCACGACGACCGATGTCGACAACTGGCCAGGAGACGTCGAGGGGCTGCAAGGTCCGGCGCTTATGGAGCGCATGAAGGCGCATGCAGAGCGATTCGACACGGAAATCGTGTACGACCACATCGACTCCGTGGATTTGTCGCAGCGTCCATTCGTGCTGTCCGGCACCAATACCTACACAGCAGATTCGCTCATCATTGCGACCGGCGCCTCGGCCCAGTATCTCGGACTGCCGTCCGAATCCTCCTTTATGGGCAAGGGTGTCAGCGCCTGTGCGACCTGTGATGGATTTTTCTATCGCAACCAGAAAGTCGCTGTCATCGGCGGCGGAAACACCGCAGTAGAAGAGGCTTTGTATCTCTCCAATATTGCGAGCGAAGTCATCCTTGTCCACCGACGGGACAAACTCCGCGCCGAAAAGATTTTGCAGGATCGCCTGTTCGAAAAAGAGAAAAACGGCAACATCACAATTCGCTGGAACCATCAGCTTGAGGAAGTGCTCGGCGACGACAGCGGCGTCACCGGTATGCGACTGCGTCACTCTCAGACGGATGAGAAAGAAACGCATGATGTGCACGGTGTCTTCATCGCCATCGGCCACAAGCCGAATACGGGCATCTTCGAAGGGCAGCTGGACATGACCAACGGCTACATCGAAATCAAGAGCGGTCTTGATGGCGGTGCAACAGCCACAAGCGTGCCGGGGGTTTTTGCCGCCGGGGATGTTGCGGACCAGGTCTATCGCCAGGCAATCACTTCGGCAGGGTTCGGCTGTATGGCTGCACTGGATGCCGAGAAATTCATTGATGAGCTTGGGCTGGAATAGCCCTTAGCTCGTAACGGGGACATCGATGAGTGTGTTTGACAATGCCGCCTTCGAGCGGCATGAACGCGTTGTGCATTGCACTGACCCGGTTTCCGGCTTGCGTGCGATTATTGCGGTGCATTCGACGCATAGGGGGCCTGCCGCGGGCGGCTGCAGAGTCTGGCACTACGCAAACGCCAATGATGCGGTAACCGATGTGCTGAGACTCTCTCAGGGCATGAGTTACAAGAACGCGATGGCCGGGCTCGACCTCGGTGGCGGAAAGGCGGTCATCATGGCGGACGAAGGGCGGGCCGTCACCGAAGATCAGCTGCGCGCGTTCGGTCGCTTCGTCGAAACCCTGCGCGGCAGCTACATCACGGCCGAAGATGTGGGAATGACGGTCGAAGCCATGCAGATCATCGCCAGCGAGACGCGACACGTTGCAGGTTTGCCGCCCGAGGCGGGTAGGGCGGGGGGAGATCCGTCGCCCAAGACGGCGGACGGTGTGTTCCACGGCATTCGGGCAGCGGTGGCCTATCGACTCGAACGAGACTCACTCGAGGGCCTGAGGGTGGCTGTGCAAGGTGTCGGCCATGTGGGTGCCAATCTTTGTAAAGCACTGCATGATGCCGGCGCGAGTCTTTGGGTTGCGGACATCAACGAAGCACGTGTGGAGCATATGTGCGATGCCTATGGTGCACAGCCTTTGCCGCTGGACGAGATCATTACGGCTGACGTTGATGTGGTTGCGCCTTGCGCGCTCGGTGCCGTGCTGGATGCGAAGACGATCGCCGGACTGCGCGCGAGCATTGTAGCGGGTGCCGCCAATAACCAGCTGGCGACGGATCAAGATGGCCAATTACTCTTTAACGCGGGCGTGCTGTACGCACCTGACTATGTGATCAACGCTGGCGGCATCATCAACGTGGCTTGCGAATACAGCGGAGATGCATCTGACGCCGAGGTAGACCAGCGCGTGGAAGAAATCGGCGCTCGCTTGACAGCGATTTTCGAACAGTCTGAACGGTTCGAGGTCCCTACCAACGTGATCGCAGACGAAATGGCGAAAGGCCTTATTGGCCGTGGCGCCAACGCAACGACCCACTAGACCGGCGCGAGATCAGGTTGCCGTTTGGAACACCTGAATGAAGCGAGCCGGGTTCGGTCGATCTTTTGGGTTTTGTGAACGGTGCGAGAACCGAATAATTCCATCGCTGTCTGTGACCAGCACAGCAGGTCGCATGGTTTTGCGTCCGAACGAAGACTGAAAACGGTCCGGAATGTCCTCTGGGTCGGCAAGACCCAGCGAGTCCGCCGCCTGCAAATCCGCATCCAGCCAAAACTCAAATTCCACATTGAATAGGTCTGCCACCCGACGCGTTGTATCCAGCGGCTTTGGAGTGACGATGATCAACCTGCCGCCCGCCTCGTTGATGGTTCGGTAATGATCGGTCAGCGATTCAACTTGCTCCGTGCAGAATGGGCACCATGAGCCTCTCACAAAGAGGATCACAGCGCGCTTGCCAA
This sequence comes from uncultured Chromatiales bacterium, assembly GCA_963922335.1. GTDB lineage: Bacteria > Pseudomonadota > Gammaproteobacteria > Steroidobacterales > Woeseiaceae > CALBPI01. The sequence continues at coordinate 19,902 of CAWUIB010000002.1, read as the reverse complement.
GCAACTCTTTGCTTGAAACAGACTCACCCGATTCCCGAACGGCGGTGAATTCCGGCAACGCCGTTCCTATCGACAAAGGGTTGGCCGTATTTTTCCGCCGGAAAAACACAAATACCGACAGCATGACGATCGCGAACGCGACCAATGGAAGAAAAATATTCATGCTTTGGCGAGATCCTCTCGTACCGTCAGGACAATTTTGCCCATGTGCTTTCCGGATTCCATCAAGGTGTGGGCTTGATCCGCTGCTTCAAGCGGTAGTGATTCGAATATTACCGGTTTTACCTCGCCAGACTCGAGGAGGGGTAGAACGCAGGTCGTTAGTCCGTCCGCGATAGCCGCTTTCTGGTCGTTCGTTTGGGGCCTCAGTGTGGTACCGAAGACCGTAAGGTGATTGCGCAGGATTTTCGCAAGGCTGGCTTGCTCAGCGACAGCACCGCCAAGCAAAGCGATGATCGATAGTCGTCCCCCGCGCCTAAGCGCGTCCAGATTGGCGTCGAAGTAGCGCGCACCCACCATGTCGAGGATGACATCCACACCCTCAGGCCAACTTGTGGCAAGCGCGTCTTGCCAGCTCCCGTCGCGATAATTGACGGCGACATCGGCGCCGATATCGAGGCAAAACGCGCACTTCTCGTCGGTGCCCGCTGTGACCGCAACCTCCACACCAAGTGCCTTCGCGATTTGAATCGCGGTGGTTCCGATACCGCTGGACCCGCCATGGACCAGCAAGCGTTCACCGGAGTTCAGGCCGCCGCGCATCCAAAGATTGGACCAGACTGTGAACGCGGTTTCGGGAAATGCCGCTGCCGCTTCAAGCGTCATGTTTTTGGGAATCGGGAGACAATGGCGTTCATCAGCCACGCAGAATTCGGCGTAGCCACCGCCATGCGTCAGCGCCATGACTCTGTCACCGACGGTGAAACGAGAGCATTGCGCGCCGACTTCGGCGATATGCCCAGCCACCTCAAGCCCCGGTAGCGGGCTTGCGCCATCCGGTATGGGATAGAGCCCTGCGCGCTGCAAGCAGTCTGGTCGATTGACGCCGGCAACGGCTACTTCGATCAAGACCTCGTAACCTCCGGGTGAGGGCGTTTCGGCCTCAATCGGTTGGAGCACTTCTGGTCCACCAGGTTCACGAATCGCTATCGCCTTCATTCAATTCGCCTCGTTATTGGCAGTATCGGCAAGCAAGAACCGCATCGCATCGGCTGCGGTGCGCTCTGGCGCCTCGTCCATTGGTAAGTGACCGAGGTCGGGGTACGTAATCAACTGCGCGTTGCGTATCGCACGTTCAAATCGGACGGCATCCGAGGGCGGAATCCACAAGTCCTGTTCGCCCCAGAGAATCAGGGTTGGCACTTTGATCTCGTTCAGGCGGGTGATCGGTGCAGCCTCGTACTGAAATCCGGAATCAATGAACGCCTGCCGGTTGCCCTCGAACAGTGATAGGTCGCGATAGCGCTTCACGAGCTCGTCGGTAACAAGCGAATCGTCCGCGTAGACTTCCAGCAGGCTCTGCCGATACAAACTCTCTGGCGCAAACCAGGTAAACACATCGGAAATTAGCGGTACTTTCGCCAGCTGGAATACAAACGGGATTTCATACTCGTCCGACGGCATGCCGGAGGGGTCGATCAGGATCAGGTGGCTGAGGCGTTCCGGTTGCGCGATGGCAAACTGCCAGGCGACGTTTCCACCAAGCGAGTTACCTGCCAAAGCAAATCGGTCCAGTTCGAGTACATCGGCAAACCGGCCAACAAATTTTACGTAGGCAGAGGTTCGGTAATCGCGCTCCGGATTCGGGCCTGTCAGGCCGAATGCGGGCAGATCCATCCTGACAATATCGAAACGGTCGCCGAGCGACGCTACCCATCCGTCCCACGTATGCAGAGATGCAGAGTTGCCGTGCAAAAGCACCAGCACCGGCGCACCTGGTGTGCCTTCTCGTCGGTAGTGGACGGATAACCCGTCGATATCAATAAATTTCGATGCGTCGTTGATGTATGCGGACAGTTCTTCACGGGATCGATCAGGTTCGTAGTTGACGGCCACAAGCACGACGACAACGACGACAATAAATAGCAAAGCACGACGAACGAAACGCATCAGAAAGGCCGTATTGAGATCACCCGCGGATTATCTCACACTGCGCAGATGTCAGATCGCGATTTGAAGCTCGACGAGTGCGCTGCACCGGTATTGCATGAAGGCGTCGTCAAACCGGAGTGGATCGACGTCAATGGCCACATGAACGTTGCGTTCTACATGGTGGCGATGGATGAGGCCATCGACGCGCTATGGCATTCGTTTGGCCTTACGAATGCACTTCGAGAGGAAACGGGGTCTTCAACTTTCGCCGTCGAGTGCCACATTAGATATCTGTCCGAGCTGATGCTCGATGAGCCTTTCGCGGTTGCGGCGAGAATCCTGGCGTTCGACGAAAAGCGACTCCATCAATATCAGTATTTATTTTCCGCACGAACCGGACGATTGTCGGCGACCTGTGAATGGATGCATCTGCACGTGAATCTGAACCATCGTGGCGTATCCCCGTGGCCCGCAGTCATTGTCGAGAACCTGAAGTCGCATCCGGCTGGGCAAGTGGCCGGGCCCTGGCCGGAAGCCGTAGGTGCACAGATGCGAGTGCCAAAACCATTAGGTCCAACAACCATCGTTGCAGCGGAACGATAGCGTCACTCAGAGGGGGCGAGTGCGGTGAGCAAAAAATCTTACATCCTGGCAATCGATCAAGGGACGACCAGCAGTCGAGCCGTCGTCTTCGATGCCAACCTCGAAGTGGTCGCCAGTGCACAGCAGGAGTTCACTCAACACTTCCCGCAGTCGGGCTGGGTTGAGCACGACGCAGAAGAAATCTGGGATTCTGTGGTGGCGGTCTGCCGGGAGGCGCTTAACACTGCCGACATTTCCGCTGCAGAAGTCGCGAGTATCGGGATTACCAACCAGCGCGAGACAACCATTGTCTGGGATCGGGAAACCGGCAAGCCGATCAGTCGAGCGATCGTCTGGCAGGATCGCCGGACGGCTGAGATTTGTCGCGGACTGGCTGGCGAAGGTCATGGCCCGGTCGTCGAGCGCAAGACGGGTCTGCGATTGGACCCCTATTTTTCGGCGACGAAGTTAGCCTGGATTCTCGATCACACAGAAGGTGCGCGGGAAAAGGCCGATGCAGGTCAGCTCGCCTTTGGCACGGTCGACACCTTCGTGTTGTGGCGGCTCACGGGTGGCGCGGTACACGCAACCGACGTTACCAACGCATCGCGCACCGCGCTGCTCGATATCGAATCACAGCACTGGGATGGCGAGCTGCTCAGCATCTTTGACGTTCCAGAGTCCGTATTGCCGGAGGTCCGGGACTGTGCCGATGATTACGGTGTCACCGCAGACGACTTGTTCGGCAGTGCCATACCCATCGGTGGCATTGCGGGTGACCAACAGGCAGCACTGATCGGCCAGTGCTGCTTTGCGCCAGGTGCGACTAAGAGTACCTACGGCACCGGCTGTTTCGTGATCGCAAACTCGGGCTCGTCCATCGTTCGGTCCAACAACCAGTTGTTGTCCACAATCGGTTACCGCATTGCAGGTGAGACGATCTATGCGATTGAAGGCAGCATCTTTGTTGCAGGGTCGGCGATACAGTGGCTGCGCGACGGCATTCAAATTATCGACCACGCCAAAGACACCGCGGACATTGCCGAATCACATGGCATCGAGCGCGATGTTGTTGTGGTCCCCGCGTTTACCGGGCTGGGTGCGCCACACTGGGATCCCGACGCGAGGGGCGCGATTTTTGGACTGACACGAGGCAGTGATCGAGCTGCGATCGTGACCGCGACGCTACAGTCGATCGCTTATCAAACGGCAGACCTGATGGGGGCAATGAAGGACGATGGCCTTAGTCCCGCGTTACTCAGAGTGGACGGGGGCATGGTCGCCAACACCTGGTTCCTCCAGTTCCTGGCGGATGTGACGCGCTTGCCGATCGAACGTCCTGCCAACACAGAGTCCACGGTGCTCGGCGCTGCGGCGTTAGCTGGATTACAGGCCGGGTTATTCGATTCGCTGGATGCGCTGACGAAGGTTCGCGCGGTCGACCACAGCGCATCCCCGGGAATGACCGATGCCGATGCTGCGCAGCTCATGCAGAGCTGGCATACAGCGGTCGCCAGGACACGGAGTTGACGGCCTAGTGGGAGGCGCGGTCTGAAGCTTCGTCCGGTGTGTTGCTGACAACCGGTGCCGACGCAGAAACCGCGGTCTCGTCGGTGATGCCAACGAGGTAGCTTGAGAAGACTTCGCTGCATTTCGCCCAGCTGTTGTTCAGCGCATGCTGGCGACAGGTCTCACGACTCAGTTTCAGTGCCTCCGAGCAGGCCTTGCCTAGGTCTTCGTCAAGAAACCCTGTCTGGCCATGCTGAACCACGTCGATGGGGCCCGGCACAGGATAGGCGGCTACCGGTACGCCGCATGCCATGGCCTCCAGCATCACGAGCCCAAATGTATCCGTGCGGCTGGGGAACACAAAGACGTCAGCGCTTGCCATGATCGACGCGAGCTCAGCGCCGAACTTGTAGCCGGTAAAGGTGCAATCCGAGTACTTCGACTGCAGTCGTTTCAGGTCGGGCCCATCGCCCACGATGATCTTTTGGCCCTGTACCTCCATACCGGCGAATGCTTCGAGGTTTTTTTCTACCGCAACTCGCCCGGCGTAGAGATACACGGGCCCGCTGCGGGGGTCGCGATTGGCCGGACTCGGCTGGAACAAATCGGTATCCACCCCGCGCCCCCAAACCACGGGCGCTTTGAAACCATGGTGTTCCAGCTCGGCAACAATCGCCGGCGTCGGTGCCAGTGTTTTTTCTGCAGCGTTATGAAACCAGCGCACAAAAGCCCATGTCCAACTCTCCGGAATCGGAAACCGTTTTCGAACGTACGCCGGAAACTGTGTGTGGTAGGAAGTCGTGAATTTCAAACGCCGTTTCTTGCAGTAGCGGCGCGCCGCGAATCCCAGCGGCCCTTCCGTTGCGATATGAATAGAGTCCGGTGCGAAAGCATCGAGCGAGCGTCTGAGGCGTCGTCCTGCGAACAGTGACAATCGAATCTCGGGATAGGATGGACAGGGGATCGTGCGGTACGGCGCAGGCGTGAACATGCGCACGTTATGCCCCATCTCGACCAGCGCTTCTGAAGTCCGCGACAACGTGGTTACGACGCCGTTAGTTTGCGGATGCCATGCATCCGTAACAATTGCGATTTTCATGCCGGGAGACTATGCCGGCTGTGTTACAAGCGCATGAAAAAGCGGTGTTTTTCGGTCACCAAAGCGTAATATTTTTTTCAACTTTCTGTAGTGATTCAACCGCATCCTACGCCGGGTATTTTCCCGACGGCTGCGTGCCCGTGGTGTGCAAAAATGAATGTGCTACTCAGTCAGGCGGATAAGCTCGAACTCGGCCTTTGTCTTCGAGTGAATTGGCTCAGCCGCTTCCGACCGGTCGTTGGCCTGTTCCGGATTGTGAGCCGTCTTGGTGACGGCGTGTTCTGGTACTCCCTGATGGCAGTGTTCGCCGTGCTATACGGTTGGCAGGGGGTTGCGGCGATGCTCCATGTCGGTTTCACGTCGCTCGTGGGTGTGGGAATTTACAAGTATCTCAAAGAGCGATTGGTACGGCCGCGACCGTTTGTGTCGCATGGGCAGATTGTTTGCCAGACCGCACCGCTTGATCAATACAGCTTCCCGTCCGGTCACACACTGCACGCGGTGTTATTCACCACGATGCTTTCCGCCTATGTGCCGACGGTGTTCGGTGCGTTACTGGTCTTCGCGATATTAGTCGCGATTTCGCGGGTGGTGCTCGGACTGCATTATCCCAGTGACGTCGTTGTGGGTGCGCTCCTGGGTTTTGCCCTCGCAACGATCAGCATGACGTTGATCGAAGTAGTGCCTTTAGTCAGCCCCGATACGGTCGACCAGTGGCAGGTTCGCTGGGCGCCGCTTCACTAAGCGCGTATTCATCGTCCCCATCGGTATGTCCATAGCTGGCCGATAGCAACTGACCCCGCCACGTTTGTGGGGACGCTGTGTCACCACGTTGGGCCTTCATCGTACGTCGATTTGAGGCAGCCAAAGTTCGCGAATAACGCTGTAGCAAATTCATCGTCACGATTCCTTGTGCGCGTATCGCGCTCAGGCGACCCGCATTTCATCCATTGGTCGGGGGCTTTCCGTCCAATGAACGTTGGACAGCGCTCCCGAATCATCCTCAATCAGTGCTGAGCAGTGCTCAACCCAGTCACCGTCGTTGTAATACACGACACCATGTTCTTCGATGATGGCGGGCTTATGGATGTGTCCGCAGATAATGCCGTCCAGCCCACGCTTTCGTGCATCGTCTGTGGCAATCCGCTCGTAGCGTGCGATGTATTCCTGCGCGCTCTTGAAGCGGAGTTTCATCGTCGTTGCGATGGAGACATCTCTGTAGCCAAATCTGGATCTGACCCGGTTGACGCTCACATCCAAACCTACCAACCATCCATAAGCGGCACTGCCGATCTTTTCCTTTAGCGATCCAATCTTCAGGTGCGTATCAAACTGATCACCGTGGGTGACCAGCAGCCGCTTTCCAGCGGCCGTCTCATGAATCGTATTGAGCCGAATATCGACGCCTTTGAACGTCGATCCTGCGAAAGCTCGAATTCGAGCATCGTGGTTGCCGGGGATATAGGTCACTTTCACACCCTGCGCCGCCATGCTGAGCACCCTCTGGATGACAGCCGTATGGGATTCCGGCCAGTGAACTACCTGTTGCATGCGTTCGAGGTCGATCACATCACCGACGAGGTAGAGGTTTTCAACGTTCAGATGTTCGAGGAAATCCAGCAAACGCTCTGCCCGACAACCGGCCGTGCCGAGATGAAGGTCAGAAATAAAAGCGCTTTTGCCGTCGAGAGGGCCCGCTCGTTCCTTGAGACGGGTTACAGAGCTGTCGGAATGCATAAGTGCACCTTAACTGCTTGACGTGGCTGCATTTTGGTCGGGTTACGTTAACGTCAGATGACACTTTTGGGACTGTTCGGTTAAGCCGAATGAACACTGAGGCTTTCCGTTGTTTTGCGCCGGGTGGCGGCTTCGATACACTCCACGACTCTTTGACTTGTATGGGGGGCAGTCATGGCAGCAGCGAATCCGATTCTCGCGTTCTGCGAACAGGCGATCGTGGAGGCACCGGAATTTGCGGTGGGCTCGACGACGGTCGATGGTATCGAGTATCCGGTGTTCTCGAATGCGCCACCCTCACTGCACCACTTGTACGCTCATGCGGCTGCGCAGTACGCCGCGCTGGACTTTATTGTCTACCACGACGAAAGGCTGACCTTTGCCGAAGCTGAGGCTTTGTCGATAAAGGCCGGAAAGGCACTGCTTGCCAAAGGCGTGAAACCGGGTGACCACGTTGCAATCGCGATGCGTAACTTCCCCGAATGGATGATCGTTTACATGGCGATTACGCGGATTGGTGCCGTCGCCGTCTTGATGAACGCCTGGTGGCAAACTGCGGAACTGCAATTTGCCTGCGAAGATAGCGGTGCCAAGATTATCCTCGCGGATCAACAGCGCGCATCGCGGCTCGCTCCGATTATCGAAAGCCTCTCGCTCGATGTCATTGTTGCGCGCGGCGACGGCAGTATCGGCACTTCATGGGAGGCGCTGCTGGCGCAGGCCGACGACTCGCTCGACATCACACCGCCAGGACCGCATGACGTCGGTACGTTGTTCTACACGTCAGGCTCGACCGGCATCCCTAAAGGCGTGCTCCAGACCCACATTGCCTCGATCAACACGATCATGTGCTGGGGGCTGCTCTCTACCGCAGATCGTATGGTCCGCGGCAAGGGCCCTGCCGAAGGCAAACAGATGGGTATTTTGCTCGCCGTGCCGCTTTTCCACGTCACCGGGTGTAATGCGCTGTTCCTGTTGTCCATCCTCGCGGGTCAGAAGATTGTCATGATGGACCGATGGAATGTCGAACAGGCGCTGGATCTCATCGAGAGCGAGGACCTGACGGCATTTAACGGTGTCCCCAGCATGTCGTTCGAGCTGGCGGAGGCAGCCGCCAAGTCCGGTCGTAGCCTGAGCTCGCTCTATGCCGTTAGTGGCGGTGGTGCAGCGCGTCCTGCGTCGCACGTTCCCGTGATCACCGATGCGATGGAAAACGTGATGCCTGCCGTTGGCTATGGCATGACCGAGACCAGCGCGCTCGGCACTGCCAACGCGGGGCAGCCTTACCAGGAAAAGCCCAACAGCGTAGGTATGGGTTGCTTCCCGTTGGTCACGATCAAGATCGTGGACGAAACCGGGAACGAGTGTCCTGCAGGAGAGGCGGGTGAAATCTGGATTCACTCGATCGCTAACATGAAGGGCTACCTGAACCAGCCGGAAGCAACTGCGGAGACGCTACAAGACGGGTTCGTAAAGTCGGGTGACATGGGTTACCTCGACGAAGATGGCGATCTGTTCATTGTCGACCGGCTTAAGGACATCGTTATCCGCGGCGGTGAGAACATCAGCTGTCAGGAAGTCGAGGAAGCTTTGTACGCGCACGATCAGGTCAAAGAGGCCGCCGTGTTCGGCTTGCCCTGCGAGAAGTTGGGGGAGCAGCTTGTGGCGGTGGTCTACGCGCACGACGCACCGAGCGAGGCAGACCTGCAAGCGTTTGTGAAAGAGCGCCTGGCCTACTACAAGGTTCCGGTGAGCATCGACGTGCGTGGCGAGCCGTTGCCGCGTGGCGCCACTGCCAAGATCTACAAACGAGGGTTGCGTGAAGCTGCGTTGGCAGCCATGCAAGCTTGAGAACAAACCAGGAGAAAAAGATGAGTCAATTGGTGGATATGGCCGAGATCGATCAGTACATCGGTAAGGCGCGGGAGCCGTCGGACTGGATTACGATCGATCAGGACCGCGTGAACGCGTTCGCAGATGCAACGCTGGACCACCAGTTCATTCATCTGGATGAAGAGGCTGCGGCCAAAACACCGTTCGGTGGCACGATTGCACACGGCTTCTTGTCGCTGTCACTACTGCCCTATTTCGGCGAGCAGTGCGGCATTGCGCCTAAGGGTACGGTCATGGCCATCAACTATGGATCAGATAAGGTGCGGTTCCTGACGCCGGTGCGTGTTGGCAGTCGTATTCGCTGCCACCAGGTACTCGATGAAGCGGTAGAGAAGAACCCGGGGCAGTACCTGTTCAAGTCCACCTGCACAATTGAAATTGAAGGCGTAGACAAACCTGCGCTGATCGCACAAACCCTGTCGATGTTCGTAACGCAGGGCTAAAGGAGCAACAAGAATGAGTATTCGTTTTGACGACCAGGTTGTGATCGTCACGGGCGCTGGTGGCGGTCTCGGTCGCTGCCATGCATTGGAGTTTGCACGTCGCGGCGCGAAGGTCGTCGTCAATGACCTTGGTGGCGCGCGCGATGGAACAGGCGGTTCCAGCAGTGCCGCAGAGGCGGTCGTCGCGGAAATCGAAGCAATGGGCGGCGAGGCGATCGCTGATGGTGCGAATGTCACCAAGCCCGACGAGGTCGAGGCGATGGTGAAAGCGGCGATGGACCGCTGGGGACGCATCGATGTGCTCGTGAACAACGCGGGCATCTTGCGCGACAAAACCTTCGCGAAGATGGAGCTTGCGGACTTCGAAATGGTGGTCGATGTTCACCTTATTGGTAGCGTTGTGTGCACCAAAGCCGTGTGGGAAATCATGCGCCAGCAGCAGTACGGTCGCATCATGATGACGAGCTCCTCGTCGGGACTGTACGGTAACTTCGGCCAATCAAACTACGGCGCTGCCAAGCTCGGATTGGTGGGCTTCATGAATACGCTGCATCTCGAAGGCATGAAGTACAACATTCATGTCAACACGCTGGCGCCGGTCGCTGCGACGCGAATGACAGAAGACTTAATGGGCGAGGATGTTCTGGCGGCGTTGAAGCCCGAACTCGTAACCCCTGCCGTTATTTTCATGTGTTCGAAAGATGCCGGAAGCCGTCAGATCATTGCAGCTGGCGCAGGCGGTTTCGCACGAGCGGCGATCATTGAATCGGAAGGCATCCTGCTGACCGGTGAGGACGCCACCGCCGAAAACCTTGCGGCACGCTGGGAAGAAGCGAGCGATATGTCGACAGCCCGCGAGTTGCAGCAGGGTAGCGAGCAGAGCGTCAAGTTCCTGACCGCACTTGCTAAGAAACTCGGCATCAGCCTCGAACGCTAGGAGATCAATATGAGCGATGCAGTTATCGTTTCAACCGCACGCACGCCAATCGGGCGCGCCTACCGCGGCGCCTTTAACAACACGCAAGGACAGTCGCTCGCTGGCCATGCCATCAAACACGCGGTCGAGCGCGCAGGGATCGATCCTGGTGAGGTCGACGATGTCGTGATCGGCTGTGCGTTGCAGCAGGGCTCGACCGGGCAGAACGTTGGCCGTCAGGCGGCGGTCGTCGCCGGTCTACCGGTGACCGTTGCGGGCATGTCGATCGATCGTCAGTGTGCGTCGGGCATGATGGCCATCGCAACGGCTGCAAAGCAGGTCGTTCATGATCGTATGCCGATTGTCGTGGGTGGCGGCGTAGATACGATCAGCCTTGTTCAAAACGAACACATGAATCTGCATCGCGCACAGGATCCTGTGGCGCTCGAGAAGGCACCGCACCTCTACATGTCGATGCTCGAGACGGCTGAGGTCGTTGCCAAGCGCTACGAAATCAGCCGCGAGCAGCAAGACGAGTATGGTCTGCAGAGTCAGCAGCGCACCGCAGCCGGTCAGGCGGCGGGCCACTTCGACGACGAGATCGTGCCGATGCCGAGCAACATGGGTGTGATGGACAAGGAAACGAAAGAGATTTCATTCCACGACGTGACGCTCGAGAAAGACGAGGGCAACCGACCGGAAACCACGCTTGAGGGTTTGAATGGTCTGCGGACCGTTTTCGATGGCGGTGTGATCACAGCCGGCAATGCAAGTCAGTTGTCCGATGGTGCTTCCGCATCCGTTGTCATGGATAGCAAGCTCGCCGAGCAACGCAACATCGAGCCTTTAGGTATCTACCGAGGGATTGCAGTCGCCGGTACCGAGCCCGATGAAATGGGGATCGGACCGGTCTTTGCTGTGCCGAAGCTGCTAAAGCGTCACGGTCTGTCGATGGACGATATCGGTCTCTGGGAACTCAACGAAGCGTTCGCCGTGCAAGTGATCTACTGTCGTGATCGCTTGGGTATTCCGAATGAGTTGTTGAACGTGAATGGTGGGGCGATTTCGATCGGTCACCCCTACGGCATGTCAGGCGCGCGGATGGTCGGACATGCGCTGATCGAGGGCAAGCGTCGCGGTGCCAAATTCGTTGTCTGCACCATGTGTGTAGGCGGTGGCATGGGCGCCGCAGGCTTGTTCGAAGTCGTTTAGTGTTCATCAGAATGTGGCACGGGCGCGTACCGACGGAGAAAGCGCGCGCGTACCGTGCCTTTCTCGAGGCAACCGCGATACCGGATTATTCCGGAACCCCGGGCAACATGAGTGTGCGAATTCTGGAGCGCGTCGAGGGCGAGGTGACGCACTTCATCACCATGACCGAGTGGGAGAGTATCGATTCGATCAAGGCATTTGCCGGGTCGGATATTAAGGTTGCCAAATACTATCCTGAGGACAAGGATTTTCTTTTGGAGTTCGAACCGCAGGTCGTCCATTACGAAGTCGTCGCAGGATCGTGACCATCGGATAGCAAAGCGCCCGGCAACATCGCTGTCGCCGGGCGCTCTATTTTCGGTCAGGTCGGACTAGAGTGCGCTGACACCCCAGAGCTTGGTGTAGGCCTCACAGTGCAGCACAAGCGTCTGAAATTGCGACAAGTCGATATCAGACGGAATCTCGTATCGCTGAGCGCCTTTAGCTTTCTTCAGTTTCGCGATGAGCACGCTGCCGCTAGTCGCGTTGTCCGCGTTGACGTCATCTGCAGCAAGCGGTGACAGGAACAGTTTCAAATCCGGTGCTTTTCGGGTCTTGAAGGCGTCGTCCAATTCGAGGAACGTACCAGCATCGGTTTGCACGATATTCCAGGTGCCTTTGATTTTCTGTGAGCGTTTGGTCCAGGTGTGTTCGCCGTGATCGGCGAAGGCTTCCTGTTGAATCGCGAGTGTGCCCGCGAACAGTGCGGCGGCGACGATGAGGGCGCGCGTCAGTTGCGTTGCTAGGGTCATGAGTATTCTCCAGTCAGTGAGAGGCGCAGGCCTCGTGTGTTGTGCTGGAGATGACCTTGCTGATCACAGAAACATTTCGGCGGAGTTCATTGACGGTATCAATGAAGCGAATAGAGTGAGGTTCCCCTCAGTCGAAATCGGCCGCGCTGTGACGCTCTTTCAGTTGTGAGGACTCGTCGCCCCAGACCCGGTTTACACGGCGCCCGCGGATGACCGCAGGTCGTTCCGCAATCGCGTTCGCCCAGCGCAGAACATGCTCGTATGTCGTCACATCAAGAAACTCTGCGGCGTCGTACAGCTTGCCCATGACCATTCCGCCGTACCAAGGGAACGTCGCAATGTCGGCAATCGTGTACTCGTCGCCGGCCAGAAACTCGCGCTGCGCAAGGGTTTTGTCGAGCACGTCCAGTTGGCGCTTCACTTCCATCGCATAGCGGTTGATCGGGTATTCATACTTCTCGGGTGCGTACGCGTAGAAGTGCCCAAAACCACCGCCAAGAAATGGCGCACTGCCCATCTGCCAGAACAGCCACGAAAGCGTCTCTGCGCGCGCTGCGGGATCTGTCGGCAAAAACGCGCCGAATTTTTCCGCGAGATAAACGAGAATTGCACCGGACTCGAACACTCGCGTGATCGGGTTCGTCGTATGGTCTGCCATCGCAGGAATCTTTGAGTTCGGGTTGATGCTTACAAACCCACTTGAGAACTGATCCCCTTCCTGGATGTTCACGATCCATGCGTCGTACTCGGCATCGGAGAATCCATGTTCGAGCAACTCTTCGAACATCACAGTCGCCTTGACGCCATTTGGGGTGGCCAGCGAGTAGAGTTGGAATGGGTGCTCGCCTACCGGCAACGCCTTCTCGTGTGTTGCGCCAGCAATGGGGCGATTGATATTGGCGAACTTGCCGCCACTCGACTGATCCCAGGTCCAGACTTTGGGCGGTGTGTAGGTCGGATCGCTCATAGTGAAATCACCCTGCTGCTTTGGCCTTGCGGCGCCATGCGTGTAACAACGGCTCAGTGTAACCGTTCGGCTGTTCCGTGCCTTTGAAAATCAACTCTCGGGCAGCCCGGTAGGCAAAGCTCGTGTCCCAGTTGCCGGTCATGGGTTGATACAACGGATCCGCAGCGTTTTGCTCATCAACGACCTTCGCCATGCGCTGCAGTGTGGCGTCAATTTGCTCAGCGCTGACGACACCATGATGCAACCAATTTGTGAGGAGCTGACTCGAGATACGCAGCGTCGCGCGGTCCTCCATGAGTCCGACGTTGTTGATGTCTGGCACCTTCGAGCAGCCGACACCCTGATCGATCCAGCGCACGACATAGCCGAGCAATCCCTGGATGTTGTTGTCGAGCTCGGCTTGCTTGTCGTCATCACTCCATGCGGTTGGATCCGGCGCGACGGGAATGGTCAGAATGTCGTCCAGCGATGCGATGTCGCGCTCGGCGATCGTCGATTGCACCTCCAGCACATCGATCGCGTGGTAGTGCGTCGCGTGCAGTGTAGCTGCGGTCGGCGAGGGCACCCAGGCGCAGTTGGCACCGGCCAGCGGATGGTTGGTCTTCGTATTGACCATCGCTTTCATTTCGTCCGGCATTGCCCACATGCCCTTGCCGATCTGCGCACGGCCGCGAAGCCCCGTGGCCATGCCGATATCGACATTCCAGTCCTCATAGGCATTGATCCAAGGCTCGGCCTTCATCGGTCCTTTGCGGATCATTGGGCCGATCAACATGCTCGTGTGAATCTCGTCGCCGGTCCGATCGAGGAAGCCCGTGTTGATGAAGACCACGCGCTCCGGGATCGCGCCGATGCAACGCGCCAGGTTCACGGTCGTGCGACGTTCTTCATCCATGATGCCGATCTTGACCGTATTACGATCCAGTCCCAACGCGTCTTCAATCTGGTCAAACAACGCGCCAGTGAATGCGGCCTCGTCCGGCCCATGCATCTTTGGCTTCACCACGTAGACGCTGCCGGACCGGCTGTTGCGTGGTCCGTCCTGTTTCTTGAGATCGTGCAGAGCGATAGTGCTGGTGACGATGCCGTCGAGAATACCCTCCGGTATTTCCCGACCCTCGCTATCGAGTACCGCGTCAGTCGTCATGAGATGCCCGACATTTCTCACCAGCAGAAGACTGCGTCCCGGCAGTGAGAACGTTGTGCCGTCGGGTGCGGTGTAGCTTCGATCTCCGACCAGCTTGCGTGTGACGTCTTTGCCGCCTTTCGCGAACGTTTCTTCGAGATCACCACGCATCAGCCCGAGCCAGTTGCGATACACCACGATCTTGTCTTCGGCATCGACAGCGGCAACAGAGTCCTCGCAATCCTGAATCGTGGTCACAGCCGCCTCAAGCACCACGTCCTTGACTCCAGCGGCATCCGTCTTGCCAATCGGAGAAGCAGGGTCAATCTGAATTTCGATGTGCAAGCCGTTGTTGCGCAGCAAGACCGCGTTGGGCGCATCTGCGCTCCCTACCATGCCGACGAACTGCGAAGGCGTGGCGAGGGTGGTGACCGCACCGCCATCCAGCGTGACTTGCAACTCGCTGTTAGCGACACGATAAGCGGTGGCATCCTTGTGCGACCCCTGCGCCAGCGGCGTCGCCTCATCAAGGAAATTCCGCGCCCAGGCGATGACTTTCGCGCCGCGTATCGGGTTGTAGCCGCCGGCGCGTGTTGCCCCGTCGGCTTCGTCAATTACATCAGTGCCGTAGAGTGCGTCGTACAGACTGCCCCAGCGTGCATTCGCGGCATTCAGTGCGAAGCGTGCATTCATGACGGGGACGACCAGTTGTGGTCCGGGGGTGGTTGCGATCTCGGCGTCGACGTTTTCCGTGGTAACGGTGGGCATCGGGTCGGGTTGCGGCAACAAGTAGCCAATTTCAGTCAGGAACTCGCGGTAGGCGGCGGCGTCGTGAGGCTCACCTGAGTGGTCTCGGTGCCATGCGTCGATCTGATTCTGCATTTGGTCACGCACATCGAGCAGCTCGCGGTTACGCGGTGCGAGGGTGTCGACCAAACCCGAGAGCGCCTCCCAGAATCGCGCGGGATCGATACCGGTGCCGGGCAGCGCTTCGCGCTCGATAAACGCACAGAACTCAGGGTTGACCGATAAATTCGATTTGGCGATGTAGTTCGACATGCGAGCGACTCCTGTTCGAGGGGATCGCCAGTGTCCAAGAGTTCGCGTTATACGTCTACCGAATAGTAATGATGCTCGGTATTCACACCGGATATGGCGATGCGTCTACGCGCCCGCCGCCTCGGCGACTTGCTTGAACTGCTGCCGCAGCCAGCGATGGCCGGGGTTCTGGTGCAAGAGCGGACTCCAGGCCATCGTGAGATCGATTTCCGGAATCTTGAACGGCGGCGGCAATACGGCGAGTGAGGGTTGCTCGGCCAGCAACTGTGCGGCACGCGTCGGCACCGTAGCGATGAGGTCCTGATTCGCCGCATGCTGCATTGCGACGAGGTAATGACGCGTAAAGACGGCAATGTTGCGCTGCTCGCCGATCCGCGCGAGCGCCTCATCGACCCAGCCCAGTCGTTGCACATCGGCCGGGTTCATGCCAACGCCTACCCCCATGCCGGTCTTGCTCACCCATACGTGTCGCTCGCCGAGATAGGTTGGGAGATCGAACTTGCCTCGATTTGCGATAGCAGCCGGCACCAGGCAGGAAAACGCATCACGCCAGAGCACCGTCGAGTGAAAGGATGCGGGTAGTTCGTCAAATCGATTAATGACGAGATCGACCTTGCCATGTTCAACGTCATGAAAATCGACGTCACTCGGCGTCAGAACATCGAGCGTGATGAGCGGCGCCTCAGCGCGCAGCACGCCCAGCAAGCCCGGCAGCAGGGTCACTTCGGCGTAGTCGCTACACATCACGCGATAGACCTCGCGACTCTCCCGCGGATCGAATTCGGTGACTGGCTGGACGAAGCGCTCGACGCGTGAGAGCACCTCGCGCACGTCAGGCTGCAGTGCCAGCGCGCGCTCGGTGGGTTGCATTCCGTCGCTGGTGCGCACGAGCAGTGGGTCGCCAAACGTCTCACGGAGTCGCTTTAACCCGTTGCTCATCGCCGGCTGGGTGATGCCCAGCTTCTGCGCGGCTCGGGTGACATTCGCTTCGCGCAGCAGGACGTCGAGATACACGAGCAGGTTCAAATCAATCTTGGAAAGGCTCATGGCTAGTTATTAGTCTTGTGAATGCCGAGTATAGCAACTATAGGCTAGATTTATTTTGGGGTGAGGCGCTAACCTGCACGCAACCTAAACAGCTGATCCGCCAAGGAGCGCACGATGACCACGGGCAATTACGATCGAGACGCCGAGATTCAACGCATCGAAAAGGACTGGGCAACCAATCCTCGTTGGGCCGGGATCACCAGAAATTACAGCGCGGCAGATGTCGTGCGCCTTCGCGGTTCCGTCAAGCGCGAAAACACGTTGGCACGACGCGGTGCGGAAAAGCTCTGGTCGCTCGTGAATGGCGAGGCCAAAGAGAAGTTTGGCAAGGACTACGTGAACTGCCTCGGCGCACTGACCGGTGGGCAGGCGGTGCAGCAGGTGAAAGCCGGTGTTCAAGCGATCTACCTCTCGGGTTGGCAGGTAGCTGCGGATAACAACTCGGCGATGAGTATGTACCCGGACCAGTCACTCTATCCTGTGGATTCGGTGCCAAAGGTCATCGAGCGCATCAACAACTCATTCGCACGTGCAGATCAGATTCAATGGCAAAAAGGGGTTAACCCTGGCGACGCGGGTTACATTGATTACTTCGCACCGATCGTCGCTGACGCTGAGGCGGGATTCGGTGGTGTGTTGAATGCCTTCGAATTGATGAAAGCCATGATTGGCGCCGGTGCTTCCGGTGTGCACTTCGAAGATCAGCTGGCTTCGGTCAAGAAGTGCGGCCACATGGGCGGCAAGGTGCTGGTGCCGACCCGCGAAGCGGTTCAAAAACTCACTGCTGCGCGTCTTGCAGCTGATGTTTGCGACACTCCGACCATCGTACTCGCGCGCACCGACGCGAATGCTGCCGATCTCTTGACGAGCGACATCGATGAGTATGACGCACCGTTCCTGACCGGCGAGCGGTCCTCGGAAGGCTTCTTCCGCACCCGTAATGGTATCGACCAGGCGATCGCCCGCGGCATCGCTTATGCGCCGTACGCGGATATGGTGTGGTGTGAGACGGCAACGCCGAACCTCGACGAAGCTCGCCAGTTCGCCGAGGCGTTGAAGAAGGAATATCCGGACCAACTTTTGGCCTACAACTGCTCACCTTCGTTTAACTGGAAAAAGAACCTCGACGACGACACGATCGCCAAGTTCCAGCGCGAGCTTGCGGCAATGGGCTACAAGTATCAGTTCATCACGTTGGCGGGTGTGCACAACATGTGGCACGGCATGTTCAACCTCGCCTACGAGTACGCGCGCGAAGACATGTCCGCTTACGTTCGACTGCAGGAGCAGGAGTTCGCGGACGCCGACAAGGGTTACACGTTCGTGGCGCACCAGCAGGAAGTGGGTACGGGTTACTTCGATGATGTTACGACCACCATCCAGGGTGGGCAGTCATCGGTAACGGCGCTCAGCGGATCGACCGAAGAAGAGCAATTCGGCTGACCGACGAATCAGGCGTCAGGCTTTGAGAAGCGCGTCCACTGTGTGGGCGCGCTTTTCTATTGGAGCGAGGTTTTGTTAGTCGAGTGGCGCGTCGGATGTGATCACGCCGTTGTTGTCCGCGTAGACGTAGTGCCCTGGCTCAAACGTGACGCCGCCAAAAGTGACGGGAACGTTCAGGTCACCCAACCCCCGTTTTTCTGTCTTGACCGGGATGGCGCCCATTGCCTGAATGCCAAGTTCCGTTTTCGCCAAAGCGTCTACGTCCCGGACCGATCCATAAATGATGATTCCCGCCCAGCCATTGTCCGCGAGCGCGGCGGCAATCTGATCGCCGAGCAGGGCGCGGCGACGCGAGCCACCACCATCCACCACCAACACGCGACCATCGCCCGCTACCTGGCCCTGTGCCTTCACCAGCGAGTTGTCTTCGAAGCACTTAATCGTGACGATTTCGCCACCGAATCGCTCGACACTTCCGAAGTTCTTCAATAACGGCTCGAGGACCCGAACGGAGTCGGGATGGTCATCACAGAGGTCAGGGGTCGGTCTTGGGCTGTTCATGCTGAGATCATTGCCGTTGCAGCGACGCTCTGCAAGCGCCTTGAGCGACACGTCGTTGGCCGTGAATCCCATATTTTTGCGTAGTGCATCTTGAGTAATGGGACGTAGGTCGCACAGGCGACGTTAATGTCAAATTAGGGTATGTTCGGATTGGGACACATATTTTGGTTGAGATGCTCTTGGTTGAAACGATTCCGGCGACAAGCTCGCGGGTCGACTCCCCGGTGATCGGCGAACGCGGTTTGGTCATTCCCGCTGCCGATGGTCCGGAGTCTGCACTGGTCGATGTCGGGGGAGGCCGTGTTGCTTGCTTCTCGACAATTTCCCCCGACAAACCGGAGGACAATCAGGACGCGGGCCTCGTCGTCGAGTTGGCGCCTGAGACAACGTTGCTTGCCGTTGCGGATGGCGCTGGCGGTATTCGAGGCGGTAGGCGTGCAGCACGAATTGCGCTCAACACGCTCCGAGACACAGCCCTGCATGGGAAGGATGCTGGCGACAGCTACAGAGATACCATCGTCAAAGGTTTCGAGGCTGCCAATCTTGCTGTGATTCAAGCGACTCGCGGTGCTGCGACAACGTTAACGGCAGCACTGATTGAAGGACGTGTAGTACAGATCTTTCATGTCGGCGACTCGATCGGACTCATCACGGGTCAACGCAGTCGGGTGAAACTGCAAACGGTCGCCCATTCTCCTGTCGGATTTGCCATCGCGGCTGGATATTTGACTGAAGAACAAGCGATCTTCCATCCGGAACGTCACATCGTTTCCAATTTTGTCGGCACGCATGAAATGCTCATTGAGGTGGGCCCGAAAATCACCATGGCGGCACGGGACCGCGTACTTCTGGCCTCCGACGGTCTTACAGACAATTTGCATTTGGCCGAAATACTGGAAGAGATGCGGGCGGGTCCGTTGGATGCCTCTCTCGACCAAATGGTGGCGCGGGCGTCCGAGCGGATGCTGCGACGTGAACCAACCCAACCCGGCAAACCCGACGACATCGTGGCGCTATTGTTCGACAAGACGCCATAAATGGTCGGGAAAGTGTGGATGCGGTGCACTGGCGCCCCGCCCCTGTTCTGGTAGTCTTGGACAAGCGTGCAGGGTTGTCTCAAAAACGTGCTGAAGCGTAGACAGCTCAGGCTTTTTTGGCACTTTTGTGCAACGAATTCCGTTCTGCACCGGTCTTATAGTTCTGTAAGCCCTGATGAATGACCCTCAGGCGATGGAGGTTTCCGCTATGACCCGCTCAACGACGATCAATGATCCGGGGCTCAAGGTGCTTCGAAACACGCTGGTGACGGCCACAGTCCTGGTGCTCGCCGGGTGCGGCGTCAGCGCCGGTGTGACCGGCCCGCAAATTCCGGGCGGTGGCGGTGTCTCCATGCCCGGCGGCGGTGGTGTCTCTATGCCCGGTGGCG
>CAWUIB010000001.1:0-594826 GCA_963922335.1 uncultured Chromatiales bacterium | reverse complement strand
ATGGTCTTCTACAATTATTACCATGAAAAGTGTCTAGGGTTCTCAGGCCGTATCAGTATCAACGTGCCTTGGGGAGTGCATCGGGATATGCTCAAGAGGAAAAAGCAATTCAGTCGCAATTCTGAGGGATAGGGTCGTGCAAGCGAGAGACAAGGACTATTCAGTCGAGAACATTATGAAGCTGGCAGACGATGTCTTTCAGAATCGAGAAAAAATGAGCCACTGGTTGAGGACACCAGTTCAGGCTTTGAATGGAAAGACGCCAGAGTCACTCATGAATGAGCAAGACGGCCGCAAACTAATTCACACAATACTGGTGCGAATTGAAGACGGTGTGTTCAGCTGACCATCAATCGAGCGGCCTCACACCAAGTTCGTATTTTCACTACGAGATTGGCCGCCGAGTTCGTAGTCTGAGTCCGACAGTGCCGAGTTTCGTAGCGAAATCGTTCGTAGTGGCACTCGGACCTACAGGTGAGGAGTGATACATCTCCGTTGAGTTATTGTTGCGATCAACCGTTTGTATATCAAGCAGCCACATTACACCTTGTAACCCAACGAATATTGAATCGCGTATAATGTATATTATGTTAAATAATATACTGAGACATTTAGAACTGGAATTGCAGCGTCGACAACTTCCACGTGTGCCGACGCTGCGATCAGTATCTGAATTTATTTCTTGGCGTCTTGCGGATCCCGCATCTCGATGGTGCCGTTGAAAGTCGCACCTTCGGTAATCGCGACCACCGGAGACACGATGTTGCCAGTCACCTTGCCGGACTCGCGTACGGTCACGCTCACTGTGGCGTGAAGATCGCCTTCGACCGTGCCTTCGATGAAGATCTTGGTCGCATTGACGTTTGCTTTTATCAGACCTTTGGGTTTCAGGGTCAGGCTGCAGGCGCCTTGGTCGATCTTGCCCTCGACGGTTCCTTCGATTATGAGATCTTCGCCGGCCGACAGTTCGCCCTTAAAGTGCAATGTCTCACCGAGGGTCGACACAATTGGGTCGCCAGCGGAGTCATAATTCCCATCTCTTTGACGCACTGAATCCGGCACATCTTTCAGATTAATGACTTGCGACTCGGTCAGCGCGGGTTCATCACCCCAGGCTGGACGCTTCATGATTTCAGTATCACTCATTGCGGTTCTCCTTGAGGTTTATGCGGCGCTAGCCGAATCTTTGGCTTTGCTGTCCGTGGGCTTGGCGTCCGCCGGTGCTTCGCCTTTTGATGCAGTCGCACGTGTTGATTTCTTCTTGCTGGCGGGCGCCGCGGTTTTGCCGCTCATGTCGATTCTTCCGTTGAATTTGGCACCTTCGCGCAACGTGACGACTGGGCTGTAGATATTGCCATTCACATCTGCACCAGCGCTCACCACAACGGATTTACTACCGCCAATATCACCATTCACATTGCCGTCAATCGCGACATATTCGGCTGTGACGTTGGCCTTCAATCGACCTCGTTCTGCCACAGTCAATAACGACGAGTGCTTTATCGAGCCCTCGACTTCACCGTGGATCAGAAGATTCTCATCAGCGATAAGCTCACCTTTGAATTTCAGCGTCGGGCCCAGGACCGACGGATGCTTAACAGTCGGGCTATCGTACGGATTACTCATTTACTGCTCCCCTAAATGAGAAAAGACTGGTGGAAGGACTCTGGATGCCTGTGAAGCCTCGCACCAGTTCACGCCGCCC
Source organism: uncultured Chromatiales bacterium (assembly GCA_963922335.1). Taxonomy (GTDB): domain Bacteria; phylum Pseudomonadota; class Gammaproteobacteria; order Steroidobacterales; family Woeseiaceae; genus CALBPI01. Next base: position 593,121 of record CAWUIB010000001.1, on the reverse strand, counting down.
GCTGTGATTGCGATCACAATCAGTTCAGTTTTCTCTAAAGGTATTGAACATAGTGTCGTACGCCGCGCGTTAACCCGCTCGGATGTCATCCATACGAAGCGCTTGGGCACAAAAATTGAACCCGCATAAAACCATCCTGACAGACCTGCGCGTGATGGCTACTATGAAATATTGGGGTTGTGGCTTACGTTAAATGTTCCAAGCGTTATTTGAGTATTTTTCCTGGCCGATCGGCACATTGGAGCTGGCTGCCACGATATTTTTGCTGATCAACGTCTACCTGTTGGGTCAGCAGAAGCTGATCAACTACCTGTTTGGATTCATCGGCGTGGTTCTCATGGGTTTTGTGCTGATGGCGAACAAGCTCTACTCGGACATGTTGTTGCAGTGGGCGTTCTACGCACCGCTCCAGATCATAGGCTTCTACCTCTGGAAGTACGGGCGTACAGTGGGTGATACCAATGCACCCACATCGAGGAACAGCATGAAGATTGCGGTGCTCCCTGCTCGGCTTTGGCCGATCCTCTTGCTTGGTGTACTCGCGGCGACCGCCGGTCTTGGCTACTTCATGGCAACTCACACGGATGCGAGTTTTCCGTATGTGGATGCATTAACCACCATGTTGAGCATTGCGGCGAGCATCCTCATGTTGAAGAAGATTCTGGAGAACTGGTGGCTTTGGATCATCATGGATGTGATCGCCATTCCTGTGTATTTCCTCAAAGGTTTGTATGTCGTCTCTGGCTTATATGTTGTGTTTCTGGGGCTGGCGATACTGGGTCTGGTGCGATGGCTGGACGATTATCGTGCCGTGAACACCAAGGAGGCCACGGGTGTCGCGTAGACGTGGACTTACGCTCGGTAAGTTCTCTCCGCTGCATGAGGGACATGCCTTACTCCTGCGTGCGGCCGCCGCTCACTGTGATCAGCTGACCGTCTTGGTTGGCACGACCGACAACGACCGATACAGTTTTGAGCAACGGCGGCAATGGATTAGCGATCTGCTAACGTCGGCGCTTGTGCCCTCCTCTCTCGATCTGGTGATCGTTCCCGACCCGGATCCGGACGTCGATGTGCAGAAGGATGAATACGGCACAGTGGTTGACGAATCTTATTGGTCGCAATGGCTGACCCAAAATTCGCAACATTTGAAGGGCGTTGATCTTGTCTTCACGTCAGATCGGTACGGTGCAGAGATTGCCAGACGTATCGATGCGGTATGGTTTCCCATCGATCCGGATCGCGAGACAGTTCCGGTTGCAGCGAGTGATATCAATGCACGGCCCCATGAACTCTTCGGTCTTGTCAGTGATGTTGCCAAGCCCGATGTGGCGCTGACGATTGCGGTGGTTGGCGCAGAGTCGACCGGTAAATCGACGTTAGTGAAGCGGCTGGCTGAGCATTTCGAGACGACCTATGCTCACGAGTGGGGCCGGACGATCAGTGAGGCGCACCCCACCCTCACAGTAGAAGACTTCGACGCGATTGTGTCGATGCAGGATGAGCTGATCCGCACGGCCCAGCGTCTGAGCAATGGACTGTGTTTTGCTGACACAGAAGCCATTACGACGGCGCTGTTTGCACCGACCTATCTCGGACAGGAACACCCGCTATCCTGGCAGCGAGCGCACACTCAAGACTTCACTCACTACCTGCTGTTGGATCCTGACGTGCCTTGGGTCGATGATGGCACACGAATTCTGGATACCGATGCGAGGATGGTGTTTCACAACGCGCTGCTGTCCTCGCTTGAGCGCCTGGACAAGCCATTCACGGTGATTTCAGGCGATTCGTTCGCAGCGAGGGAAGCGCAGGCAATTACGTTTGTTGAGCGGCTACGCCGATGATCGTTACTCAATAAACTCGGCAGGGTCCCACCATGGATTGGGCGGGCTTTGTAGCTGGTCTTCGATCGCCTGCCTGACAGCTTCAACGCGCGCCTGCATTTTTTTGCGGACCGGCACGTATTCGCTCGACTCGATGAGCGCTGACGCCCAGTGGCGCTCGTCGAGCCCGACTGGCGCAAAAAATCCGGCATCGTACATACGAGAAAGTGCATCAACTGCGGATGGTATGTCGTCGTTCATTAAGAACCACCGTGCAGAGGCGATGTAGCCTGTGCTGTAAGGGAATTCTCTGTCGCGCAAGTTTACAAGCTGTGATGATAAGCGCTCACGTAGTGTGTCGGCACGAGCGTCGTTCGCGGCCTCCAGAGCCCAAAGCAGTACAAGCTCAGTCTGGAATTCAACCCGCTCGTCGGTGCGAGTGAGGAAGACCTTAAACCAGTCCTCTCTTTCGTTGATGATCGCATATGCTTGGTCTGGCCGGTTCGCCAGATCGCTAAAGCTAACGATGACGCTTGGCGGAAGGTCGTTGTCCTGTTCAAAGATGGTTTTGAGCTCTGCGTCATTCCTGTCCCGTGCCGCCTGTAAGGCGCGCGCATAGACACCGTTATCAGGATCAGGGATTAAATCGGGCAAACCTATAGTCGAATAGATAAAAGTGAGTGCATCGTCGCAATAAATTTCCCCTTCGCAGGATTTGGCAACTCGGTGGGCAAGTTCGGTGTTACCGGCCAAGTGAAACGAGCTTGCGAGAACACCTTTCGCCAATGGGAAGGAAGGCGAAATTTGTAACGCATCGCGGATCACGCTTTCGACGCCGTCGCGATCGTAAATACTCCGGTAGGTCCCTTGGTAGTTGACTTTGAGAATCAAGGATTCCGGATCCAATTCGAGCGCTCGCTCCTGCGCTGCAAACGCTCCGTCGATGTCACCGAGACGCAGTAATGTCAATCCTTTGCCACGATAGGCGCTAGCGTTGTTTGGGTTTGCCTCGATCGCGCTATCGAACGCGCGCAATTGCTCAAAAGGATTGTCGCGCCTCCCTAACATCATCCACGCGCGTTCCGACAAGACATCCCAGTCGTTGGGTGCGAGCGACAGGGCTCGTTCGATGTGAGTTTTCGCGCGAAAATTGCTGTGTCGAGCCGGCAGTGCACCGTACTCCCTTTGAAGCGTATGCGCCTTGGCCAGTTTTGCGTGCGCGACTGCAAATTCGGGGTCGAGGGTTGTGGCCCGTGTCAGCCAATCAATGGCGTCGTTGATGCCATCAACCGTGCGATCCGCATAGGCCTCCCTACCCTTCAGAAAAGCCTCATAGGCTTCGGTTGAATCGGTGGGACGGTCAGCTGTATTTGGCAAAATATCGAGCTGGCCGTAGAGCTCTAGCACAATCGCTTGAGAAATCTCATCCTGAATTTTGAAAATATTCTCTGCGGTCAATGGCCGATCGTAGGTGTCGGACCAGATGTGTTCATCCGATGTTGCATTGATTAGCTGCGCAGTGATTCGAAGTGTTTCGCCTGCTTTGCGAATGCTTCCCTCAAGAATATGTTCAACGTTCAGTGCCTGGGCGATCTCAGAAACGCTGGCATTTCTCGCCTTGAATGAGAATGACGAGGTTCGAGATGCCACGCGCAGTCCGTCGACTCGGGACAACACGTTCAACAGCTCCTCGGAGATGCCGTCAGAGAAGTATTCTTGATCTCCTGCAGGAGAAAAGTCCTCAAAAGGTAAAACCGCGATCGACTGAAGGCTGCCTGGCACCGGGTTTGAAGCAGTATCCACTAATTCGGACGGTGGCCTCGATGCGGTTTCTCCCAAGAAGCGCTGCCCTATCAACAGCCCGCCGATCACAACCAGTCCGCCGACGATCGCGAAATCGAGAAAGCCTTTGCCGGAATCTGGCGTATCGTCTGATGCCTCCGTCCGCTTCACGCCCTCTGGTGTCAGGTCGAATGCCCACGCAAACAGAATAGCGATCGGAAACCCGAGCAAGAGCAGCGAAACCACTAAACCGGCGAACCAATCAGGCAAGCTTAGGGCGTCCTGCAGCTCGCCCGCGAGCTGTACGAGCAGCCATCCAACAACGGCGTACATGCCCGCTACCCGAAAAACATGTCGGCGACGGAGCTCGTTTATAATTTTTTTCAAGATTATTAGGGCCTTAACCCGGCATGCTCGGAACTGATGGAAGTGTCCCACGAGCGCCCGCTATGCTCAAGTTAGACATCGCGTGGCCGATATCCTCTGAGATGAAGCGTCGCAAACTCAGTCTGGAAGAATTGCCACCGGTCATGCTCGCCCTTGTTGGCGTTCTCGGCATTGGGCCTATGGGGGTATATCGCCTTTTGGAAGGCGACTACGTGATCGCGGCGTTCGACTTCGGTTTCGTCGCCGGTTTTGTCGCGATTCTCTGGGCCGTTTATGTGAAGCGCGCAATTCGAGCAGCAAGCATTGCTATGGCCTTAATCGCGATTACCACGGCGGTCGTCTCGGTGAGAGTGCGTGGCGGAGATCAAGTGGTCTGGATGTATCCTGCACTGGTGGCACTGTTTTACTTGATGAAGCCGAAGGAAGCGGCGGTCTCCTCAGTGATTGCCATGGCTCTGGTCATGCCCGCAATTTTCGGTGATAGGAGTTTCGGTGAAGTTTTGGTGCTTATTGCTTCGCTTGCGGTCACCATTTGTCTATCGGTCGCATTCTCAGCACTCACGTGGGAGCAGCGGCGTGAGTTGCGCGCTCGCACGCTGATTGACCCGTTAACGGGCGCAGGCAACCGCAGGGCGTTAACCGAAGACCTTGAGGGACGAATCGCCAAAGCTAAAGGCGACGAGGAGAATTTCGTCTTAATTATGCTGGACGTGGATCACTTTAAGTCGGTGAACGACCAGCATGGACACGCCACCGGAGACACCGTACTGCAGACAATTGCGAAAACACTTCGCGAGAACATTGGCCCGCAAGACGCGTTTTACCGTGTTGGTGGCGAGGAGTTCATCATCGTCTCGGGAGGCACCGGACTTGCCGGCGCTAGTAAGCTAGCCGAGACCTTGAGAATCACGATCGCTGAGACGGTGCTTCGCAAGCCCGCGTCGAAGGACACGTTCTCTGTGACCGCGTCTTTTGGGTTGGCTGAGTATGGTCGTCAGGAATCGATGGATAGTTTGTACAAACGAGCGGATGATGCGTTGTATGAGGCCAAACGCAGCGGTCGCAATTGCCTGCACTCCTCCGAACGGACAGTCAGTCTGAGTGGCACGGCAAACTATCTGGCGTTGCCGCGTGTGCTCGGCGAGTTGGTTGACGAAGACGCCGAAGATACTCAATCGTTCAGCGAAGCCTCCTGACTTTCAGCCGGCTTCCGGAATAGCATTAGATGTTGCTGCGGGAGCGCGTCGATCGTTTCGACCCACTCCAGGCCAATCGCATCCATCTCTAACCTGGCTTGCGCTTCTGTCATCTTGTGCAATCGCTTGATAGGTACTGTGGGATCCTCACCACGGTATTCGACAAGCGCGAGTAATCCGCCTGGTTTGAGTCCTTCCACGATGCCGATTCCCATCTCAAAAGGATAGGAGAACTCATGATAAGCATCGACGATTAGAACCAAATCCACGCTGTCGGCAGGTAGATTTGGATCGGATTCAGTGCTGAGTAAGAGATCAACATTCGCGGGGGCGCCCTCTTCCTGTCGCGCTTTGATGATGTCCAGCATTTCCTGCTGTATATCGACGGCGATCACTCGGCCTTCGCTCGCTTTACGGGCCATCGGGAAGCTGAAGTAGCCTGTACCTGCGCCGATGTCGGCGATCACGCTATCGGGCTCAATGGGCAGCAGTTCAATCAGAAGATCGGTACGTTCGGTTCTCTCGCGCTCCGGTCGTTCCAACCATCCGGCCCCGCGATGCCCCATCACATGTGAAATCTCGCGGCCAAGGTATCGCTTTCCAATGCCGTCATAGTTCGGGGCACCCTGCTCGTAAAGCGATTCGGGCGCGGATGGCGCGGGAGACGCCGCGATACTCTCGGAAACTTCAGCCCCGCATCCACTGGCGAAAGTCAAAGTAATCGCGATGATCAAAGGAAGACGCGGTCGGGATCTGGTGTTTGGCATTGAATTAACGTCCGAAATACGTGCTTGTGAATTCGTGAGTTTTACGTGGCCGGATGCGAGCGCGTGCAGTGTAAGATGACGATATGACAAACCGGACTATCGAAACCCTAAACCCGGCTACTGGTTTGCCGAGAGCGGAATTTCCGTTACTGGATGATGCTGAACTTGAGCAACGACTGGCATTAGCCCACGCCGCGACGGCTCAAGCACGACAAACCGCATTAACAGATCGCCTTGGCTGGCTGGAAGAAGCGGCGCGATTGCTTCGGGAGCGCCGCACCGCCCTAGCCGCCATCATGACAGATGAGATGGGCAAGCCATTGGCAGCGGCTGAAGGAGAGATCGAGAAGTGTGCGTGGGTTTGTGATTTCTACGCCGAGAATGCAGAGCACTTCTTGCAGGACCAAGCGGTACCAACAACCGCCAGTCGCAGTTTCGTAAGGCCTCTGCCGCTGGGCGTCATTCTCGCGGTGATGCCATGGAATTTCCCCTTTTGGCAGGTGTTTCGATTCGCTGCGCCGGCGTTGGCCGCAGGCAATGTCGTTTTGCTGAAGCATGCGCCGAATACCTTCGAATGCAGCCTTGCCATAGAACAAATGTTGATGGATTCCGGCGTCCCTGAAGCGCTATTCCAGTCATTGTTGATTGACGTCGATCAGACGCAGCGCCTTCTGGCTGACAATCGCGTTGCCGCTGCGACACTCACAGGATCGGAGCGCGCCGGCGCGGCGGTGGCTGCAACGGCAGGCGCGCATCTGAAAAAGGTGGTGCTAGAACTAGGGGGTTCCGACGCTTTTATTGTGATGCCGAGCGCCGATTTGGACGCTGCGATCGAGGCCGCGTGTCGTGGGCGCCTTCAAAACAGCGGGCAGTCATGCATCGCGGCGAAACGCATGATCGTGCACGAGACGGTCTATGAGGAGTTCGTTAGCAAACTGATAGAAGGGTTTTCAAATCACGTTGTTGGCGATCCCACTGATCCCGCGACGACGCTCGGTCCACTGGCAACGCAGGCAATCCTCGGATCTGTTAATCAGCAAGTCAGTGAAACGGTCACCGCGGGCGCACGGTTGCGATCAACAGGTATCTCAATTCCCGAAAAAGGGTTTTATTTTGCACCGGCCGTTCTCGAGGACGTGCCACTTGATGCGCCTGCAGCCGTTGACGAAGTGTTTGGTCCTGTAGCCTCTGTCTTTCGCGTCGCCACATTCGATGACGCAATCAGGTTGGCCAACCGCAGTCGCTACGGGCTCGGGTCGGTGTTGTTTAGCCAGGACGCGCAAGAGATCGAACATGCGTTTAGTGCTATTGATGCCGGGGCAACCTTCATCAATACCATCACAGCTTCCGACCCGAGAATCCCGTTTGGCGGGATCAAGTCCTCAGGCTACGGACGCGAGCTCGCCGATATCGGCATGTACGAATTCATGAACCTTAAGACCTGTTGGGTCGCCTGAATTTTAGAGCTTGGGGATCAATACCGGGGTGCGAGCTTTGTAGGCTTCGTAGTCTTCCTGGCCACCCCACTTTTCGTCGGAGCGCTTTTCCAGTAGCGGAATGCCGCTCACTTTAGTTAGCAGGAACGTGACGAAAACCGGGGAAATCAGAGTGACGTATTGCCACCCTTCCAGAATCGGGAATGCCAGTATTGCGATACCGACCCACAGCACGATCTCTCCGAAATAGTTCGGGTGTCGAGACTTCGACCACAGGCCGACGTCGATAAACTTGCCGGCATTCTTTGGATTCTCGCGAAAACGTGACTTCTGACGATCGGAGACCACCTCGATGATGAATCCGATCAGCCAAACCACGATGCCAATGTAACCAATGATGCCGAGCGGTTTGGTGTTGGTGCTCGTGATGATCGCGAGCGCTGCGGCGACAGTCAGCACAACCCACAAACCTTGCAAGGTCCACGCCATTAAGAATCTTAGTGGTCGGGTCTTGATGTCATCGAAACGACCGTCTTTTCCATCTTTCGATATGCGACGGAACAAGAAAGATGCGAGCCGTGAAGACCAAATCACCACAAACGCTGAAGCGACCCGCGCACGTGGATCCATTTCTGGTGATAAGCTGACCGCCACGAGAATGACGCTGATATAGCTCAAGCCGCCGGTTAGATCGTAGAATTTTTCTGTCTTCGCGATCGAGCTTGGGATGAATACCAGCCAGTTAATGGCGTAGGCCAAAGCCGCACAAATTGCGAAAACGGGCAGTCCGTTATAGGTCGCACTGCCCTGACTGCCGCCCAGAGCGACTAAAGCACCCAGGGTAATGGCAATGACGATGGCAATCAGGATTTGTGAGTTGCTGCGAGTCTCTTCGGTCTTGGTTTCGGTCATGAAGCTTCCGCTGCCGGCCAGTTCGACTCGGCAAACAGATCGATTCTCGCTTGCTCTGTAATCTTCACAACGGCCGGGTGTTTGAGTTTTCGTTCGGGAGAAATCGCATAATAACTCTCCGTCAGCGACTCTGTCCTGCCAATTACCGTTGTCCGATACATTTTGCAGATTTCCTTCTCGATCGCGGAAGGTCCGAGGAATACACCTACTCCGGCCTCGCCAAGCGCTTTCATCAGTGCGCTGTCGGCGATTTCACCAACGATGTTGGGGACGACATCCATATTGTCGAACCAGTCATCGATGCGACGGCGAAGTGCAGTGGCCGGTGTTGGCAGCAGGAACGGCAGCTCGGCAAGGCAATCCGGGAACCCAACCTTTGCCGACTCCGCGATGGCCTCTGATGCAAAAAAGGACAGGCCACTTTCGCCGAGCCGGTGGTTGTACGCCCGCAGACTCAACCCCTGGGGTAGCGGCTGATCCGACAGCACGATATCGAGCTTATGGGTCGCAAGATCGCCCAGGAGCTCGCCCAGTGTTGCTTCATAGCACTTCAACCGAATGGGTTCTGCAACTTCGAAGGCCGGCGCGAGAATACGCTCTGCAATCAGTTTTGGCATGGAGCTGACCATACCGACCTTGAACGTCAAGGCACCGCCCTGTGCTTCTCCGTGTACGACGTTGGCGAGCTCGGCGCCTAGCGTGAAAATCTCATCGGCATACTCGTAGACCATTTCGCCAAAGTCAGTCAGTTCCAATCGACGTCCGACACGATTGAATAACTGGCGACCCATGGCCTCCTCAAGCATCCTGAGTTGCCCACTAATGGTCTGGGGGGTGATGTGCATGGCCTCAGCTGCTGCCGCCATGCTGCCCTCGCGTGCCACTGCCCAGAAATACTGCAGATGGCTGTAGTTGAGATGTCTCATCGTTAGCGCTCCGCTTACACCGGAAAATTCGAGGGTACTACACGTGATTCATCGAAAAACACTGAATTTGAGCGAAATCGAATAAAACGTGTCTATGATTCGTCTTTCTCGATGTCATAGCGACTCTCAGACCACTGTGAGACCATCCGTTGGTGCGCAATCTCCTGCTTTTTCTCACTCTGCTCGCGATTCCGAACCCGGGCACCGCCTGCACGGTCAGGTTGGCAGTCGCGAGTAATTTCAAAACAACGCTGGAGGCACTTGTAGAGGCTTACGAGCCCGAGCCGCATGAAGAATTTCAAATAATATCAGGCGCCTCTGGCGTCTTATTCAGTCAAATTCTTCGTGGCGCACCCTTCGATATCTTCTTTTCCGCCGACGCTGACAAAATCAACAGACTCGATAAACAGAGTCTCACCCATGGCGAGTCCTGGACCTATGCGATCGGACGTATGGCGCTGTACACGCCCGGACGCAGCCCCTCGACGTTCTTCGAATCGAACAATCTATCGGAGACCATCGCACTAGCAAACCCAAGGCACGCACCCTACGGAGTCGCAGGCACATACTGGTTAAAGACTCATCTGAGATCGGGGAAACCTGTCAGAACCGTCATTGGAGGCAACGTAGCGCAAGCTTTTCATTATGTTCAATCGGGTAATGCCAGCGCTGGTCTGGTTGCCTTGGCCCAGCTTATCAACGAGAACATTGAGTCAGAGGAATACGTCGCGTTGCCTTTCGACGAATATCCGTTGATCGAGCAGAAAGCAGCGGTGCTTCGTCAGCCCACGTGTGAGACGACGACAGACTTTGTCAGGTTCCTACGCTCGGACGAAGCTTCCGTGATCATTCAGCGCAGTGGATATACGACCTTGGACGTGACGGAATGAGTCCTGAAGACCTGCAAGCGCTCTGGCTAACGCTGAAGCTGGCAACAAGCACGACGTTTATTTTGCTGGTCATCGGTTTACCGCTCTCCTGGTGGTTAGTTCGTAGCCATTCTCTGGCAGCGACTGCCATAAATGTATTGATTGCGTTGCCGTTAGTACTCCCACCGACGGTGATCGGGTTCTATTTGCTCATTGCCATGGGCCCGTCCGGACCGCTGGGTACGCTGACATCTGCGACAGGGCTCGCGCCACTCGCATTCAGCTTCCCAGGGCTGGTTTTGGGAAGCGTCATTTACTCTTTGCCCTTTGTGATCCAACCGTTGCAGGCAGGCTTTGCTTCTGTGCCGCAATCGGTACTGGATGCATCCAATACGCTCGGAGCTGATTCCAAGTCCTTGTTACTGAGGGTCGCTATACCTATGAGTCGACGCGCTGTCATCGCAGCAGGTGTTTTGGGGTTCGCACATACCGTTGGTGAGTTTGGGGTAGTCTTGATGATCGGTGGGAACATTCCGGGCGAAACCAGAGTGGCCTCAGTACAGATCTACGATCATGTTGAAGCGCTTGACTACGCGAGTGCGCATCAGCTTTCTCTGGTCTTGGTTATCTTCTCTCTCGTGATCCTTACCTCGGTATATCGAGTGTGGGGTCGCGGTGTCTTCACGCAACCGAGGCATACTGGCGCGTGACGATCCGCATAACTTTAGAGCAACAGGCGCCGCACCTTGCGCCCTTATCGGTATCGCAGGTGCTGCCAAGCGGCGCTTGCATAGGAGTTTACGGACCGTCAGGTAGCGGCAAGACCACACTCCTCCGTGGCATTTCAGGCCTGAGTCGAATATCGGGCACCGTGCAGGTCAACGGCGCGATATGGCAGGACGAAAACCACTTTTTGCCTGCACACGAAAGACGTGCGGCTATGGTCCTGCAGTCGCCTGGACTCTTACCGCATCGCACTGTCGCCGGGAATCTCGAATTCGCAATTGACCTCAACAAGGGTGCGAAGCCAGGTTTGCTCGACGCGACACTCAACGACTTCGGACTTCTGTCCCTACGTGATCAGCGCGCCGATACGCTCTCAGGTGGTGAACAGCAGCGCGTTGCAATGGCGCGTGCACTCGCCGCCCAACCTGACGTTTTGCTGCTGGATGAACCGTTGACTGGCTTGGACGATGAAGCACGCCAAACACTTTTGCAGGTGCTGATGCGCGTGAAACAATCCGACACCACCTGTGTCTTCGTCAGCCATTCTGCGTATGAGCAAGCACTTCTGGCCGACCATCTTCTCCTAATGGAATCGGGGGCTATTACAAACAGTGGATCGGCACCAAAAGTGTTTGCTGACGCACCACCAACCAGCGCACTTGGGCGCGAGCTCGGAGTAGTGATTAGTGATGTTCGCGTAGTAGAGAACGCGGACGGGCTTGCCGTGGTCGAAAAAGACGGCCTCAAAATCCAGTTGGCCGCAGTCGCGCCCTCCGGCAGTCCATTCAGTATCCGGGTGCGTGCAGATGATGTCAGTCTGAGTGAAAAACCCGAGAGACAATCGAGCATCATGAACACAATTCCCGTCACGATTCGTGCCCAGTCGCCCTATCCAGAAGCGCCGTTTACTCTGGTTGAGTTAGACGCTTCCGGTACAACGTTGTTTGCTCGAATCACGAATGCAGCATCCAGTAAACTCGAACTTCGCTCCGGCGTTCGTTGCTACGCACAGATGAAGGCCGCCGCTATCACCTCTTTCTAATGCCTACGGGACGCGAATGACAGATTGGATTGCACAAGCAGATCGTGTTCGGCTAATTGCGTTTCTTGTGGCAATTGTCGCATTTGCCCTTTGGGAGGTGCGTCTACCGCGCCGAGATGTGTCGGATCGCCAAAGAAGATGGATAGGGAACTTCGGACTGTTTCTCTCCGGGGCGATGGTCGTGCGTCTATTGATGCCCGTGCTGCCGGTCGCGTTCGCACTCTGGTGTCAGGCAAACGGCGTGGGCTTTTTCAACGCAGTGAGTTTGTCGCAGTGGGTCGCGATACCGCTCGCAGTCATCGCGCTCGATTTGGCGATTTATTGGCAACATCGATGGATGCACGCGATACCGGCGCTGTGGCGACTGCATCGTGTGCATCACGCAGACACCGAGTTCGATGTGACAACGGCCATTCGTTTTCATCCACTAGAGATCGCGATTTCGCTGGGATACAAGATGGTAGTGATTGCTGCGCTGGGGGCGGCCCCACTCGCAGTTATCATCTTTGAAATCGTCCTGAACGTCAGCGCCATGTTCAACCACGCGAATATTTCGCTGTCGCCTGCTGTAGATCGTCGGCTTCGCCGCCTGCTTGTGACGCCAGACTTCCACCGGGTGCACCATTCGGCTGATCGACGCGAAACCGATATGAACTACGGTTTCTGCCTCACGACCTGGGATTTTCTGTTTCGCAGTTACAAGCCACAGCCCGAGAAATCGCATCGGTCCATGACTATCGGACTGGAGTATTTTCGGGAACCTCACGAAAACCGGCTCCCTGCCCTGTTGACCCAACCCTTTCGAAAGGCACCAACCGACAAAAAATCCAACGTCCTCTAGTTTTTCTTAAAATTGCCTAAACCATCGCGGCGCGAATTGCACTAAACGCTATACAGTCCTTGCTCGGACTTCAGGGAGCGTCGTAATGAGCGTATCGACAGTCGTCAGAGGTGTGATCGTCTGCCTCGGTTTAAGTCTTACTGCCTGCGGCGGTGGCGGCGGCAGCGCCCCGTCGAACGTAGGCGTCCCTCCACCCGCCCCAGCACCGCTCAGTAAGGCACAGATTGACGCGACGAGCCAAACCGTGCGCGCAGCGTCTTTTGGCCTTGACTATGCGGGCCTTGAATCTGCGACTCGGCTCGGTGCAGAAGCCTGGCTTGATCAGCAGTTCGCACTGCCGCCCACATTTCACCGCAGCACCATGGAAGGCATTCTTGCGCGGCGGGCAGCGGGTGAATTTGACGCTTTTGAGAACGATATCGAGTATCTGATTTTCGCCCGCCGAATCGGCTGGTGGCATAACACGTTGACTGCCAGAGACACTGTACGCCAAAGAGTGGCGTATGCACTCAGCCAGATTTTTGTCGTTTCAGACAACGTCGATACGTTGGAGGTTTACCCATACGCGCTTAACACGTACTACGACGTTCTGCTTGAGCACGCGTTTGGCAACTTCCGAGACTTGCTGCGTGAGGTGACGTTAAGCCCTGCGATGGGGCTCTACCTCAGTCATCTGAACAACCGTGCCTCCGACCCGATCCGAAACATCTTCCCGGACGAGAATTACGCGCGCGAGGTGATGCAGCTCTTCTCTATAGGTTTGTTTGAATTGAATATCGACGGCAGTGTGCAGATGGGGGCTAATGGCCAACCGGTGCCGAGCTACGACAACGATGATATTCGTGAGTTCGCAAAAGTCTTTACCGGTCTTTCCTTTGGTGGGCCCGGCGCGTTCTTCGGCAATATCGCTGAGCCGAACTTCTCGGTGCCGATGCAAATGTTCGATGCGGCGCATGAGCCCGGTGAGAAGAGGCTTTTGAATGGGTTTGTTGTTCCGGCTGGGCAGACTGGTAGTCAGGATCTCGAAATGGCGATCGACAATCTGTTCAATCATCCCAACGTCGGGCCATTTATCGGCAGGCAGCTCATTCAGCGCCTGGTGACATCCAATCCCTCACCTGCCTACATCGAGCGTGTTGCCACCACATTTAACGACAACGGTTTCGGCGTTCGCGGCGACATGCAGGCGGTCATTAGGGCCGTATTGCTAGACCCGGAGGCGCGTTCGGCACCAGACGCCAACAGTGCTAAAGGCAAGCTGCAAGAGCCGCTCGTTCGCTACGTCAGCATTTTGCGACAGTTCAATATTTCAAGCACGGATACGCTGGTCGGTATGACCGGGTTTTTTGCGGAAGCCATATTGCGACAACACCCGTTGTCGGCACCGAGCGTGTTCAACTTTTATTTGCCGGACCATAGTCCCGCGGGCCCCATCGCTGAGGCGAATCTTGTGGCTCCGGAATTTCAGATCACCAACGCGAGCACCATCATCGGTTGGCCGAACTTGATTGACGCAATCGTATTCGCAGACTTTCCTGGTGAAACCCCGGATGGTTTCGCACCGGCGTCACTGGATTTCACCCGCTGGATAGAAACAGCGCAGGACACAGAAGTTCTCATCGACCAGCTCGATAGCCTGTTGATGGCAGGTCAGCTCAGTGCCGCAGTGCGCGATGAGTGGATCGCAACGCTCGATCCGATCGACGACGATCAATTCAAGTTCCAAACGGCGCTTTGGCTGTTTCTTATTTCACCCGACTACGTCGTACAGCAGTGAGGCTGAACAAATGTCAATGACACGAAGAGGTTTTCTGTCTCATACCTGTGCCGCGGGTGCTTCATGGGCCACTGCGGGAACGGCACTCGGAACGTTAGGGGCGATGCGCACAGCGAGTGCACAACAGGCGAGCGACTATCGCGCTCTGGTTTGCATTCTGCTGGCCGGCGGCAATGACGCCTACAACATGGTGATTCCAGCAGATGCAGCACAATACGGTGAGTACGCTGCAATCCGATCGGATCTTGCGCTGCCTCGCGAAACGCTGCTGCCGCTCAGCTTGCCGAACACCGGGGCGCGGGCATTCGGTCTGCATCCTGGGATGACACGGTTGGCCGACCTTGTTAGCAGTGGCGAGGCAGCGTTGGTCGCGAACGTTGGCACGTTGCTTGAGCCATTCGATCCAATTGCCGTACAGAACGGAACTGCATTGCTGCCGGTCGGTTTGTTTTCGCACGCAGATCAGATTGCCCAATGGCAGACCGCAACCCCAGATTTGAGATCGGCAATCGGTTGGGGTGGACGCATGGCGGATCTCATGCAAGGCGCCAACCTGTCGAACGGTGTTTCGATGAACGTTTCGTTGGCTGGAACGAATACCTTTCAGAGTGGGCGCAGCACTAGCGAGTTCAGCATCACACCAGAGGGTGATGGTGCCGTGACCATCAATGGTTACAACGACGGCACACCCTTTGGAGACTTCCGTACCAGTGTGACCGATTCATTGCTTGCAAGACCACAATCGCAACTGTTGCGAGCCGAATACGTCAAACGGTTTCGTGAAGCTATCGATGCAAACACGACATTCTCGACGGCAATGCAGGATGCCCCGATGCTGCAAACCGCATTCTCGGCCAACGGTCTGTCGCAGGCTCTACGTCAGGTCGCGAGAGTCATCGGTATTCGTGAGCGGCTTGGCGCAACCCGCCAGACGTTTTTCATCACTGTCGGCGGTTGGGATCACCATGATGAAGTTCTGAACAACCAGGCACGGATGTTACCCATGGTCAGCGATGGACTCGCGGAGTTTCGTGATGCGCTAACGGAGCTTGCTGTCTTTGATCAGGTCGCAACATTCACCATCTCGGACTTTGCGAGGACACTGACCTCAAATGGCCGCGGCTCGGATCACGGCTGGGGCGGCCACCACATTGTCATGGGTGGTGGCGTCAATGGCGGACAGATGTTCGGTACCTATCCGATACTTGCGCAGGACTCACCGCTCGACGTCGGGCGCGGCATCTACGCGCCGACATTGTCGACTGACGAGTATTTCGCGGATTTGGCATTGTGGTTTGGCGTTCGAGATAACGAACTACCTGCAGTGTTGCCCAATGTGCGTCGCTTCGTTGCGACGGGGACTGGCGCGCCGCTTGGGCTGTTTGCCGGTTAGACTGAACGGATGGTCAAGTCGTGGATGCTCTAATCGATGTCAACGGATCAGCTCGATGACCGAGCATTGGTTCGTGCGTTTCAGCGTGGGGATCAGCTGGCTTTGCAACAGCTTGTCATCCGCCACCAGGATCGGCTCTTTCGACTTGCGCGGGGCTGGCTGGCTGACGAGAGCATGGCGGCGGACGCAACACAGGAGGTTTTTGTGCGCTCGCTGAATGGCCTCACTCGGTTTCGTTTCGGAGCGGAACCTTTCACCTGGTTTTATCAAACCCTTCGAAACGTATGTCGCGAGTTCAACAGAGCGAAGCCCGTCGCCGAGTCTTTCGAGCAAGTCGATCCAGCTCCGGGACCAGAATCCAGATCAATTGCCACCGACCACATGACACGAATACGTAAATTGGTCGACGAGCTGCCAGAACGACAGCGTGAAGTCGTTTACCTGCGCATATACGAGGGGATGGACGTGAGCGCGACCGCTAAAGCGATGCGCTGCAGAGCCGGTACCGTGAAAGCGCTATTGAGTCAGGCTCGCACGAGGCTAAGAGCGCAATGGCAATGAATCATGGCTCCGATGCGCTGGAGCAGACTCTGGAATCGGCCGGCGACGACTGGCGATCAACGCATGCACCCGCGACTGTCGCCAGTGAGCAGTTGTGGCTACGGCTTAACGCGGGGCGTTCGCGATCCAGGTCGACGACACGACTAGCGATGGCTGCGTCCTTATTCGTAGCAGTGGCTTCGGTATTGCTAATCGCTTTGCCGGAAAATCAGAGCGAGCCGCTCACGCTGCGCAGTGTCTCAATACCCACGGGTGTGCCCTCCTCTAGCGGCCTGCGCACGCCAGGCCGACTGATTGCACCTACCATCCCGAATACACCAAGGCGAGCAGGCGACGTTTTTGTCCCTGATGAGACTCGCGAAAATAATGACTCTATGGAGGCAGATGATGTGGTTTAGAAAATCGCTTGTGACTATTTCAATCGTGGTGATGCTGGGGGGCGGTTCAAATGTATCGGCGCAGAATGCGGACGACCTTGCGATGATGGAGCAATTCATGAACGTGATGGATGGCTATTTCTCCATCATTGAATCGACCCACAACATCGCCTCCGATCCAGAGAAGTCGGCGATTCTACAAATGCAGAAAATCAAGGAAATTTATGAGGAGCGTGGTGAGGCTGCTAACGCGGTTGGCGTCTTACGTGATGTGCTGGCCAATAGCACCAATCCGACGGTCAGAAGCGCAGCTACAATGATTCTCGGAGACCTGCTCAAGGAGACTGGACGGACAGACTCCGCCCTCGAGGTATTGCAACGCGGGCTCAAAGAGAGCGTTCTCGAATCGAACCAAGGTTCCGAATGAGCTAGAGCATGTCACCCGGCGCATCGAGCAGATAGATTTGTTCCATACAGCGAGCTAGGTCTGCGATGGTAGCTGCAAACGCTCTGCGCGCGGGTCCGAGATCGGATCCATCGGGTTCGATCAAACCGAGGTTCTCCATCAGGCTGAATGCATTGTCGAAGAACAATTTGCCAACCGACGCCTCACTGGTAATCAATCGCTGAAGGTAAGCCTGTTTTCCGTAAGCGAGTGCTTGATCGAGGCACGCTTTGCGCTCGATAGATTCCGTGTCTCGCAGGCCTTTGAGGATCTTCGCCACCACTCCGTAGGCTTCGATATAGGGCAACAAAGCCGCACGAGCGACTAACGGGCGCAGTCGTTTCAGGAGGCGATCCGGGAACTCGTTCTCGATTGAGAGTTTTTCGCTCCACTCGGTATCGTAGTGGTTCAACTCCTCTTCAACGCGACCTCGAAATGCTTCGCGGGACACATAGAAAAACTCGAACTTGAACAGATCACGTAGTGCATCGACGCGATCCCAGAAGTACGGAAGACGTTGCTCGAGTTCCTGAGGCAGCGAAATCAATGCCAATTCAATAAACGCCTTCACCACAAAATGATGAACAATCGTGTTTCGGTAATAACTCGCAACACCATGCTGATCGGGTGCGAGTGTATAGACAATGTCAGGACCTTCATCAAAGCGAGTGACGAGGCCGCTGTCACCGAGTACATCCGCCAGTTGATTGAGTCCTTCCGGCGAACCCTGATCGAAATCACTCGCCACTCGGATGTTGCGCGCACGTGCCCACTTCAAATAACGCAACATCTGTCGCCCCAGTTGATGGCGTGTAAGTCCACGCGGCGCTGCACCAAGCAAGATCATCGTGACAAGTGACGCCAGAGTTATCGGTGTGACTTTATTCGCTTCAACACCCACCTCGAACGCCAGCTTTTTGAGGCTTAGTCCGTCCTGCACAGACTCCGGGTCACTGACGACGATCGGCTCTCCGAAGTCGATATAGATGCGCCCGAGACGTTTACG
The DNA here is from genome assembly GCA_963922335.1 of uncultured Chromatiales bacterium. Lineage (GTDB taxonomy): Bacteria > Pseudomonadota > Gammaproteobacteria > Steroidobacterales > Woeseiaceae > CALBPI01. The sequence continues at coordinate 574,852 of CAWUIB010000001.1, read as the reverse complement.
CAAACCCCGCAGATAACCGATAAACCATCTTAGTGATTCCGGTTGTTTGACCGCACCGCTTTGCTCCCGGACGTAGTCTTTGACATCGCCGATAAGGTCGTAATTCAGCGCTACGGGGATGACATGTAAGTCCTCTGAGCCGGTGGTCGCGGCCGCTTCCAGCACATACTTTAGCAACCCATACCGCGGGGGCATCAACTTACCCACCCGCGAGCGTGTTCCCTCAAAGGCCCACGTGAGCGGAAAGCGCTTCTCCAGGAGATAGCCGATGTACTGTCGCAGGATCATTTTGTAGAGCAGGTCATCCTGAAAACTGCGCCGAATGAAAATGCCGCCGGAGCGTCGTGCGGCGTAGCCCAGTCCGGCGAACGCCATGTTTACCCCACCCAGCAAGTGCGGTACCGGGAAATCGTTCTCGAACATCATCGAGTAGACTGCAAAGCCATCCACGTGAGTCTTGTGGGTCCATAGCAGCACTGTTGGTTTGTTTCGGACGATATCCCGGATACGTTCCAACGTGTCCTGATCGAGTACGAACTCCTGTTCGTAACCCATGCCAATAACCTTGCGATTAAAGGCGGCGATTCCGTCTTGCCAAATCGCTTTGGGAATCGCAATCAACTCCGCGAAAATCTCTTCCGCTCGCGCCTCGAGTTCGGGAATCGACTCACCCGTTTTCTCTGCAACTTCGGCGAGCGCCTCCTGATAGCGGCGACTCGCTTTCATGTTGCTCGCCACTCGCCGCGGGACCTTGTAGCGACCGCCGCGTCGCTTGCGCTCTGCAATGTCGAGTGTCAGCCCTGCGCGACCCGCAATAAATGCGGCAAATGCCGGTTGATCGGTTATTGATTGCCCATCGGCTTCGAACTGGGCACGAAGATCGCCAAGTGTGGCGGATGCACCGGCGACACATTCGCCCCGACTCGGGTCCTGCGCAAGCCATTGCGTAGCGCGCTTCGCGCTCGGATGTCGGTAATCACCCTGCCACAGGTCGCGAAAACGCGGCGGATGAGAATGCGTTTTCTCTGGGTTTTGCCATATGACCCGGACGGGGATCAGTTCGGTTTCTGGCGATAGCTCGAGAAACGGGACGAGACCACTCGCCTCGATCGTCTCTTGACGATTCGCGATGGGGAGCAGCAGACACGCGGGTTTCACGTTATCGGGCGCCGTTTGTTCAATCCACGCGCGAAGATGATCTGCCTCTGGTGCATGCGCCGCGTCCAATAGGAACAGAGGCGGTGTCGACATGCTTTCCGGCCAAGGTGAACTCAAGCGAGCTCCTCCACGCTGTCATCCCCTTGCTCCAATGCATCGAGGAAGCGCTGGCGCACCGCGTTCGTGTGCTCGCTTATTTTCCTGCCCGACCATCGCTTGGTCGAAATTGGTGGCAGGACATCGACCACGACTTTCGCGGGTCGGAATACGAAGTCTCCTTTCGGGGCGACATCCATACTGTTATGAATGACCACCGGGACGATGGGCACGCCCGCTTGCATCGCGAGATGGAATGCCCCCTTCTTGAAGGGCAGTAATCGGCCCGTCAGAGATCGTGTGCCTTCAGGAGCAATGACGACCGACTTGCCCTCTTGCTGGATCACATCGACCAGCGGTTTCATGGCCTCAATCGCACTCTTGGAGTTCTTACGGTCAATCAGGACAGCGCCACCAAACTCCAGAACTTGCCCGATGATGGGCATGTTACGGATCTCTTTCTTCCCAACGCCGGCAACGTCCTGGCGCAGAAGCTTCAATATCACCAGTAAATCCGCCTTGCTCTGGTGATTGAACACGAAAACCGCGGGTCGGTGCTTCCAGAGGTTTTCCTCGCCCCGGACCTCCATCTCCATCCCGATCAATGCGCTCGCGGTCTCTGTAAACATCGCGAGAGAAAAGTTCTGCATCTTACGTTTCGACCGAGTCAACGCGAGGATTGGTAAGCCCGCGAGGAACGCGCCGGCCAGGCTGCCCGTCGCTGCAGCTGATCGCACCCATTCGGAGGCTTTGGCTCTGCCTCGTGATCGAAACGCGTGGATAGGCCAACCCCTTTGCTCAGCCACTTCCCTCAGACGCCGACTTGGGTTCAGAACGCGAGGAAACCGTACCGCCTCCAAAAGTTCAATGTCATCGTAACTATCGGAATAGAAGAAGCTTTTCCCAAGGTCAGCACCGGTCTTTTCCGCCAGATCATGGGCCGCCGTGACTTTTCCGGGGCCGAAGCAGGTGGGTCTGACAACCTCGCCGGTGAACTTACCGTTAACGACTTTTAACTGTGTACAGTACACACGGTCGATGCCGAGCTCAGCGGCAGCTTCACGAAGCTGATATGGCGTTGCAGAAGACACAATGGCTACTGAGTGCCCCATTTCCTGATGCGCTTCGATAAGCGCACGGGTCTCCGGATAAATGAGCCTCGCGATGTGTTTGTGGAACACCTCATCGGCAAACGCTCCGTAGTCCTCTTCCGGCGTATCGCGCAGGAATTGCATGGCGCTCGTCATCATTGCGGAAAACCCGATGTTGCCCAGCCCAAAACGAGTCATGGTGCTCACCATCTCGGTAAGCTGAGCCAGCGTGAAATCTCCTCTGCGCAGTTGTTCGCGAATGAAGACGGTCGCTGAATAACCGGCGATGATCGTGCCGTCAAAATCAAAGATTGCGGCAACCTTAGGTCCTTTTGGTCCATCCAGAATCGGTTGGATCAATGCGCGGTGCGCGCGCGCTGTGACTGATGTTTTGACTGAGCTCATAGGTTTTCCGCACCCAATTGCGTGAACAGCGAGACGCTGAGATCCGCGAAGTCAGAGAATACGCCATCTATACCCTGTTTCATCAGCCACTCATGCACTTCCTCGAATTCCGTAAAACCTCGTGGCAATGCATCGCGCCGCAGCGTGTAGGGATGAACCTGTAACTCAAGGGCGTGCGCCCACTCCACCAAAGGCGTTCCAAGAATGAGGTCGTTTTCTACTGTATACAATTGCTCGATCCACGGGCCAACAGCGTTTACTACGCCTTTCAGTCCGAGCAATCCAGGCTCGGTTAGCAGCTCGCTGTACCGGGTTGTCGACTCTCCCCAGGCGTCATCGGCAATGAGTTGAACCATCGGATATCGAGGATTAAATTCGTCTCGTATCCTTATGTTTTCGTTGAGATCAAAGCACTGGAGAAAGACTTCCTCGGGGCGGTCTCGGTAGCCGTGCTTCGCAAGCACATCGAGCACCAGCGCTGCCAAATCAACGCCCTCCTCGTGGTGCCATGCGGGTTTTTTGATTTCGGGATAAATGCCGACCTGGCGTCCAGTTGATCGATTAAGCCCTTGAATGAGTGCGAGTTCCTCGCTTAGCGTCGGAATGGTCAAGCCGGTAGGCCCGGCTGGAAATCGTTCCGGGAATACCGGTTTCCCGGACGCGTCAGTGCGCTCTGTGAGGCGAAGTTGCTTCAGTTCCTCAAGGTCGAAGTCACGAGCATAGAACCGACCATCGCTACGTGCCCGGTCAGGAAATCGAATCGCAACATCGGTGACCCGGTCGACATGGATGTCGTGCAAAACGACACACTGATCATCGCGGGTAGCGACAACATCCTGCTCAAGGAACGCGGCGCCGCTGGCATGCGCAAGTGCTTTGGCCGCCAAAGAATGCTCAGGCAGATATCCTGATGCGCCTCTGTGTGCGATGACGATGGGCATCGCCAAACGTCGCGGTCTTGGTCCAGCCACGTTCGCTGCCGTCAGGGGAAGTCGATGACTTCCCAGCGCTGCGTGTCTTCATTACGGGCCAAACGCTTGAGGGCGTCTACCATCTCCCGCTCGTTCCAATCGACGGTGTCGTCCGCACGTTCCGAAAGATCGCCCGGTGTCACCGTGGTTCGTCCAAAAGCATGGATCAACAGAATTGGCTTGCCCATCGCTTTCGCTGCATTGATCTGAAATTCCGCCCAATCGCGCTTTTCCTTCCAAATCGGCATTAAAAGGATGATGACCTCGCTCTCGTTGATCTGACGTCTCAGTTCATCCTTGTAAGCCTCCATGCCGCCTGCTGGCTTAATGTCCGGCTCACTCACATTGATGTAATAGAAGCGATCCACGCTCTCGAGATACTCGAACACACGCAAATAGTCGGCGTCCGCGGTGAACAGATGACTCACGAATACGCGAATCGGGTTGTGCTCTGACATATACGCCCCCGCGGAAACTCTCGATCTCAGCAAATTGTAACCATGTACCCCACTGTTTGGCGACATTTCCCGGTAAACTACGCGAACTTGTAAGCTCCGGATAAACCAACCGATGCGGCTGGTCCTCTACAACATTCGATATGGCGTCGGTTCAGGCTTGTCGACCCACCTTCCGGTGCCCGGCGCCGGTTATGTTCTTGGCAACGCCGGACATCTCGACAAGCTGATTGAATTTCTGAAGTCTCTGGACCCGGATATTGTCGGCCTCATCGAGGTGGACACCGGTTCGATTCGCTCCCGTAACGTGAATCAGGCGGAATTGATCGCCGAGGCACTCGGGCACCACAGCTCCTACGAAACGAAATACGGCGCAGGCTCGATCAACCAGGTCGTACCCATCCTGCGTAAGCAGGGCAATGCGTTTCTTGCCGCGCCAACCATCCACAATGAGCGGTTCCACTATTTTGATACCGGCATCAAGAAACTGATCATTGAGCTGGAACTCGACGATGTAGCAATCTTTCTGGTGCATTTATCGCTGAAATACCGGCACCGCCACCTGCAGCTTCGACACCTTTACGATCTTGTGGCCGAAAGCACAAAACCAGCTATGGTCGTGGGTGACTTCAATACGTTCTGGGGACAGAACGAAATTTATCTCTTTCAAAAGGCTGCCGGGCTCGAGAGTGCAAATACGCGAGCGCTGCCCTCTTATCCGAGCCGCAGTCCACGCAAGGAGCTCGACTTCATTCTTTATCAACCCGGCATCCGGATAGACCATTTCGAGATTCCGGATGTACAGCTATCAGACCACCTTCCATTGGTGTGTGATTTCACCGTCACGACGTAATTCAGGGGATATATATGCAGACGTTTGAGCACTGGCGTAGCGAGCGCGATGCCGATAACCGACTCTGGCTCACCATCGACAAAGCGGACAGCGGCGCCAATGTATTGAGCGGGCCCGTATTACGAGAACTGGATGCACTGCTGGACGAGGCGTACACCAACCCGCCCAAAGCATTGATGATCAGCTCAGCGAAAAAGAGCGGGTTCATCATGGGTGCGGACATTAATGAGTTCACGGTGCTGGAGAACGAACAGCAGGCGTATGAGCTAGTCCGTTTAGGTCAACAAGTCCTCGATCGACTTGAAAATGCCGTTTTCCCGACCGTTGCGATCGTTGACGGTTACGCGCTAGGCGGTGGACTCGAACTCGCCATGGCCTGCCACTACCGCATCGCTGCGGACAGCGACAAGAAAGTGATTGGTCTCCCTGAGGTGAAATTGGGTATCCACCCGGGATTTGGCGGTACGGTGCGTGCGGTGCAGCTCGCGGGTGTTACCGAAGCGATGCCGCTGATGCTGACCGGAAAATCCCTGACGCCAGCAAAAGCGCAGCGCATCGGTCTGGTCGATCGTGTGGTGGCTCAAGACAAGATGCGCGACGCCGCAATTTCGATTGCCAACGATCAGCCCTCACGGTGTCAAGCACCCTTCATGCAACGTTTGCTCAATTTCGCTCCGATTCGCGGGTTTATTGCGGGCAAAATCGAAGACGAGACGCGCGCAAAAGCCCGCCCGGACCACTACCCAGCGCCATTCGCCATTATCGACCTCTGGCGCCAGCACGGCGCTAACGTTCGCCGGGGCTACGAAGCGGAGGCTCGCTCCATCGCTCGACTCATGGTCGGACAAACCGCTCAAAACCTGGTTCGTGTGTTTTTTCTGCAAAACGCATTGAAAGCGCAAGGCGGTAAGCCAGAGCAACGTGTGTCCCGGGTACACGTGATCGGCGCCGGTGTGATGGGTGGCGACATTGCGGCTTGGTGCGCGTTGCAAGGAATGCATGTATCGCTACAGGACCGTGAGGAGCAATACGTCATGCCAGCGATGGAACGTGCACAAAAGCTCTTTGAGAAACGCGTGCGCGATCCGCAAAAGCGTGAAGAAGTCTCTGCGAGACTGGTAGCAGATGTTGAAGCTGCTCACGTTGGCGAAGCGGATCTTGTGATCGAAGCGATTTTTGAGAATCTGGAGGCAAAGCTAGCGCTCTATGACCAAGTCATTCCCAAGATGAAAGCCGGCGCCCTCCTCGCGACCAATACCAGCAGCATTCCTTTGGAAACTCTGCGCGAGCGGTTGCCGGAACCGGAGCGATTTATCGGCATTCACTTTTTCAATCCAGTCGCGATGATGCCACTGGTAGAGGTCATCAAGAGTTCGAATACCGCGCAAGGTGCGATCGATATCGGCACTGACTTCGTCAAGCGGATCGGAAAGTCGCCTTTGGTCTGCAGCAGTGCGCCAGGCTTTGTCGTGAATCGGATTTTGGCACCCTATATGGGCGAGGCATTCCGCCTGGCGGAAGCTGGAGTGGCACTACCCGCAATTGATGACGCGGCTGTTGCGTTCGGCATGCCGATGGGCCCGGTCGAGCTTGCGGATTCGGTCGGGCTGGACGTCGGTTTAAGCGTCGCCCGCATACTTGGCGGAGACGAAGCAGATAGTAGTGAACTCGCGAGTATGGTCGAGGCAGGCAATTTGGGTCGCAAAACCGGCAAAGGGTTCTACGAATGGGTCGACGGGAAACCTGTCAAACCAGCTAATGGTTCGGCTGCCCCATCGGATATCGACGATCGTTTGATCCTTTCGATGGTCAACGAAGCTGTGAACTGCCGTGCTGAAGGCGTTGTCGAAGATGATGATTTACTCGACGCAGGTGTCATTTTTGGAACCGGTTTCGCGCCTTTCCGTGGCGGACCGTTGCATTATTGTCGCGAAAGAGGCGTCAAGGAGGTAAGACAAGCGCTGAATGCACTGGCTGACACCCACGGAGATCGTTTCAGACCGAACGAGCAGGCTTGGGATGCCTTTGAGGAACGAGCCAACGCGCGTTGATGTGCAAGCTGCGCGCGCCTCAGAGTGTTAGACTGCGCGCGCACGTTGAAGCTTCCAGATGACCGAAAACACACTAAAAATCGACGATCTTCGGAGATTCTCTCCGCTGGATGGGCTTAAGGCCGAGAATCTGACTGCGCTCGCCAAGAAGACGCTGGTGCGGACGCTCGAGCCTTCTCAGCTGCTGTTCAGCGAAGGCGATACGGAGAAAAAGACCTACTACATCGTCAGTGGCACCGTGGAGCTGATCGAGCAAGGTAGTGTTGTCGAGATTCTTGATGGTGGGTCGCCTCGGACCCGAAACCCCTTAGCACCGCTCTTGCCTCGGCGTTACAGCGCTCGTGCGAAGGATCGGGTCTCATACCTGCAAATTGATAGTGATTTGCTCGATGTCATGTTGACCTGGGATCAAACCGGCACCTACGAGGTCGGCGAGTTCCAGGAAGAGATCGAGACCGGCGATGATTGGATGACCAAATTGCTGCGCAGCAAGGCGTTCCACAAAATCCCGCCTGCAAATATCCAGGCGATCTTTATGCGGATGCAACAGGTCAATTTCAGAGCCGGTGACCAGATCATCAAGCAAGGCACCGACGGCGATTTCTTCTACGTACTCACTCGCGGTACCGCAGTCGTCACGCGTGAGACACCGCTGAATCGCGAAGGTATCCGGCTGGCAGAGCTACACGTCGGCGACACGTTCGGCGAAGAAGCGCTGATCGCCGACTCAAAACGCAACGCTACGGTCACTATGGCGACCGATGGGTCGGTAATGCGGCTCAACAAGGATGACTTCCGCACACTGCTCAATGAGCCGATGTTGGAGTGGGTCGATATGGCCGAGGCGCAGGAAATCGTTGATCGAGGTGGAGTCTGGCTAGACGTCCGACTTCCGAGCGAGTTCCAAAACTTCAGCAAGCCTGGAGCGGTCAACATGCCGCTTTACTTCATTCGCTTGAAGCTGAGCACGTTGGATCCCGCAACCCCGTATGTCGTGTGTTGCGATACCGGCCGTCGAAGCTCTGCCGGTGCTTACATCATGAACGAGCGTGGGTTTAAGACTTTCGTTTTGAAGGGCGGGTTGGCACAAGGCTGATCCCTGCCGGTTGCTACATCGTGTGGGTGGCTTTATCGCCGCCCAGGGCACCGGCCAGGTAGTTCTCGATTTTTTTCATCGTGTTTCCCTGGTCCTGCTCTGAGAACTGGACGCCGATACCTGCAGTACGCTGGCCCTGAGCGCCTTTTGGCGTGATCCAGATGACTTTGCCCGCGACAGGCAAGCGCTCGTCTTCGCCCATAAGGTTCAGCAACATGAAGACCTCGTCACCAAGCCGATAGGAACTGTTGGTGGGGATAAACAACCCACCATTTTTCACAAAGGGCATATACGCGAGGTATAGCGCGCTCTTGTCCTTGATCGTCAGTTGCAGAAGGCCTGGTTTCGTCATTTCTCGGTCGTTCTTCGATTTAACGTTGCGGTTATGCCGCTTCGGCGAATCCTTGCGACCATGGTGCCAGCAGGTTTTCCAGCATCAGCTCCATATTAAAGCTGCCGCTCTGCAAGCGTGTCGCCCGATTCAGGACATCTAGATAACAAAAGAGCCCTCTGAGGTCTATGACATAACCTGAAAAGTCTGACGTGATTCCCATTTCCACGCCATTTCGTGCCTTGATCAGCTCAATCGCTGTCTTGCGAAGCGCATTCAGAATCTCAGCAAACTCAAGCCCATCCAGCTGGCTTGCCAATTCAAACCGCGAGCCTCGTCCGGACAGTAAGGCCTGCAGGCCCTGGCTCAGGAGCTGCAGTGTCTCGATCTTACCCGAGGAAATCAGAGATTCGGCATCCAACGGGGAGCCGTTGGCCCAGGCCAGTGCCTGCGTGGCTATCTTCTGGTCGTGCCCTTGGCTTTTTAGCCAGTCGAGTGCCGCATCCGGTTCCGGCGCATCAACCAACACAAGCTCGCACCGGCTGAGTACGGTCGCTGGCAGACGACTCGGCTCGTGACTGATCAACACTAGCCAACGTTCGGGTACCGGTTCCTCCAGCGTCTTTAGCAACGCGTTTGCCGCGGCAATCGTCATTGATTCAGCGGGCACAATCACGGCGACTTTTCCCGACTGACCGTGGCTGGACAGGGTCATCCACTGACCTAGCTCTCGAACCTGATCCACCGATATCGTGGTCTTTTTCTCCTCGGGCGCAACCACCATCAAATCAGGAACAGATTGCATAGCCAGATCGAGCCTCTGCGGCGCTGGCAAACCGAGCAGTGATGAGACAAGATGCTCCGCGAGCTGGCGTTTCCCGACGCCCGACGGCCCCGACACCAGAAGCGCATGACTTAACCGCCCGGTTTCAATTCTTTGCGTCAGCGATTCGTAGACATCGACAATCCAAGGGAACGGCGTCATAGATCCCACCATCTCGCAATCATGTCCTCCGCGATCCGTTTGATTTGCTGTCGAACCCCATCGATGTCCTCGTTTGCGTCGACCGTATAGAACCGCTCAGGAGATGCCGTCGCCAGTTCGGTGTAGCCTTTCGCCACTCGTCTGAAAAAGGAAACACGTTCAGCCTCGATTCGATCACTGGCTGATTTGCGACGCTTCAATCGGCTCGCCATCGTCTCCTCGCTGGCCTTCAGGAGTACCGTTGCGTCGGGCCACAAATCGGAGTGCACGAGTTCGCCCAGTGTTTGGATGGGCTCTAGCGAGAATCCGCGACCGTATCCCTGATAGGCAAAAGTCGCATCCGTAAATCGATCTGAGATCACCCACTGACCTTGTTCGATCGCAGGTCGAATCGTCTCCTGCACATTCTGCGAGCGTGCCGCGAACATCAGCAGTAGTTCTGTAATCTCAGATACCGACTCCTCGTGATGTGCGAGTACCAGTTCGCGAATCTTCTCGGCCATGGCGGTACCGCCTGGTTCACGTGTTTGGACGCACTCCACGCCTTTACGTTCCAGCGCCTCAACCAGCATGGTCAGCGCCGTCGTCTTGCCGACCCCTTCGAGCCCCTCAAAAGTGATGAACCGCCCTGCCCGCATTCGTCAGTTTCCTCGTTGTCTCAACTTCTTCAAATACTCGCGCACCGCAGCCTCGTGCTCTTCCACGGTTTCCGAGAACACATGGCTCCCATCAGGATCGCCGCTTGCAACGAAGTACAGCGCGGTTCCGTCGGCCGGCTTCGCCGACGCTCGCAGAGCCGCCTTTCCAGGCAACGCAATAGGACCTGGTGGGAGTCCATTGACGCGGTAAGTATTGTAAGGATTCTGATCGTTGAGATCGCGTCGACGTATGTCACCGTCGTAGCGCTGACCAACGCCATAAATCACGGTGGGATCCGTCTGCAGACGCATCTTGCGTTGGAGTCGGCGATCAAAAACACCCGCCACTCTGGCACGTTCGTCCTCGCGCCCGGTCTCCTTTTCGACGATCGAAGCCAGAATCAGAAGCGAGTACGGGTCAGGCAGCGTTGGGCGATCCTCACGCTCGGCCCACGCCATTGCGAGTTCGGACTGCTGCTTCTTATGCAATAACCTCAACAGGTCACTCGCCTTGGTGCCCGGCGCGAAACTGTAGGTATCAGGGTATAACCAACCCTCTATCGAGTCCTGCTCTATCCCTAAAAGGCGCGCGAGCGACTCGTGCGCGGACGCATCAAGAAACGACTGACCATCACCCCGAGATAGCAATTCAAGCTCAAGGTCATCAACGATATCGGCATGACCTTTTATCGCCGCGACTGCCTGCGCTGCTGTCCAACCCTCGATGATGCGAACCTGCACCAGATCAACGCCACCGGAACGGAGTTGCTCAAGCAACGACCGCGGCGTGGTGTTAACGGCTAGCGTGTACCGGCCGGCCTGAATCCGGTTACCCGATCCAGAGACTTTCGCGTGAATCCTGACCGCATCCGGATGCTCTAACAACCCGTCTTGCGTCAGAGTGTTCAACACAGAACGAAGAGACGAACCAGGCTCAACAGTCAATTCATAGTCGCCGCTATTCAACAAAGGCGTTTCGACGTATGAGTCGAGCCACTGCCACCCTCCGAAAGCGGCTCCTGCCAAGAGGGTCAACGCAGCAAGGCCGGCAAAAAAAATGCGCTTAACGGCTATGCCCATTCGGTTTCCCCCAGTTTGGTCCGCAGACGATCAGCCACAGGCGTAGGTACGGGTAACTCTCGACCCACGATCCGATCCACACTGACGACGCCCCTTATCGCGTTGGTCAGAAAACACTCGCTCGCCATCGCCAACAACCCTCGCGAGAGTGCGCGTATCTGCACGTCATCGACCTCACAGACCCACTCGCGCATGATGCCTTTGACACCCGCCGTATTGATGGGGGGTGTCACTATGCATCCATCGATCACGGCAAAGAAATTACTGCTCGATGCGCAAACTACTCGATGATTCAGGTCGGTGGTTAATACATCATTACCGTTTATGGGGTCGGCACGATCGGATGCCAGAACCTCGGGCAGTCGGTTGAGATGTTTAATGCCGGCAAGTTGTGGGTTCGTGTTTGGGTTCGTCACAAACTCCACGATCGAGATACGTGGCGCCCAGGGCGTCATCGTGCCGGCTGTCCAATACAACTGCGCATCGGTAGTTGTCCGTTTGTATCCGCGGCCTGAGGACGCTCGTGCTACCACCAGTTTCAACCAGTCGGCATCATGATGCTCGGCAAGAATCGCATCTCGACCACTATCCAGCCTGGTCGATACGTCATCCCACCCAATTCCAAGCGCCTCGCATCCGCCGCGCAACCGGGCCCTATGTCTGCGCCACCACGGCACATCACCTCGCTGTACTTTGCAGGTCTCGAAGACCCCGTCACCGTAAGCGAACGCGCGATTATTGATATCAATCATGATGACCTATTGAGTGCCCGCAACATCCCTTGCGCCTTCGCATCCGTCTCAGTGAGTTCATTCTGCGGATTCGAGTCTGAAACAATCCCAGCTCCGGCCGATAAGCGAACCTCGTTGTCGATCAAACTCACGGTTCGAATCAAGATATTGAGATCAAGATTACCTGAGCGATTGAGGTAGCCCAACGATCCTGTGTAGGGACCTCTCGCCCGACCCTCGAGCTCCGCGATGATCTGCATGCATCTGACTTTGGGGCATCCGGTAATCGTGCCACCGGGGAACAGCGCACGAATGACGTCACCGGGCGTTGAGCCTGGCAGCAAGGCTCCAGTGACGTTCGACACGATGTGATGTACGTGCTGGTAGCTCTCAACACTCATGTACTCATCCACCACTACGCTGCCCGGCGCACAAATGCGTCCGAGATCGTTGCGTTCGAGGTCGATGAGCATCACGTGCTCTGCACGCTCCTTTGGATTCTCGATGAGCTCTGCCAACAGAGCTTGATCGGATTCGGGCGTCTGACCGCGTGGCCGTGTTCCTGCGATCGGCCGGGTAGATACCGATCGTCCCATCACCTGGACTAGCCGCTCGGGTGAAGAAGAAAGGATGTCGAGTTCGGCGAGTCGGAGCAGCGCTGAAAATGGTGCCGGATTCGTCTCGCGCAGTGCGTGGAATAGTTCGATCGCCGCATTGCGGGAGAAACTGCCACGCCATTGGCGTGAAAGGTTAGCCTGGTAGATATTGCCAGCACGAATGGCTTCCAGCGCGCTCGAAACACTTCGCATGAAGCGTTCGGGGTCAGATCCGGAAAGATCGGTCGAAACACCCTTTGCAAGTTCAAGTGCGCGGGATTGTGCGCGCACATAATCTCTTTTCAGTGCTGGCAGTAGATGTTGATAATCTCGTTCTACTATGAGCCGAGCCGTCGGCTGTTCACCACGTTCAACGATAAACGCCGCGGGACAGCGCAGCGCGACGGCAACCGGTTGTCGTGAATCGTAGCTAAACCTAACGCTCGGCTCGATTTCGCCAGCGAGTTCGTAGGCGAGATAGACACACCATCCGCCTTCGAACCCCGATCGCTCGTTGAACGGCGTTGCCTCATCCGCCCACCACGCATCCAACGCCGGCAAAAACCCCGCTCCACCTGCATACGCGGCGCCGGTACCCCAACCCGACACGTGTTGCTGACCTTGGCGTAACGCGATGCCACCTGTCGGTGCCGCAAACAGGACGTCGATGCCGGTACCGTTGTCACCGCCAAGCGAACACAAGAGTCCCGGATATCTGTCTGGTCGTACGGCGACCAATTGCAGCAGATCCGGAATTTTCCCAGACAGCTCAACGCTGAGCGGCTGCGCTGTCACCGGTGTCTCAGGCTGTGCGTTTGAACACCAGTGTGCCGTTGGTGCCACCAAAACCGAACGAGTTTGATGCCACTGCGTTCAACTTCGCGTCGCGGGCAGTATGCGGCACGTAATCGAGATCACAGAGCGGGTCTGGATTGTCGAGGTTCACCGTTGGCGGAATCACACCATCCCGCAAGGCGAGCACACTGAAAATCGCCTCAACGGCGCCAGCGGCTCCCAGGAGGTGGCCTGTAACTGATTTGGTCGCACTGATGGCAAGTTTCTGTGCATGGTCACCAAACGCGTGTTTGATCGCCACCGTTTCAGCGATGTCACCCGCGATGGTCGATGTCGCGTGTCCGTTGAGATAGTCGATATCGGAAGGATTCAGGCCGGCATCACGAACCGCGTTCTGCATGCTTCGGCGAGCGCCATTCCCATCTTCCGGCGGCGAGGTGATGTGAAACGCATCGCCGCTCATACCGAAACCCGCAAGTTCGGCATAGATCGTCGCGCCACGCGCGACCGCATGATCATAAGACTCAAGCAGCATCGCCCCGGCACCATCTCCGAGCACAAATCCGTCGCGGTCCCGGTCAAACGGCCGGCTCGCATGCAAAGGATCATCATTGCGTGTCGATAGCGCTCGGGCAGAACAGAATCCACCCAGCCCCATCGGCGTGGTCGCGTATTCGGCGCCCCCAGCGAGCATCGCGTCAGCGTCGCCATAGGCAATCGTTCTTGCCGCGAGGCCCAACGCGTGCGTCGACGTCGTACACGCCGTCACCACGCTAAGATTCGGGCCGGTCAGGCCATGCATCATGCTGACATGCCCAGAGATCATGTTGATGATGCTGCCAGGCACGAAGAACGGGGATATCTTCCGCGGGCTGCCGGCACTTAAGTACTTTTCATGGTTGGCTTCGATGGTGCCAATACCGCCGATTCCGGCGCCCATCAACACACCGATACGCTCGGCATTGCCCTCTGTCACCTCCAGACCGCTGTCTGCGAGCGCCTGGTTGCATGCTGCGATTCCATATTGGATAAAGGTATCGATCTTGCGAGCTTCCTTCTTGGGCACACCGTGTTCCTCGGGATCAAACCCAACGACACAGCCTCCAAACCTGGTCGTGAAATCACTGACGTCGAAGCTCTCTATGGCTCGGATGCCGGGCCTACCCTCGACCACCGCTTCCCAGGCGGTCTTCACGTCGTTTCCGACCGGAGAGATGATTCCCATGCCAGTGACAACAACTCTTTGCTTACTCATTCGAAGCTCCCAAACGACATCCGGCGCCCTTGTAAGGCGCCGGATCAATTACTTCTTTGCAAATCCGGCCCAGGGCCGAACCCCACGCCTTAGGCGATCAGCTCGCTTTGCGCGCGTTCACGTAGTCAATAGCCTGCTGGACGGTCGTGATTTTCTCAGCGTCCTCATCCGGGATTTCGGTTTCGAACTCTTCTTCAAGCGCCATTACCAGCTCCACCGTGTCCAGCGAATCGGCGCCCAGATCATCGACGAAGGAAGCGGCGTTGGTCACCTCTTCCTCTTTAACACCAAGCTGCTCTGCAACAATGCTCTTGACCTGGTCTTCAATACTGCTCATTGGCTGAGAATCCTCATAAATTTATACAGTTACGCCGCTTTGGGAGCTTGGTGTCATCCCCATGTCCCCCGGGCATCCCGCTATTATACAAAATGTGGGCGGGCACAATGCAAGCACTCAATGCATTGCCATGCCGCCGTTGATGTGAAGGGTCTCACCGGTAATGTAGGCACCGGCCCCGCTGGCGAGGTAAACAACCGCCGCCGCAATGTCCGCTGGTTGCCCCAAAGCCCCGGAGGGCACCTGCCCCAGCATTGCCGCTTTCTGATCCTCGGTCAGCGCCTCGGTCATATCGGTTTCGATGAACCCGGGCGCGATGAGGTTCGCGGTAATTCCGCGACTCCCCAGCTCCCGAGCGACCGATCGAACGAATCCTCCAAGCCCCGCTTTCGCGGCTGCATAGTTGGCCTGCCCGGGATTCCCGGTTGTGCCAACGACCGAAGAGATCGCAATAATTCTGCCGAAGCGTTGCTTCATCATCGGGCGAACAAGCGCTTTGGTCAGACGGAATACACCGGTCAGGTTGGTGTTGAGAACGTCGGCCCATTCATCGTCCTGCATCCGCATCAACAGGTTGTCGCGAGTGATACCTGCGTTGTGCACAACAATCGCTGGCGCAGTCGACTTAATATCTGTGACGAGTGCGTCGATGCTGGCCTGGTCGGAAACGTCCAGCACCTTGCCCTCTCCGCTTTCGCCAAGACGCGCTGATATCGCATCCGCACCGGTGCTCGATGTTGCGGTTCCGATAACACGGGCGCCGGCCGCGACCAGCGCATCCGCAATCGCCGCGCCAATCCCGCGACTGGCGCCGGTAACCAGGGCCACCTGTCCTTCCAGCGCGGTGTTCGTGAACAGGCTCATTCGTTGTCTCCTTCTGCCAGTACGTCGAGCGCCTCATCAAAAACCGACGGAGATTCCACAGCGAACACCGAAATCTGGCGGTTGATGCGTTTTTGCAAACCGGCGAGCACACATCCGGCGCCACACTCGACGATTGTCGTCACACGGTGATTCGCGACAGCGCGCATCACCTCTACCCACCGAACCGGACTGAAAAGTTGCCTGATCAAGGCATCACAGATGTCCGCAGTGTCTTCGGGGGACTGGACGTCAACGTTGTTGATTACGGGGATGCTTGGTGCCTGCAGGGATAGGTCTGCCAAGACTTCTGCGAGCCGGTCTGCTGCGGGCTGCATCAGTTCGCAGTGTGACGGCACGCTGACCGGTAATGGAAGCGCGCGCCTGGCGCCGCCTTCTTTGCAGTTTTCGATGGCCTGATCGACGGCGGCCTTTTCGCCAGCGATGACCACTTGGCCCGGGGCGTTGAAGTTGGCTGGCGCTACCACCCCGCTGTCGACGGCAGCACACGCCGCAATGACCACGTCGTCGTCCAACCCGAGGATGGCGGCCATCGCACCTGTGCCATGCGGAACCGCCTCCTGCATCAGTCTCCCGCGCTGTTCGACCAGTTTCACCGCATCGGCAAAATCCAGGACGCCCGCACAAACCAGTGCCGAATATTCGCCGAGGCTGTGTCCTGCCATCACCGAAGGCGCGACCCCGCCTGCTGCCGCCCACTCTCGATAAAGCGCCACACTGGCTGTCAGTAGCGCGGGCTGCGTGATTTCTGTACGGGCGAGATGCCCGTCCGGGTCATCCTGGCATACAGACCAAAGGTCGTAACCCAGCGCCGCGGAAGCCTCTTTGAACGTCTCGAGGACTCCGGGACGTGCCTCTGCGATAGCACTTAACATGCCGGCTGACTGAGAGCCTTGCCCGGGGAACACGAATGCGATGCTCATGTGGTTTCCTGAATCAAAAAATGGGCGCAGATGATGTCATATCTTGTCGCGGGCGCGAAACAGCTCGAACGTAAGGCCATAAACCAGGCCAGCAATAGCACCGATCAAGTGAGCCTCAGCGACGATGTTGCCGCCAATCAGTTTGGCTGTGGCCGCACTCGGCCCCTCGAGTTGTTCCCATACGAGCTTTGCGGTGATACCGCACAGCAGCAAGACGGATTCCAGCCTCTGGCGCGAAAACAGGGCGATACCTCCTGCGGTGGCGATGGCATGCAGCACACCGGATGCGCCGACATAGCGCTCCAACGTCGGCATCCCTGCTGCGAACACGACCGATATAGCAAGGCTTGCGAATAGCCATAGTCCCAGCCAGGCACGCGTACTCAAGCACCTGCCCACGAGTGCGGCGAGCAAGGCAAGCGCCGCAGCATTCAAGCCAGCGTGTACGGCGCCAAGGTGTACCCAATGCGCTGAAACCAGGCGCCATGGCGCCGCCGATAGCTCGCCTCGTCGGTAGGCCGCTGCGTCCCAGACGGACTCTGGAAAAAATCCTGCCAGTAGTAACAAAAAACTGATTAATCCGAGACAAGCGGCACCGGAAGACACCGTGATTCGACGGTTATGGTCAGGTTCGAGGGTTGGCATTGCAGGGCTCTGGTATCATTCTCGGCGAACTTTTGCAGTCTGGGGGCGTCCATATCCGGCACAGGATTCAGTCTGCACAAACCAGCATTGGAGTGTCTACAAATGCAGTGGCAAAGAAGCGCGGCACGCGCACGCCAGTCAGGGTTTACCCTGCTTGAGGTCATCGTCGTCGTCGTCATCATCGGCATCCTGGCGGCAGCCGTCGGCCCCAAGATTTTCGGTAACGTCGACAAAGCAAACGCAAACCGCGTCAGACAGGACATTAAGGTCATCGAGGGCGCCTTAAGCATCTACCGTCTGGACAATTTCAATTACCCAACGAGCGAACAAGGTTTGCGCGCATTGGTCGAGCGTCCTAACGACCCGAACCTCACCAATTACAGCGCGGACGGTTATCTTGATGCGATGCCGAAAGACCCCTGGGGTCGCGAGTACGTCTACCTGATTCCGGGCCAGCGTGGGGAATTCGATCTCTACTCACTCGGTCGTGATGGCCAGCAAGGTGGTGAGGGCCCGGACGCCGATCTCGGAAATTGGGACTGACCTCTGATGACACGCCGGAACGCCGGTGGGTTCACGCTATTCGAGATTCTGGCGGTCGTTATCGTGATCGGCATCCTGGTCGCCGCGCTTCTGCCCCAGTTCGGATGGATTCGTAACGAATCGCCGGCCAAACAATCGGCGCTCGAACTCGCCGACACGATCGAGTTGATGCGCGATGAAGCCGCTTTGCAGGGCCGGAACTTCGGTCTGCGCTTCGAGCCTGATGGTTATGTCATTCTCGATCTCGACCCTGATTCCGGCGCTTGGCTAACCATAAGCGACGATGAGTTTCTGAAGCCCGTCGTTCTCCCTGACGACATCGTGATGGAGCTTTACGTCGAGGATCGTGAGATAGAACTCGAAGCCACCCCTGAGGACGAGGGAGAGGAACAGCTCGATGCGTTCGGCAATCCTATCGAGACTGCTGAGCAACCTCCGCAAGTCGTGGTTCTTACGAGCGGCGAAATGACGCCATTCCAGTTGAGGCTGGATCAGTTCGGCAGCGACGAGTTCCTACAACTGAACTCAGATGCTTTCGGCGAGCTCGAGTTGCTCACAGAACTGCCATGATCCGCCGACCGCAGCAGGGCTTTACGCTCATGGAGGTGATGGTCGCACTCATCATCGTGGCGGTCTCACTATCGGCTGCGGCGGTCGCGATCACACAAAACACAGACAACGTATTCAGACTGCGTGATCGCACTATGGCGGTATTTATCGCCAGCAATGAGCTTGCAGAACTCCGGCTCGCGCGTGCTTACCCGGAAATTGGAAGGACCACTCGTGAGATTGAGTTTGCCAATCGCGAATGGATCGTCGAATCCGTCGTTTCGGAATCTGGCATCGAAGGTCTGAGAAGGATCGACGTGACCGTCCTGCGTGGCGAAGATGAGACGAACGTGAGGACCGTCGGAGGTTTCATTTCTCGTGCGCAGGCACCGCCATCGGTCGGCTTGCCTGCTTATGAACAGTTGGATGGGGGGCCGGACGATCAAGCGTTTAGCCCGTAACTTTCAGTCTGGTTTCACGCTCATTGAGGTGATGGTCGCTGCATTTATTTTTGCAGTGCTTGCCACAATCGCCTGGCTGACGTTCGATCAGGCCTTCAAGGCATCAGATCGCCTGAATCAGGAAGTTGAACAGCTGCTGACGCTGCAGCGCGCGATCAACACGTTGAGCAGCGACTTTGCGCAATATCACCCTCGCCCGGTACGCGAACCGGTTGGTAACGCTTGGCGGCCCGCACTGCTTGCAGATTCTCGCAGCAACTACATCGTCGAGCTAACGCGTTCCGGTTACGGCAATCCATTACTGGCGCCGCGCGCGAGCAGCCTTCGCGTGGCGTACCGGTTTGAAGAGGGCGAACTTGTTCGCGCGCAGTGGCCGGTGCTCGACCCGGTCATCGCAACAGTGCCGCAGGAGACAGTGTTGCTTGGCGGCATTGAGCAAATTTTGTTTCGGTTTCTGGGCGAAGCGGACGACAGTTGGAGCGAACAGTGGCCGCCACTTAACGCAACGCGATCACCACCACCGCGCGCCGTCGAGATCGTGCTTGTCCATGAATACTGGGGCGAGTTGCGTCGCATTATCGAGGTGCGCTTATGAGACGCCAACAAGGCGCGATCGCTATCGTATTTTCGCTCCTGATCACGACGCTGATCATTTCCGTGATTACGAAGCTTGCCTACGATGTGACACTCCAGACCAGACGCACGCAGAGTCTGCTTTGGCAGGAACAGGCGCGATTATTCGCTATCGGTGCGGAAAGCTGGATCGGTGACATTTTGCGGCAGGATCTCAACGACACCGAGAACGACCACTTCGGAGAATTGTGGGCGCAAGAGCTGCCACCACTGCCGGTGGAAGGCGTCGGTATCGAAGGTGTGGTGGCCGGCGCGCTCATCGATCTTCAAGGCCGATTTAATCTCAACAATCTCATGGACGCGGATGGCGCACCGGTAGAGATTGAGCTGGAACGGTTTCGACGACTCCTCGGAGCACTGGAGCTCGATCCACAGATCGCCGAGGCGGTAATGGACTGGTCCGATAACGATACCGAACCCCGTTTCCCAGGCGGCGGCGAGGACGAGATTTACACGAACCGTTTACCGCCGCTTCGAGTACCGAATCTTGCGTTTCGCTCGACGGCGGAACTTGCCATGGTCGAGGGGCTGACGCCCGATGTTTTGCCACAACTCCTACCACATGTGGCCGCGCTACCCCAACGCACGGCCCTTAACGTCAACACGGCCACTCAGCTCCTTTTGCAAACGCTCGACGAGAACATCTCCGGTGCGGATGTCCAACGAGTGATAGAGGAGCGCGCAGAGATTGGCATCGAAGACCCCAGCGTCACCTTTGCTGGCATTCTGAGCGATGAATCGATTGAAACGCTGGATACCCGAACACGCTACTTCCAGCTGCGCTCAGTGGTCCGTATTGGCACTACCCGGTTCACGATGTACTCTGTTCTGTATCGCACGGACGAGGGGCAAGTCGCTGTTATCCAACGCAGCTTCGGCAGCCCGCCATAACCAGAACTCCGCGACTCAAAGGCAATCAGTGTGAGCGACATAATCTACGTGGGTGTAAGCGACAGCGACCCCGAACATTACTTTTGGGTACGGTCCAATAGCAGCGGCGATGCCGTCTCCGCGCCTGGGGAGGGCGATCTGCAAGCCCTTGCGCGCGCATCGCAGGGTATGCCGATCCACCTGATCCTGTCGTCCGACAAGATCACGATGTTGGAAACGGACCTGCCGGTGACCGGCAAGAAGCTCCTGACGGCCTTGCCGTTCGCGCTTGAAGAACATTTCCCCGGAGAGATTGACACGCTGCACTTCGCAGCGGGCAAAAAGCGTGAAGACAACACTCGCGGCGTGGTTGTAATGCCGCAGGATGTGTTGGCAACCGTTCTCGAGAATCTCGCAGCCGAGGATTTGTCGCCGCGAGCCGCTTACGCCCTGCCCGACGCACTCGATGCGGTTGAGGGCCACCTGCAGATTCTACTAACCAACGACATTGCCATTATTGACGGCGCCGGTGTTGAGCCAGTGTCGTTCCGAGGTTTACCACTGCAACTCGCGATTGACGCGACCATCGAATCGCTCGGTGAAGACAGCGAGTCGATTCGGCAGATCCAGATCTATGCGGACGATGCCGGAATGGCGCACAACGCATCAGCGCTAGATGCGTTGGAGGCGGGCCCGATTCCTGTCGATAGGCGCGCCCTCTCGCAGGGTTGGTTCGGATTCGCGGCACGCGCTTTGATGGCCCGCTCAGGGACGGATCTGTTGCAAGGTCAGTTCGCGGTCAGAGCGGACACCATGGCAGCACTCAGGCCGTGGTATGCGGCCGCGGGACTCCTGGTCGCTGTTGGTTTGATGGCGTTCACAACTACCGCAATCGAGGCGAGGGCATTATCTCGTCAAGCTGCGAACCTCGATCAACAGATCGTTTCGAGATTGACGCAATTGACCGGCGAACGTCTGGACCCTGGACGCGCCGAACCGCAGCTTTCGAATGTGCTGAACCGTCGACAAGCAGGCCGCGGCAACAGCGGTTCGACATCGATGAGTGGTGGCGTTGACTTTCTCGACTATTTGATCGCCTTGTCCGACGCGGGTGCGGAGACACCCCCCGAAATTGAAGCGATCAGCTACGACAATGGCACGCTTAATCTGCAACTGATTACCGAATCAGATATTGCGCTTGAGGAGCTGCGGGAAGCCATCACCGAGAGCGGCGAATTAGAGGCGCGAATCCTGCGCACGGAGCGCAAGGAAGAGGGGCAGATTGCCGGGCGAATCCAGGTAACGGAGGCGGCGCTATGAGAGAGTGGTTTGATACTCTGCAACGTCGCGAACAGGTGCTGGTTTCGACGGCGGCCGTCGTCGCGATCGTCACCGCCATCTATTTGTTTGTGCTCGAGCCGGTCATGGTGAATCACGAACGCTCGGAAATCGCCGTTGAACGTAAAGAACGGTTGATTGCCAGCGCCGATCGACTGATCGCAAGTCGAGGTGGCACGCCCGTGACCGGTGCCAGCACCGATGCAGAGGGCTCGCTGACCCTAATCGTAGCCAACACTGCGAATGCAAACGGATTGAGCAACGCCTACCGAAGCAGCTCCCCGACAGCCAATGACGGTATCAGGGTCAATTTTGAGAACGCCGCGTTCGACGACCTTGTGCGTTGGCTTGGCATTCTCGCCAACGCCCACGGTCTGCGCGTGACGCAAGCGCGTATGACAGACCGCAGCGAGACCGGGCGTGTCGACGCCAGTCTGGTATTGCAACGAGGTTGAGTATGTCGCTGGGGTTAAAGCGAGGGTTGTACATCGCCCTTCCTGTGTTGTTGATCGGTCTGTTTG
This sequence comes from uncultured Chromatiales bacterium, assembly GCA_963922335.1. Classification (GTDB taxonomy): domain Bacteria; phylum Pseudomonadota; class Gammaproteobacteria; order Steroidobacterales; family Woeseiaceae; genus CALBPI01. The sequence goes on along the minus strand of CAWUIB010000001.1, from coordinate 552,563 downwards.
CGCGACTACCCGCATCCGTAGCCATCAATTGGTTCCTGCCAGACAATGTCGCGGTTCGCGGCATTAGCGGCACGATCTGGAATGGACAGATTTCGGCCATCGAGGCACAGCGAATTGGTGTTGGACCTGTTCAGTGGTCCCTGTCACCATTCGGCTTGCTGACGGGCAAGGTTCGTGTGGCTATTGAGGCTCAGGTCCCGGGCGGCTTCGTCGAAACTGATTTAGCAATCTCGCCCTCTGGGCGCATCAAGGCGGATGGTATCGTTGCCCAGATCGACCTCACACCTTTCACTCGTTATTCCTCCAGCATTGGACCTACCCAGGGCATCGCTCGGGTAACCGCCGATTCGATTACCGTCTTGGATCAATGGCCCGAGTCAGTCGTCAATGGCACGCTCGAGGTTCGCGATCTGATGTACGCCGCCATCGGGAACCAGCCACTCGGCAGCCACAGAATCCGGTTTAACGATACAGACGATGACCCGGAGTACACCATTGGAGGGAAAATCGAATCTATCGACGGCGCCTTCGATGTCTCCGGCGACTTTGATCTTGGCAGCGGAACGCGTTTTCGTATGGACGGTCTGCTGAAACTAACCAATCAGGCACCTCGCGGTATGGAAAACTCTATCCGACCCTTGCTTGGAGCACCCAACAGCTCGGGTCAGTACCCGTTCAACTGGGAAGGCAGTCTCAGGGCTCCTGAGTAAGCTCGACCAGCTCCCCATACGCGACAAAATAAAGCGCAGAGCGAATCGTCCCGGCGTCGGATCGAAACCTCGGTAACTGCGCGATCGCCTCGGCGTAGCGCTCTAGCTGGGGCCGATACCGCCGAACCTCCGATGCGAAAAACGTATCCAAATTGCCGTCACCGCTCGTACTGGTCTTGTAATCGATAACCCACAGCTGGTTTTTTTCGTCCCGCAGAAGTCGATCGACAATCAAACGACGAACCCCGGTTGACGTGCGTGTCCACAGAGGAAACTCGGTCTGACTGTCCCGGTGTTTGTTACTCAGAATCCATCGCCCTTGCTCGCAGTTGACGCCACCCTCGAGCAACGCATGTACGCTTTCGGTTGCCGCATCGAGTTCCTCGCTAACCACACCTAGCTGCTGTAGTGCATGCTTGGTTCGGCTCTGCGTATCGAAGAATTTTTTGAATTGACCCCAGGGATCCTCCAGACCTGCAAGCCGTCGCATCCATTCATGTACCACAGTGCCAATATGGCGGGCCGAAGCTTCGCCATGCTCGTTTTCCGCTTCCGGTTCCAAGACCGGCGAATCGCCGACGGGTATCGGTTCGGATTGCGATTGATAGGGCCGCTCAGCGCTGACGCGCTGCGGCGCTGCGAAGACCGGGGTCTCAGACGCCTCCTCCACACTGTGGTCCGGCGACAACTCGGGTGGCGGCAGCCGTTCCAACGCCTCTGGCCAAATGGCACGCTGCAGCGTATTTCTGGTCGGGGATCGCCAGCGTTCGCCTTTTGCGGTTGGTTCGGTACTGACGAACAGATGAAGTGTCTGCTTTGCCCTCGTCGTTGCGACATACAACAAGCGCTTGAGCTCGTTGTCGCCGCGTTGCGTTTCCAACTGCGCAAGCAACTGACTTTTTGGGTCCGCGCCAAGCGTTGCACGCGAGGCAATCGCCGAGAACATGACGGCACCCTGCCCCTCCACTTCTCCGGCTTCGATGCGCAAACTCGGGGCGGTGTCACTCTGCGAGCCGACATTCATCCCGGGCATCAGTACATGATCAAATTCGAGTCCCTTGGACGAGTAGATCGTCATGACAACGACCCGTGCTCCGGCCTTACCGCCCGTCACTTTTCGAGCTTCCAACAATTGCTCAAGCTCCGCCGGGTTATCCAAGTGACCTGAATTTTCGAGCTCGTCCAGTGCGGCCAGGTAAGCAAACGCAGCATCCAGTTGGCTGTCTGCAACCAGCATCGCCGGACAACCCAGCGCCCCCCAGAGCGTTTCCACCCGCTCCCGGAGCGTGCGCGTCGCCGCATCTCGTCGTGCCTGCTTCACGAGGTACAAGAACGCTTCCACAGCCTTCGTTTCACTCGCCGACCAGATATTCTCGATAATGGCTAATTGCGCTCGCGCCTCGATCGATACGGGTGGGATCTCGGGCTCGAGTCGCATCATTGCATCCAGTTGAGCGAGACCAAGACCACACCATGGCGCCCTCAATGCCCCCAACCATGCGACATCGTCATCCGGCATCTCGAGCAATCGGGTCAGCGTGATGAGCTCCTGCACTTCTGGACGCTCGGTGAGCCGCTCCATCTCTACTGACTCGAAGCTCACCCCATGTTGCTCAAGCTTCGCGATCACGGGCTGCAACGCGTGCCGGGTTCGACCGAGAACGGCAATACTCCCTTCGCTTGAACTGAGCAAGCTCGAAACCGTCGTTAACACCGTGTCAGCCTCATCCCGACCCGCGTTCGTGTCAAAGTGCCAACGCACTTCACCCGAGTGCGATGCGCTCGGAGCCCAGTCCGAGTGTGCGTGAGCGACGGACTCTTCGATGCGGTCGGATTGCGGTCCAAAAATTCTGGAAAAACTCGAATTCACCCATTCAATGATCGGACGGGTCGATCGAAAATTGGTGGAGAGCCGTAACGGTAAAAGTGGGTAGCCACCAATGCCCTCATCCCACGCCTTGAGAAATAAGCTGACTTCAGCGCCTCGGAAACGATAGATCGATTGCATTGGGTCACCAACGCAAAACAGCGTGCGACCGTCCGATGTGGACCAGCCCGCAATCAAACGTTCCAACAGACGATACTGGCGCGCACTCGTATCCTGCATTTCATCGACGAGGATATGCTGCAGCCGGTAGTCATATTGCAATGCGAGATCCGAAGCGTCACCGTCATCGCCAAGAGCTTGAAGCGCCTGTGCCGCAAGTTCTGGATAGTCGAACGCAGCGTTCGCTGTCATGATGCGCTCGAGCTCGGCACCCGCGGCCCGCAGCGTTAACAACATGGCCTCGACGCCCAGCCACTCCCTATCCGTGTAGTGTAAATCCGGCAGTAATCGAGTGGCGGCTAGCGCGACATCCAACCCCTCTATACCGGCCAGCTGGTTCAGCAAATAGAGGGCCGCCTCCTTCTCGGTTTTGGCCGCGGGCGGGAAGCCGCACTTTACGTCGAGCCGACTGCGCCACGTGTCGTCTTTCTTGAGTAGCACGCCGCATGCTGCACGCCAAAAAGCGGGTACGTCGGCAGCGTTGGTGGCATCCCACGAAACGAGGAGACTCGGATCGGAGTCAGCGAGGTTCGCTGTTGCGAACGTGACCGCCGAATACAAGGGTTCGAGCAAATCAGGGGGCAATTGACTGGTGACTCTTGTAATCACCCGGTTCGAAATACTCGCCAATAGCGCTTCACTGTCAGCACGTCGGGTCTCTGGCGACGCAGCCAATCGTTCCAAAATTATGGGTAACCAACGATCACGCTTATGCAGCATGTCCGTGATCTGCCGTCGCCAGACGCCCATATCGAAATCGGCGCTGGAAAAAACTTCACGAATCCCCTCGGCAGTGGCGCCCGTTTCGGTAACCCAGTCGAGCATCGCTTCGGCTGACTCCCGCAAGAAGCGCGATCGCTGTTCGGTGGTGACCAGTTGTCGACCGAGTTGGCCGGCGGTCAACGGACGAGCCGCGATTAATCGTGCATTGAGCGCGTCTACCGTCATGATCTGCAGCCGCTCTGGCATCTGCAATAACGCCCATGCTTGTTCGCTATCGCGGGCGAGTGCCGCCTTTGCATCGGCGTGGATTGCGGCCTCAAACTCAGTGCTTACGGTCTGCTCGGTGACAGCCTCTCGGAGCGCCGTCACCACGCGTGCCCGCATTTCATCTGCAGCCTTGCGCGTGAACGTGATCGCAAGAATTTGCTCGGGTGCATCAACAACGGCGAGCAAACGCAAAATCCGACGCGTCAGCAATGCGGTTTTTCCTGAACCGGCAGGGGCCTGAACAATAAAGCTCGCTTGGATATCCAGCGCGCGTTCACGCGCTTCGAAATCGAGCGGCCTATTCACGGTCCAGAGCACCACGGACATCTGCCATTCGACTGAGTGGCCCCATCGCCATCCAGTCTTTCGCAGGCATTTTGAGATTGAGCCAACCTTCCCCACCTTCAAGCATCGCGGCGCGCGCTCGCGCAATCTCGGTCCAGTTGGGTATTGCGTCCTCAAGCAACTTTGGACTACCGCGACTAACGACATCGTCGGGTAGTCGCTGTTGTCCTTCCCGGTACAGCCCGCGGTAGCTTTGATTGCGTGGATGGATCGATGCGATCACCACCGCAGAGATCGGTCCCTCTGACGCGAGCGCATATGCCGCGAGTTGGGTGACACGATCAAAGTCGGCGCTGCGCACATCTGGCTGAAAATCCGCAGCACCGGTTTTGTAGTCGATGATCGTTAATCCGCCATCAACGAGGTCGATGCGATCGGCCCGGAGTTGAAGCGTGAGCGACCCAAGGCGCAGCTCCTGAGCGGATTCCAAAGCATGTATACGAAAAGGTGCTCTCGCTCGTTCCCGCGCGACAAATTCGCGAATCAGATTAGTGGCCCTCGCTTCCTCCTGGCGTAGCAGTGCACGAAACGTTGCATCCGTGCCCGCAAACTGTGCTCGAAAAGTGTTCGATACCGCCTGTTCGATAGCTTCATCAGTTGGCATCAGTTCGCTGTGCTGATCGACGCTGTACAGCGCCTCAAGTGCTGCGTGAATCAATACACCTCGAGTTCGTGTACCGATGCCGTACTCCGGTTGCTCGACAGGTCCTACACCCCATCGTGCCGTTACCTGCGCCAGGAATGGATCTGCACCGAGCAGTCTCAGTACATGGTGTCCACCGCGAACGGGTTTTCCCGCGGGCCAGACGGGGAAATGGTCTCCAATACGGTTGACCGGCGTACTACCCAGCAATCGTTGCAGTGACGAAGGGCAGGATTCAATTGGTGAAAGTCGTTCGGACGTAGAGACGACGGGTGCCGGCAAGCGTTCGCGCCCATCGACAAACGCCGAATAGCTCGCGTGCACAGTGCTCGCGCAGTCAATCAGGCGACGCCATTGATGACTCCAGAATCTGCGTGTCTGCTCAGGCGAGGCATCCGGCATTTCATGCGCTCGTTGAAGCGCGGCGGACAGCAGTGCGAGGGGTTTGCCTGGCGGTGGCCACTGGGTGGAGTCCATGCCGGCGATCCAGATCGCGTCAAATGTCATGCCTGCAGTCTCTAGCGGACCGCAAAGAAGCACTTGAGACTCTGCCTGCTCCGGCGCAAACGTGCGCTCCGCGAGCTGTGCGGAAATCAAACCCACCATATGCGCTAGAGAGATCGGTCCGAGATGCGCATCGACACGCTGAAGTAAATCAACCGCATCATCAAATTGAGAACGCAACTGATAGCGCTCTGAATCCAGCGCTTCGCGTCCCAGCCATGCACAAGACTCCAAAAGCGTTGCGATACCCGGTATCCATGCGGAGGGACGATGCTGTTGCCCAGCAAATTCAGCCAACGCCCGTGATGCGCTCAGCCACGCAGGCATGTCTACGCCGAGACGCTCCAACTCCCGCCCAAGCTCCTCCGGCGTCCAATGACGGTCGCGACTCCTTCTTAGCATTCGCTCAAGCGAGACCGAATCCGCCCAGAAACTGTGGCAACGGTTCAGGCGAGAAATCGCAACGAACGAGCCACCGTGCGCGGTCCATTCAAGAAGGTTGAGTACATCTCGAACCGCAGGCACGTCAGATAAGGGAGTGCCCAGTGAAACGTTGAGCCACCCCGAGGTATCCGATTCGAAGCGTGTACTCTGGAGCGGTACCAGACCGTCCAGCACACTCTCTCTGCAACGAATGAGTCGCTCAGAAAGATTCGGCACCACGATGGCAAGGCGTGCCCCTGGGTTTTCCTCCAGCGATCTCCGAGCCCACTGCCCAGCCGCACGCAGTTCATCGTCGGGCGTCTCCATGACTCGCAAGTCACCGCTCAAGCTTGCGTGTGGCGCTTCGGAATCGATCATCACCGCCGGTAGGGCGTCAAAGAGCATCTGCTGTTGAGGGGTCAATCGCGAAAACCCGGCGAAATAGATGCATTCCGGCAGTATCCCGGTCAAGTGATTCAGGTGCCTCAAGACTGTGTCGGCGGTCTGACTCTCCAGAATCGAGTCAGTGGGCATCGACTGACAAAACTCGGAAAGCGACGCCACAAAGAAATCGCCGTCATCAGTGGTGCTCTTCGATTTAATCTCCGCAACGGAAACACACCATTCAATGGCTCTGCGCCAGGTTCTTGCGGACTCCCGAGCGAGAGCGGCTGCGTTCCCGAGCGTTAGATTCCAGGCCTTGGCGGTTTTTTCGATTGATTGCTGCCAAAGAACGCGCTCGGCCTCTGCAGGCACGATCGACGGCAATGTCGTGTTGAGTTCAGGTGAAAACAGCAGATCATCGTAGCGTTGGCGCAGGAATTGATCCCAGGTACAAACATCCGGACCAACCCAACTACCGGTAACGCCGTCGGCAACATGAACGGATTGCCGATAGCGTATTGTGCTGGCAAGACGTTGGCCTGACGTCACAATGACGGCATTCGGATCGCCCAGAGCAACCGCCTCGATCTCGGGCTCGAGCATCTTTCAGGCGGACTTCGCGGTAGAGGCCTCGGCCATCTCAGCGAGCACGAGCTCGATGCGTCTGAACACTTCGGCCATTAATTCAGCGCGCGGTAAGAGCGTGATGCGGAAGTGATTGCGATAGCCGGTATTAAAGCTGCTTCCCGGGGCGAGGAGCACATGCTGGTCTTCCAGCAACTTGAGCGCGAACTCTTCATCGTCGAAACCGGGAATAGCCTGGTCGTCTACACCGACAAACGCATACATGGCACCTGAGGGTTTAACGAGCTTCAACCATCGGCTGCGCTCGACCGCGTCGACAATTAACTGTCGTGTTTCGAAGAGCCGGCCGCCCGGACGCGTAAGCTCAAAAATGCTTTGATAGCCACCGAGTGCTGTTTGTACCGCCCATTGTCCCGATACGTTGCTACACAGACGCAATGCGGCAAGTAATTCGAGTCCTTCAAGGTAATCCTGCGAGTCTTTTGTGTGTCCGCTTATCGAACACCATCCCACACGATATCCACAGGCACGATAGACCTTCGACAGTCCACCATACGTGATGCACATCGCGCCGCCGGCAACCGTCGCCATCGGAATGAACTCGGCATCTTCAAAGAGCATTTGATCGTAAATCTCATCTGACATGATCACGAGTCCATGCTCGCGTGCCAGCGCTGCGATATCCGAGAGCAACGATTTGGGGTAAACGGCGCCTGTCGGATTATTCGGATTGATCAGGACTATAGCTCGTGTGCGTGCGGTAACCAGCGCCCTGATATCCTCGATGCTCGGAATGAACCCCGCATCTGGATGACAGGGGTAATGCACGGCCTTGCCACCGTTCAACGTAACCGAGGCCGTCCAGAGCGGGTAGGTCGGACTCGGCACCAGAACCTCATCACCCAGGTTCAGCAACCCGCGAAGTGTCAGATCGATCAGTTCGGAGACACCGTTCCCAATGAAGACCTCCTCGGCGGAGACATCCATGACCCCCCTGCTCTGCTGTTGCATCACCACGGCTTCGCGAGCCGGAAAAATGCCCTTTTGATGGCAGTAAGGCTCGGCCTGCGGCAGGTTTTCGATCATGGCAAGTCGCATGGTCTCTGGCGTACGGAATCCAAACCGCCCTGGGTTGCCAATGTTGAGATGAACGACTTCGTGCCCCAGCTTTTCCAACTCGTGCGCACGACGCGACAATGCGCCTCGAATTTCATAGCGAACGTCATCCAGACGATCGCTGGCACCTACCGTGAGCATGTGTATTACCAAGAAAAAACAGACTACCGCGAGGTTATCATCATGCGTGTGCATGGCCAGCTAAAAAAAACCCGGGACGCAGACTTGCTGCATCCCGGGTCGGGTCCGCACGGAGAAATGCGGATTGCTTGACACCTTGCGTTGGCTAGGACGCCCGGCGTCGTGCCTGGTCGTCAAAGCATGTCGTGCTTCTCGAATACCGATGGTGAAGCCGCGCCAGGTTTATTGTCTGCAACCGGGGTCCAACGTTACGACAACCGTTTGCGCTCTTTTGCTGCAATGCAGCGAAGCAACGACGTGCCACCGCGAGAACATACCAGCCCCAGCAGAAAATGGTACTCCACCTGCCCTCACTTTCTCGAAGAATAGTTAGGAATACATGATATCCAATTGTTTAAAAACACTTTTCGATGATCATTCCTGAGCCTGAATCATCCCCTCAGTTCCGACCTATGGAGCTGCTCCGAAACCGCGAAGCGCCCAGGTGCGCGGATCTCGCTCCGGGATTTTCGCTGTCGAACTTGTCGTCATCGCGGGCCTCAGAGACAATATCGCGCGGTTTTTTTAACCGTCCTTAAATTGTCGTCGGCTTGGGACAGTCGACCAACAGGAGCACTTAGTGGAAAAGATCATTGTCGGCCTGAAACGCGTTGTCGATTACAACGTACGTATTCGGGTGAAGTCGGACGGAAGTGGCGTAGAAACGGACGGCGTGAAGATGTCAATCAACCCGTTCGACGAAATCGCTCTTGAGGAAGCACTCCGGATCAAAGAGCGTGGTGAAGCCAGCGAAGTTATCGTGGTATCCATCGGCACATCGGATGCGCAACAGCAACTTCGAACGGGACTGGCGATGGGCGCTGATCGGGCGATCCTGATCGAAACGGAATCTGGATTGGATCCGCTAAACGCAGCGCGCGCTATGCTCGCTGTTGCCGAGAAAGAAGGCGCTGAGCTCGTCATGCTCGGCAAGCAGGCGATCGATAATGACAACAACCAGACCGGGCAGATGTTGGCTGCGCTGTGGCAGCGTCCGCAAGCGACTTTTGCATCGGAGGTCGTCATTGACGGGTCGACAGCGAAAGTAACCCGCGAGGTCGATGCAGGTCTTGAAACCATCGAGATTGATTTACCGGGCGTTATCACTGTCGATCTGCGCCTGAACGAGCCTCGCTACGTCAAGCTTCCGGACATCATGAAAGCGAAGAAGAAACCGCTGGATACCATTGAAGCGAGCAGTCTCGGCATATCTGCAGACAATGCATTCGCCGTTACCCATTTCGCACCGCCGGAGCAGCGCAGTAAGGGCATCATGGTGGAGGATGCAGCAGCGCTGGTAAGCGCAATGAAAGATAAGGGGCTCTTGTAATGACTTCGATACTGATTATCGCCGAACACGCAAACGGCACGCTCAATCCCGCGACTGCCAAATGTGTTGCATGTGCATCACAGGTCGGCGCTGACCAAATTGATATTCTGGTGCTATCGGATAACGCCGGCGCCGTAGCCGATGCGGCTGCGAAGCTCGACGGCGTCACGAAAGTGGTGACGATCGAACGCGCAGAAAACGCCGCACCACTAGCGGCGGTCCTGGCACCGCAAATCGCAGCGGCAGCCGAGAACTACGACTACGTGTTTGGTCCTTCGACAACTTTCGGCAAGGACGTGACCCCGCGCGTCGCAGCACTTCTCGGCGTCAACCAGCTATCCGACATCATGGACGTGGTAGACGGGCGAACCTTCAAACGTCCGATCTATGCAGGCAACGCGATCACAACCGTTAAGGTTGCCGAGGGTTATAAGGTTGTCGGCACAGTACGCGCCGCTTCCTATAAAGCGGTTGGTGAACAGGCCGCTGCGCCCGTAGAAACGCTCTCGACAGAAACCGACATCCCGGCACACACGCGGTTTGTAGGTGTCCAGTCGGGCGCTTCTGATCGCCCAGATCTTCAAACCGCCGCACGCGTTGTGTCAGGTGGACGTGCGCTAGGCAGTGAGGACGCGTTCTCGATCATATTTGGCCTGGCCGACAAGATGGGAGCGGCAGTGGGTGCCTCACGAGCCGCGGTAGACGCAGGCTACGTTCCGAATGAATTGCAGGTGGGACAGACGGGCAAGATTATCGCCCCCGAGCTGTATATGGCGTTTGGAATCTCCGGCGCGATCCAGCACCTGACCGGCATCAAAGACGCAGGCACGATTGTCGCGATCAATAAAGACGAAGATGCGCCTATTTTCGAGATAGCCGACATTGGTCTCGTCGGCGACCTGTTTAAAGTCATTCCCGAGATCGAAGCGGAAATCGGCTAAATCCGAACAGTAACAGGCCGGGTGGTCGCCCTGCCCGGCCTGTTACCTCATCGAATCACCCAACTAAAGCGCTTCGAGGACAGCCTCTGCAGCGCTAACCTTAAAGTCGCCGGGCGCTTCTACCGCAACATGAGTTGCGACGTTGTCCTCGACGACGATCGCGAAACGCTGCCCGCGCATGCCCATGCCGAACCCGGTCGCGTCCAACTCCAACCCCAACGCTCGTGTGTAGTCGCCATTGCCATCCGCGAGCATAACGACGTCATCGCCGGTGGACCGGTCCTTACCCCAGGCGTCCATGACGAAGACATCATTCACCGCCATGCAAGCGATGGTGTCCACGCCTTTGTCCTTGAATGCCTGCGCATGCTCGACAAATCCAGGTAGATGATTCATGGAACAAGTCGGTGTGAACGCGCCGGGCACAGAGATGAGCACTACTTTCTTACCGGTGAAAAGTGCTTCTGCAGACAGACCCGATGGTCCGTTTTCGGTCATGACTCCGAAGTTTCCGGCTGGCATTTTGTCGCCGTTTGAAATCGTCATTCGTGTGCTCCTTGTCAGTCTTGAGACAACCTTGTTTTCCGGCACGGATAGTAGCGGATATTCAGTCAAATCAACGAATGCTGCATTGCAAAAATTTTAAACCAGATTAAAATTTAGGGTTGCGAAACGTCGTCTGGAGACTCAACAAGTGGACTTCCAACTCACAGAAGAACAACAAATGATTCAAGCGGCAGCCAGAGATTTCGCCCAAAGCGAGATCGTCCCGGTTGCTGCCGAGTACGACGCCAGCGGCGCTTTTCCCTCGGATACGATCGCCAAGGCCGGAGAGCTGGGCTTCATGGGTATCGAGGTGCCGGAGTCCCTCGGGGGCGCCGGGCTAGATGCGGTTTCGTATGCGCTGATGATGGAAGAGATCGCTGCTGCAGATGGCGCGCATAGCACCATTATTTCGGTGAACAACTCGCTGTATGGGACCGGGATCATGCTGTTCGGCACTGATGAACAGAAAGCCGGATATGTGTCGCCTGTGGCAAGCGGACAAGCCATTGGTGCATATGCACTAACCGAGCCCCAGTCAGGATCAGACAGCAGCAATATGCGCTCTCGCGCGGTGTTATCGGCAGACGGCAGTCACTATGTGATAAACGCCAAAAAGTCCTGGATTACCTCCGGCCCTGTTGCAAAGTATCTGGTGCTGTTTGCGATGACCGACGCGGACGCAGGCGCCGGCGGTGTCTCTGCCTTCATCATCGACACTGAGAAGCCTGGATTCGCTCGAGGAAAAACCGAGCCTAAGCTCGGCATTCGAGCTTCCGCCACTTGCGAGGTGGAACTCACCGACTATGAGTGCCCGGTCGAGTGTCGTCTTGGTAACGAAGGACAGGGTTTCAAAATCGCTATGACCGTTCTGGATGCTGGCAGAATCGGAATCGCCGCCCAAGCCGTGGGAATTGCCCGTGCTGCTTATGAAGCCAGCATTGCTTACGCAAAAGAGCGCGTCGCCTTTGGTTCGCCGATCGGCTCGTTCCAGATGAATCAGTCGAAAATTGCTGATATGAAAATGAAACTGGAAGCTGCCCGACTATTGACGCTGCAGGCCGCGTGGTCGAAGGATGCCGCCAAGAAGACAGGCGCAAGAAACACGCTAAACGCCAGTATTGCCAAACTGTATGCCTCAGAGGCCGCCATGTTCATTACGCATGCCGCGGTGCAGATGCATGGAGGTATGGGATACAGCAAGGAAATGCCTGTAGAGCGCTATTTCAGAGACGCAAAAATTACAGAAATCTACGAAGGAACGAGCGAGATCCAGCGAATGGTGATTGCTCGGAACGAGACGGGTTTGCGGTAAACCTCAGCTCTCGTTGTCGGCAACGTGGACGACGAGACCGTCGAGTTCGTCGGTTACTTCGATTTGGCAGGTCAGCCGGCTCGACTCTTTTCGCTCATAGGCAGCGTCAAGCATGCTGTCTTCCATGTCGTCCATCGGCGGTAACTTGTTCACCCAGGCAGCGTCGATGTACGCATGGCAGGTAGCGCAAGCACACGCGCCACCACACTCAGCCAGGATGCTGTTAACACCATTATTGACGGCCGCTTCCATCACGGTGTAGCCCGTATCCACTTCCACTTCCTTGTGCTCATCGTTCTCGATGAAAATTATCTTTGGCATCGTACTCTTCCAAAAAAACTAAGGGGCGGCGCCCGCCAGGCACCGCCCCCGTTTATCTTCACAAATCAATTAGGGTGCCGCTTCTTCGCTGGCCGGTACCGAATTGCGCTTTTTCGCCTCTTCGACCGAGCGTCTCAGCTGACGCAGGTCTTCGAGGATCGTGAGATCGCTGTCGATCACGCTCATCCACTGTCTCGCCAGACGCTTGTTCCGATCGCTACCCGTTGATGCAACCCGGTTAAAGGTGCGGCGAGCTGCGGTCAATCGATCGAGGTTGTACTGACACATGCCGATCGTGACTTGCACGTCATCGGGGCGCTGGAGACCACCCTTCTGGATTGCATCTTCCCCAGCATCGATACATTCACCGTACCGCTCCGTGTTGAGAAACGCGATGGCAAGCCCGGCGCCGACATCACCGTCATCAGAGAGTTTTGCAGCTTCACGGAGCGCCGGAATGGCCTTCTCGTCGTCTCGTGCCAAGGTCCAGGCTTGCGACAGCAAGCGGTAGTTCTTGGCGTTCTGGCTGATTGTGCCGCTTTCCATTCCAGACTCCAGAACCCGAGCCGCCGCGAACGGGACTTCGCCCTGCAGGTATAACTGAGCCATGGTGACAAGTTCGGATTCTGTCGTCAGCAGCCCGTCTGTGTAAGCCGCCTCGTAGATGGCCAACATGCTGCGTTCTTCCTCAAGCTCGTTGAAGATACCCGCAAGCTGGAGCCAATAGGTTTTCTTGGGCCAACCTGCGATCAGGATCTTGAGGGTGTCACGTACGCAGTTGAAATTTTCCATCTGGTAGCACGCGTAGTACTTGAGGTTGAACCACTCCTCTTTCGGGCTCTGGTCACGCTCCCTCGCCTTCGCAATCGCACTGTCGATAGGCTGGATCATTTGTTGGTATTGCTCGAGCTGCGCATACGACTGGGCGAGCAAAATGTAAGCGTCAGGCGCCGGATTTGTCGCGGTTTCAAACCAGCGATTGAGGTACTCAATCGTTTTCGGATAGTTCTCTTCCTGAGCGTACAGCTGCGCGATCGTGTAGACCGTTCCTTGCACCGTACCCGGCTCGAGCGATTCGATTTGAATCATCTCCTCATACGCGCGAATCGCCGCAACGTTGTTGCCGCGGGTGTATTCCAGAAACCCTTTGAAGTTCAGAACATTCCCACGCTCGAAGTCGGTGATGTCGTCACTGAGCAGGTTATTGACGATTCGGGTTGCCGTTGCCAGATCCTGAGGCTCTGCATCGATGGCTTCCTGCGCCTCGGTAAGGTCCTCGTAAACTGCCTTGGACAGGGTTTCGGCGCGCTTGGTTTCGCGCCTCGGCGGCTCGTCATCTTCCTGTGCCTGCACAACGGGCTGCGCGAATCCGAGCAGCAGGAGAGCGGCTGTGATTGCGAGTAATTTCAGGTTTCTCATTTGGTCAACTCGAACGTCAGTTGGGTCTCAACGCCTGGCGTCGATACAGGTTGCCCGTCAACAACTTTCGGCTTGTAGCGCCATCCGAGCACGGCCTTGATCGCCGCCCGCTCGAACAACCTGCTGGTCGAATAGGTCACAACGGGGTCCACCACTTCACCAAGTTCATTCACCGTGAACTCGACGATGACGTAGCCCTCAAGTCCACGCTGAGCAGCGCGCTGTGGGTATTGAGGTGGTACACGCACGATCGGCAGATATTCACCGTCAGCGACGCCCGGCGTACCGATACCTAGCCCCGACGTGTTGGCGATCGGTGGTGGCGCTACCCCGATGGCGCCCACATCAGGCGCCACGTCGCTGCTCGGTGGCGGCGGCACGTCCGGTGGCGGCGTTTCCGGCTGCTTCGGCGGCTCGGGCTTACGCTCTTGCCGATTCACCACTTCTTCCTGCTTGACCTCAACAAAGTCGAGGACCATCCGCTCGCGCGGATCCGACAACGCAGCTTCGCCACTCTCAATCAGAAAGTTCATCAGGAACAATAGGAAAGTCGTGACTAACGCTCCGCTGACGATGCCAATGATGTAACGCATATTACTGCCTCCAACCTGCCGCTATAACGCGGAAGCGTTGCTAGTTATTCGCCGCCAGAGAGACGTTTTCGACGCCTGCTGCACGTGCGGCATCCATGACGATCACAAGCGTCTCATTGTTCGACTTCTTGTCCGCCTGGATAACCACTGACCCTTTCGGGTTCTCGGCGTGAAGGCGCTCGATATTTGCGCGCACCGCGCGCGGGTCGATCTGGCGTCGATCCATAAAGATTTGGTTGTTCTCGCCAATAGCAATCAGGATGTTTGCATCGTCAACCTTGTTGGCTGTCGGCGCATCGGGGCGGTTCACATCGAGACCCGTTTCCTTGATGAAGGATGCGGTTACGATAAAGAAGATCAACATGATGAATACAACGTCCAACATCGGCGTCAGGTCAATTTGTGCTTCTTCTTCTTCAGCGCCAGCTTGTCCAATTCCTCTACGCATGTCGCTTGCTCCTTAATGATCCATTGTGAGCGAGTCTTCCAAAAGGCCGACTTCGCGCTCCGACCGACGGGTCAGGACTGTAACAACCAGAACGCCGGATAGTGCACCTACCATTCCGGCCATGGTCGGAATGGTGGCTGACGACACGCCGTCGGCCATGGAACGCACATTGCCCGACCCGGCGAACGCCATGACTTCGAACACACGAATCATTCCGGTCACCGTGCCCATCAAACCGAGCAGCGGGCAAAGTGCAACCAGCGTCTGAATCACGCCCAGCCACTTTTCGCTCTCTTGTTCGACTTCCGAGATCAGCTTCGTGCGAATCTGATGTGCCGCCCAGGACTTCCGTTCCGCGCGCGCCTCCCACTTCCTGCGGGCATTGGCGACTAGCTGCGGCATCTGTAGTCGGTAGAACAAGCTGCGCTCCACGATCAACAACCACATCAAAAAGATGGTGATCGCGATCCAGGTCAGCAGCGGCCCGCCGGCTTCCATGAAGTCCCGTGTCGACAAAAATTGGTCTTCTAACCAACGCATGGTTCGACCCCTTTTACTGTGCGCTGTGGGCTGCTTCCGAGTGCTCGGCAATCAGGCCAGCACTCTGTTCCTGAAGGATGCCGAGCAGACTCTTCGCGCGGCCAGATAGTACTGTGTGTAACAGAACCATCGGGATCGCTACCACCAGACCCAATACCGTGGTCATTAGCGCTTGCGAAATACCGCCCGCCATCAGCTTCGGATCGCCCGCACCGTAAAGCGTGATTACCTGGAAGGTTTTGATCATACCCGTCACCGTTCCAAGCAGCCCTGCGAGCGGTGCAACAACCGAAATCACTTTTACAAGCAGAATTCCGCGCTGGATTTTCGGCACTTCCTTGAGCACTGCTTCGTTCAGCTTGAGCTCCAGTGTTTCGGTATCTACCGATTTGTTGCTCGTGTAAGCCTTCAAGACACGGCCAAGCGCGTTGTCGTCACGCGGGTTGCCGACATCTTTCAGCTGGCTGCTCACTTTCGCGCTTGCCGTAGTCAGGCTGACGAAAAGGAATACTGCGATCAGCAAGCCGACTGCGCCCAAAGCAATGATGCAGTACCCGACGACACCGCCGTCGTTGATGCGATCGCGCACCGACTTCGAAGCAACCAACGTCGCGAGTACGCTACCACCAGTCGGGTCGACGCCAGCGATCACCGTAGTGCCAGGAGCCGCGTTTGCAACGTCGGAGGCAGCGCTCGTGAAGCGTCCCGCCGGTTGCTTCGGCAAGCCTTTCAGCACGGACGCGCCTTCGAGTACTTTATATTCAAGAAAACGACCCGGCGCGACCACGTTGAAGTTACCAACGCGAACCACTTCAGCCGTCGTGATTTCATTGTCGCCGGTCACGATTTCAGTCGTGAATTTGGCCACCTTCCCGGATTCAACGATCTCACGCTGCATCTCGAACCAGAGCTGCTCGATCTCTTCGATTTCCGCAAGCTCGCTGGAACTGCCCATTTTGGCGCCCAACGCCACGAGGAAATCCTCGCGCTCCGCAAACTGCAGGTTCGTCGGCGATGCTGAGAACACGCCCTGCAAATCGCCCGTCACTTGCTGAATCTCGCCGAACAACTCGGTCAGGTTACCGAGTTCTTTCTTGAGTTCCTCTTGAGCGATCGCCAGTGCAGCCTCGTTCTCGTCATATTGGCTACTTAGACGTTCGCCAAGTGCACGCGCCGCGTCGCGCTCCGCAATCGCCTGGTTCAGAAGCTGCTGTTGCTCCGACTGACGGCTGCGGAACTCTGCCTCCCGGCGACGTGCCTCGGCCGTATCAGCGGTTTCCCCCCGCTCGATCTGGCGCAGCAATTCGCTTAGCGATGAGGCTTCCTGCGCGACTGCAGGCACGGAAAACAGCAACGCTGCGGCTACTGCGAAAACAATCGTTTTTATCTGTTTCATTTTGCGATTACTCCGAGACCGTTACCGGCACCAGGAGCAATTCCGGTGCGATCTGCTGTTTTGCAACCTGCAGGCCTTTGAAGACCTCAGCGCGATAGCTGTTGTCGATTTCAAACTGCCGGGTGGTCGGGTTGTACCGACCCGTGACGCTCTGGTCCGCCGTTTGGAACAGCAGAGCAACGCGTCCGAGACGCAGGAACTCAACGTTGTATTCCTTGCCATCAATCGGAATCATGCCCTCGTAACTCACGATTTTGCGGCCGTAGTTCACTTCGATCGTGTAGGCCTCCATCACCTTGCGGAATTTCTCAGCCGTATTCACACCGGGGTCATCGACGATGTCTTTAAGCGTCTGTAAACGCTCGGCACGCTCCTGGGCCAGGAACGGGATGTCCAACTCAATGATCTGCTCCAGGCGATCGATCATGCGCGTGACCAGCGGCAAAATCTGCACATTCACTTCCGAAGCACGCTTCTTGGAGTCTTCGATCTTTTCAATCTCGGCGAGCTGTGCCTCAACCTGCAATTGCAGACGTTCGTTATAGATGTCGAGCCCGTCTTTCTCTTTCGTAATCACTCGGTACTGGTCGGTGAGTGACCGTGTCTGGGAAACAATACGTTCGACACGTTGCTGGGACTGCACTTGGCGATCCAGCCGATTCCCCTCGGCACGCAGCACTGAATCGACGCTTTGGGCCGTTACCGGCACTGAAAGTGCCATTCCGGCCACCGCCGTCATCACAACGCTTGCGCGCTTTCCGATCTCAAACGGGTTCATGAGTTCTCCTCATCCATCGTTATATTCATTAAAAAAAGACAGAGGTTCGACTGATAGGCAGGCGCGCGCCATAAGCACACGCCCATGAACCGAATGACTGGCTGTCATGTGTTCTACCCCTGAACCTACCCCGGCTGCCTGGAGCAACCAGCAAACTATTCGGCGCGTTCACCCTCACCCGCGCTCGTTGGCGCAGAATACCACAGCAGTTCGACGTGACCAGTCCGAATTTAACCCCACTGGTTACGCTCGAAACTGGCTGTCAAAAAATTTGCTATGTGCCTCGCTTGGCCTGTTGTGACCCGAGCTCAAGCTTCGCAATTGTGACTCGATGTACTTCATCTGGACCGTCCGCAAGGCGCAAGGTTCGGGACATGGCCCAGGCATAGGCCAGCATAAAGTCCTGTGAAACCCCTCCACCCCCGTGGCATTGAATGGCGCGATCGATAACCCGCAGAGCCATCGTGGGCGCGACCACCTTGATCATCGCGATATGTGAACGTGCGACCTTATTACCGACCTTGTCCATCATGTCGGCCGCTTTCAGCGTGAGTAATCGAGCCTGCTCGATGTCGATACGCGACTCTGCGATTGACTCTCGGACCACACCTTGTTGTGAGAGTGGACGACCAAATGCGACCCGCTCATCGACGCGCTTGCACATTGCCTCCAGTGCGCGCTCGGCCAAGCCGATCAGGCGCATGCAATGATGGATCCGACCGGGCCCGAGACGCCCCTGGGCGATTTCAAAGCCCCGGCCCTCCCCAAGCAACATGTTCTCAGCCGGCACCCTGACGTTCTCAAACAACACCTCGGCATGGCCATGCGGAGCGTCGTCATAGCCGAAGACACCAAGTGGCCTCAGGACCTTAACCCCCGGTGTTTCCATGGGAACCAATATCATTGACTGCTGCACGTGACGTTCCGCCGATGGATCGGTTTTGCCCATGACGATGAGAATTTTGCAGCGTGGGTCCATCGCTCCGCTGGTCCACCATTTCCGCCCGTTGATGACGTATTCATTGCCATCTCGAACAATCTCGCAGGCAATGTTAGTCGCATCCGAGGAAGCAACCTCAGGCTCGGTCATAGCGAACGCAGATCGGATTTCACCTGCCAGCAAAGGTTCCAGCCATTGCGCTTTGTGCGCCTCGGTGCCGTAGCGCTCGAGCACTTCCATGTTTCCGGTATCCGGTGCAGCACAGTTAAACACCTCCGGCGCGATTGGCGAGCGACCCATGATTTCGCATAACGGCGCGTACTCGAGGTTTGTCAGGCCCGCGCCTCTGTCACTCTCCGGGAGAAAAAGATTCCAAAGGCCGGCTTTTTTAGCCTCCGCCTTCAATTGCTCCATGATCGGCGGGATGGTCCAGCGATCCTCGGCGTTCTCTATGTAGTCGTGATAGGTCGCCTCATTCGGATAAATATGCTTGTCCATGAACGCCAAAAGACGCTCCTGTAATGCCTGGACCTTAGGTGTGTAATCGAAGTTCATGCGCTGAGTCCCCCTTAGCTTTCGGCGAGGATACGCAAGCCCCGTCAACACCGCCACCGGTTGTCGATATCGGGTTCACGCACTAAGCTCGGCGCATCTTTGATGTGGGGGACAATTCTGATGAAAGCGGCATTGGTCAAGGCATACGGCGCGCCTGAGAGCATCGTGGTTGAAGAGGTGGACCTCCCCTCACCCGGGGATGGCGAGGTGAAGCTGCGGTTGCGAGCGTGTGGCGTGAATTTCCCGGATGTGCTCATGGTAGCGGGAAAGTACCAGTTTAAGCCTGAGATGCCGTTTTCACCGGGGGCGGAAATGGCAGGTGACGTCGTCGAGGTGGGCTCAGGCGTCGAAGGCGTTTCGGTCGGTGATCGAGTGCTATGTTTCCTGGGGCACGGCGGCATGGCCGAGGAAATCAACGTGGCCGCAAGTGCCGTCGTGCCGATGCCACCGGGCATGGACTATAAGACCGCCGCAGCTGTGACGCTTACCTACGGCACTTCATATCACGCCCTCAAACAGCGCGCACAACTGGCTAAAGGCGAGAAATTGCTGGTACTGGGCGCGGCTGGGGGCGTGGGCCTTGCCGCGGTGGAACTTGGAAAAATGATGGGCGCCGAGGTCATCGCAGCCGCGAGCAATGCTGACAAACTGGCGCTCGCGAAATCACGCGGGGCGGACCACCTGATCAATTACACCGAAGGCAGCCTGAAAGAACAGGTTAAAGCACTGACGAACGGCGCCGGTGTCGATGTTATCTACGACCCCGTTGGTGGTGAGATGTTTGACGATTGCCTGCGCTCACTCGCCTGGAACGGTCGTCTTTTGGTGATTGGATTCGCTAGCGGCGAAATTCCAAAGGCACCGGCCAACCTGCCGCTACTTAAAGGGTCATCGATCGTCGGTGTGTTCTGGGGCGCGTTCACGGCCAAGGAGCCCAAGGCACATCAGGAAAACATGATGGAGTTAGCCGTAGCGTTTGCTAACGGGACGCTTCGTCCGCACATCGGTCATGAGTTTCCGCTCGACAAGGCCGGTGAGGCGATGAACGTCCTCGCGCGCCGCGAAGCGATGGGCAAGGTCGTGATTACGATTTAACAATTGACAGTTTCGTAGCAATTGCACAGTATCCAAACATGACTCACCAAAACGTAGCCGCACTACTGCTAGACCGACTTACGCATCCCACTGCTGCAGGGAGATGTTGTTAGCTGGTGATACTGTCCAGTGCGACTCACGAAAAACCCCGCAGCTGAATCCGGCCGCGGGGTTTTTTTCATTGGGGATCCGGATTCTGGTTTCATTTGTAAGGAATTGATTAATGAAAATGTATGGTATGGCGGACGTCGATACAGCCGCTCTCGAGGGCAAGAAGATTGCGATCATCGGATATGGCAGTCAGGGACGAGCGCACGCCTCCAATCTTAAAGACAGTGGCCACAACGTGGTTGTCGGTTTACGGGAAGGCAGCGGATCGCGGGCTGCAGCCGAGAATGACGGACATACGGTTCAGACACCGGTGGAAGCAGCTACCGATGCGGCATTGGTAGCACTACTAACTCCGGATACCACTCAAGCTGCGGTCTACAACGAAATCGAAGGTCATTTGGCCGAGGGCGCGGCGTTGTTGTTCGCACACGGCTTCAACATTCATTTCGGACAGATCGAACCGCGCGCCGACCTCGACGTTGTCATGATCGCCCCGAAGGGCCCCGGGGATTTGGTGCGTCGACAGTATCTCGCTGGACAAGGCGTTCCGAGCCTTGTGGCGATCGCTGAAGATAAGACCGGAACCGCGTTGTCACGTGCTCTGGCCTATGCCGACGGCATCGGTGGCACCCGTGCAGGCGTAATCGAAACCACGTTCAAGGAAGAAACTGAGACGGATTTGTTCGGGGAACAAGCGGTGCTCTGCGGCGGTGCGACCGAGTTGGTCGTCAAGGGTTTTGAAACACTGGTTGAAGCTGGCTATCAACCGGAGGTCGCCTATTACGAGTGCATGCATGAACTGAAACTCATTGTCGATCTGCTGCATGAAGGTGGCCTTAAGAAGATGCACGAGTTCATCAGTGACACCGCGCTTTGGGGCGATCACATCAGCGGTCCGCGAGTCGTTGACGACAGCGCGAAAGCCCGCATGAAAGATGTCCTGACCGATATTCAGGATGGCACCTTCGCACGCGAGTGGATTGCCGAAAACGAAGCCGGGATGCCGGAGTTCAAGAAGCGCTCCGCCGAAGATCTCGCGCACCCAATCGAAGAAGTCGGCACGCGTCTGCGCTCGCAGATGCCCTGGCTGAATCAGGACTAATCAGCAGTCTGAGGACACGGAGTCAAACCAATGAGCACTGCCACAACAGACCACGTCAGAATTTTCGACACGACATTACGCGACGGCGAACAAGCGCCCGGTTGCAGTATGACGCTAAAGGAAAAGCTACGAGTCTCTGCGGCACTCGACTCACTGGGCGTCGATATCATCGAAGCGGGATTTGCCGCCGCCTCGCCGGGCGACTTTGACTCAGTTTCAGCCGTTGCAGAGTCGGTCCAAAACGCGACGGTTGCAAGCCTCGCGCGGTGCAACCCGGAAGATATCGAAAAGGCTGCTCGCGCGCTCGAATCCGCGAAGCGGTCGCGGATCCACGTGTTCGTGGCGACCAGCGAGATTCATCGCACGCACAAGCTCAAGATGGCGCGGGAAGAAATCCTGAAGACGGCGGTCGGCGCCGTACAGATGGCACGCCAGCACTGCGACGATGTGGAGTTCTCGCCCGAAGATGCATCGCGTACAGAACCTGAGTTCCTGACCGAAATCGTTACCGCTGCAATTGAGGCAGGTGCAACCACGATCAACATTCCTGACACCGTCGGCTACACGGTGCCACAGGAATTCGAGGCGTTGTTTCGACACCTTTGTGCCACCGTCCCGAACGTCGCAGACGCGATTTTGTCAGTGCATTGCCATGATGACTTAGGCATGGCGGTCGCCAATAGCCTCGCTGCGGTCGTTGGTGGTGCGCGGCAAGTGGAATGCACGATCAACGGGATCGGCGAACGAGCCGGCAACTGCTCGCTCGAGGAAATCGTTATGGCGCTGGATACACGCGATGCATTCTTTGGCGCCCGGACCAATGTCGACACCACCCGCCTCTACCCGACAGCAAGACTGGTTTCGTCGATTACCGGTATGCCGATTCCGCGAAACAAAGCGATTGTTGGCGATAATGCGTTTGCCCACGAAGCCGGCATCCACCAACACGGCATGCTGCAGCACGCATCAACCTACGAAATCATGCAACCGGAACGCGTCGGCATCAGTCGATCGAACCTCGTGCTCGGCAAGCATAGTGGGCGCCACGCATTTCGCGAGCGCATCGAAGAACTTGGGTTCAGTGTCGACGATTTTCAGCTGAATGCGGCGTTCGAGAAGTTCAAAGAGCTGGCGGACCGCAAGAAGGATATCTACGACAGCGATATCGAGGCGATCCTGATGAATGCGCCGGGCGAGGATAAAGGCCCTTGGCAACTGACCAATCTGACCGTAACTGCCAGCACGGCCAGTCATGCGACGGCAACCGTCACGATGCAGTCCATCGGCTCGGACCCGAGTGTCGTCGAAGCGGCCGTGGGCGCAGGCCCGGTGGAAGCTGCGTGCACCGCGATTGAACGCATCACTGGGGTTGAATTGAAGTTGCAGCACTACGACGTGCGTGGCGTGAGTATCGGCGACGATGCCCAGGGCGAAGTGACGATCACGGTCGAGCATGACGATGCGACCTATCGAGGTCATGGCGTCAGCACCGACATCGTGGAGGCCTCCGCACGCGCGTGGCTCGAGGTCAGTAACCGGATTCTGCGTCGCCGCGAACGAGGTCTTCAGGGGCCTGGTCGTCACGCTGTCAATACCGCAACGGTCTGATTGGATGGTGGGAAAGACACTGTTCGACAAGGTGTGGGATTCTCACGTTGTTGTGCCGGAAACCGCCGACAAACCCGCGGTCCTGTATATCGATTTGCATCTGATCCATGAGGTGACATCGCCACAGGCGTTCACGGTGTTGCGCGAACGCGGCCTGCCCGTCGCCCGCCCCGATCGGACGCTGGCGACGATGGATCATTCAACGCCAACAACGCCGGTCCGAAGTCTTGCCGACATTCAGGTCGTAGGGCCGTCTGCGGCACAGCAGATCCAACAAATGCAGCGCAACTGCGAAGAGTTCGGGATAGAGCTCAGGGGCTTCGACAGCAAAGAGCGTGGCATTGTCCACATCATCGGTCCTGAGCTGGGTGCGACCCAGCCCGGCAAGACTATTGTCTGCGGCGATTCGCACACCTCAACGCATGGTGCATTTGGTGCGTTGGCTTTTGGTATCGGCACCACCGAAGTCGGCCATGTATTAGCCACGCAGTGTCTTTTGCAACGACGCCCGAAAACGATGGCGATCAATGTGCACGGCACACTCGCAAGAGGCGTCACGGCAAAGGACCTTATCCTCGCGATCATTGGTGAAATTGGGGTCGACGGTGGGACAGGCCACGTGCTTGAGTACCGCGGGGATGCCATTCGCAGCCTCGACATGGCTGGGCGCATGACTGTGTGCAATATGTCGATCGAGGCCGGCGCACGGGCCGGCATGATCGCACCAGACGACACGACTTTTGAATATCTGGCAAATCGCCGATTCGCACCCAAAGGAGCAGCTTTTGATCATGCGGTCGACCGGTGGCGCGCGTTGGTCGGGGACGCAGATGCCGAGTTCGATAGAGAAGTCAGCATCAACGCCTCTTCGCTCTCACCCATGGTGACCTTCGGCACCAACCCGGGCATGGTCACTCCGGTTGATGTTGCGCTACCCGAAAAACCGTCCGATGGCTCCTGGGATCGCGCCCTGGAATACATGCGACTCGAACCCGGAAAACCGATAGCCGGTACGCCTGTTGATGTCGTGTTTGTCGGCAGTTGCACTAATGCCCGGATGCCTGACCTTGAAGCAACAGCGAACGTCTTGCGCGGTCGCAGAGTGGCGGATGGCGTGCGCATGTTGATCGTTCCTGGTTCACAAGCGATCAAGGCAGAAGCGGAGAATGCAGGATTGCACAAGGTCTTTGCCGAGGCCGGAGCAGAGTGGCGTGAATCCGGATGTTCTATGTGCCTGGGCATGAACGGCGACACCGTGGATAGCGGCAAGCTTGCGATTTCCACATCCAATCGAAATTTCGAAGGTCGCCAAGGTATCGGCGCCCGCACGGTACTCGCCAGTCCGGCCACCGCCGCGGCGAGCGCTCTTGCCGGGCATGTTGCTGATCCGCGCGAGTACCTCTAAGGAGCATCCCATGCAGCGATTCACAGAGCTGGCGGCCACGACCGTCGCGTTGCCCAGAGCCGACATCGACACCGATCAGATTATCCCGGCACGCTTTCTGACGACCACGACACGCGATGGTCTGGGCGATGGCCTGTTTGCTGATTGGCGCTTTCTTTCCGATGGGACACCCGACCCGGAGTTTGTACTGAACCGTCCGAAGCATGCGTCCGCTACCGTTCTCGTCACCGATCGGAACTTCGGATGCGGCTCATCGCGAGAGCATGCGCCCTGGGCGTTACTGGACTACGGCTTCCGAGCTGTGATCAGCAGTGAGATCGCGGATATCTTTCACTCGAATTCACTCAAGAACGGCCTGCTTCCGATTCGTGTCTCTGACGACGTAGTGAAGTTGCTGTTGAAGCAGCCTCGCAAGGTGCTTATCTCTGTTGAAACCTGCTCGCTTTCGATACTCGATGATGAGGGCAACACTGAAAAGACCATCGAGTTTCCACTCGATGGATTTTCGCGTTACTGCTTGTTGGAGGGTATCGATCAGCTGGGCTATCTGCAGGGCCAGAGCGACGCGATCACTGCTTATGCGAACGATTTTGCTGACTCTACTAATCCTGCGCTCTAACCCATGACTTTTAGAATCGTAATTTTGCCCGGCGACGGCATTGGTCCCGAGGTCACACAGGTCGCTGCCGACGTCTTGAGTGTAGTCAGCGAGAAATTCAAAATCGATCTTGAGTTGACCTCACACACGATAGGCGGCGCGGCAATCGATGCAGAAGGCGTACCGTTGCCTGATGCGACACGCACCGCATGTCAGGAGGCTGACGCGGTTTTCCTCGGCGCGGTCGGTGGCCCACAGTGGCAGTCGCTGCCCGTTGCACAACGACCGGAGCAAGGGCTGTTAGCTTTGCGTGCGGCGCTTGGCGTTTTCGCAAATCTCCGGCCGGTTACTGTGCACCCTGCCCTCACCGACATCTCGCCATTGCGACCTGACCGGCTCGCCGGCGTAGATCTCATGGTGGTAAGGGAGCTGACCGGTGGCATCTATTTCGGCGAAAAGCGCGAGGGCGCAGACAAGGCTTTCGATGCTTGTGAATACAGTCGAGAAGAAGTGGTTCGTATTACCCGGGTGGCTTGTGAACTTGCACGCGGGCGCCAGGGCCGTCTCACCTCGGTCGATAAAGCTAATGTCCTCGCGACTTCGAGACTGTGGCGCTCCGTGGTTACCGAAATCTGCGCTGACGAATTCCCTGATGTCACGCTTGAGCATCTCTTGGTCGATGCCGCTGCAATGCATCTGCTGGCCAAACCTGCGGCATTCGATGTCGTTGTGACCGAGAACATGTTTGGTGACATTCTGACCGACGAGGCGTCTATGTTGAGCGGATCACTCGGTCTACTGCCGTCGGCATCATTGAGCGCTCTAGGCGGCACTGGACTTTACGAGCCTATTCACGGCTCAGCACCAGATATCGCGGGTCAGGACATCGCGAACCCAACCGGCGCAATCCTTAGCGCGGCAATGATGTTGAGGCACAGTCTGAATTGTCCGGAGGCCGCCACGGCGGTTGAGCACGCAGTGACCGACGCGCTCGCAGGCGGTCTCCGCACCCGGGACGTCTCTGGCAACGTCGATTCGGCCGTGGGCACACAAGCCTTCGGCCAACACGTCTGCCGCAAAATACTAAGCTGACAGCGCGTCGGGGGCTTGGCCGGCGCGAAAGTCTCGAATTGATTCGCCGAGCGGATCGAGGTCGATCAGGAACCCGTCGTGACCATGCGGACTGTCGAGCTCTACCAAAGTCGCGTTGCCGAGATGCTCCGCCAGAAATTGCTGTTCTTGCGGTGGATACAGCACGTCTGATGTAACGCTCACAACCAGCGCCGGAAGCTTCGTTGCGCTTAGCACCGACTCACACGAGTCGCGGTCTCGCCCAACATCGTGGGTATCCATCGCCTGGGTGAGGCGAACGTATGACACTGCATCGAAACGCTCGTTGAGTTTATCGCCCTGATAGCGCAGATAACTGGCAGCAGAGAACTGATGCTGGTCATCCGCATTGCGTCCGAACCGCGATTCGAAGTTGTCCCAACTGCGATAGGTGACCATCGCCATCATGCGGGCTGCGGCCAGTCCGTTGCGAGGCGGCGCCGAGGCTTCGTAATGACCATCAAGCCAGGCGGGATCTGCTTCGATCGCGGCCCGCTGTGACTCGCCGATGGAGATACACCACGCGGAATGGCGCGCAGAGACGCCGATTGGCGCGATTGCGTCAACGATATCCGGTGCATGCATAGCCCATTCAAGGACTTGCATGCCGCCCATCGAAGGACCGATCACCAAGGCAAGGCGCTTCACTCCCAGATGGTCCAGCAAGCGGCGCTGCGCGCGCACCATGTCGCGAATGGTGATTACAGGAAAACGGGCGCCCAGCCGGTTCCCGTCGACATCAGGTTGCATCGGGCCACTGCTGCCGTAGCAGCCCCCCAACACGTTGGAGCAAACAACGAAGTCGCGATCGGTGTCGAGCGTCAGGCCAGGCCCAATAAGACCTGGCCACCACTCGTCCGCATCGGCTGATCCCGTTAGGGCGTGACACACGAGCACCGCATTATCTCCGGCATCATTCAGCTCGCCCCAAGTGCGATACGCAAGTTGCAACCGATCGAGAACCGCCCCGCTCTCGCAATCGAACGGTTCCTGATCTCGCCACAACCGCGTATCGGGCGAAATGGTGCCTGCCGAGCAGAAGTCGGATGTCACGATCAGGCGGCCTGCGAGGCACGCGCCTTTTCAAACGCCTGTTGGAAGTCGTTCTTGATATCTTCGATATGCTCGATACCGACCGACACCCGTATCATGTCAGGCAGTACACCCGTGCTGCGTTGCTCCTGTTCATCCAACTGCTGATGCGTCGTGCTCGACGGATGGATAACCAGCGTCTTGGCATCTCCGACGTTGGCGAGATGACTGGCTAGTTCAACGCCGTCGATGAATTGCTGCCCGGCCTCATGTCCACCGCGAATACCGAATGTCAGTACCGCACCGAATCCGTGCTTCAGGTATTTTTGCGCGCGCTCGTGATGCTCATGGGAGGGCAGACCGAGGTAGTTGACGTACGCAACGTCTGAATGCGACTCCAGCCACTGCGCGAGCGCCAGTGCATTATCGACGTGGCGTTGAACGCGCAATGACAACGTCTCGAGCCCCTGCAGCAGCAGGAACGCGTTAAACGGGCTCTGCGAAGGGCCAAAGTCGCGCAATCCCTCGACTCGCGCTCGAATAATAAACGCGATGTTGCCGAAGTCGCTGTCTTTACCGAACACGTCAGCAAACACGAGGCCGTGGTAACCCGGAGAAGGCTGTGTGAAGAGCGGGAATTTGCCGCTAGACCAGTCAAAACGGCCGCTGTCGACGATCACACCGCCGATGCTTGTGCCATGACCGCCGATCCATTTCGTTGCTGACTGGACCACGATGTCCGCACCATGGTCAATCGGTCGAACGACATAGCCCGCGCAACCGAGCGTGTTATCCACGATTAGTGGAATACCATGCGCATGGGCGACCTCCGCGAGCGCTTCAAAGTCCGGCAAATCGAACCCGGGATTCCCGATCGCCTCGACGTAGAGCGCTTTTGTGTTGTCATCGATGGCAGCGGCGTAGTCGGCAGGATCACCGCTTTCGACGAACTTCACATCGATGCCTAGCCTTGGCAACGC
Source organism: uncultured Chromatiales bacterium (assembly GCA_963922335.1). GTDB lineage: Bacteria > Pseudomonadota > Gammaproteobacteria > Steroidobacterales > Woeseiaceae > CALBPI01. The sequence continues at coordinate 524,476 of CAWUIB010000001.1, read as the reverse complement.
CACCTTGAACTGATTGTAGGTACCGCCGTAGAGCGACGTGCCCGACACGATATTGTCGCCACTCTGGCAAATGGTCGAAATCGCGAGGAACTGCGCAGCCTGCCCGGATGAGGTTGCCAACGCCGCCACGCCACCTTCGAGCGCAGCCACACGCTGCTCAAAGACATCGGTGGTGGGGTTCATCAAACGGGTGTAGATATTGCCGAATTCCTCCAGACCGAATAGCCGCGCGCCATGCGCCGCGTCGTCGAAGGTATAGGAGGTGCTTTGATAAATCGGTACGGCTCTGGCGTTGGTGCCGGGCGCAGGTGTCTGGCCAGCATGCAGTTGCAGAGTTTCGTAACGAAGCTTGGAGGTGTCGATGGTCATAATGGTCCCTTTCTGACGTTGCCTAACACGCGCCTCGAAGAAACTTGCGGACGGCGTTTCAGAAGGATGACCGACATTTCCAGGGAAATGTTTCGACCGCCTCATCTGTCGCCCGATCTTCAAGATCGACCGCAGGAGTTGGCACCTTGCAATAGATCTGCAGGTTGCCCCGGCATCAAAGGGCCTGTCCCTCCGCCGGTCTCGATGAGCAAGGTCGATGGTTCATCGATGAAGCGCGATTGTCAACACTGTTTGTGCTTGCGCGTGACACAAGTCGGCGCTACCATGCGCCAACGTAATAGCACGCTAATACACTAATACGACATGAAACCGAATCGTGAAGTGGCAACTCGCAGCGATATTCGCTCGGAAAGGGCCTTGTCAGACGCCATTGCGGCGGTAACGAAGCCAGATCAAATTCACGCGTTGCTCGTGGACCTGTGCACCCCTGCAGAGTTACAGGCCCTCGCTGACCGGTGGAACGTTGTGCTGCAACTCCAGGCCGGCAAGGCATATCGCACGATTCAGGCCGAAACCGGTGTCAGTGTAACGACGATTGGTCGAGTAGCGCGCTGTCTCAATCAAGGCGCGGGTGGCTATCACGCGGCTCTCAGCGCGCTCGCCGAAAGCGAATAAAGGGAACTAACCAACATGTCAAAAGACGAGCAAAGGCTGCGCGTCGCCGTACAAAAATCGGGTCGCCTGACCGACAAGACACTCTCATTGCTACAGCGATGTGGACTTGAAATACGGACAAGCAAAGATCAGCTGTTCTGCTATGGCGAAAACATGCCTATCGATCTGCTTTTGGTACGGGATGACGACATCCCCGGATTGGTTGCCGAAGATGTCTGTGATCTCGGCATTGCCGGTCTGAACATTCTTGATGAGACCCGACTAAATGGATCGCTAGGTCCGGACGGGGAACCGTTCAAGCTGCTGCGAAAACTCGGATTCGGGCACTGCCGGCTATCTTTGGCAGCGGCAAAAGGAACCAACTGGGCAGGGCCAGAAAGCCTGCAGGACAAGCGCATCGCTACGAGCTACCCCGCCATCACACGCGACTACTTGCAACGATCGGGGGTTGACGCCGAAGTCGTCTATTTCAGCGGTGCGGTTGAAATTGCGCCGCGCCTTGGCAAGGCGGAGTTCATCTGCGACCTGGTCTCGACCGGATCGACTCTGGCGGCGAATGGCCTCGATGAACTTGTAACGCTCTTGGAAAGTGAAGTTTGCCTGATTCAGACACCGGTGACGCTCTCTGATTACAAGCAGGAGTGGATCGACAGACTGCTGCAACGCATGCAGGGCGTCATGCAGGTGAGCGAGAGCAAATACATCATGTTGCATGCTCCTCGCGCGGCTCTGACTGAGATCACGCAGATTCTGCCTGGCACGGAAGCGCCGACCGTCCTGCCGCTTGAAGGACTCGACGATCGCGTCGCCGTGCATGCCGTTTGTCGCGAGAATGTGTTCTGGGAGACGCTCGAGTCACTCAAAGCCGCAGGTGCGAGCTCGATGCTGGTACTGCCGGTGGAGAAAATGCTCGCATGAAGGTTTCCATACTCGATTGGGCCCAACTGAGCGAATCCGAACGCGACGCGGTATTGCAGCGACCCGCGGTGATTGAGGATGAGAGCATCCGTAACGCTGTGCGCGACATCATTGCGAAGGTAAAAGCCAACGGCGACGCAGCACTACGCGAATTGACTTCCCGATTCGATCGCGTCGATATCGATCGGCTCGAGATTACTTCAGAAGAAATCGATGCCGCCAAGTCGCTACTCGGCAAGTCTGAACGACGGGCAATCAAGACGGCGATTGCCAACGTGCGAACTTTTCACACCGCGCAACGTTCCGACGATATTGACGTCACCACGACACCCGGTGTTCGTTGTGAGCGATTGACACGACCGATGGAGACAGTAGGCCTGTATGTGCCGGCCGGAACCGCGCCTCTGCCATCAGCGGCGATCATGATGGCCGTACCCGCACAAATCGCTGACTGCCCCAATCGGATCCTGTGCGCGCCGCCTCGCGCAGACGGCACAGTTGACCCGGCGATTCTGTACGTTGCAAAACGCACAGGGATTACTCGTGTGTTTCGCGTAGGTGGTGCTCAGGCGATCGCTGCTATGGCCTATGGCACGGAATCGATACCCCGAGTGTCGAAGATATTCGGACCGGGCAACGCCTTTGTTGCAGAAGCCAAATCGCAGGTTTCCGCAGACCCCAACGGTGCAGCGCAGGACTTGCCCGCCGGACCTTCCGAAGTGCTGGTCATTGCCGATGAGTCTGCACGCGCAGAGGTTGTCGCTGCTGATCTGCTCTCGCAGGCAGAGCACGGCGAAGATTCGCAAGTTGTACTGCTTTGCACGTCCAGCAAGTTGATCGAAGCGGTCCGGAATGCGCTTCAGGTGCAGCTTGACGCATTGCCGAGAAAAGCGATTGCCAGCAAGGCAATGGCCAACAGTCGGCTCGTGCGCGTCGCAACCATCGACGAAGCCGTAACTGTCAGCAATTGTTACGCACCGGAGCACCTGATCATCAATACCCGTGACGCGAGAGCCCTGCTCCCGGCGATCACCAATGCGGGTTCGGTGTTCCTTGGCCCTTGGACACCGGAGTCACTTGGCGACTATTGCAGTGGTACCAATCATGTGTTGCCGACCTACGGGTTCGCCCGAAACTACTCAGGTTTAGGTGTAGAACAGTTCCAGAAATTCGTGACCGTGCAAGAGGCCTCTGAATCAGGACTTCGCGCCCTTGGCCCTACAGCCCAGACACTGGCCACTTTAGAGAATCTCGACGCACACGAGCGCGCGGTTCGTGTTCGACTGGAATCGCTATGACGTCGCTTCTGGAACTCGCTCGTCCCGAAGTGCGCGAGCTCAAGGCTTATGTTCCTGCCAACTATGCGGAGGGTGCGGTTCGACTGAATGCCAACGAGTCACCTGAGCGCAGCGTTGGCGACGCCTCTCCCGCTGGCATGCATCGCTACCCTGAAGCGCGGCCGAAGGCACTCACAAAAACACTGGCCAAGCACTTTGGTGTGCCGGAAGCGAACGTGTTTGTGACGCGCGGCAGTAGCGAAGCGATTGACTTGATGATTCGTTGCTTCTGTCGCCCAAACATTGACGGCATCGTCATCTCACCGCCGACTTTCGGTATGTACAGTGTGTACGCCAAACTTCAGAGTGCCACCGTTCGCAATGTGCCGCTGGTTGCCGAGAAAGGATTTACGCTGCCCGTAGACGCAATTGCTGAGAGCTGGTGCGGGACTGACCGGTTAGTGTTTGTAACCTCACCAAATAACCCAACCGGGAACGCACAATCGGTATCCGAGATTGCTCGGTTGGCAGCGGCCATTCATGGCCGCGGCATTGTTGTAGTCGATGGTGCCTATGCCGAATTCGCTGACCTCGATGCCATGATGTCGCTGTTAGAGCAACCGAATGTCGTTATCCTGAGAACGATGTCGAAAGCGTATGGGCTCGCTGGCGCTCGTTGTGGCGCCGCACTGGGCCCCGCCGAAGTGATCGACCTGCTCGCCAAGACAATGCCACCGTACGCGGTGCCCACTCCCAGCTCCGACGCAGCACTGGCGGTGCTTGCCGAAGAAGCGCTGGCGACCATGCCTGCGAGACTTGAGTGGATAGTCACTGAACGCAAGCGTCTTGCAACGGAGCTTGGCAACCTGAACCTGGTTGAGCGGGTGTACCCGAGCGACGCCAATTTTCTTTTGGTGAAATGTCGTGACCCGAAGTCAGTGCTGGACGCAGCAGCCGAAGAAGGGCTTTTGCTGCGCGACTTCAGCGCTGCCCCTTTGACACCCAATTGCCTGCGTATCTCGGTTGGCAAGGAAATAGACAATACGCGATTGATCGAAATCCTTAGGTCACTCGATGCGTGCTCGAGAGGTGTTGCCTGATGGCCAAAAGATCCATCCTGTTCGTTGATCGCGACGGCACACTCATTGAGGAACCGGCTGATGAACAAGTCGACCGCATCGACAAAATTCGTTTGGTGCCTGGCGTCATTAGCGCGCTACAAAGACTGATGGACGGCGGGTGGGAGCTGGTCATGGTCACTAACCAGGACGGACTCGGCACAGAATCGTTTCCCGAGGCAGAATTCACTGAGCCGCATGAGTTCATGGTGCAATTATTCGAAAGTCAGGGGATCACATTTGCCGAGACTTTTGTCTGTCCGCACCGCCCCGAAGACGGTTGCCAATGTCGTAAGCCGGCAACCGGTCTGTTGACCCGTTTTCTCGCTGCAAACCAGATCGACATGGATCGGTCAGCGGTGGTTGGCGACCGAGCAACCGACGTGCAATTGGCCGATGCAATCGGCATCAAGGGCTTTTTGCTCGACGACGGTCTGGATTGGGACGGCATCGCACACCAACTGCTGGACCTGCCGCGCACTGCGGCACTTTCTCGCAAGACGAACGAAACGCGGATCGATTGTGAAATCGATCTGGACGCGCCGGGGCCGCAACGAATCTCAACGGGTATCGGATTTCTCGACCACATGCTTGAACAATTAAGCAAACACGGTGGGTTCGCACTGACACTTACTTGCACCGGCGATCTGCATATTGACGATCACCACACCATCGAGGATATCGCGCTCACACTAGGAGCCGCAGTGAGAGAGGCGCTTGGAGACAAGAAAGGCATCGGAAGGTATGGGTTTGTGTTGCCGATGGACGAAGCACAGACGACCGTTGCCGTCGATCTTTCGGGTCGCCCGGCGACGCGTTACGAAGTTGAGTTACGACGTGAGCGCATCGGGGAACTGGCAAGCGAGATGCTGCCGCATTTCTTTCAATCGTTCGCGCAAGCACTGGGTGCTGCCATCCACATTCGCGCAGACGGCGATAACGATCACCACATCGTCGAAGGCTGCTTTAAGGGACTTGGACGTGCACTTCGGCCAGCGCTAGTGCGAACCGGTGGTGAGCTGCCATCAACCAAGGGAATGCTGTGAGCACACAAGTAGCAATCGTAGACACAGGTGGCGCCAACATTGCCTCATTGCGTTTTGCACTCGGACGCCTGGGTGCGGAAACACTGCTCACAACCGACATTAATCAGCTGAATACGGCGAGTCATGTCGTTTTACCGGGTGTTGGTGCCGCGATGGACGCTATGCAGCGCCTGGATGAGCTCGACCTTATCGAACCGATAAAGAAGCTGGAACAACCGGTTCTTGGCATCTGCCTGGGTATGCAATTGTTGGCGACGTTCTCCGAAGAACAAGGTGCTCGCTGCCTGGGTATCACTGCCGACCGTACGGAACAGTTGATGCCTTCGCGTGACGAGACCGTTCCCCACATGGGGTGGAATCAATTGAATCGGATTGACGACGATCCACTGCTTCGTGACATCTCAGTGGACGACTATTTTTATTTTGTTCACAGCTACGCGATTCCGATCGGAAACAGTACCGTCGCAAGCTGTCGCTACACGCGTGACTTTGCGGCTGTGATCCGAAAAGACAATTTCACAGGCACACAATTCCACCCGGAGCGATCTTCTTCTGCCGGCGCGCAGCTTCTTAGCAATTTCCTGGAGCTTGGATAACGTGCAGATCATTCCAGCGATCGATATCCGCGGGGGCAAGACCGTTCGTCTGCTGCACGGGGACTACAGCAGGCAGACCGACTACGACGTCGAACCCGCCGAACTCTCGCGTCACTACGCGTCACTAGATCTGGACAAGCTGCATGTTGTCGATCTGGATGGCGCATTGGATGGTGTCCCACGAAACGCGGACGCGCTGAAACTGGTTATCGAGGCAACAAACGCCGAAGTACAAGTTGGCGGCGGACTGCGCGAATCGTCGCATGTTGAAGCCCTGTTTGACGCAGGAGTCACGCGGGTCGTCATCGGCAGTCTCGCTGTGACGCAGCCATCGCTCGTCACGAGCTGGTTTGAAAAGTTCGGCCCAGACAGGATTGTGCTTGCCATCGATGTTCGAGTCAGCGATGCCGGCGTCGCAAACGTCGCTACGCACGGCTGGACGGAAACACACGCGATGACGCTACAACGTCTGATAGAGCGATTCCTGCCGATTGGACTCACACACGTATTGTGTACAGACATCAGCCGGGACGGCGCTTTGACGGGTCCCTCAATTGACCTTTATGAGGGTCTGGTGCGCGACTATCCGACACTTGCTGTGCAGGCGTCGGGTGGCGTTAGCAATCTGGAAGATCTTGTTGCGCTGCGTGCGACAGGCGTCAGTGGTGCAATCACAGGGCGCGCACTGCTCGAAGGCAGGATCACCGACCAGGAGATACGATCATTCTGACCAAACGTATTATTCCCTGCCTGGATGTTCGCGACGGGAAGGTCGTCAAAGGCGTTCAGTTTGCGAACCACCGCATTGTTGGTGACATTATCGAATTGGCGCGTCGCTATCGTGATGAGGGTGCCGATGAACTTGTGTTCTACGACATCACCGCGAGCCCGGACGGACGGAGCGTTGACAGAAGCTGGGTAAGCTCGGTGGCCGAAGTTCTCGACCTGCCCTTCTGCGTAGCCGGCGGCATCCGCTCGATCAACGATGCAACCGAGGTTCTTAATCGCGGTGCCGACAAAATCTCCATTAACTCCCCTGCCCTCGAACAACCTGAATTGATCAACGATCTCGCAGCACGCTTCGGACGACAATGCGTGGTTGTCGGCATCGATACACGCTGGGAGGGTGACGACTGGCATGTCTATCAATACACCGGAGACCCTGACCGCACGAGCAACACATCGAGACTCACCCGAGAGTGGGTGGTCGAAGTCCAGGCACGAGGCGCGGGCGAAGTCGTCCTCAACTGCATGAATCAAGACGGTGTGCGCAAGGGTTATGATCTGGAGCAATTGAGCGCGGTGCGTGATCTTTGCGAAGTTCCCTTGATCGCATCGGGGGGCGCCGGAGCGTTGGAACACTTCGCACAAGTATTCGAGCAATGCCGTGTGGACGGTGCACTCGCCGCCAGCGTCTTCCACAGTGGCGAGATCGCGATCCCTGATCTCAAAAGCTATCTTTCGGACAAGTCCATGACTGTGCGCATCACCAAAAGCTCAAAGGCGGCCTGAGATGGAAATACTCAACCAGCTCGAGCAAACGATTCTCGAGAGAAGAGCAGACGCTGACGCCAAAGAGAGCTATACCGTTCGCTTATTGCAGGATGGCATTCGACGCATCGCGCAAAAGGTCGGCGAGGAAGGCGTGGAAGTGGCACTCGCTGCCGTTGCTGAGTCTGATGATGCGCTTATCGGCGAGTGCGCTGATCTGCTCTATCACTTAAACGTATTATTAGTGGCCCGAGATCTTGGTTGGGCCGAGGTCGCGTCAGAACTTTCGCGACGACATAGCGATCAATAAGACCGCTATCTCTCCCGAAACAATGCGGTCTGATAACTCATTGCCAACAAGAGACCGTCCTCTCTGTACACGGCCGTCTCCTGGTTAATCAGTCCATCGCGTAGCACTCGGGCGGTAGTATCCAGCAATACCGGCGCCTCTTTGTTCTCTTTCACCTGCGCCTCGGTCGCGTAAATATGCGTTCCCAGCGCAATCGTTGAGGCTTGTGTTGCTCCTTCTGCGCAGAAGAATGTGCGTGGCATCGGCGTATCGCAGATCGAAAGCAGCGCCATGTCATCGAGCGGTCGACCGTCACGTTCTCGCACCCAGGTTGCGGAGCGTGGCGTAGTGTTCACCTGAAAAGGACGACCTTTCGCTAATCGGATTTCATAGTGACTAAACCACGTCGGCATGCCCTCGCGCACCGGAATCGGGAATGATTCCTCAAAAGAGCGAAGTTCCGGTGCGGGAGACTCAAACGAAATGGTCGTTGACTGTCGCTCGCCGGCAACCAGTTGGCAGGAAGCCAATATCCGGTTCTGTTCCGGGTCGTTGAGTGAAACCTGCCAAAAGTCGAGGGTACGGCGTTGCTCCATCAACTGGACGCGCAGCACCAAATCATCAGCACGCACGGGCGCCTGAAACATCACTTGCTGCGATACGATCTGGCCCCGCATCGATGGCGATTGACGCACTGCCTGCGCGCAGGTAACCGCTTGCCAACCACCGAAAGCACTATCCATGTTCCAGAATCGCTGATCGGCCTTGACGTGGAACACGCCGACCTCGTCGTCGGGCGTCAACGCAACAGCGTCATCGAGTGCAAATACGCTCACAGGTTCTCTCCTAGTGCCGACTCCTCGGCAGGCGCTCGCATGTTGTAGTGCGACGCCATCACGCGACCGTAGGCGCCGGCATTGGCGATCAGAATAACGTCGCCCTCCTCACTCGGCGGAAGCAGTCGCTCAATACCCAGTTTGTCGCCGGTCTCGCAAATGGGTCCCACAATATTCACAAGCTCCGTGGCCGGCGCGTCGAGGCGCGTCAGATTTACAATCTCGTGATAAGCGCCGTACAGCGCTGGCCGGATAAGCGAGTTCATTCCTGTCGCTATTCCGACATAGCGCGTGCCACCTTTACCCTTGAGTTGAGTCACTCGTGCGAGCAGCACACCGGCTTCGGCGACCACGAATCGACCGGGCTCCAGCCACAGAGACAGGCCCGGGTGTTCTGCTCTTACCGCGCCTAAGGATGCATCAAGTCGCGATAAATCGAGAGAACGGTCGCCGGGCTTCTCCGGAATGCCGAGACCACCGCCGAGATCCAAGGTTTGGACATCCGGAAAGAGCCTTGAAGCGGCAGCGAGAATCTCTGCTACTTCGCTCCATGATTCCGGGGTAGTGATGCCGCTGCCTGAATGCGCGTGTATGCCGACCACGCGGCAGCCTGCTGCAGTCGCGAGTGAAGCAGCGCGTTCAAGCTCGAAGACTGGAATACCGAACTTCGCTTGATTGCCTGCCGTCTTCACATGCTCGTGATGGCCGCGCCCCTGCCCTGGATCTACTCGAAGAAACACGTCGCGACCCTTCAGAATGTCCGACCAGTGCTCGAGGACATACAGGTTGTCCAAGGTCACATGTGCACCGAGCTCGAACCCGTACTCGTAATCCGAGCGTGGCGCGAAGTTAGGGGTATAAAGCAGACGATCGGGACTGATCCCTGGAAAGCGCGCAACGATCGTCTGGAGCTCGCCGGGTGACACGCATTCAAACCCAAGTCCAGCGGCGAACACCGCATCGAGTACGCTGTCATGCCCATTGGCCTTCATCGCATAGAAAACCCGATCGACGTTGCGCAATGCGCTTAGCGCGCCGACCGCGGCTTGCACAGTCTCCGTATCATAGACGTACGCACAGTCACGCGTAGACAGGTGCTGAAGCAGTTCGTCGCGCTTCTTCTTCCACCAAGGTTGGGCAGACGAATCTGGCTCTGAAACAGTTTTCTGCAGCGACTCCCACGTTGGACCCAGTGATGGATCACGAGTCGCATCACGCATGACCTCCGGATGCAGCTTCTGTACGAGGCGATAACCCTGGCCTTCGTCGACAACTACGGTCAGGTTCAGGTCGTTCGCCGCTTGACTGATCAGGTGCAGCCGATGCTCTTCAAAGACACTAAAGGCACTGCCGAGCCGTGCCAACGTTGCACGAATCTTGCGACCAACCAGACTGACCGCAACACAATCATTCAGTCGAGTCACCCGACACAACGACCCAAGCGCCTCGATCAATCGCTCGACCGATTCTGAGTCGACATCCTCGGGTCCGTCATCCAGCGAGACGGTCACATTACTTTCGGAAGTCGATACCAGTCCTACTGATACCCCGTGCTCGGCAAAACACCCGAACACTTTCGCCAAGAAGCCAACCTCGTGCCACATGCCGATACTCTCAAGCGACAACAGCGTGACGCCCTGACGCATCGAAATCGCCTTAACGCACGGTCGATCGTCGCGCGTTGCGTTAGCAACCAATGTTCCTGGCAATTCTGGCCTTGAGGTGCAGCGAACGTATAGGGGAATACCATGCTGCGCCATCGGTTCGATGCACCGCGGGTGCAACACCAAGCCGCCTGCAGAGGCGATTTCCTGTGCCTCCTGATAATCCAGCTCAGTCAACAGCCGGGCAGACGGCACTATGCGGGGATCCGCACTGAACATACCGGGCACATCTGTCCAAATCTCAACTCGGCTGGCACCGAGTTTAGCCCCGAAATACGCAGCTGAGGTGTCCGATCCCCCACGCCCTAACACCACCGTATCGCCGTCGGGATGCGCGGCGACGAAACCCTGAGTCAGGTGGATACCCTCAAGCATCAACACAGCCTGTAGGTCCGGGTCAGAGTCGCTAGCGCAAACGGCGGACAGGTAGTCCTGGCGCTGATTGCCTATGGGTACTGAGGTCAGCAGGTCGCGTGCGTCATGCCAGTGTACCGGCAACCCTTGTTTTGCTAACCATGCGGCACTCATCGCCGTTGCCATCAACTCCCCGCTTGCCATGACGCGTGCGGCGATGCGAGGGGTCGCCTCGCGAATCAGACGAACACCTGCGATAAGCTGCCTAAGCTCAGCAAGGTGCTCACCATTGATGGTGTCGATATCGATTTCGAACGCCGTGGCCAACGGAATATGAATCGATCGTATGTCTGCGATGTCCGGGCCATCTTCATCGGCAACCGCGCTATCCAGCGCGAGTTGGAGCATGTCGCTGACTCCGCGAATCGCGGAATGCACCACCATTACCCGATGGCCTGCGTCTATCCGGTCACGAAGCCGCTTCGCGATCAACTGCCAGTTCGGCAGGGTCGCAACACTCGAGCCACCGAACTTCAACACCACCCAGTCGCCGCACTCGGTGTCCGGTGGCTGCTTCGATGCAGCGAATGCTGCTTCTGAGGTGCTCATCAGTCTTCGAAGGCGTCCGTCACAGCTCCGCGTGAAGCGGAAGTGACATAGGCCGCATATTTCGCCAATGCGCCACGGGTCGCCGCCGGCGGCGGCGCCACCCACTCGGCACGCCGTTGGTCGAGCGTGTCGTCCGACACTGCGACGTCGATGCGCTTGTTGACCGCATCAATCCGTAGCTCATCGCCCTCCTCGAGCAATGCGAGCGGGCCGCCGACCGCTGCCTCTGGCGACACGTGGCCCACAACAAAGCCATGACTGCCACCTGAAAATCTTCCATCAGTGATCAAAGCGACTTTGTCGCCGAGCCCGCGACCCATGATCGCACTGGTCGGGCTCAACATTTCACGCATACCGGGGCCGCCTTTGGGGCCCTCATAACGAATAACGATGACGTCGCCTTCGACGATCTCTCCGTCGAGAATGGCCTGCAAAGCTGGTTCTTCTCCGCCGAACACTCGCGCACGACCAGTGAAGGACTCACCCTCTTTGCCCGTGATTTTTGCAATTGCCCCGTCCGGTGCCACGTTGCCGTAAAGAACAACAAGGTGACTGTCTTTCTTTATTGGCGCATCCAGCGGTTGAATGATGCGTTGACCATCGGGGTATGGTGGAACCTCGCTCAAGTCCTCGGCGAGCGTCTTGCCGGTGACGGTGACACACCCACCGTGCAGCAGTCCGGCATCCAGAAGCGTCTTCATTAGCGGCCGGATACCCCCGATCGCAACCAGTGCTGACATGGAATACTTTCCGCTGGGTTTGAGATCGGCGAGAACAGGAACTCGTTGGCCGATACGCGTGAAGTCATCGAGCGACAACGGCACCCCAATCGCATGCGCCATTGCCAGCAGATGAAGCACCGCGTTGGTTGATCCGCCCAGGGCAATAACCATAGTGATCGCGTTTTCAAACGCCTCACGCGTCATGATATCGCTGGGTTTGAGATCACGTTCGATAAGCCGCACCACCGCGGCCCCCGCCCTTGCCGCGTCCTCTCGTTTATCCGTTGATACCGCTTCCTGCGCCGAGCTGCCCGGCAAGCTCATCCCCAGCGCTTCGATGGCCGAAGCCATTGTGTTGGCCGTGTACATTCCGCCGCAGGCACCCGGACCGGGTATCGCTGTCTTCTCGACCTCCGCGAGCCCCGCATCGTCGATTTCACCGCTAGAGTGCTTTCCAACGGCTTCAAAGACGGACACGATGTCTCGATCCTCTGGACCCGGTTGGATCGTGCCACCGTAGACGAATACGGACGGACGATTCAGGCGTGCCATCGCGATGACGCAGCCCGGCATATTCTTGTCGCAGCCTCCGATGGTCACCAGACCGTCGAAACCCTGGGCTGTGCAGACCGCTTCGATGGAGTCCGCGATGATCTCTCGTGACACCAACGAATAGCGCATTCCAGGTGTCCCCATCGAGATCCCATCCGACACACTGATCGTATTGAACTGGACGGGTTTGCCATTGGCTTCGGCTGCACCGCGCGCTGAGTGATCAGCGAGATCGTCAATGTGCATATTGCATGGCGTCACCATGCTCCAGGTTGAAGCAATCCCTACCTGCGGAATCTTGAAGTCCGAATCGGAAAAACCAACCGCCCTCAGCATTGCTCGACTGGGCGCCTGTGCGACACCATCGACAATGACCCGGGAGTGCTTGCGTTTGTTGTCGTTGTTACTCATCGTCGTCGAGTATACGCACCGTAACTGACCCCTGTGCGACTTGATTATTGCCCGCCTGATTGTGCCGTACTGACAACAATTCCGTCGACTCTCGGAGTGAATCCGAAACCAGAGGGATCACCACCGTTTCCGCGATTTCGCCGGCACCGAACTCCAGTCGTATTTGATCCGGCGCGACGTAGTCTTCGTCAGGCACCGCACCAAGAGGGTCGATACTCAGCTCGGCGGACATCGGTGTGTCGGTGGCATTCAGTCTCCAGAGCGTTAGCGCCACTGCGCCATCGGATTCGAAGACCTCAACGATATCGCGACTAAATGACAACGTGTCGGGCGGCAATTGATCTTGCATGCGCCTCATCTCGTCGTCTTCAAGACGCAACGATATCCGGGCCAAAGCCTCTTTCGTTAAAGCGTGCTGGACCTCGACCGCTGCCACCAATTCCGGCTGCAAAAGCGCATCGTCCAGATGCTCAACCATGAGCAGCGTGGTCTCGGACTCACGAGCCGACGTGTCAGGTACCATTTTCAAGCGCAAGGCTCTTCGGGTTGCTCGCCGCGACGGCTCTTCGCCAAGACGCCATGCGATGCCAAGTACATCTTCTTGCAATCCGTCAGCAAGATACAGACGGATTGCCTGCTCCCCGGCGCCCTCAGACAAGACAATCTCAGCTTCGGGGATCGCCGTAGCTTCACCACCAATTTCGAGATCGAGCGCTGTCGGCACCGCCGCCGACTCGACAAATTCTGCCGACTCGACCGTGAATTCGATCACAGGCACTGGCACCCCGTTTTGTTCAATCTCAGTCGTGGGTGCTGTGTCCGTGACTTCAGAGACCGCGACTTCCGGCAGCACAGGCTCCACCGTCACCGCGATCCTCGGCACGTAAATCGCGACCGCCGCCAGTACGGAAAGACTCACCGCCGCGAATGCGGTCCACTTCCAAAACTTTGCGCGCTGGCTCCCGGCTTGATTGAGTTTCAAGTCCTGCAGGAACTGTGAAATCGACGGCGTACGATCGTTCTCATCCAGAGCTAGTGCCCGGTTCAACGCTTTCCAGATCCGTGACTCCGAACCGGTGTAGCGTGCGGCCTCCCGGCCTTCGTTGCGAGCTTCAAGGGCGGTCTTGTTTCTAAACACCCGATAACCGCTCAGTAATCGATAAGCCAGACAGGCAAGCGAGAACACATCATCGACCGGTCGCGGCGGCTTGCCTTCAAGGACCGCCGGACTCGCGTACGCCGGAGTTGCAGCTCGAATGAACGCATCATCAGTAACCAGCGTTGGTGGCGCATGGCCACCCCTCGCACGTGCAATCCCAAAGTCGAGCAACTTCACCGACCCGTCGGCCAGCAACATGATGTTGCCCGGTTTAACGTCTGCATGGGTGACGCCCATTTGATGCGCATAATCCAGCGCCTTGCCGACTTCCTCGACTATTTGAATCGCTTGAGATTGCGGCAGCGCTTCGCCTGGGCGCTCAGTCAGGACTTCGCTCAACGCGCGACCCTCAAGCCATTCCATCACGAGGTAGACAATTTCCCCTGTCCGATCAAGATCCAGAAAACGAACAATGGAGGGATGGTTCAGGTAACGACCTTTGGCCGCTTCCTGCTGAAGCGCACGCATTGCCGTAGCATGTCCGGCATATTCCGGTGCCAGCACCTTGATCGCAACGAACGGTTGCCCTCCTTCGGCTTCGGCCAAGCGACGGTCGATTGCCTTGTAGACCACACCCATGCTGCCACCGGTCGCGCGACCAACGATTTCGAACCTGCCTCGAAGCAGCGTGCCAATATCCAAGGTGTCTGCGGTGACTGCCTCCTCAATCGCAGGTAAGGACGGTTCGTCCGCTTCGTCTGCCGATAGGTCATTCGCTTCTTCATCAGCGAGAAACTCGGCGTCCGTTCTGTTCAACTCGAGATCTGAAGTGTGGTGTTCCTCGTAAGTGAACTCCGTTGGCGTGGTTGGGTGTTCTTCATTCGTGATCTTGTCGATATCGCGCAGCAGCAGGCGCTGTATCGGTTCTGGAATCAAACCGCGACGGGAGTAGTCGTTCACCATCGTGCTTAGCGCCGCCGATGTGCCCGGGTTGTCGTAGAGCACGTTCAGCAGTTCATCTCTGAATTCGCCAATACTGCGCTCGCCGCTGATCAGCTGTTCGATCGCGAGCAACACGCTTTGCGGAGGTTCGCCTATGCCGAATTGACGATCGTTCACAGCACTTTCCCGGGGTTCATCAATCCTTCCGGATCAAGAGTTCGTTTGAGCGATCTCATGAGCTCAATGGCCACCGGGCCGACCTGCGTCTCCAAGATTTTACGTTTCGCGAGACCCACTCCGTGCTCGGCGCTGACCGTGCCGCCAGCAGCCAAAACAGCCTCATGAACTTTCGACGAAATGGGCTCGCGCAGCGCCTCAAAATCATTGGCAGTCATCTCGGGTGGCTGCGCTACCGTGAAGTGGAGATTGCCGTCTCCAATATGACCGAAAGCCACGATCACGCTACCTAGCGCCAGCGCCTGAAGCGGCGTCTGAATCTCATTCAGAAAGCCGGGAATCGATGGCAGCGGCAAACCGATATCGTGCTTGATGCACACGCCCGCGAGTCTTTGGGCAGCAGAAGCGTTGTGTCGCCAGCGCCAGAACGATTCGCGTTGGCTTTCATTCGTCGCCACGACGCTCTCGAGACACAGACCTTCCTGTTCGAGAACGGACAAGAACTCGAAGACTGCATCTGCACTCAACTCGAGCTCGCCGCCATGCAGCTCGAGCAAAACGTGTGCCCCCTGAGCACTCAACGTAGCCGGCGGCGATGCATCCAGATAACGCCCGATTAGGTCGACCGTGTCGGTAGTCATGAACTCGAACGCCGTCATCAGGCTGCCGAACGCGCCCCTGATCCGTCCAAATACGTCAAGGACGGCGCTTGTATCGGCTACGCTAAGCCAAACGGTTTGTCTCTGCGCAGGCGCAGGGAAAAGCCGAAGCACCACTCCCGTGACGATGCCCAGCGTGCCCTCAGCGCCGATAAACCACTGCTTGAGATCGTAACCCGCAGTATTCTTCCTGAGTGCGCGCATCTCGTTAAGAACACTTCCATCCGGAAGGACCACCTCGACACCCAGCACCTGGTCTCGCACCGTTCCGTAGCGAACAACGTTCAAACCGCCGGCACCGGTTGAGACGTTGCCACCGATCTGGCAACTACCCTCCGCGGACAGACTGAGGGGCAGCAACAAGCCCGCATCTGCAGCGGCCTGCTGCGCTTCGGCCAATACACAGCCGGCATCTACGGAGATCGTAGCGCCAAGCGCATCGAGTTGGCGTATGTGGCACATGCGCTCTAACGAGATGAGCACCTGCGCATCCGTGCTGACGGCGCCGCCAACGAGTCCCGTATTGCCACCGATCGGTACCATACCGACTCGCGCCTCGACGCACGCACTAACGACGCTACTGACTTCAGACGTGCCGGACGGTCTCACCACAGCGATAGCTGCCGATGGATACCGACCCCGCCATTCCTTGAGGTATGGCGCCTTTTGCTCGGGGCTCTCAAGGACATGCCGAGGCCCAACGATCCCCCTTAGTGTTTCCAATATGGGAACCACTTCAGTGCGCCTCGACGAGTCGAAACCAGCTAGCCGGGTCTATGTTGCTGCCACAAAAAACTAGCCCGACCCGCTTGCCGGATAATCGTTTCGCCAGTGGACCAGTGGCTGCAGCCAGGGTGGCTGCGCAAGCCGGTTCGACCGCCAGCCCCAGGTGCTGATGCTGGACCCGCATTGCCTCGACTAGCTCGGCGTCCGAAA
This sequence comes from uncultured Chromatiales bacterium, assembly GCA_963922335.1. Lineage (GTDB taxonomy): Bacteria > Pseudomonadota > Gammaproteobacteria > Steroidobacterales > Woeseiaceae > CALBPI01. The sequence continues at coordinate 507,775 of CAWUIB010000001.1, read as the reverse complement.
CACGGACGACGTCATCGAGATATTGTTGGCAGAGCGCAAAACTGATCGGCATAGCCATCGGGGCGCCAAGACTGTCTGCGACCGTGTCAACGCGCGCCAAATGCTGAGCAGAGCCTGCGGCGAGACTGCGGCTCATGGAGTCCGCCCCTTCCGGCTCAACGCCATATACCTTGCAAGCTGGCGCGAGCAATTTGACCGCCGCAGCCACTCCGGCCGCAAGGCCACCTCCGCCAACCGGCACGATCACCGCGTCGAGATCGGTTGCGTCCCGGATGAGTTCGTAGCCCACACCGGCGGTACCGGCTGCGGTGATTAGGCCCTCAAACGGATGTATCGCTGTGCGGCTCTCCGTCTCCACCAGATCGGCCATCATCTCGAAGGCTGCGTGCACATCTGGCGCAAGAACCACCTCGGCGCCATAGGCCCGGCAACGCTCAACGCGCACCGTCGGCGCAGTGGCCGTCATGACAACTTTGGCATCGATCCCCAGTCGGCTAGCTGCAAAGGCGGTTGCAATCGCATGATTACCTGCGCTGACAGCGGTCACCCCTGCCGCGCGCTCATTTTTACTCAACGCGAGGGCATTCGCCATGGCGCCTCGAGCCTTGAAGGTGCCCGTAACCTGCAGCAATTCATACTTGGCAGTGACTGAGCTCGCACCTGGCACCAGATCCGCGGGCAGCGATACCGTCGGCGTGCTGCGAACGAACGGCCCAACCGCTTTCAAGGTGGCCTCGATTGCTTCTAAAGAGAGAGTATTCATACACGCGACGGTGTTCGCATCTTCCAGGTCTTCGCAGCCAAATCACCCATTCGCTCTTGCATCGACACGGGCACTTGATTAGCCTGCGTATGCTATCGCAGTTTCGGAAATTTATCCCGTAAGGCCCGGCGCCTGCTGCGCTTTTCCACCAACAGTCCGTATCAGGAAGAAACGGATGACGAGGTAACGATGCCGCTCGACCGGTTATCAGATTCAGCCATTGCCAAGATTGCCGGGAATTCTCAGCACCTTGATGCTTTGGTGGATATGGCCTCCGGACTCGGTGTCCGTGAGCGAAGCAACCTCGTAGCGCTCGAGCGCAGCCTCCAACACGCATGGAACCTCGGGGCGAACAGCATCATCAGCTGGGCGCACCACCCACAGGGCATCTGTCTGCTCGTTGTCCCCCATTACGCACTGGCGGAATACACGGCCACTCCGGCTGGCGGGGACCTGCCTTGGCGGCCGTCGGAATCCTTCATTACCGAGCTGATATCAGGCCCCTGCAATCTGTCCCTCGACCGATTGCATAAAGTCGCACGGCTGCTGGATGTTGAGCCTCAGGTCATCCAGTTGAGGGACAAACTCGCGCAGACCGAAAAAGAGACGCAGCTGATCGAGGCAATGGTGAAGCGATTCGGAGTGAATTACTGCCCTAATCGTGCCGTAGCACTCTTCGATATCGTCGGTTTCAGTCTGCTGAGTCCATTTGAGCAAATGACACAGCTCAACAGCCTTTCCTATTCACTTAATGCCGCGCATAGCAAGATGTTGGATAGAAAGATCGGTATCAGCTTTGCACGCTCTTCCAGCGGTGACGGTTTCTACATCTGGAATCGAGACAGAGGACCCACGCCCAACGTCAATCTTTACCATTTTATGCAGCTCGTGCTCGCCGATAACGCCATCGCACGCAGCAAAGCGGTAGCCCGTTCAGTGCCGCTGCTGCGCACTGCGTTCCACGTCGGCGGATGCTATGAATTCCATCAGGCAGATGGGCTAAACCCATCCACCCATGACTATATTGTAGGTGACGTCACCATCGAGCTGGCGAGAATGATCGAAAGGGCGATGCCCGGTCAGATTCTCGTGGGCGCTTTCGAGACCCGGCGAGACATGGAAGATGTGCATGCCGACGCGATTGCGTTTGTCGAGCAGACCCAGCGCTCACTTGGTCGCCTTCAAGGCATGGAGCTCTCTGGCGATCGGGTTACCGCAATCAAGTGCTACCTGACAGGTGAGCGATCGCCAACCGGTCGATTCTCGATCCGCAAGCTCGTTATCAACGATAAGCATGGACTCACGCGTTTTGTGTACAACGCGAAGGTAAATATTCACCGGCACAATGCCGAACCGATCCTGCTCGGTATCGAGGACAAAACGCTGCGACACGAAGCGGTTCCAATCCAGACCGCCGAGCTCATCTCTCTGCCCCAGGCAAACGTTCAGCCCTGAACCCCTCTCGGCTGCAACCGCATTGCTCGCTGACACAATACTGTATACAGTTACACCATGAGCGAGCGTAAGCCAGGACGGCGCCAACAGAACCTCAGTTTGGAGGTCGCACGCACTCTGCGAGACAAGATCGATTCCGGTGAACTGGTTCCAGGGACGCGGGTGAACGAGATCCATTTATCAGAGTCGTTGGGCGTGAGTCGTACGCCGCTGCGCGAGGCACTTTCGCGTCTTGCCTCTGAAGGCGCAGTACGCAGCGAACCCAGGCGTGGTTTTTTTGTTCGTCCGCTCACCTTCGAAGAATACGAGGCGTTGTGCCCTGCCCTAGCAGTTCTTGCAGCAGAGGCGCTGGAGATCTCCGGCCCACCCGATCTTGGCATGTTGTATCAACTCGATGCGCTGAATAAGGAGATCGCGTCCAGTCAAACTCCGGCGCAACGCGTTGAACAGCAAGAGCTCTGGCTCCGAATGCTGTTATCCAGCTGCCGGAACCTGATCATTCTTGAGTTGATTGGTGATGTATCCCGGCGCCTGCGGCGCTATCGGCGCGCTTTCTACCGGCTATCCGAAACCGCACTGCCGACCGACGCGGCACGCAGCACTATCGCCGAACTGCTGCGAAAGGATGACACCACTGCGGCTGCCGCTCACCTTAAGGCACACCTCGGCCAAGGCGTTCCCGGCCTTGCGCAGTGGTTGAAGTCTGCCGAGGTTAGCGGTTAGGTCCGCGCACCTTTAACCCAAAACCGATTGCGCGGGTTGGGAGTAGCCTCGGTCGCCTAGCGATGCAGCATCACCGCGGGAATCGACGTCTTGTTCAATACGAACGTCGTGACTCCCCCGAACACACGCTCCTGCCAGCGAGGTTTGCTGTACGCACCCATGAGTAACAGGTCGCAACCGTGCTCTTTGTAGGTGTCCATGATCTCTTTCTCGGCATCCAAACCGCGAGTCGCAACGCGTTTCGATTTGATGCCGTAGTGGCGCAAATATTGTTGAAGGTGGGTGCTCTTCGCACCAACACCGTCCTCATTACCAGCAGCGATGATGGTTACTGCGCCTGCGGACGCCAGTAGCGGAAGATTAGCTTTGACTGCAGCTGCGGCTTCCACCGACTGGTTCCAGCAGATGAGTACGTGTGTGCCCAACGTCTTCGGTTGTCTCGAGGGAAGCATCAATACAGGGGTGCCGGTCTGCATCAACGCCGCATGCATGAACTTACTCGCCGTAACTGACTTTGCAGTACGGGGCCGAGAAACAACGATCAAGTCTGACATCGGGCCGATAAAAGGAAAGCACTTCTCGGGACTGCCGGTCAGCTCACGCCACAATGCCTGCCCATGGGGATCAGCACCCGTCGGGCGTTTCTTCAATTCGAGCCCATGCGCCTCCGACATGCGATTGAACAGTGCATGCGCATCCTTGCTCGCGAGTTTGATTTGCTTCTCTGCAACCGCAGTGCGTTTCTCCCTGACGTGGGGTCGCAAGTGATAGCCGAGCAAGTTCGATGACAAACGCTTCGAAAGGTCAAAAGCGCAAGAAAGTGCGACGGCGCATTCAGGCCGATCAGCTACAGGAATCAGGATGGTTCGCATGTTGTCCCTCATGTGCGGTGCAAGCCGCAACTTGCAGTCCCTAAATGGTCGGGGCGAGAGGATTCGAACCTCCGACCCCCACAACCCCATTGTGGTGCGCTACCAGGCTGCGCCACGCCCCGACCGAAACTTTAAGTTTATGCGTTAACTGATTGAATATTAACGTCTTAGGATTTTCAGTATTTCGTCCAGCTCGACCCGCATTTGACGGATCAATTGCTGACTCTGACTGACATCCGACTTCGCCTCATCGCCGGTCAAACGCTGACGCGCACCACCGATGGTAAACCCCTGCTCGTACAGGAGGCTACGAATTTGCCGAATGATAATGACGTCTTGACGTTGGTAGTAACGTCTATTGCCGCGACGCTTGACCGGTTTGAGCTGAGGAAACTCCTGCTCCCAGTACCGCAATACGTGCGGCTTCACCGCGCAGAGATCGCTTACCTCACCGATGGTGAAATAACGCTTGCCGGGAATTGGCGGTAGTTCGTCGTTATTTCCCGGTTCCAGCATACGCTTCCACTCTGGCTTTGAGTTTTTGACCTGGTCGGAACGTCACAACCCGCCGAGCGGAAATCGGAATTTCCTCTCCGGTTTTGGGGTTTCGTCCGGGCCGCTCATTCTTGTCCCTGAGATCGAAGTTGCCAAACCCTGACAACTTGACCTGCTCCCCCACCGCGAGTGACGCACGTACTTCCTCGAAGAACATGTCGACGAGTTCGCGTGCTTCGCGTTTGTTCAGCCCCAACTCATTGAACAGGGAATCGGCCATATCCGCTTTGGTAAGTGCCATCGCGTATTATTCTCTTACTTTTGCGCCGTGGACCGCCTGTAATTCACCAGTAATTTTGGCGACTACGTCAGCGGCTTGTTCGTCAGTAAGAGTGCTCGACGAATCCAATAAAATCAAGCCTAAAGCGACGCTTTTTAGCCCCGCTTCTACACCTTTGCCTCGATAAATATCGAAGACAAAAACATTATGTAGCAAGCGGCCAGCAGATTTGCGCACAGTGTCGAGTAACGACTCCGCCAAAACAGACTCATCAACGAGTATCGCAAGATCACGCCGCACAGATGGGAATTTGGAAATTGACTCGGCACTCGGCAACGTGCGTTGTACCGCGAGATCGATATTCAGCTCGAAAACCCCACCAGTTCGACCATCAAAGCGTGTCTCTGCCAACGCCGGATGCAGCATGCCGATATAGCCGACCACATGCTCTCCCAGAATGACTTGAGCTGCCTGCCCTGGGTGCAATGCAGAGCTCTCGGTCAACGGTTTAAATGCCGGTTTATGTCCTGGTGCGATAGCAGCAAGAAACGCCTCGAGTTCCGCTTTCAGATCGAAAAAATCAATCTCACGAGCTGGTTCTGCCCAGTGCTCAGGACTCGCATTACCCGCCATGAACACGCCGATATGGTTAGGTTCGGTCGCCTTCCGAAACACGTGACCCACCTCAAACAGGCGAACTGATGGCTGCTGTCGGGCCATGTTGTAATCCGCTGTGCTCAGCAAGCCCGGCAACAAGCTCCCACGCATAACGGAGAGCTCCTGTGAAATCGGGTTCAAAAGCGAAGGGCCAGGGGGCGCAAGGTCAATTTCAGAATGTAGCGCGGGATCTACGAAGCTGTAGCTTATGATCTCGTTGAAGCCACGGGCGGATAGCAGGTCTCGCATCCAATCTTCCGAGACGGTGGCCTCTGGCGCTTTTGCCAATACCGTGTCTCCCGTGGATCGGATGGAGGGAATACGATCGTAGCCGTAGACGCGCGCAACTTCCTCGATCAAATCCTCCTCGATAGCGATATCGAATCGAAACGCAGGCGGCACTGCGGTCCAGCCGCGCTCACCACTTTCGACGGCGAAACCCAGCCTTGCGAAAATTTGTTCGACTTCCTGATCGGCGACCTGAACGCCCAACATCCGCTCGAGTCGACTAGAGCTCAGAGAAACCGCTCTTTGCGGCGGCAGCTGATCTTCGGCGATCTCGATCTCGGTTCGACTGATCGTGCCGCCGGCAATTTCCTGCAACAACGTGCACGCGCGATGCTGCGCACGGGCCTGTTGCGTCGGATCCACACCTCGCTCGAAGCGCATGGACGCATCAGTATGTAAACCGAATTTGCGCGCCTCGCCCGCCAGGGTTGCCGGCGTGAACCACGCTGCCTCGAACAAGATATCGGTTGTCTCTGACGTCACGGCCGTGCTGTCGCCACCCATGATGCCCGCAAGGCCAATCGCACCCGAGTCATCAGCAATGACTAGCGTCTGCGCCGGAAGCTTAATGTCACGTCCATCCAGCAGCTTTAACGGTTCGTCCTGCTCGGCTCTGCGCACCTGAATCGCGCCGCTCAGCTTGTCGAGGTCATAAGCATGCATCGGTTGCCCGAGTTCCATCATCACGTAGTTCGTGATGTCGACAACCGGATGAATACTGCGGATACCGCTGCGCCTCAGACGTTCGACCATCCATGTCGGTGTCATCGCGCTCGGGTCAATGCCACGAACGATAGTTCTGGAGAATACCGGTGCGCCATCCGGCGCGTGAATCACGACAGGATAGATGTCGTCACCTTCGGTATCAGGCTCGGCTACCGCTGGGGATTCGAGCTCACTCCCAGCGAAGGTAGCCACCTCGCGCGCGATACCGAGCAGAGAGAAACAGTCGCCACGATTTGGCGTCAAATCGACATCAATGACCGCATCCGGCATCCCGAATTGTTCACTGATTGGTGAGCCGATTGTCCACGATTCGGGCAGCTCAAGAATGCCGTCATGATCCTCACCCAAACCTAGTTCGCGCCCGGAACACAACATACCCGCTGACTCGACACCGCGGAGTTTCGATTTACGTATCTTCAGACCACCCGGCAGACGTGCACCGATTTGCGCCAGCGCCACCGTGAGCCCGGGTCGTACATTAGGTGCGCCACAAACAATGTTGTGAGTATCCGCGCCGTCGTTGACTTGGCAAACGCGTAGCTTATCTGCATCAGGGTGTTTCTCAACGCCCTCGACCCTGGCGACCACCACTTTGGGGTCCAGCTCGAGCAGCTCGTGATCGTCGACTTCGAGCCCTGCAAGCGTTAGACGTTCAAGCAGGAACTCCAACTCAAGCTCCTGCCCGACGATGGACTCCAACCAGCGTTTACTGAACTTCATGAGAACTGTCCCAGGAAACGCACGTCGTTTTCGAACAAGGTACGAAGGTCGGTTATCCCGTATCGCAGCATCGCCAGGCGCTCGATACCGATACCAAACGCATAGCCGCCATACTCTTCAGGATCCACATCCACGTTCTTGAGTACGTTGGGATGCACCATGCCGCAGCCAAGGATTTCGAGCCAGGTGCCATTGTCCATGAGCACATCGACCTCAGCGGAGGGTTCAGTGAACGGAAAGTACGACGGACGAAAACGCAGGGTTGCTTCGCGCTCGAAGAATTGCGTCACAAAATCGTGTAATACCGCTTTGAGATTGGCGAAGCTAATGCCTTTGTCGATCACCAGCCCTTCAACCTGATCGAACATCGGTGTGTGCGTCTGATCTGAATCACATCGGTAAACCCGGCCAGGGCAAATCACGCGGATGGGTACCCCCTCTTCCACGATCGTGCGAATCTGAGTCGGCGAAGTATGCGTACGCAGAAGCCTACCGTCGCCGAAGTAGAACGTGTCGTGCATCGCACGTGCGGGATGATTTTCGGGGATGTTCAGTGCCGTGAAGTTATGAAAATCATCTTCGATTTCGGGTCCGTAACGGACCCCGAATCCGGCGCCACGGAAGATTTCTTCAATCCGACGTCGCGCAAGGGTTACGGGATGGAGCGTACCCTTGGGCCTGGATCTACCGGGGAGGGTGACATCGATCTTCTCGCTGGCTAGTCGCGAGGCTAACGCTGCGGCTACAAGCGTTGCGCCCCGCGCCTCAATTGCTTTGGAGACCGAAGCTTTTGCCGCGTTAATCGCCTGACCAGCTGCCGGACGTTCAGCTGGATCCAGCCCACCGAGTTGCTTCAGCAAAGCGGTGAGCTGACCCTTTTTTCCGAGGTACTCGACGCGCGCTGCGTCGAGTGCCGATGTGGAATCAGCAGCGTCTACCGCTGCCATCGCTGTCGAGAGGATCTCGTCGAGCTGCTGCACAGTCGCGCCCCTATTGATCGGAAGCCTTTGCCCCGATGCTGGTTATCCGTCGCTGAGGGCGACTCAGTCGCTTAGCTGCGCCTTCGCCTGCTCTGCCAATGCTGCGAACGACTCGGGCTGGTGCACTGCCAAATCAGCAAGCACTTTGCGGTCGATTTCGATCTCAGCTTTGCTAAGACCGTGCATAAGACGGCTGTACGAGAGACCGTTGATGCGAGCAGCCGCATTGATTCGGGCGATCCAGAGACGACGAAATTCGCGCTTGCGCGTGCGCCGGTCACGGTAGGCGTATTGGCCTGCTTTGATGACCGCTTGTTTGGCAACGCGAAAAACTTTTCTCCGCGCTCCGTAATAACCTTTCGCTTTGCTGAGGACTTTCTTGTGACGCGCGCGCGCGATCACCCCACGTTTTACTCGTGCCATGCTCTAAATCCTCCGGCTCAGCTGAACGGCAGCATACGACGGACGGCTTTCACGTCCGCTTCCGCGACTTGCAGGGTGTTACCCAGCTGACGCTTGCGCTTACTGCTCTTCTTGGTGAGGATGTGATTCAGGTGAGATTGAGCGCGCTTGAAGCCGCCCTTACCTGTCCGACGAAAGCGCTTTGCTGCGCCTCGGTTAGTCTTCATCTTAGACACAATTGTCTCCTGTTTTTTCTGGCCAGTTCACAACTCTCGCTGTTGCTGGCGAGTCGAAGTCTCGACTACTTGTTTACACGGACCGAAATCCGCACTTTTTTGATCTCGTCGCCTCGGCGCCAGATCTAATGCTTGCGAGGTGCGATCACCATGACCATCTGCCGGCCTTCCATTTGCGGCATTTGCTCGACCGTACCTAATTCTTCCAAATCACCTCGGACCCGCTTCAGAAGGTCAGCACCAATTTGTTGATGCGCCATCTCTCGGCCGCGGAACCGAAGCGTGACTTTCGTTTTGTCACCGTTCTCGAGGAACGCAACCAGTTTCTTCAGCTTGACCTGATAATCGCCCTCTTCCGTGCCGGGCCGAAACTTGATTTCCTTGACCTGCGATTGCTTCTGCTTGCGACGGGCTGACTGGTTTTTCTTGTTTTGCTCAAACACGAACTTCCCATAGTCCATGATTCGGCACACAGGAGGTTCAGCGTTTGGCGAAACCTCAACCAGATCCATTCGTTCTTCGCGGGCGAGCTCGAGTGCTTGTGCGATGGGCATGACGCCCGCTTGCTCTCCATCCTGCCGGATGACCCTGACCTGTGGCGCGAGAATGTCCCCATTACGCCTGGCCCGTTTTGCAGCTGCGATATGCAGATCCTCCTAAAAACCCAAAAATGCTCACGGCACATTTGCCGTGCAGCCCGTAATTGTACGCCTGCAGCCAAGTCTGAGACAAGACCACAAGTGCGTAAAAACACAGGCATTTCGTGTCAGAAACACTCCTGACTACCGGGGCTGGTGGGCGATGGTGGTTTCGAACCACCGACCTCCACGATGTCAACGTGGCGCTCTACCCCTGAGCTAATCGCCCTGTCCGGTCGCGATAAGTCTCGCGAGGACGCGCAGCTTATCGGAAATCTATCGAGAGACCAAGCCCTTAGCGCCCGTTTCAGGCGACGTCGCTGGAGGTCAATCCAAGCCCGGCTTGCTTGAGCTTCTCAATCTCATCCCGCACAGCAGCAGCCTGCTCAAATTCCAGCTCACGAGCATGCTTGAACATCTTCTGCTCAAGCTGCCGAATGCGCTTCATTGTCAGCTCAGGCGTAGCTGGCACCTCCACACTCTTGCCTTTTCCACCCGACTTGCTGCCCTTGCGGCCGGCTTTGCGCATGCTGCCAGCTTCCATGATATCCGCCACCGATTTCCGGATGGTTTTCGGGGTGATGCCATGCTCTGCATTGAAGTCCAATTGCTTGGAGCGGCGGCGCTCGGTTTCCTCAAGCGCTCGTCGCATGCTGTCTGTCACCTTGTCAGCGTAGAGAATCGCAGTCCCGTTCACATTCCTTGCGGCGCGCCCGATCGTCTGTATTAACGACCCTTCCGAACGAAGAAAACCTTCCTTATCGGCGTCAAGGATCGCTACGAGCGACACCTCAGGCATATCCAGGCCTTCTCTCAGCAGGTTGATGCCGACCAGCACGTCGAACTCTCCAAGCCGCAGGTCACGGATGATCTCCGTGCGCTCGACCGTGTCGATATCAGAGTGCAGATAGCGCACCTCAACGTCATGTTCACGCAGATAATCGGTCAGGTCCTCGGCCATCCGCTTTGTGAGCGTCGTGATCAGGACCCGCTCTTCTACCGCAACCCGCTTTCGAATCTCGGACAAGACGTCATCGACCTGCGATGCGACCGGGCGGATATCCACAATCGGGTCGACCAATCCGGTCGGACGCACGACCTGCTCGACGGTGTTGTCGCCATGTTCCTTTTCATACTTGCCTGGTGTCGCGGAGACGTAGATCGTCTGGGGCGAGAGCCCTTCGAATTCATCGAAGCGCAACGGGCGGTTATCCAGGGCGGATGGCAGCCGGAAGCCATATTCAACGAGTGTCTCCTTGCGTGCACGGTCCCCGCGATACATCGCACCCAGCTGCGGGACCGTGACGTGGCTCTCGTCCACAACAAGCAAAGCATCGGGCGGCAGATAATCAAAAAGACAAGGAGGAGGCGCGCCTGGACCACGCCCAGACAGATAGCGCGAATAGTTCTCGATACCGTTGCAATAACCGAGCTCCTGAATCATTTCGATATCAAACATCGTCCGCTGCTCGAGCCGCTGCGCTTCCAACAACTTGCCGACATCGCGAAGTACGGCCAGTCTCTCGCGCAACTCATCATTGATATGGACGAGTGCCCCGAGCAACCGATCTCGAGGGGTTACATAGTGCGATTTAGGGAAAATGGTCAGCCTGGGGACGGACTCAAGAACCTCGCCGGTCAGTGGGTCGAAAAACGACAAGGACTCAACCTCGTCATCGAATAGCTCGATACGCACTGCATCGCGCTCGCTCTCGGCAGGAAACACATCGATAATTTCGCCACGGACACGGTAAGTCCCCTGGCTCAGTTCGATTTCGTTGCGCTTGTACTGCATCTCTGCCAGTCGGCGCAGGATCGATCGTTGGTCTATCTGCTCGCCGCGAGACAAGTGGAGCACCATCGAAAAATAACTCTCGGGGTCGCCCAGACCGTAGATCGCTGACACTGTGGCGACGATGATCGAATCACGACGCTCGATCAGCGCCTTAGTCGCAGATAAGCGCATTTGCTCGATATGCTGGTTTATCAACGCATCCTTCTCGATAAACGTATCGGACGACGGCACATACGCTTCTGGCTGATAGTAGTCGTAATAGGAAACAAAGTATTCGACGGCATTTTCTGGAAAAAACTCGCGCATTTCCCCGTAGAGCTGAGCCGCGAGCGTCTTGTTAGGTGCGAGAATAATGGTGGGTCGTTGAACCGCCTGAATGACATTGGCGATCGAGAAGGTCTTGCCGCTGCCTGTGACACCCAGCAACGTCTGCTTGGCGAGGCCATCGCGCAAACCTTCGGTCAGCCCCGCAATCGCAGTAGGCTGATCCCCGGCCGGCTGATAATCCGATGACAGGGCAAATGGTTTTGCGTCTGTAGCGGTCATTGCTTGAAACCCTCTCTTGACTTGTCTCAGGACGTTCGCCAATATTCGCGGCTCCCTGATCGGGGGACGCTTCCTCGGTAGCTCAGTTGGTAGAGCGGTCGACTGTTAATCGATTGGTCGCTGGTTCGAGTCCGGCCCGAGGAGCCAGTCATCGAAAGGCCCGCTTTTTGCGGGCCTTTTTCTTGGAATCCGTGGCTTGATCGAGGCTAACGGTTCTTCAAGTACTCGCTAAACCGATCACCCAACTCCGGATGGGCCAGCGCCAACTCCACCGTCGCTTGAAGATACCCGAGTTTGCTACCGCAGTCATACCGAGTGCCACTGAACGGCATTGCGTGAACCGGATGGTCTTGCAGCATGGCGGCGATGCCATCAGTGAGCTGAATCTCTCCGCCGGCACCTCTCCCAGTGGTCTCCAGTTTCTCGAAGATGGTTGGCTCAAGCAGGTATCTGCCGACAACCGCGAGGTTGGACGGCGCATCTTCCGGCGCGGGCTTCTCCACGATGTACTCAATCCGACCGCCAGTGGTCGCATTGTTTGCACCGATATCGACGATGCCATAGCTAGCGGTCTGCGAGGGTGGCACCGTCTCAACACCGAGCACGCTAACGTCTCCGCCTTGTGATTCACGGTACGAAGCCATCTCACTGAGACAGGGCATTTCCCCCGCAATCAGATCGTCCGCGAGGTGCACAAAAAAGGGCTCGTTCCCGACCGCGGGTCTCGCGCATAAGACGGCATGGCCCAACCCGAGCGGTTCGCCCTGTCGAATGTAAATACATGAGACTCCCTCGGGAACGATATCTCGCACGCTCGAGAGAAGATCGAGCTTGTTGCTTGCTTCGAGCGCACGTTCTAACTCGGGGTCGCTATCAAAATGATCTTCGATCGCCCGCTTGGAAGCACCAGTAACAAAAACCAATCTTGTCGCACCGGCAGCAACTGCCTCTTCGACAGCGTATTGGATCAAGGGTTTGTCGACCACGGGCAGCATTTCCTTGGGACTGGCCTTGGTCGCCGGAAGAAAACGGGTGCCACGCCCGGCTACGGGGAAGACAGCTACTCGGACAGCATTCGGCATATCACCCTCCTAGTGAACGCCGTGATGATACCGAATTTTCCGACCAAAACCGGTACGCAGCACCCGATTCCCCTAACTGCTACTCGTCGCTATCCGGGCCGCTTTCCTCAACAACGATGTTGTGGCGGTTGGCTTCGATCGTACGAGGCCCAATCCCGGTCACCTGCGTTAACGCTTCCAGTGTGGCGAATGGGCCATTGGCATTCCGATAGGCGACGATGGCGCGTGCCTTGGTAATACCTACTCCCTCGAGGTTTTCGGCAATGAGCTCAGCACTTGCACTGTTGACGTTGACGGGCTCCGCAAAACCCACTGAGGAACATAAAACGAGAACAGCAGCAATGATCAACCGTAATTTTTGCATGGCAATACTCCCTTGGTGATATCGGCAAATACCGACATCGACATCCTCAAGGGATAGTCACCAGGTTGCCTTGCCAGAAACTCGCGTTAACCCAAAAAAACGTGGGCGCATGGAGTGGCAATCAGTAATTGACGTCGCCATCAGCACCCAAAAGCGTATCGAACTGCACTTTTTCGATCGGGCGAAAACTCTCCCAGTTCCTGCATCCCGGACACTGCCAAAGCAGCTGCCGCGAAGCAAACCCACACTGATTACAGCGATAACGAGGGGCGCCAGATGCGAGCTTTGCCATCGCTGTGCGCAACTGCTCGATGGCAGCGGCGGCAACCTCACCAGACGCACCTTCGATCAGTTGGCGAGTGTCGACGAAACTGCTGAGCACCTCATCCGAGAGAATGTACTGGCGAACGCAATCGTCGATAAACGGACTTCGGACCGAAGGATGATGCAATGCCGCTCTTGCGATCTCCTCTCTGGCGTCGGCTCGTTCGGCAACAATCTCGTTCAACACCTCATCGAGTCGCCGCTCTTTGCCTTCAAACATCGACTGCAACTGCGGCAACAACTCGATGAGGTAGATCCCGTCTTGAGCGAGCACTTGTCGAAACAGCTTGGTCGCGAGCGCCACATCGCCCTGCTGCAAAGCAATCTCACCGCGCAAAATTGCCCCTCGAGTCAGTCGCTGGCGCCTCGCCTGAGATAGTCGGACGTACTCTCTAGCCTTGCCGACATCACCGCTATCAAGTGCGATTCGTGCAAGCTCGCAGTAGTAGTTACTGAGTTGAGCTGCGGCACCATCGACCTTGGCGGCCTCTAGCTGACGAGCGGCAACCACCGCGTTCTCCCACTCGCTTTCCTGTTCGTAGATACGACATAGGTGCTGCAAGCTTTCCAGGCGGTGGTTGGCGCCCTCTGCTAGCTGCGCAAAAAGGTTCTCGGCTCGATCAAGAAGGCCAGCGTGCAGGTAATCGCGGGCCAGCGAAAACAACGCCTGATCGCGCTGACTCTTCGCGAGGTTCGGGCGTGCGATAATATTCTGGTGCACTCGGATTGCTCTATCCACCTCGCCGCGTCGGCGGAATAAGCTGCCTAATGCAAAATGTGTTTCGATGGTTTGGTCATCGACCTGAACGAGGCGCAAGAAGTGCTCAAGGGCCTGATCGTTCTGATCGTTGAGCAGGAAGTTCAGACCCTTCAAATACTCTGAATTGAGCGGCTGCACCCGGGGCTCATCCGGATCATCACCACCAAAACGACCAAATAGGAAGCCCGCTGCCGCCAACAGCAGAAACAGACCTGCCAGTAGCAGTATTTGTTCGAGGCCGTCAGTTGGCATCTTGCAGCGGCAGGCTGCGCAGGCTCTTCACCTCTGCCTCGGCGACTCTCAGCGCCTTCCGGAGTCGCCTGCGGTCGTTAAACACACGCACCAGCACAAGTGACGCACACAACAGCCCAATCAGAACACCAACGACCATAGCGCCGATGATGATGAGCGACTTGGGCAACTCGTAGACTGCGTAAAGCAAATCGACTTCGACGACAGCCGTATTGACAGACGCGAACACGGCCGCCAAGAGTGCGACGGCGATCAAGACAACGATGGTGATGATCCGCTGAATCACTGGTTAACTTAAGCCAGTGGCAGAGCTGGTGCTCAGCTCTTGATTGCGAGGTGGCGCCCGGCGTTTACACGATCCCGAAGATCTTTGCCCGGCTTGAAGTGCGGAACGTGTTTGCCCGACAGCGCAACAGCAGCGCCTGTCTTTGGATTGCGTCCCTGCCGAGGGGGACGAAAATGCAAAGAAAAACTGCCGAAGCCGCGAATCTCGATGCGGTCTCCATGCGATAAGGAATCGCTCATGAGCTCAAGCAGATGCTTAACGGCAAGCTCAACGTCCTTCGCAGGGAGGTGTCGTTGCTTGCGAGCAATTAATTCAATGAGTTCCGACTTAGTCATCGCTCGCTATATTAAGCGCGAACCGGGCCGGGGACAAGCGAGCTGGCCACGATTTACGTAGCCAGCCCGCCCAGACCGATTAGTCGTTTCCGCCGGTCATCTTCTCTTTGAGGAGATCGCCCAGCGTCGTGGCACCACCGGAAGCAGCGGACTCGGACTGATAACTCTGCAGAGCCTCCGCTTCTTCGTGGAATTCTTTCGCCTTGATCGACAACGCAATGCTTCGGTTCTTGCGATCGACTCCGGTGAAGCGGGCTTCCACTTCCTCGCCAACTTTCAAGACGGTTCGAGCATCTTCGACGCGTTCTCGAGACAGCTCCGATGCCCGAAGCGACCCGATCAAACCATCCCCGAGATCCACCAGGGCGCCGCGAGCGTCGACCTCGGTAATCGTGCCCGTAACGACACTGCCTTTCGGGTTTTCTGCCATCCACGCTGAAAGCGGATCGCGATCCAGTTGCTTGATACCGAGTGAGATACGTTCGCGCTCGGAATCGATTGCGAGAACAACCGCCTCAACTTCCTGACCTTTCTGGTAGTTGCGAACCGAGTCATCGCCGTTGTCGTCCCACGACAGATCAGACAAGTGCACGAGCCCATCGATACCGCCATCCAGACCAATGAAAATGCCGAAATCTGTGATCGACTTGATTTGACCTTTGACACGATCGCCACGGTTGAACATGGAGCCGAATTCCGCCCACGGGTTCGATTTGCACTGTTTGATCCCGAGTGAGATGCGACGACGATCTTCGTCAATCTCAAGAACCATAACCTCAACTTCCTCACCAAGGTGAACCACCTTTTGAGGATTGACGTTCTTATTCGTCCAATCCATCTCAGAGACGTGAACGAGACCTTCAACGCCCTCTTCGATCTCGACAAAGCAACCGTAGTCAGCAATGTTGGTGACCTTACCGAACAGGCGTGTGTTCGGCGGATAGCGGCGCGCGATGTTCTGCCACGGATCCGCACCCAGCTGCTTGATACCGAGAGAAACACGCTGACGCTCGCGATCGAACTTCAGGATTTTAACGTCGATCTCTTCACCAACCGAGACCACTTCAGATGGGTGCTTGACGCGCTTCCACGCCATGTCGGTGATGTGCAGAAGACCGTCGATGCCACCAAGGTCAACAAACGCGCCATAGTCTGTGAGGTTCTTGACGATACCTTTGACGGTGTTGCCTTCCTGCAGACTCTTGAGGAGCTCTTCACGTTCTGCGCTGTACTCTTCTTCAACTACCGCGCGACGCGATACAACAACGTTGTTGCGCTGCTGGTCGAGTTTAATCACTTTGAATTCGAGCACTTTGCCTTCGAGGTACGACGGATCGCGAACCGGGCGTACATCGACCAGCGAGCCCGGCAGGAAGGCGCGGACGTTCTCGATTTCGACCGTGAAACCACCCTTGACGCGACCGTTGATCACGCCATTTACGATTTCACTGGCTTCGAATGCTTTTTCTAGTCGCGTCCAGGTGCGAGCGCGTTTCGCCTTCTCGCGAGAGAGACGGGTTTCGCCGAAACCATCTTCGACGGCGTCCAGGGCAACCTCGACGATATCGCCTTCGTTGACTTCAACCTCGCCGCTTTCATTACGGAACTGTTCGACAGGAATGACGGCCTCTGACTTCAGGCCGGCGTTTACGATCACAACATCAGAATTAACTTCGATGACGGTACCGTTGAGGATTGTCCCTGGAGTGATTTGTTGACTCGCAAGGCTCTCTTCAAAGAGTTGAGCAAAACTTTCAGACATGTTGTTGGAACCAAGCCACCCGAAGGCAGCGCCTTGTATTAAATTAAGTAACCGTCCGGTGCTTCCTGCACTGACGCACTACCACGAAAAATGCACCGCGCTCCTGGCGGTGCAACCAAAAAAACCATAATTCAATCGAGGCTTACGAGCCGGAGTCCCGACCCATCAGTCGCTCGGGATCTCGCCACTATTGAGCTGCTGTTCGTCGAATCGAAGTCGCTTCAATTCGAGAATCCTAGAAACCACAGTGTTGATATCCAAATCCGACGAATCAATGATAACTGCGTCATCGGCAGGTCTCAGGGGAGCAGCCTCTCGCGCTTGGTCGCGAGCGTCGCGCCGCTCAATGTCCGTCAAAAGTGCGCGGAGAGTAACATTAAAATTCTTGTCTAACAACTGCTTATACCGTCGCTGGGCACGCTCCGCAGCACTCGCTGTCAGGTAGATTTTTAGCCCCGCGTCGGGGAAAACCACTGTCCCCATGTCGCGCCCATCCGCCACGAGCCCGGGCGCCATCGCAAAGGCCCTTTGCCGCTGCAGCAGCGCATCTCTGACCGGCTGTAAGGCTGCGACCCTCGAAGCAGCATCACCGATCTGCTCGGTCCGTATTTCCAGGGTAACGTCCTGGTCATCCAGAAAAATCTGCTGTTCTTCGCCGATCGGTACAAAGCGAACGCTTAGGTCACGGGCAATCCTGGCAATACGGTCCGTTTCCGAAAGCGCTACTCCAAGTTGGATCGCCGCAAAACCGGTCAAACGATAGAGCGCCCCTGAGTCGAGCAAATGCCAATCTAACGCCTGTGCGACGCGTGCCGCAGCGGTGCCCTTGCCCGAACCGCTAGGGCCATCGATCGCAATCACTCGCGAATCACTCACCGACAACTTCCACGCTGAGACCACATTGCACTGCAAGTGCTTGAAAATCAGGGAAAGAAGTTGCGATGTTTTGTGGTCGCGCCACCTCAACAACACCCTCTGCAACAGCGCCCGCAACCGCAAACGCCATGGCTATTCTGTGATCATGGAAGCTATCGACGCGCCCTCCGCTCATGGTCCCGCCAGTAATTTCGACCCAATCGGGTCCTTCGTCGACCGTTACCCCTAATGCCCGAAGGCCAGCTGTCATCGCAGCGATGCGGTCGCTTTCCTTGTGACGGAGTTCACCGAGCCCCTCGAATCGACTAACGCCCTCGGCGGCAGCAGCCGCGACGAACAATACCGGGAACTCATCGATCGCTAGCGGTACCAGCTCGCCTGTAACGTGAACTGCCGTAAGTCCTGACCCGGATACGTGCAGATCTGCGACCGGTTCGCCGCCGCACATACGACAGTTCAACTGACGTACATCAGCCCCCATCATTTCGAGGATCTTAAGCACACCATCGCGAGTAGGGTTAACACCAATTTGCTGCAAGATTACGCTACTTCCCGGCACAATCGACGCAGCTACGAGAAAAAACGCTGCCGACGACAAGTCTGCCGGCACCTGAATGTCGACGGGTTTTAGCCGCTCAGGTGGTATGAGCGTAACGGTATTGCCTTCCGACTCAATAACCACGCCCATTGCGCCCAACATTCGCTCCGTATGATCGCGGCTTACCGCCGGCTCAACTACCGATACTGGGCCAACTGCATACAATCCCGCGATCAGAAGCGCGCTCTTCAGTTGAGCACTCGCAACCGGGAGCTCATACGAAAACGCCGAAAGCGCACCCTCGGTGGCGCGGATGCTGATCGGTGCATGTCCATCCGTGGTGCGTATGTTCGCACCCATTGCATTGAGCGGATCCGCTACTCGCGCCATAGGTCGAACCGAAAGCGATTCATCACCGGTGAGCTCGCTATCGAATTTTTGACCCGCGAGCAGACCACAAAACAAGCGCATCCCCGTGCCGGCGTTGCCCATATCCAGCGGCCCATCCGGTTTAATGAGACCCCTGAGTCCAACGCCGTGTACTGTATACAGTCCCCCGCTATCCCGCTCTATTTGGACACCCATGCGCTCTAACGCCCTGCCGGTCGCCTTACAGTCCTCTCCCTCAAGCAACCCTTCTATCTTTGAGGTGCCCTCCGCCAGCGCCGAAAACATCAAAGATCGGTGCGAAATGGACTTATCTCCGGGTAACTGCAGTGATCCACCGAGCGGCGCCGATGCCCGGCTGCTCCTTAAGACTTGACCCATGACTAAAGGACCGCGCGCGGATACGCGCCAATAATTCTGCACAAAGACGCCACAGGCTCCATGGCAGCAACGGCCGCTTTCACATTCTCGTCGTCAGGATGCCCATCCAGATCGATAAAGAACACGTAGTCCCAAACGCCACGTCGTGAAGGTCGAGATTCGATTCGACTCATATTGACGCCTGCATCCGACAGTGGCGTCAGTAATCGGTACAAAGCGCCCGCACCGTCCGATTGTTTCGCAGACAACAACAGCGCCGTCTTGTCATCGCCGCTGGGCGGCAGTAGCTTCTTACCGAGCACCAAAAAACGCGTGGTGTTATCAGCTCGGTCCTCTATGTTGGAGACGAGCTTTTTCAAACTGTATACATCTGCAGCTGCTTGGCCGGCGATAGCAGCCGTACCTGCTTCATCGCGAGCCCGGCGCGCCCCCGCAGCATTGCTACTGACCCCGATCAGCTCTACTTTCGGCAAATGCTCGCGCAACCACGCGCGACATTGCGCCAACGACTGCTGATGGGCGCAAATCCGCTGGATACCTTTAAGCGTTTGACCGTCGGTACCTAGCAAATGCTGCTCAATGGGAATCTCAATTTCCCCGCAGATTTTCAGCGGTGAACTCACAAACAGATCAAGCGTGTGGTTCACGGTGCCTTCGGTCGAGTTCTCGATCGGGACAACACCGAAATCGGCGTCGCCAGCCTCAACTTCGTGGAATACCTGGTCAATGGTTGCGAAAGGCAAATCATTGATGGAATGCCCAAAGTGTTTCAGCGCCGCGCTCTGGGTAAAGGTGCCGGCTGGCCCAAGATAGGCGATCTTCAATGGCGCCTGTTGAGCCAGACAAGCAGACATAATTTCGCGAAACAGTCGCACGATCTCCTCGTCCGACAACGGCCCCTTGTTCCGTTCGATAACCTGGCGCAGCACCTGAGCTTCTCTATCTGCTCGGTAAAACCCCGAGTTGTCCGGTGCATCGCGCTTCGCAATGCCTACCTGTTGTGCGAGTTCCGCGCGACGAGCGATCAACGCCTGAATCTCGGTATCGATGGCATCAATAGCCACCCTAACCTCGCTCAGAGCCTGGGTCTTCCCGGAGTCAGCCATGACAAGTGTCGCCCCTACGCACCGGGCACTCGAACGCGGAGGACACCGTCGATAGAACGCATGGCTGCGAGTGCGTCGTCGGCGAGTGGCGCATCCAAATCGATAATCGTGTAGGCGACTTCGCCTCTTGATTTATTCAATAAATCTATGATGTTACGGTCATTTTCTGCGATTATGGTTGAGATTTGACCGACCATGTTCGGTACGTTCCGATTCGCGATCGTGACCCGCCAGCTGTCTCCCACTCGCGGCAACTTGGCGTCGGGGAAATTCACCGAATGCCGGATATTGCCGTTTTCCAGGTAGTCCTTGAGGGTGTCGGCAACCATGACCGCGCAGTTGTCCTCAGCCTCCCCGGTGGACGCTCCCAGATGCGGGTAACCAATAATCTTCGGATGGCCAATGGTGTCTGGGCCAGGGAAATCGGTCACGTAAGCATGCAGCCGATCTTCATTCAGGGCATTGATCACGGCGGCATCATCAACAATGCCACCACGAGCCAGATTGATTAGCACCGCATCTGACTTCATGAGCCCGAGCCGCTCATCATTGAGCAAATGCCGGGTCGCGTCACTGAGCGGTACATGCACCGTCAGGATATCGACCGCCGAAAGCAGTTGCTCGATGCTCGATGCTTCTTCTACCCCAGCGGAAAGCTGCCACGCTCGGCGAACCGTCATATGAGGGTCAAAGCCCATCACTTGCATGCCAAGCGCGAGCGCGGTATTGCATACCTCAACGCCGATCGCCCCGAGACCGATTACCCCGAGAGTCTTGCCCGGTAATTCAAACCCTGCGTACTGTTTTTTGCCGGCCTCAACCGCCTTACTAACTGTCGCCGCATCGCCCTCGAGGCCCGCCACATAGGAAAGTGCTGGCTGGATATTGCGAGCAGCCATCAGCGCACCCGCAAATACCAGCTCTTTCACCGCGTTGGCGTTGGCGCCAGGCGCATTGAATACCGGAACGCCAAGGTCGCTCAGTGCATCGATCGGAATGTTGTTCGTGCCTGCGCCAGCACGACCGACGGCTTCCAGAGATCCTGGAATCTGCATATCGTGCATTTTGTGCGAGCGCACGAGGATGCCGTGAGGATCGCTGAGCGCAGAGGCCACTTCGTAATCCCCGCGCGGCAGACGCTTCAATCCGGCGACAGAAATATTGTTCAGGGTTTGAACTCGATACATAGCGCTTCGCCTAGCCGTTACGTTTCTCGAAATCCTGCATGAACGAGACGAGCGCGTCGACTCCTTCCTGCGGCATCGCGTTATAGAGACTGGCACGCATTCCGCCGACCGACCGATGGCCTTTCAGCGTGACCAAACCGGCATCTGCCGCCTCATTCAGGAATTGACCATCGAGCTCTGCGTTCGCCAATGTGAAAGGCACGTTCATTCGCGACCGCGAGCGCACTGGAACGGGGCTCGAATAGAAGTCCGACTGATCGATCGCACCGTACAGCGTCTCTGCCTTGCGTTGGTTGCGAAGCGCAATGACATCTAACCCGCCTTCGTCCATCAGCCAGCGGAATACCAGGCCAGCCACGTACCAAGCAAATGTAGGAGGTGTGTTGCTCATCGAACCCGCGGCAGCGTGAGCGGCGTACTGCATCATTGTCGGGATACCTTCACGACGCGGCTCCAGAAGGTCCTCGCGGATCAGGACGATGGTGAGTCCTGCAGGGCCAATGTTCTTTTGGGCGCCTGCATAAATCACACCGAATCGATCAACCTCCAGTGGTCGAGACAGTATCGTCGAGCTCATATCGGCGACGAGCGGTGCGCCGCTTACTTCGTCCGGAATGTCATGAAACTCAACGCCGCCTATGGTTTCATTGGGCGTGTAATGCAAAAACGCCGCGGCATCGGAGACCTTCCAATCCTCGACAGGCGGTATGTCGGTGTAGTTGTTGTCCGCAGCGTCAGCAACCAGATTCACTCGGGCGTAGCGCTGCGCTTCTTTGATCGCCTTCTTCCCCCAGCTTCCTGTGACGACGTAGTCGACCGTATCGTCAGCTGTAGCGAGGTTCATGACCGACATTGAAAACTGCAGTGTCGCCCCGCCCTGTAAAAACAGGACTTTATAGTCGTCTGGCACCTTCAACAGCGCACGCAGATCCGACTCCGCCTGCTCGGCGATGCCCACGAACTCTTTGCCGCGGTGACTCATTTCCATCACCGACATGCCGCTGTCGCCCCAGCTCAACATTTCGTCGCGAACACGTTGCAACACAGGTTCTGGCAGCACTGCGGGACCAGCGCTGAAGTTGAAAATACGACTCATTACTCGGTCTCTTCGTCGTCGATCGCTTCGATACGTGCAAGCCCGGTCAAAAGGTCACCCTCGTCCAGTCGGATCAGCGTGACACCTTGCGTATTGCGTCCTAGCTGGGAGATTTCACTGACAGAGGTTCTGACAAGTGTGCCCTGATGACTGATCAACATGACCTCGTCGTCCTCGGCCACACGCAACGCACCGACACACGGCCCATTACGGTCAGACGTCTGAATGGCGATCACGCCCTGTCCGCCACGACCCTGCACATTAAAGTCGGCGACCGCGGTGCGCTTGCCGAAACCGTGCTCCGTAGCGATGAGCAATACTTCCTCATCCCGCACAACACGCATCGCGATGACCGCCTGATCGGGCGAGACCTTGATACCACGGACGCCAGCGGCGCCCCGCCCCATAGCGCGAACATCATCGCTCGCAAAGCGGATCGCTTTGCCTGAGTTAGCGAAGAGCATCACATCCTCATCGGCCGAAAGGATTGCAACATCAACGAGCGCATCGTCTTCGCGAATGTCGATCGCGATGATTCCGTTGCTCCTCGGACGAGAGAACGCCTCAAGAGAGGTTCGTTTCACGGTCCCGTTGCGCGTTGCGAAAATAACGTAACGATCGGCCGGGAACTCCCGCGTGGGCACGACCGCATTGATGCGCTCATCCTGCTCGAGCGGCAGAAGGTTCACGATCGGTTTGCCGCGAGAGCCTCGTCCGGCTTGTGGCAGCTGATAGACCTTGAGCCAGTACACCTTGCCGCGGCTGGAGAAACACAAGAGCGTGTCATGCGTATTAGCGACGAACAGGTGTTCGATGAAGTCCTCATCTTTCATCCGTGTTGCAGACCGGCCACGCCCGCCGCGCTTCTGCGCCTGGTAGGTATCCGGGGACTGCGCCTTGGCATAGCCAGCATGCGACAAGGTCACAACGACATCGGATTCGGGGATCAGGTCCTCGATGCTGAGGTCGCTATGGTCTTCCACGATCTCGGTGCGACGCTCATCGTTGAATTGTTCGCGCACTGCAGCGAGCTCTTCCCGAATCACTTCGAGCAAGCGGTCAGGATCAGCAAGAATCAGAGAATACTCTTTAATTTTTTCGAGTAAATCACTGTATTCCTTGAGAATCTTATCCTGTTCAAGTCCGGTTAACTTGTGCAGTCGAAGGTCGAGGATCGCCTGAGCCTGGGTCTCGGACAGTCGATAGCGCACTGCATCACCCTGACCGCGAATACCGAACGATTCATCGAGACCATCAGGTCGGGTATCGATGCTGCCAGCCCGCGAGATCATCTCAGTCACCTGACCCGGCGCCCAATCCTGCGCGCAGAGACGGACTCTCGCCTCAGCAGGGCTCGGCGAGTTCTTGATGAGTTCGATCACAGGGTCGATATTGCCGAGCGCAACTGCTTGCCCTTCCAGCACGTGCGCGCGTGCCCGCGCTTTGCGTAGCTCGAATATCGTCCGTCGGGTCACCACCTCACGCCGGTGACCGATGAATGCATTCAGCACATCATGCAGGTTCATTAACTGCGGCTGGCCGTTGCGCAGTGCCACCATGTTGATTCCGAAAACGGTTTGCAGCAGCGTGTGCTTGAAGAGGTTGTTGAGTACTACCTCGCTGTTCTCGCCGCGCTTGAGCTCGATAACGACCCGCATACCGTCTTTGTCAGACTCGTCCCGTAAGCCACTGATACCTTCCAGCTTTTTATCGCGCACAAGCTCAGCGATCTTCTCGATCAAGCGAGCCTTGTTCACCTGATACGGCAGCTCTGTAACGATAATGGCTTCGCGTGACTTGCCGTCGAGCGGCTCAATGTGGGTGCGCCCGCGGATGTAAACCCGGCCACGCCCGGTCTTGTAGGCCTGATAGATACCTGCGGAGCCGTTGATGATGCCGGCCGTCGGGAAGTCCGGGCCTGGCATGTATTCCATGAGTCCGGGCACGTCCAGATCGGGGTTTTCCATCAACGCGAGCGTCGCGTTGATCACCTCGCCGAGATTATGCGGCGGTATGTTCGTGGCCATACCCACCGCGATGCCGGCAGAGCCGTTGACGAGCAGATTCGGAATCCGCGTCGGCAGTACCGATGGCTCGGTTTCCTTTTCATCGTAGTTGGGGACGAAATCGACCGTTTCCTTGTCGATATCCGCCAGCAACTCCTGCGTGATCTTCGCCATCCGAACTTCGGTGTAACGCATGGCAGCCGGGGCATCGCCATCGACCGAGCCGAAGTTGCCCTGCCCATCAATCAGCATGTAGCGCATCGAAAATGGCTGGGCCATTCGAACGATGGTGTCGTAAACCGCGGAATCGCCATGCGGGTGGTATTTACCGATGACGTCGCCGACGACTCTTGCCGACTTGTTGTAGGGCTTGTTGTGGACGTTGCCGAGCTCATGCATCGCGTACAACACGCGTCGGTGAACCGGTTTCAGACCATCGCGAACATCGGGCAATGCACGCCCGACGATGACGCTCATCGCGTAATCGAGATACGACTGGCGCATCTCTTCTTC
The DNA here is from genome assembly GCA_963922335.1 of uncultured Chromatiales bacterium. Taxonomy (GTDB): domain Bacteria; phylum Pseudomonadota; class Gammaproteobacteria; order Steroidobacterales; family Woeseiaceae; genus CALBPI01. Next base: position 482,944 of record CAWUIB010000001.1, on the reverse strand, counting down.
AATCGTTACGGAGAGCAATTCCTGGGCAATTTCAGACATGGATTATTCGGACGAATTCAGAGAACAGATAGTCAAGCGTTTTTCTAGTGTTTTAATGGCGACGCTGCCGTTTCTTCCGCCCGAAAAAACAGGCGTTTACGACCCTCAGGCGCCACTGCTTTTGTTAACCAAATTCTAGCACAAAACCACCCCCGAAAAGCCCTGAAAAACAGGGCGTGACGCAAGTTTCCAACACCCCGCTATAATGCGCCGATGAACCGCTGTGAGACCCTTATTTGTGCCCGCTGGGTAGCGACTGTTGAGCCGGACAATATCGTGATCGACGATGGCGCTGTTGCCATCGATTCCGGACGGATCGTCGCCGTCGATACCCGCACGAAATTGCTAGAGCGATTTGAGCCCGACAGGCTCGTATCCCGCGATGCTCACCTGCTGATCCCGGGATTGATCAACGCGCACACGCACGCCGCGATGACGCTATTAAGAGGTGCGGCTGAAGATTTGCCACTGCAGCAATGGCTGGAGGACGGCGTGTGGCCGATCGAAGCCGAGCATGTCGGCCCTGAGATGGTCCGCGACGGCACCCGGCTGGCGATGCTGGAGTCGATCAAGGGTGGTGTGACCTGTTTCAACGACATGTACTTCTTTCCCGATGTCGCCGCGGAAGTGGCATCGGCCGCTCGCATGCGGGTCTCGCTGGGGTTGCCGATAATTGAATTCCCGACCGCGTGGGCTGCCACCGCGGATGAGTACCTTGCCAAAGCACAGGACACCCGCGACGCGCTACGCGCTAATCCTTTGATCACGACACAGTTTGCGCCGCACTCTCCCTACACCGTCACACCCGACACGCTTACTCGAGTTCGCACCATCGCCGACCAACTCGACGCGATGGTCCACATTCACCTGCAAGAGACTCAGGGAGAAGTCGACCAGGGCCTTTCGACGAACGGCAAACGTCCGACCGAACACCTCCACGATCTTGGATTGCTCAACAGGAACTTTCTCGCAGCTCACATGGTAGCTGCGACGTCGGAAGATCTTCAGTTGTTCAGCGATCACTTCTGCAACGTCGTTCATTGCCCAAGTAGTAATTTGAAGCTGGCGAGCGGCATGGCCCCGATCGCAGAGATGCTCGACAAAGGGATCAACGTCGCCATCGGGACTGATGGTGCGGCCTCCAATAACTCGCTGGATATGATTGCGGAGACGAGGCTGGCGGGCCTCGTTGCCAAAGGCCGAGAAGCAGACGCCAGAGTCCTGCCCTCCGCCACGCTGCTAAAGATGGCGACCATCAATGGTGCCCAAGCGCTAGGAATCGCGGAACAAACCGGTTCGCTGGAAACTGGAAAGTGGGCCGATATCGCCGTCGTGAATCTCGGTGCAGCGCATTGTCAGCCCGTGTACGATCCCATCGCTGCATTCTTCTACGCAGCTAACCGCTCAGACGTGACCGACGTCTGGGTGGCAGGTAAAGCGCTGCTGGATCAGGGCGAACCGACAACTTTGGATGCGGAGAGAATTCAGGCACGCACAGAGGAGTGGCATGACCGTATCCGCGGGTAATGCCCAGGAAACCGATCAATGGAAAATGTAGATAGTTCAGAGCTAGCCCGGTTCGATGCCGTTGCGAGTCGATGGTGGGACCCAAAGGGTGAATTCGGTGCGTTGCATCGGATCAATCCGATTCGCCTCGAGTATGTCCGCGAGCGTGCAGCACTCGACGGCGCGCAAGCAGCCGATATCGGCTGTGGCGGTGGTCTGCTCGCAGAGGCCATGGCGAAGTCAGGCGCCAACGTGACTGCCGTCGACATGTCGGAAAAGGCGATTCAGGTTGCACGGTTGCACATGCATGAGAGCGAGCTCGATATCGATTACCAACTCACGACCGCAGAGTCGCTCGCTGAAGACAAAACAGCTGCGTTCGATGTCATCACCTGTATGGAGATGTTGGAGCACGTACCAGCACCGGAAGCTGTCGTTGCCGCGATCGCACAGATGGTCAAACCCGGTGGCGATGTATTCTTTTCTACCATCAACCGCACTGCGAAAGCTTTCGCGCTTGCGATCGTTGGCGCCGAGTACATTCTGAACTGGGTTCCACGAGGTACACATGAATATGGGAAGTTCATCCGTCCGGCTGAACTCGATAAGGCAGCACGCGATTCGGGACTCCAACTTCAAGGCCTGACCGGACTGTCTTACGACCCGCTCTCAGATCGATTCAGCCTTGGCAACGACATCGATGTGAATTATTTCGCTCACTACAAAATGCCGAGCGCGTAGCTTGAGCACGCACCGAACCGTATTACTGGACCTGGATGGAACGCTGATCGATACAGCGCCGGACCTGGTCGCTGCGCTATTCGCCACCTGCGATTGGTTTGGTGTGAAGCGCCCCGAGCACGACCGTGCGCGTCGCGAAGTCGCCAACGGCGGTCTTGGCATGATCAAACTGGCATTCGACCAACATGACGTGACCACACAAAAGCGTGCTCATGCCTGGTTTCTCGACTACTACGCATCCCATATCGCCGAGGGCTCGCACGTATTCCCTGCCCTCGACCCGACGCTTGATCAACTCGCTGAACCTTGGGGTATTGTCACCAACAAGCCGGAATACCTGACGCATTTGCTGCTTGAAGCTCTCGGGCTATCACAGCGTGTTGGTTGTGTGGTTGCGGCAGATACGCTCCCAGTCCGAAAACCGGACCCAGCACCCCTTGTTTTTGCTGCGGAGCAATTGGGAAAGGCGCCGCGCGAGTGTCTTTATGCGGGAGACCACAAGCGTGATATCGATGCAGCGCATGCGGCGGGTATGTATGCGATCGCAGTTGGTTATGGCTATAACCTTGAGGGTGACGACCCGTACAACTGGGGGGCCGACTCGGTGTGCGACACACCTGAGGCGCTCTCAAACATCATGCGTGAGCAGGCTCGGCTAGCAACATGAGTGCACTAACCGAACTCACTCATCAACCGGGTGCGTGGCTGTTTGCGCTTGCCGGGCTCGCGCTGGGTTTGGCCATTGGCATTTTGCTGGAGTATCTGTTCACCCGACCGGCGTTCGCTAAGAAAGAGGTCGAGCTCGCTGAACTTAGAACTCGGGTAGATAGCCAGAAGCATCTGATCGGCGAACGTGAACGATTGGTGGAACTGGTCGAAAGCAGACTGTCCGGAGAGTTCGGTAACCTTGCGCAACAAACGATGCAGCGCAACAGTGACACGTTCCTGAAGCTTGCGCAGGAACACCTCGGCAAGCGTCAGGAAATTGCCAATAGTGAAATGGCGGCGCGAGAGAGAGCGGTCGAAAATCTTGTTGCACCAATACGAGAGGCGCTGCAAAAGTCAGAGGCACAAATTCAGGCGCTCGAGAAGGCCAGAAGCCAGGCGTACGGTAGCATCACCGAGCAATTGGCCAACATGCAGCAAGCGGCCAGTAGTCTCAGCCAGGAGACACGCAATCTCGTGACAGCGCTCCGGCGCCCCGAGGTTCGAGGACAGTGGGGCGAAATCACGTTGCGACGTCTTGTCGAGATGGCCGGAATGGTCGAGCACTGCGACTTTGTCGAGCAGTCAACACAACGAAACGATGACGGCAAAGCAATACGGCCCGACATGATCGTGCGGATGCCCGATGATCGCGAATTGGTCGTAGACGTAAAGACCCCTCTTGACGCCTATCTCAGCGCGATTGAAGCAGAGCGTCCCGAGGAACGCGACCAACTGCTCGTTCAGCACGCTCGCAAAGTCAAAGAGCGCATCGACGAGTTAGCCAAGAAGTCCTACTGGTCACAATTTGAGAAGAGTCCGGAATTCGTGATTTTGTTTATCCCGGGCGATCAGTTCCTCTCGGCTGCGGTGCAAAAGCAACCAGCTTTGATTGACGATGCGCTTCGGCAAAACATTATTCTGGCGACGCCGACGAGTTTTGTGGCGTTACTAAAAGCGGTTGCCTACGGCTGGCGGCAACTGTCACTCGCAGAAAATGCGGAGCAGATTCGACGCTTGGCGATCGATCTGCACGACAGACTCGCCGTGTTTAGTGATCACCTCGCCAAAGTGGGTCGACAACTTGAAGGCAGCACCAAGGCATTCAACCAAGCAGTGGGATCGCTCGAGCGCAACGTGCTGCCAGGCGCGAGAAAGTTCACAGAACTCGGAATCCAGCCCAAGAAACAAATCGACGAGCTGCAGCAAATCGAAACCGCACCGCGAGAGCTACAGTCGCCATCCTCTCGGGGCTCCGAAGATCATTAGACAATGAGCACGCTCTTGTCACCATCGGTCAGGCGTTGCCTGGACGTTGCCGCTATTTATCTGGACGATCGTGCGCGCGCAAGGCAACAAGCTGCGTTTCAGATTGCCGACGAAGTATTCGCACTGGCAGATCCCTCGCTTAGCCCTGAGGTACGTCCCGTCAAGATGCAATGGTGGGAAGAGGAACTGCGCCGCACCGCCACCGGTTCACCTCGCCACCCTTTGACCCGGGCTTTGCTACCCGGTCCTTTACGCGCTGAGCACCTTCCTCTGCTGCGACAATGGCTAGTGCACGCTCGAACGCGGAGGCACGAGGAGACAGAGTCCCGAACCAGCTTTCGTATCGATGCATTCAGGAAGTTCGGAGTCGCGCTTTTGATCGCCACAGACGACCCGCTGGAATCCACCCGACGCTCAACTGCAACTGATCTGGGTTGCGCGATAGCGACGCTCGACGCATTGGATCGGGGAGTTGGCGTGCAGGACGTCGCAGCTGAGGTAGCGTCTATCCGCCGACCGCTTACCGAAGTTCGTGGCGCCGCATTGCCCGTTGCCTGGGTCGCTCTGGCGGCAACCTTGGAATATTCACTCGGACGTCTGACAGATCGCAAAAAAGTGCGATCATTGCCGCTCGTATTTCGTGCCTGGCGAGCGGCTCGAGCACAAACCGGAGAAAATCAATGACGCAAACGCCCTCACCTTCCGACCTTCGGGAGTACAAAGCGGCACCCGGCAGCTTGGATGGCAAAGTCATTCTGGTCACGGGCGCGAGTGACGGTATCGGCAGAGCTGTTGCCGAGTCGTGCGCGCTTGCGGGTGCCACTGTCTTGCTCATTGGGCGCTCGGAAACAAAGTTGAACTCGGTTCACGATGGAATCGTTGAAGCTGGAGGACCGAGACCGATTGTCATCCCTCTGGACTTCTTGAAAGCTGAAGGCGGTGTTTACCTGACGCTCGCCGAGCAGATTGAGAGCGATTTCGGACAGCTCGACGGCCTGATCCATTGCGCTGGCATTCTCGGCGAAATGGTGGAAGTTGAACAGTACGACGCCGTGATCTGGCAACAGGTGATGCACGTCAATGCCACGGCGGGTTTTGCCTTGACCAAGGTGCTTTTGCCATTACTTGCAAAAGCGAAAGGCGACGTGTTGTTCACCACGAGCAGCGTCGGGCGGAAAGGCCGCGCATTTTGGGGTGCATACGCGGTCTCCAAATTCGCCGTCGAAGGTCTCGCACAAGTGATTGCTGAGGAACAGAAGCCACGCGGTATTCGTGTGAACGTGATTAATCCAGGCGCTACTCGCACGCATATGCGCGCGCAGGCCTATCCGATGGAGGATGCGAAAAAAGTCCCTACCCCGGATTCGGTTGCACCCGCCTACTTGTACTTTTTGAATAGCACTGACGAAACGTTGACCGGTCTCAGCGTCGACGTGAAGGACAAACGTTAGCCGCTGCGCCGTGGTTTCTTCCGGCGCCGCGCCGGATGGCGACTACGATCCGCCGGCGGCTGGGGTGCTTCGAGATTTACCGCTTGGTAGAGCTTGCGAAGCACAGGATACGGAATATCCATGAATTCACCGCGTCGCAATTTGGGCGGCAATCGCGCTGCGCCGTAACCTGTACGCACCAATCGACTGACGGTAAAACCCACCGCCTCCCAAATTCGGCGAACCTCGCGATTTCGGCCCTCGTGCAGCGTGACATCGAACCAACGATTGGCGCCACTGCCACCACCCGGCGCCAGACTGTCAAACTTGGCTAAACCGTCGTCGAGCTCAACACCCTGCAACAACTGTTGTTGCACCGTCTCATCCGGATCTCCCAGCACCCGAACCGAATAGCTCCGAGCCACCTCGTAGCTCGGGTGCATCAGTCGATTGGCGAGCTCGCCATCGGTGGTCAGTAACAGCAAACCGGTTGTTGCTATATCCAGACGACCAACAGCAATCCATCGCTGCATCCCCGGTTTTGGGAGGCTGTCAAAGATGCGCTTTCGCCCCTCAGGGTCGCTTCGAGTACAGACTTCGCCCGCCGGCTTGTGATAGAGCAAGTGTTTGTGCCGAGCGTGGCGTGCCGCTTTAACGCTGACTTTGCGACCTCGCAACACGAGATCCTCGTCGCCGCTGATCGTCGCGCCAAGTTCGGCCACAGCCCCATCGATCAGAAGTTCTCCCGCCGCAATCGCCCGTTCGATCTCGCGCCGTGAGCCATGCCCAGCGGCAGCGAGAACTTTTTGCGCTCGCTCAGCTTTCTTCGGTGTCGGCTTCTGCGGATTGCTCATCGGAAGGTTCTTCAAGCGCAATCGCCGGGGGGTTGCTGCTGCCGTCCTCAACGCTGGGCAGGTCAAGCTGAATCTTCAGACTCTCGATATCGGTTAGTTCAGCGAGCGACGGCAGCTCGTCCAGCGTCTTTAGGTTGAAGTAGTCGAGAAATGCTCGTGTAGTGCCAAACATCGCTGGCTTGCCGGGCACGTCGCGATGTCCAACGATACGAATCCATTCGCGCTCCAACATACTACGGATAATGTTGCTGCTCACCGCCACGCCGCGGACGTCTTCGATTTCGCCGCGAGTAATGGGTTGTCGATAGGCGATCAGTGCGAGGGTCTCGAAGAATGCGCGCGAATACCTAGGCGGTCGCTCTTCGAATAGTCCCGTCAATTCCGCCATCATCTCCTGACGCAACTGCACGCGGAACCCCGAGGCCACCTCAACCAACGTCACACCACGATCTTCAAAACGGGATTCGAGGGATTCCAACGCCCTCCTGACTTCGGGTTTCGACACCTTAGTGGCTCCCGGTCGCGCGCTGGCTATCTTTTGCAGCTGGTCGATGTTCAGTGGCGCATCCGAGGCGAGCAGCGCTGCTTCAAAGAACACTTCCAAAGCGTGATCTTCTTCAGCAGATGGCGATGCTTCCTGTATCGCGGGTACTTGTGGTTCGGTTGCGGACACTAATCAGCCTCCAATTCAATATTGGCGAGCTTCTCGTCGGTATCGTCGGCCTGGACGGCTCGAACGTGGATAGGCGCAAAGTTTGTACTTTGCACAACCTCGAGAAGCTGTTCTTTCAATAACTCCAGAATGGCGATGAAGGTAACGGTCACCCCCATGCGACCCTCTTCTGGATCAAACAGCGACGAAAACTCGGAGAACCCTCCGGAATTCGTTAAATCAAGAATTTCGGTCATGCGCTGGCGCACGGACAACGGCTCACGCTGTAGATGCAGGTTGGAGTACATCTCAGCGCGCGCCATGACTTCTTTAAAGGCAACCAGCAGTTCGCGCAGGCTAACGTCCGGTAGTCGAGTCACCACACGACGCTTTGGCATGCTGGCGTTGACCACGCTGGTGTCACGTTCCTCACGCGGCAGCTCGTCGAGATCTTCGGCGGCTTTCTTGAAGCGCTCGTACTCCTGAAGCCGTCTGACCAACTCAGCCCGCGGATCCTCCTCATCTGCATCTTCGCTGACCGGACGAGGCAGCAACATCCGAGACTTGATCTCCGCCAACATGGCAGCCATCAGCAAATACTCTCCTGCGAGCTCAAGCTGAAGCTCCTGCATTACCTCGATGTACTGCACATACTGCTCGGTAATCTCGGCAATCGGGATGTCCAGAATGTCGAGGTTTTGTCGCCGAATTAGATAAAGGAGCAGGTCGAGCGGACCTTCGAATGCTTCCAGAAACACCTTAAGCGCATGAGGCGGAATGTAGAGGTCCTGGGGCAACTCCGTTACCGGCTCCCCTTCGACCACGGCAAACGGCATTTCCGATTGCGCGGGCTGCTGGAGCAAATTCTCCGTTGTAGGCTCTGGAGGCGTTTCGGTCACTGGGAATTCCGGGATGTCGCTGCGAGACAATCCTCTATTGTAGTCCTATTCCAGCGGCGCTGGCACCGCGACTTCAGACGATCGCCGAGGTATCGCCTTTGCCTTCGCGGAGAATCTTGACCGAACCGCTGGTCAGATCGATCACACTAGACGGCACCATCCCGCCAGCACCACCGTCGATGACGGCCTCTACCTTACCTTGCAGCCTGTCCAGCATCTCACGTGGATCGGTCATGGGCTCACTGTCGCCCGGCATGAGCAAAGTCGATGACATTATCGGTTCGCTGAGGTGTTCGAGAAATGCCAAGGGAATCGGGTGGTCCGGAATTCGGATCCCAATCGTTCGGCGCCGCGGGTTCTGGAGCCGCTTTGGAACCTCCCCGGTCGCTTTCAGGATGAAGGTGTAAGGCCCGGGCGTAAACGTACGAAGAAGACGGTAGGCCCAGTTGTCGACCCGAGCATAAGTGGCGATCTCGGATAGATCACTGCAAACCAGCGTGAAGTTGTGGTCCTTATCTGTCTGGCGGATCCGCCGAATACGCTCCATCGCGCGTTTATCACCGATATGACATCCCAACGCGTAGCTGCAGTCGGTCGGGTATGCGATCAAACCACCGGCTCGCATCAGACTGACGACGCGCGCGACCTGCCGCATTTGGGGGTTTTCAGGGTGGATTGAGATCAGCTCGGTCATACCCATATTGTACGTTAGCCCGAGAACACTTACCCGTTACTGGTGGCCTGCGTATGGTTTCCGCTACCATGCGCCACCGCTAGTGAAAATGTTCCTTCATGCAAGCACTTATAGACTTCATTCCGCTGCTGCTCGCGTTGATTGCCTACAAGCAATACGACATCTACGCAGCGACTATCGTCCTGATGGTGACACTGCCGTTAATTCCACTGGGCCAAAAACTGCTCGGGAAGCCAGTGTCTCAGGTGCACCTGTGGTCGGCCGGATTGGTCCTGCCGTTTGGCAGCGCAACATTGGTGTTTCGTGACCCGCGGTTCGTGATGATGAAACCGACCATCCTCTACTTCGGGCTCGCAATTGCCTTTGGGCTTGCACAGAGGTTCGCAGGAGTCAGCCTCATCGAGAAGATGCTCGGCGGCACGATTCGAATGGAACCAACCGCCTGGAAAACGCTCGGATATATTTGGGCCGGGTTTTTTACTTTTCTCGGCGCATTGAACATTTTGGTCGCTACGACTTACAGCGAGGAGACGTGGTTCCAGTTCAAGGTCTGGGGCATCACCGGATTGACACTTGCTTTTGTCATCGGCCAAAGCGTCTGGATTGCAGGCCGAATGATCGAGGACGCCACCGACGGCGAACCTTCCACAAGAGTCGATTCTGAGTGAACGCATCACGTGTCGAAACGATTACGCGACTACTCGAAGACGCTTTCGAACCCGAAACGCTTCAAGTGATCGACCAATCGCATTTACATGCAGGACACGCAGGCGCTCAGGACGGGCGAGGACACTTCAAAGTGAACATCTCTGCGACCGCCTTCAATGGAAAACGTCCAATCGCTTGTCACCAGGCAGTATACAAAGCGCTTGGTGATCTTATGACAACAGATATTCACGCGCTCTCCATCAAGGCGAGCGGAACCGAATAGACATTTTTTCATTCAGCCCTTAAGGAGAATCTGATGAAGACAACTGCTAGAAGCGGCCTGCTGAGTGCAGCGCTGCTGATGCTGAGCACCGTAGCGAGCGGTCAGACTGTCGTAACCGTTGATGGTTTGGCGATCTCGGAGGTGGAGTTCGAGGCATACGCTGTGGAATTCACCGGCGCGCCGGCAACGGATGAAAATCGCGAGGAGATCATCGAACAGATCGCTACGGTCGTCGCACTTTCGAATATCGGAATCGAGAAAAAACTCGATCAAACGGATGCGATTGCGGCGTCCATCGAAGCGAAGCGTCGTGATGTATTGGCGCGAGCAGCTATCGTCGATTTCGTAGAGTCCAATCCGATTGCGGATGAGGCTGTCCGGGCGGCCTACGACGAACAGATTGGAAGCGTCGCAGCACCAACCGAGTTGAGAGCAAGCCACATACTCGTCGCTTCAGAGGATGAGGCGAAGGACATCATTGAACAGTTGAAGGGTGGCGCTGACTTCGCTGAACTTGCAGCCGAAAAATCTACCGGTCCGTCAGGCCCCAAAGGCGGGGATCTCGGCTGGTTTGCACCTACCCAAATGGTGCCGCCATTCAGCGCTGCTGTTCAGGCACTCGAGGACGGTGCCTTCAGCCAAACGCCGGTTCAGACTGACTTCGGATGGCACGTAATTTTGAGAGTCGGAACGCGAGACGGTTCGTTGCCGGGATTCGAGGAAGTGCAAGAACAAATCCGAGGGGCACTAACTCAGCAACGGTTCAACGAGTATCTCGAAGGGATCCGCGAAGGCGTTAGCGTCGAACGACCCGAATAACCGAAGTTTTCCGTTAGGAGAGAATTGTGAACGACGTCACCGCAAGTCGGATGACGAAGAAGTAGCGTTGAGCTTGTTCTCGCTTTGATCGCTCTGGCGGGAACGTCTTAACCTCACATCTCCTAAACGATGAGGCAATTTTGACCGACCCCTCCCTTCAGGTGGTCGGTCTTTTTTTTGCGTTATCCGCCATTAATTACGTACGCGTCAACGATGCTACCCCCCAGCGTAGTTTGTACGCCGTATACCAGCCGAATTTCGCTGTCAGACGCCACGCCGAAATACGGGGCCAAGTCCAGGGACTTTGGCATTTCACTAACGTGGTAGGCCCTTAAGACTGGAGAGACTCCCGGCATGTAAGCTTCCTTGTAACGACCGATCGACTCGACCTCAACCTCTCCATTTTCAAAGACACGCCCTAACACCCCGGCATAGTCTCCAACGTTGAGTTCCAGGGCAGCTTCGATCTCAATAGCAACCGTCTTCCCTAAAATGGTAACGGTCGCGGACTCCAGGTTTACACTCTCCACAGCGCCAGCGAGAACGACAAAAACATCCGTCTCAGCCACGGCAGCTTCTTTCGAGTCTAGCTCTTCACCAAAAGCGCTAAATGTCGCAAGCCCTGAATTCTTTGTATCGCCGACCGAAATCGCCTTCAAGTCCGAGAGTGAAACTGGCTGAAGATCTCCCACAGAGATTGCCTTTGTGTCGCCAGCAGAGATCGCAGTAACGTCAGCTACTGAAATCGCCTTCGTGTCGCCGGTAGAGATAGCGGTAATGTCACCCACCGAGATTGCTTTCGTATCGCCGGCAGAGATGGCGGCAATGTCGGCTACCGAAATCGCCTTGGTGTCGCCAGCAGAAATCGCGGTAACGTCTGCTACCGAGATCGCCTTCGTATCGCCGGTGGATATAGCGGCAATGTCTGCTACCGAAATCGCTCTTGTATCGCCGACAGAAATCGCGGCGAGATCAGCTACCGAGATCGCCTTCGTATCTCCAACGGAGATTGCTCTGGTATCACCTGTAGAAATAGCCCGAGTGGCAGTAACTGCAACCGGAGCGTCCCCGGCAGATATAGCTTTTGTGTCACCCGAAATTGGCGCTGCCGTCGCACAGTTTACGAAAAGAGTGGCTGTCACAAGCGCGTACGCAGCACGTCTCCCGAACTTTCCATCAAAAAGTTCCATCGCGAATTCTCCTAAACGTTGTAATCGCGGCCGTAGCCGCCTCACCAGGCCCCTTCAAACCCGGCTAATTTAATTACCTGAAGTACCCCTCGTTCTTACGACGAGTCAGTCTCCAAGACATCAAAACCCTTCTTCTTCAAAAGATCTGCCAACGAACTCATTGCGTCAGGCTCTTCCACGTAATGCACCACGTAGACGCCCGTTTCTTTCCTCGTTCGATCCGGCTCGTTAACTCTTTCATTGGCTGCAAACCACCGGTCGAGGTCTTCCAGAAAATTCTGTCCCCTATCCCGAAGGTACTTGTCGAAAAGCCCGATCACGTTCGACGTGCAACCGTTTTCCGCGTACACCCACCTATCGAAATAGCCGATGCCCTCGACTTCTTTTTCCAGGTTTGAGGTTGTGGTCGACAAAACCTTGTGAGCCACCTCACCAAACCGTGCTATCAGTTCTTCTGAAAGCGCTGCAGGGTGAAAATGCCGCTGCAACGCCTTAATTGTCCCTTCCTCTTCCGCAACTGCCCCGCCGCGCTTCAACTCCTCAAGCGTTGCTTTTGCACTCATGTCAGATCCGTACGTCCGAACAAGTTGAGCAAAGCTCGGGACTCCATCCGGGGCCTCATAGGGAAGATCCAGCGGTACACCGTATGGCCCCGAAAAGCTTGGGTCGTTGTGCCAACCAGCAAGCACTTTCTCCGGCCGAGACTGAATCTGCCGTTTGTCGCCCTGCTCAATCGCTCTGTCGAGTACTCGCTTGACTTCTTTTCTAGTCAAACCTGTCATCACGGCAATACGCGATCGGTTAACCTTTTGCTCCTCTTCGAAGTGCCTGATAACCGAGTCGACGTAAACGTCCTTAAGTACGTCAGCCAAATCGGTGTGCGTAACTCCCTGATTTACGAGGAACCGCACCACCGGTTTCATCATGACGGCAACTGCGCTAAGGATCGTCTTCTTCGGATCTTTCTCCATGCCAGATTACGTCAATTCGTCAACACTTATGTTAACCGTAGGCGGCGAATTATGTGAAGGCTAAGCTCCTGAATCTCGTGCAAATATCGTGACTCGGGGGAGAGATTGGCGGCTGGCGCCTGTAGAGAATGCGAATAGCTCGCAAGTAGAATTTATAACCCTCTGTTTTTCTGCAGGAAATTTTTTGTTTCGACTAGAACCAATCAAAATGCCCGAACATCAATATCTCGCCGTTGTTTCGAACCAAGCGGCCATTTCTGGTTCTGATTGCGCAACTTACTCAGTTATGTCAACTGATCCGACAACAGTTTGAACGTTGACCGTATTGCGGGCGGAGAAATTTGGAGGAGCTAGACGCTGCCGTTGCTGTCAGGCGGGTTGTCCGCTTCTGTATAGATAGTAGTGACGATCACCATCTTCTGATCCGCGCTAGACCCGGCAGCCTCAGGCGGCGATATTCGGTGGAGATCTCGATCGAGAGATTCCGAAAACTCCAGCATTCTTGATCGCGAGTGCTCCCTCAAGGAGGTGAGCTCTCCGGCAGACACATTAAGGACCTGTATCTGATACTCCGGCCAACGATCCTCTTGTCTCTGGCTCCGCAGTCCCGCTATGGAATTCATAGCGATGTTTTCCGTCATCGCTGGAAGCAAGTTCCCAAGTGCGCGCTCAACACGCGATTGCTCGCTTATCGGATAGTCTCTTTTTAACGCGTGCAGTCTCCCATCGTCGCCCAACCTAACCGATCCACTGCGTGTTAATTCCGTTCGTAGCGCTCCAGGTGGGATATCTCCAGCATACTTCTTAACTAGACTAGAAAATGACGAGTCATTGACAGCGGAGAACTCCAGTGGTCTTGGCGCACCTGAACTGTCCGTATAATCTGGATCCTCGTGCCAATGGTGCAGGACCTCCGCGCCTGGGATTGCACGAAACGAAAAACTCTCCTGCTCTCCTTCGTCTGACTGGTCACGTATTTTCTTTACTTCTTTCCTGGTTAGACCGGTCATTACCGCGACCCGCGAGATGTTCGTTGCGCGTCCGCGAATGCCATATTTCTTGGTAGCAACATCGATGAAGGCGCGCTTCGAAACCTCCGCAAACTCTCGATGGCCAATTCCCGATTCGAGTAGTAGATGAACCAAGGGCTTCAGTGCACGGAGTAGGAGATGTAGAAGTTTTTCTTGGGCCGAACTGCGCATGCCCGAGATACTAGGTTACGCGCAAATTTCATATCAACAAAATCAAAGAGTTGGGAATAACTGCCCAATTCATGGGAAAAAACGCGCAACACAATGTTCAAGTAGAACCTTGGTCCGTTCGACCATATTTCGCTTTGAAAACAGGGGGATTTACACCTTGACGGATCACCTCATGTGGTCAAAAAATCACCAACGGCATCTATGAAGTCTTGTTCGCTCCAGACCGCAACACCGAGATTTTGCGCTTTTTGCAACTTTGAGCCGGCTTTGTCGCCAGCGACCAAAAGCGATGTTTTGGCCGATACTGACCCTGAAACCTTGCCGCCCAAACGCTTCACCAATGCACCCGCTTCCGAACGGGTCATCTGGCTGAGGGTTCCAGTCAACACGACAGTCTTTCCGGCAAAGACCTCACCCACTGGAAGCTGATTGGCGTCGTTCGCCTCAAACTCGACACCCGCTGCCAGCAGATCGTCGACAACGCCGCTCAACTCGGGATCGGCGAAAAACCCGATGATGCGACCCGCCACAACCTCACCAACATCCTCAACGGCCAAAAGATCCTGCTCTGTGGCGTTCCGGATTGGGTCTAAACCGCCAAAATGAGCCGCCAGATTCTGAGCGGTAGTTTCACCCACCTCGCGAATGCCCAAGCCAAACAGAAAACGCCCAAGCGTGGTGGATTTGGACTTTTCGATACTGGAAATGACGTTTTCGGCCGATTTCTTGCCCATTCGGTCGAGCCCCGCCAACTGTTCGGCATCCAACCGGAAGATATCGCCAGGTTTGTGCACCAAATCGTCAGCCAACTGCTCGATCAGCTTGCTGCCGAGACCTTCGATATCCAAAGCTTTGCGAGACACGAAGTGTTTTAACGCCTCAACCCGCTGAGCGCGGCAAATTACGGGACCACCTGTGCATCGCGCTACGGCCTCATCGTCTGTCTTTCGTACGGGCGACGCGCAAACCGGGCACTCGGTGGGCAGCTCAGTCCGATTGCTGTCTGACGGACGTCGCTCGGGCACAAAACTCACTACTTCCGGGATGACATCGCCAGCGCGCCGCACTATGACCGTATCTCCGGCGCGAATATCCTTGCGTTGGAGCTCCTCAATGTTGTGCAGCGTTGCGTTGCTGACCGTGACCCCGCCAACGAATACCGGTTCAAGCCGCGCGACCGGCGTCAGGGCGCCAGTTCGGCCCACCTGCCAATCGATGCCCTCGACAACGGTCAGTTCCTCCTGCGCGGGATATTTGCGGGCAATTGCCCATCTCGGTGCACGCGATACCTGCCCTAATTCTATCTGCAGGGCGAGCTTATCCACCTTATATACAACACCATCGATCTCGTATGGCAACGCATCTCGTCGCTCGCCGAGATCAACAAAATACTGTCTACAATTCTCGATCCCTGCGACCGTTCTGGCGTCAGGATTGACCGGAAATCCCCATTCACGGATCTTCTCCATGATCTCTGAGTGACTGTCCGGCAGAACACCGCCTTCTACGTGCCCCACGGCATATCCGTACATATCGAGCGGACGGGCTGCAGTGAGTTTAGGATCTAGCTGTCGCAGACTACCCGCGGCCGCGTTGCGGGGGTTTACAAACGTTTTCTCACCGCGTGCCTCGGCGTTTTCATTAAAGGCGTGAAATCCGGCCTTCGGCATAAAAACCTCGCCTCTGATTTCGAGAATCCGGGGATAGCCCGTGCCACGCAGCTTGAGTGGGACACTCTGAATCGTGCGCACGTTATGGGTGATGTCTTCGCCAACCGTACCGTCGCCGCGCGTTGCCGCACGAATCAACCGCCCTTCTTCATAGGTGATTGAAACCGCCGCTCCATCCATTTTTGGCTCAGCACTGATCGAAAGTCCTTCGCTGCCCGCCTCAAGCTCAAGGCGATCTGCGAGGCGCCCGAAAAACTTCTCCATGTCTTCGTCGCTAAAGGCATTGTCGAGCGACAACATCGGCAACTCGTGGCGCACCTCAGCGAACTGGGAGATCGGTTTGGCCCCAACGCGCTGTGTTGGTGACTCCGCCGATACGAGCTCCGGGTAAGCCTGCTCCAGTGCAAGCAGCCGCTGCATCAAACGATCGTATTCGGCATCCGGGATCGAGGGTTCATCAAGCACGTAATAGCGATGATTGTGCCCGTTGATCGCCTCGTGCAGCTCCTCCGCCTCGGCTCTCGCCGCTTCGATGTTATCGGGGACAGGCGTGTTCACGAGAGATTGAGGTGCTCAAGCTCGTATTGGATCAGCTCCTCGCGCAGGAACCGCTCACGCTGGATGCTGAACGTGCTCCCGTCGCCGTCCACGAGCTCGCCGCTCAATGCAATCGCAATCGAACGAGCGGTTTCGACCATCTTGTCGTAACTGTCTACACCTCGGCCCGGTCCAGGTCGAACCAAAAAGAAACTCAAGCCTGGGATTCGCTGGTCTCGCAGGTTCTTCAAGTCGAAGCTGCCGGGCTCCACAAGATTTGCTGCCGCGAAGACGGTTTCCCCGTCCGGCTCATCTTCAAAGAGTTTGTGGAAAATACCAAAACGCCCATGGACCAACCCAGTATCACGCATGGCAAGCACTGCCTGCTCGGAGGAAAAGTCGCCGCCGTTACGAGCAACGATTCTGAGCGTGATGACCTTCTCGGGGACATCGGCTGAGGGCGTCTGCGCTTCTGCTTCTGATGGCTCGGACGCGTCGACCTCATCAACCCAGTCTTCTGTCTCGGCAGAAAAACTCGGCATTGACTCACTCATTTCTGGCGACGCGTCTTCCGAGACATCGGCGCCATCGAGACTGGGTTCGATTCGAGTATCCGGCGCGGAATTTTGCAGCTCTGCTGCGTCTTTGCGACGCGTCGTGAGGTACACCGCCGCAACCACGACGACCCCGACAACTAGAAGCGCAAGTCGCAGCTCATCCACGGCTGCAAACCTAGGCGGTCGCCATCTTGACGGCCTCGTCCAAGTCTACGGCGACCAGGCGAGACACACCGGGCTCGTTCATCGTCACGCCCATCAGCTGCTGCGCCATCTCCATTGTCGCCTTGTTGTGCGAAATAAAGACAAACTGCACAGTCTCCGACATAGCTTTCACGATCTGGCAAAAACGTCCGACGTTGGCATCATCGAGCGGTGCATCAACCTCATCGAGCATGCAAAACGGTGCCGGGTTCAGCTCGAAGATCGCGAACACTAACGCCACTGCAGTCAGGGCTTTCTCTCCACCCGATAACAGGTGAATTGTGCTGTTTCTCTTGCCCGGCGGTCGGGCCATCACGGTCACGCCAGCTGCCAACAGATCATCGCCTGTCAGTTCGAGATACGCCTGCCCGCCGCCAAACAACTGAGGAAAGAGTCTCTGGAACCCGCTGTTGATCCGGTCATAGGTTTCTTTGAACCGATTGCGCGTTTCCCGATCAATCTTACGAATGGCGTTTTCCAGCGTCGTCAACGCCGAGTTCAAATCGGCAAGCTGAGCGTCCAGATACTCTTTCCGCTCCTGCTGTTCTCTTTGCTCATCGATGGCGGCGAGGTTAATCGGACCGAGTCGATCGATCTTGCGACCAATGGTCGAGAGCTTTTCTGACCATGATTCTGTATTCGCCGATTCATCCAGCTCAGCCCGAATTTCCTCAAGACTGAACTGCAGTTCATTGAACTGCTCATTAATGCCTTCGAGACGGACCTTATTCTCCTGCTGATTCACGCGCATTTCGCTGAGCGCATCGCGCGCCGCGACAACGCTCGCCTCATGGTCACTGCGATCTTGCTCAAGATTGCGCAGCTGAGACTCCGCGTTCTCGACATGTTCACGGGACTTCCCAAGCGCTTGCTCGGCCGTAATGCGCTGCTCCAAAAGTGTGCTCAGCGACTGCTCCATGCCCTCCAGAGGTGCCAACGCACTCTGGATTTCCTGCTGCAGTTGCTCTTTTCGCTGCTGGAACTGAGAGAGCTGAGTTTGCATGCGCTGCAGGCTCTGCTCAGCCGACTCGCGGGAACTTCGCCTCGACTCGTACCGCAAGGCCAGCGCTTGTGCCGCCTCGCGATCTTGCGCCGAACGGCCCCGCGCCTGTTCTAGATCTGAGCGCAGCTGATCGCGCTGAGACTGCAGCTTCGCGCGCTCTTCGCCGACACCCTCGAGCAACGCTCGATTTTCGGCGAGCGATTGCTTGCTGTTGCCGATCGCCTCTTCGACGCGCTGGACTTCGCCCGATATTTCGGCGAGCTCACTGTCAATTTTCTCAAGCCGCTGGGCCGCTTCCTTGACCCGCTCATCAGCTGTGCCGGCAGCGGCTACCGCTTGAGCAGCCGCCTTAGCGCCTTCGGAGGCAGCCTCGCGTGCAGCGACCCCCTGTTGCTCCAACGTGCCGATCTGCTCGCGTGCCGCAACCAGTCGACTGTCCAAAGAAGACTGTTCATCCTGGAGTGCGCTCAAGGTGTGCCGAAGGTCTCGAAGTTCCTGTTCGCGACCGAGCGTGCCGCTAGCCGGGTCGTCGGCTGTCGATACGCGCACCCACTGCGGTCCGAGCCACAATCCATCGGGTGTAATGACCGACTCGCTCGCCGACAAACGCGCGCGCATTGCGAGCGCGTCGGCCGCGTTTTGAGCACACCTGACCTGAGACAGAACGTCAGCCACAGCCGGCGGTGCCTGATCGACCTGAGCCAACAGAGAGCCTTCTCCGGACGACGCGCTAACGCCTGTCGACGAGACCAGAGTCAAGCTCGCATTCAGTTGAGTGAGTTCACTAACGAGCTTGCTCGCGTCATCAACACAAACACTTTGCAACCAGCTTCCGAGCACGGTTTCGACAGCGCGCTCCCACCCGCCCTTGACGCGCAGCCGTTGAGCGACTCGCTGCGCATCGGCCAAGGCATGTTCCGAAAGCCACTCACCCACGCCTTGTTCAGAATACTCGAGTGCGGCTTGTTGCAACGC
Organism: uncultured Chromatiales bacterium; assembly: GCA_963922335.1. Taxonomy (GTDB): domain Bacteria; phylum Pseudomonadota; class Gammaproteobacteria; order Steroidobacterales; family Woeseiaceae; genus CALBPI01. The sequence goes on along the minus strand of CAWUIB010000001.1, from coordinate 464,096 downwards.
CTCCAGCGAGGCTGCTCGTCCTTGCTGCTCCGACATGGTGGAGCGGATCTCGTCCAGTTGTTTCCGAAGCGCCTCGATATCCGACGCACCTTTTCTCACTGATTCCTCGACGCTCTTCAACGCAGCATCGCTTTGCTCGGCGCTCGCCTGACGTTCACGAGCAACACCGGCAAGCCGCACTGCTTCATCGCGCAAAGCTGCGACAGGCAACGCTTCCTTCTGCTCGGAAACAACATCGCGTCGGCGATTCAGACGCTCGATCTGATTCTCATACTGCTCGACTCTGGCCTGTTCGACCTGCGTCGCCCGCTCCGCAGCGCTCGCTCGACCGTTAAACGCATCCCAGCCCTCCTGCCATTCGGTCATCGCCGCTTCCGCACGTTGCAGAGATTGGGCCGATGCCTCGGCTTGCTTTTTTGAACTCTCAAGGTCTGGCGCAAGTTGATCGAGCGTGAGGTTCAGTTGCTGAAGCGCCGATGAGTCTTGCTCAATGTGAGCCAGTATCTCGGATACGCCACTCTCCGCCTGCTCCAGATCAGCCGCGCGACGGTCGCTTGTCTGACGATTGTGTTCAATGGATTGCTCGAGGCGAGCGATTTCCCCACCCACTTTATAGAAAGCGGCTTGGGCGTCGTTGAATACTTCAGTGGTTTCGGTGAGGCGCTCGCGCGTTTCTGCGATCGCTGCTTCCGACTTACGTTGATCAGCGATTGCAGCTTGCACGGCGTTCTCACGCTCGGCGAGCGCACGCTCCTGCTCACCCGCGATGGCCTCAAGCTCACCCAGTCGCAGCGCCAGAAGCTCCGCTTGCGTGCGCCGTTCATCAGCCTTCAAAGACTTGTAGCGCTCCGCCGCTTTGGCCTGTCGCCCAAGCCGTCGAAGCTGCGCCTCAACCTCTTCCAACAGATCGGTGAGACGTTCCAGGTTCTCGCGCGTGTGTTTGATGCGATTCTCTGTCTCGCGACGCCGCTCTTTGTACTTTGAAATACCTGCCGCTTCCTCGATGAAGACTCGCATCTCCTCGGGCTTGGCTTCGATCAGGCGCGAGATCATGCCCTGCTCGACAATCGAGTAGGAACGAGGCCCGAGTCCGGTGCCGAGAAAAATCTGCGTGATGTCTTTGCGACGGCACTTGGTACCGTTCAGGTAGTACGTGGAAATCGCATCGCGAGACACGGTTCTGCGAATCGAAATCTCGTTGTAGCTGGCGTACTGCCCGCCGACCGTGCTGTCGGAGTTGTCGAACAGCAACTCGATGGATGCTGTACCGACCGGTTTACGTGCACTCGAGCCATTGAAAATCACGTCCGTGATGGAATCGCCACGCAACCTGCTGGCTGAGCTCTCGCCCATCACCCAACGCACTGCATCGATGACATTCGATTTACCACAACCGTTGGGCCCGACAACGCCAACCAGGTTGCTGGGAAATTCAATGGTGGTGGGTTCTACAAAAGACTTGAACCCGGCTAGCTTGATCTTGGTGAGGCGCATTCTGATCCGTCGGCCATATTCTCTGGCGCCATGGGCGGCGCTCGACAGCCCGCTACTGTAAACTAAATCGTTTACCAAAACGACGCTTGTCGCGAGAGCGCGACGGCACCCTCATGGAGCAGAATTGGATGACCGACGAGATCGTCAAAACGCCCCGCCCGGGACCATCGAGAGACCTGGAGACCTTCAGCAACCCCAACCCTGACCGTGACATTGTCATTCGGATTCATACACCCGAATTCACCTGTTTGTGCCCGAAAACCGATCAACCAGACTTTGCGACTATCTATATCGAGTACATTCCGGATGAGCGGTGCGTTGAGCTGAAATCGCTGAAACTCTATTTTTGGTCATACCGCGAAGAAGGTGCATTCCACGAGGCGGTGACCGCCAAGATGCTCGACGACCTGGTGGCGGCGCTCGACCCACGCTTCATGCGGGTAACCACAGACTTTAATGTTCGGGGTGGCGTCTACACCAATGTGGTTGTTGAACATCGCAAGGAAGGCTGGGAAGGCAACAGCCCGGTTCATCTTGCTGCGGCGGCAAATGGCTCACAGAGCCTGTAAAAACCGTGAATTTCGCTCGCTTCCCTTGTCGAACATAACCTGTATAATCGCGGCGCTCGAAATGGATACCAACCGCGGAGGTTCCTGATGGCGACTAAGAAAAAGTCTGCTAAAACAACAGCTAAGAAGAAGACCACGACCAAGAAGGTCGCGGCCAAACGCGCCCCCGCGAAAAAGAAGGTCACGAAAAAGGTAGTCAAGAAGAAGGTGGCTAAGAAGACGGCCGCCAAAAAAACGGCGACCAAAAGGACGGTGAAGAAGGCAGCGACGAAAAAAGCGCCTGCTAAAAAGGCTACGTCGAAGAAGGCGACCACCAAGAAGGCAGCCGCCAAGAAGGCAGCCGCCAAGAAGGCGCCCGCGAAGAAAGCTACGAGCAAAAAGCCAGTAGCGAAAAAGGCCCCTGCGAAGAAAGCGCCGACGAAACGGCCTGCGGCCAAGAAAGCACCGACCAAGAAAGCGACCGCGCCCAAACGCTCTCGTGCGGACATCGTCTCTGGCCCAATCCACGGCATCGCCCCTTACCAGCCGAAGCGCGGTGAGGAATACATGAGCGACGAGCAGCTCGAGCACTTCCGCGAGATCCTGTCCGCCTGGAAGCGCGAGCTCATGGAAGAGGTGGATCGCACTGTGAACCACATGCAGGACGAAGCCGCGAACTTCCCCGACCCGAATGATCGAGCCACGCAAGAGTCCGAGTTTGGCCTTGAGCTTCGTACGCGCGATCGTGAGCGAAAGCTGTTGAGAAAAATCAGCTCGGCGCTCACCCGAATCGACGAGGGCACCTACGGTTATTGCGACGAGACCGGCGAAGAAATCGGGCTGAAGCGACTCGAGGCGCGACCTGTCGCAACGCTTTGCCTGGAAGCACAGGAACGACGCGAACTGGCTGAGCGTCAGTTTCGCGACCGGGACGATCGTTACCGCTAACCGCTATGTTGGCCGGTTTGCGCCCTCGCCGACCGGCCCACTTCATCTCGGTTCGTTATTTGCTGCGCTGGTCAGCTTTCTGGATGCCCGGCATGCACAAGGCCAATGGCTGCTCCGAATCGAAGACATAGACCCGCCTCGCGAGGTCGAAGGCGCAACCGACGCGATTCTTGCGACACTCGAGAAGCACGGTTTGCTCTGGGACGAGTCCATCGTCTACCAAAGCCGATCTACTGATCGCATTCTTGATGCCATCGCTCACCTTCAGTCCAACGGAGCTGCCTTTTTTTGCGAGTGCGCCCGCAGACAACTGCGAGCGAGCAAGCAGCTTGACCCCTATCCGGGCATCTGCCGGGACAAGGCGCTTCGTGAAGGTGCATTGCGTGTTCGCATTGCAGATAAAGCGATTCGATTCACGGATCGCTGGCAAGGCACACAATCGGTCAACCTCATAGATAGTCCTGGTGACTTTGTGATTCGTCGTCGGGACGGCCTGTTCGCCTATCAACTAGCGGTGTGCGTAGACGATGCATACCAAGGTGTCACCGACGTCGTCAGAGGAGTTGATCTGCTGAGCTCGACACCCCGTCAAATCTATTTGCAGCGATTGCTCGATTTACCGACGCCACGCTACGCGCATTTTCCGGTACTCAATGCTAGCGACGGACAAAAACTGAGTAAGCAAACCGGCGCACCCCCGATCGATGACGCCCGCCCCTCGCATAATCTTGAGCGCTGCCTTTCGCTAATGGGAATGTCCTTACCTGCTGAAATGTCAGGCGCGGATCCCGCGGATATTCTGCAATGGGCGTGCCTCGCGTACGACCCAAAGCAGTTAAGTCAAAAACCGATTGCGCTATCCATTGACGAGTGAGCGTCCAATATCATTTCGATTCCGCTACACTTGGACGCAGACCGGAACTGGATAGCCCTGTGCGAACGATAAAGAAGTACCCCAATCGCCGCCTTTACGATACCAAGCTCAGCAAATACATCACGCTGGCGCACGTAAAGGACCTCGTGTTGGAGAAAGAGCCGTTCGTTGTTATCGATAAAAAATCCGGCGAGGACATCACTCGCACCATCCTTATGCAGGTGATTGCTGAGCAGGAACAACAAGGCGAGCCTGTGATGACGGAGGATTTTCTGTCGCAGGTGATTCGGACCTACAACAACGCGATGCCCAGCGTGGTAAGCAATTACCTGGAACAATCCTTGCGGATGTTCATGACTCAGCAGGCGCAGGCGCGCAATACGATTCGTAAAGTGGTCGGTATAGACCCGGTTGAAACCGTGACGAATCTTGCCCAGCGAAACTACGCCCGCTGGCGCGCGGTTCAGGAGGAAGTATTCCGACTGATCAGCGGCCGGCTTGAAGACCCCAAAGCGCATGATGACGATCAATCATCCGCAGAGGAACGCTCGTCACGTAAATGAGTCAGCCCTTCCGGCCCACGCCGTGGCTCGCCCATCACCATGTTCAGACCTTGCTCCCTTCGCTGGGCTGGGTGCGAGCGCCCGATATTCGGTGGGATCGCGAAGTATTTCGTTTACCTGATTCAGACACGGTCGCCCTCGATTGGCACCCGCTGCCCCCAGACCAGCCTCCGACCGCAGTTCTGGTGATTCTCCATGGGCTTGAGGGTTCCAGTGAGTCGAGTTACGCCCGAGGACTTGCCGACGAGGCTTATCGACGTGGATGGCTCAGTGTCGTGCTCCATGCACGCGATTGCGGCGGACATCCGAACTCAATGCCTCGCCGATATCATGCGGGTGAGACATCTGACCCCGGTGGCGTATTCGAAGTCATCGGTGATCGGTACGCCGACATTCCGCTGTTTGCGTGTGGTTATTCGCTGGGCGGCAATACGCTACTGAAATATCTCGGAGAACGCCGGGGCAACACCCCGGTCCAGGCAGCTGCAGCGGTCTCCGTTCCGTTTGATTTACAGGGCGCGTCCGATGCTGTTTCGCAGGGTTTTTCAAGACTTTATCAGTGGCATTTGATGCGAAATATGAAGAAATCCCTCGTCCGCAAATTCGGGCGGGATCCTGTCGCATTCGATTTGGCAGCGGCGCTTCGAACCAAGACTTTCGAGGAATTCGATGACATGGTGACCGCGCCCATGCATGGATTCAATGGTAAAGACGACTACTACAGCCGTTGCAGCAGCAAACAATTCATGCGGGACATCCAGGTACCCACAACCGTGATTCACGCGGTAGATGATCCGTTTATTTCGCGCTCACTACTGCCGACGTCGGAGGATGTCAGCGAGGCTGTTACTTTGGAATACACCGAACGCGGAGGACACGTCGGTTTCGTGCAAGGCGCCATGCCCGGGAAACTCTCTTTCTGGTTGCCAGAGCGGCTCTGCTGGCACTTTGAGAGAATGAGCCGACCGGTCTAAAGACCGGTCGGCCCTGCGCTTACTCTTCTTCTTCGCCGCCCGAAGCCTGACCTTCTTCCTCGGCCAACGCTTTCATGCTGAGGCGGATACGTCCCTGACGATCTACCTCGAGCACTTTGACGCGAACGATGTCGCCTTCACTTAGCTTGTCGCTGACCTTCTCCACGCGTTCGTTTGAGATCTGCGAAATGTGCACCAGTCCGTCCTTGCCCGGAAGGATGGTCACGAAAGCACCAAAATCCATTAGCCGTGCCACGCGGCCATCGTAGACTGCGCCGACTTCAACTTCCGCGGTGATAAGTTCAATACGGCGACGTGCTTCTTTGCCGGAAGCCCCGTCAACCGATGCGATCCGGACCGTGCCGTCATTGTCGATATCGACCGTAGCACCCGTTTCCTCGGTGATTGCACGGATAACCGCACCACCTTTACCGATGACGTCACGGATCTTCTCAGGATCGATTTTGATCGACATGATGGTCGGTGCCCAATCAGACATCTCTTCACGCGGCTTCGTGATGGCATTCGCCATTTCGCCGAGGATATGCAGGCGTGCATCTTTAGCCTGCGCCAAAGCGCTCGACATGATTTCCTTCGTGATGCCCTGGATCTTGATATCCATCTGCAAAGCGGTCACGCCATTGTCGGTACCAGCCACTTTAAAGTCCATATCGCCGAGGTGATCCTCATCACCCAGGATATCGGTCAGTACGGCGAAGCGATCGCCATCCTTAACGAGCCCCATAGCAACGCCCGCCACGGGCGCTTTGGTCGGCACACCGGCATCCATCAGTGCAAGGCTACTGCCGCAAACCGACGCCATCGAGCTCGAGCCGTTGGATTCGGTGATTTCTGAGACCACGCGGATCACGTACGGAAACTCTTCGATCGTCGGCAAGACCGCCTGAATACCACGGCGTGCAAGCTTGCCATGACCGATTTCACGGCGCTTAGGGCTACCAATAAATCCTGTCTCACCAACGCAGTACGGAGGAAAGTTGTAGTGCAGCATAAAGTTCTCTTTACGCTCGCCTTCCAACGCGTCGATAATCTGGGCGTCCCTACCGGTGCCGAGTGTCGCGACCACGATAGCCTGCGTTTCCCCACGAGTGAACAGCGCAGAACCATGCGTGCGGGGCAGCACGCCCACACGACTGGCAATCGGACGTACCGTCGTCAAATCACGACCATCGATACGCGGGTGTCCATCCAGTACGCGACCACGAACGATCGTCTTCTCGAGTTTCGACAGAGCACCGCCCACTTCTTCGGGGGTGTACTCGGCATCATCACCACCGGCGAGCGCTTCCATCGTCTCCGATTTCGCCGTGCGCACAGCGTCCTGGCGAGACTGCTTCTCGGTGATTTGGTATGCAGCTGTAAGACCGTCAGTCGCCGAAGCTGCAACCGCGGCTGCCAGTGCCGTGTTTTCCTCAGCAGGCGCCCACTCCCAAGCAGGCTGGCCTGCTTCGCTTTTGAGTTCGGCAATCGCGTTAATTGCGACCTGCATCTGGTCGTGACCGTAGACAACGGCGCCCAGCATGATTTCTTCCGAAAGCCGGTCCGCTTCCGATTCCACCATCAGCACTGCGTCGGCAGTACCTGCGACAACCAGGTCGAGAGAGGAACCTTCCAGCGTCGCCGCCGTCGGGTTCAAGACATAGTCGCCATCGACGTAGCCAACCCGCGCTGCACCAATCGGGCCCTGAAACGGCATACCCGAGAGTGCCAACGATGCCGACGCGCCGATCAGAGACGGAATATCCGGATCGATCTGCGGATCCAGCGACATGACCGTCGCAATAACCTGAACTTCGTTCGTGAAGCCTTTCGGGAACAGCGGACGGATCGGTCGGTCAATCAGTCGGCTCGTTAACGTTTCTTTCTCGCTTGGGCGTCCTTCTCGCTTGAAGAATCCACCTGGGATTTTGCCCGCCGCGTAGGTTTTTTCCTGATAGTTCACGGTGAGCGGGAAGAAATCGCGACCCGGGTCTGCGGTTTTTCTGCCAACCGCGGTTACCAGCACCGTGGTGTCGCCCATGCTGACCAGAACGGCCGCGTCAGATTGTCTTGCGATCTCGCCCGTTTCGATACGAACCTCATGTTCGCCATATTGGAATGTCTTGGTTATCGCGTTCACGCTGTTTCCTTAATTACTCTTTCTTTCCTGCCTGCAAATACAAAGCGCCCCGGTTGGCTGTTTCCAGTCAACAGGGGCGCGGATGGGGTAGTCACGTCGAACTGTTACTCAGCGACGCAGACCGAGACGCTTGATCAAATCGAAATAGCGTTCCTGGTCCTTTTTCTTCAGATAGTCGAGCAGCTTGCGACGCTTGTTAACCATCTTCAGCAACCCGAGGCGTGAGTGATGGTCTTTCTTGTGGCTGTTGAAGTGGCCAGTCAGGTCAGCGATGCGTGCCGACAAGAGTGCAACCTGAACTTCAGGAGACCCTGTGTCGTTATCGTCGCGCCGATATTCTTCGACGATGCTGTTCTTGCGTTCTGTGGTCAATGGCATGGTGTCAAACTCCAGTCAATTCACCGCCCTCACCAGAAATCCCGCCTATTTCATGCCTGGCGAAACACCGATGTTCAGGGGTAGTTGTCAGTCACCCAGCTAGGCAATGCCGAGTGGTTCGAATCAAAAAGCCCCTCATTGTAACTCGGTCGTATCTTTTGAAACAACGTTTCGCATAGTGGATATAGGGGTTTTCTCAGCGTGAAAGCGTTTCGCGGGCGCTCGACAGCACTTTGCGCCCGGCGATCTGCCCATCTGAATCGATCTCGACAACCCCCAAGAGCAAGCACTCCGGCCCCACGCACCGGTAGCGCCCTTTGGGGTACTCAACATGGATCGCTTGTCCTTCGCAAAAAGCGAGCGACGCGGCCCGGTCCAAATCCATTGAGGGCATCGTCTCGATGCAACTGCCAACCGGCAATAGGTGCGCCGCAGGATCACGGCCTTGCTCAACATCGGTCTCCAGCATTTCCAACGAGATCATCGGTTGGTGAAACGGTGATACAGCCGTTCGATGAAGCCGCTCTGTCCACGCCAGTGTGCCTGCTGCGGTGGCGATGTCCTCCACCAGAGTACGAATGTAGGTCCCCTTGGAGCAATGTACATCTAGCTCCAGAACGTCATGCTCGATCGAGAGCACAGCACAATCAACGATCGTGATACGTCTCGGCGGTCTCTCCACAGTCCTACCCTGACGCGCGATTTCATATAGCCGTTTGCCATCATGCTTCAGCGCCGAATACATCGGCGGGGTCTGCTCGATCTCCCCGACAAATCGATTTGCCACCGCTTGCCATTCATCGTGAGAGAAATCAGGAATAGGGACACCGGCTGACAGTGCGCCTTCACCATCGCCCGTTGTCGAAGAAGACCCTAGCCGGGCACGGACGTGGTAACGCTTGCTAGCGTCGAGCAAATACTGCGAAAACCGAGTGGCATCACCCAAACAGATCGGGAGCATGCCTGTGGCAAGCGGATCAAGACTGCCGGTATGGCCCGCCTTTCTCGCCTTGAGCAGACGTTTGACGCGCTGCAACGCTCGATTGCTGGAAAGGCCCTGCGGCTTGTCCAGCAGAATCACCCCATGCAGGTCACGTTTCTCGAGGGCCACCCAAAATTACTCCGGGTCAGTAGTCTCGCTGGCGTCGATCAATGCGGAAAGCGCCTGCGCACGCGCAGCGCTGTCGTCATGTTGAAAGCGCAACTCCGGCACACGGCGGACCTTCAGTTCATGGCCCAGGCGTCCGCGCAGAAAACCGGCGGCGCGCTGAAGTCCATCAGCGACTGGTGCAGGATCGCCCTCCGGGTCCAGCGTTGAGAAGAAGACTCGAGCAACCGATAGATCGCGACTCAAATCGACCGCTGTGACGCTCACTCCCGAGAGCGCGGGGTCCTTGCTCTCAAATCGCAGTAGCTCGTTCAGCACCCGCTGAATCTGGCCACCTAATCGATCCTGACGAGAGAAATCGCGCCGCATCAATCGATTTTGCGCGCGACTTCTACACGCTCATAACACTCGATTTGATCGCCGACCTTAACGTCGTTGTAGTTCTTGACGCCGATACCGCATTCGGTTCCCGCACGCACTTCGTTGACGTCATCTTTAAACCGGCGTAACGACTCAAGCTCGCCCTCGTAGATCACCACGTTGTCCCGCAGGACGCGGATCGGCAGCGAGCGCTTGACGTATCCGTCAGCGACCATACATCCGGCCACGTTTCCAAGTTTCGGCGATCTGAACACCTCGCGTACTTCCGCAAGACCCACAATCTGCTCGCGAACCTCGGGTGACAGCAGACCACTGACGGCTGCTTTCACGTCGTCGATCGCCTCATAGATGATGCTGTAGTAACGAAGATCGACCTCGGATTCCTTGATCTGGTTTCTGGCCGCCGCATCCGCACGCACGTTAAAGCCAATGACAATTGCGTTCGACGCCGAAGCCAGCGTGATATCCGATTCGGTGATACCGCCGACACCGGCCGCAATTACCTTGACGGTGACCTCGTCGTTCGAAATTGACTCGAGAGAATCCTTGAGCGCTTCCGCACTGCCATTCACGTCTGCCTTAATCAGCAATGAGACGGACACTTTTTCGCCTTCGGCCATCTGGTTGAAGACGTTTTCCAGCTTGGCTGCCTGCTGTTGTGCCAGTTTCGTATCGCGCGCTTTCGCCTGTCGGTACTCCGCAACTTCTCGAGCCTTGCGATCGTCTTCTAGCGCAAGCACTTCGTCGCCTGGCGCCGGCACGCCGGACAATCCAAGCACTACGGCTGGGGTCGATGGACCAGCCTCCTGCACGGACTCCTGCTGTTCGTTGAACATTGCACGAATGCGGCCGTATTCCTCACCTGCGAGAATGTAGTCGCCCTGGCGTAGCGTGCCGCTCTGCACGAGCACAGTGGCTACCGCACCACGGCCTTTCTCAAGCGATCCTTCAACGACAAGACCTTTCGCCTGGCCGTCTTTGACCGCCTTGAGGTCCATCACTTCCGCCTGGAGTAGGACAGCCTCGAGCAGTGCATCGATACCCTCGCCCGTATGCGCGGACACATTCACGAACTGCGACTCACCACCCCAGTCTTCCGGGATAACTTCGTGCTGCGACAACTCGGTGCGCACACGGTCCGGGTCGGCGTTCTCACGATCGATCTTGTTGACCGCAACAACAAGTGGCACCTCAGCCGCTTTCGAATGCTGAATCGCCTCAATCGTTTGCGGCATGACACCATCGTCAGCCGCAACCACAAGGATCACGATGTCGGTGGCCTGAGCACCACGTGCGCGCATTGCAGTAAAGGCCGCGTGACCCGGGGTATCCAAGAAGCAGATTTCGCCGTTATCGGTTTCAACCTTGTAAGCACCAATGTGCTGAGTAATGCCGCCGGCTTCGCCCGCAGCAACTTTGGAGCGACGGATGTAGTCGAGCAAAGAGGTTTTACCGTGGTCTACGTGGCCCATGATCGTCACGACCGGTGGTCGCGACTGCGCGTCACCAGACTCATTCGATACCGCTTCCAGCAGCTCGTCATCAACACTGCTGTCGCTGATCGGAATCGCCTTGTGTCCCAACTCCTCAACGACGAGCGTCGCAGTATCCTGGTCGATGACCTGGTTGATGGTGACCATCGCGCCCATGCCCATCAGCGCCTTGATGACCTCGGTGGCTTTTACAGCCATTCGCTGTGACAAGTCGGCGACCGAAATCGTCTCCGGAATCTCAACGTCACGGATCACCGGTGCTGTCGGTTTCTCGAATCCATGTTGTGACTCGACATTGACCGAGCTCGGACGTCTGCGTTGAGCTGGGCGCTTGCGCTTGCGTCGGCCGCTCTTGTCGCCCGCCACGTGTAGCTCTTTACGGCCGTACTTGGTCTTATCTTTACTAGCTCCACCACGATTTGCATCGCGCTGTTTCGCCTCACGATCTGCTCGCTCGCGAGCCTCCTGAGCCTTACGACGTTCGTCTTCGACCTTCTGCGCTTCGGCACGCTTGCGCTCTTCCTCGTCTGCGCGTCGCTTCGCTGCTTCCTCAGCTTCGCGCTGCTCGCGCTCGCGCTCTTCCTGAGCTTTGCGCTCTGCGGCCTCTTGCTCCGCCTTGCGGGCCTCTTCCTGAGCCGTGCGCTCAGCTTGCGCTTTTTCAAGCTCGTCCTGCTGCGCCTTGGCCTGCTCCTCAAGAACGTCGCGTTTCACGTAGGTACGCTTCTTGCGAACCTCAACAGCGACCGTACGTGAGCTGCCCTTGTTGCCAGACATTCGCAGTTCAGTCTGTGATTTACGCTTCAGTGTGATCTTACGCGGGGCAGCAGCGAGCTTGCTTTCACTCTTGCCACGCTGTCGGCGCAAATAGCCGAGCAGCTCCATTTTCGCGTCTTCACTGATCGTGTCATCCGCGCCTTTGACCGAAATGCCGGCTTCGTCGAGCTGCTCCAGCAGCTTGTCGACCGGCACCTTCAGTACTTCAGCGAATTGTGTGACCGTAACGTCAGCCATGTAATGTTCTCCGCAACCGAGCTCTCAATGCTCAGCTCTGTTCCTCTTCCGCAAACCAGTGCGCACGAGCCGCCATGATCAGCTCACCCGCCGTCTCCGGATCGGTATCTATAATTTCCAGCAGGTCATCCGTGGCCTGTTCCGCCAGGTCATCGCGCGTGACGATCCCGTGACTTGCCAAGTGCGCCGCTAGCTCGCTGTCGACGCCCTCAACTTCGAGCAGATCCGCAGCCGGCTCCGCGCCGTCGATGACTTCCTCGTTCGCAATCGCCTGCGTCAACAGGACGTCTCTGGCGCGACTGCGCAACTCATCGACCATGTCTTCATCGAACTCGTCGATAGCAGCCAGTTCACCGGCCGGCACATAGGCGATCTCCTCGATCGTCGAGAACCCTTCCTGTACCAGGATCGTTGCGATTTCCGTGTCGACATCGAGCTGTTTCATGAAGACGTCGGATAGCTCACGCATCTCGGCTTCACTCTTCGCCTCAGCGTCCGCCTCGGTCATCACGTTCAGCTCCCAGCCGGTGAGCTCGCTCGCAAGACGAATGTTCTGTCCGCCGCGGCCAATGGCCTGGGAGAGCTTGTCCTCGTCGACTGCAATATCCATCGAATGTTTGTCTTCATCGACAACAATGGAAACGACTTCCGCCGGCGACATTGCGTTCACCACGAACTGGGCCGGGTTCTCGTCGTGAAGAATGATGTCGACACGCTCACCGGCGAGCTCGTTCGAAACCGCCTGTACTCGAGACCCTCGCATGCCGACACAAGCGCCTACCGGGTCGATGCGATTGTCGTTGCTGCGCACCGCGATCTTGGCACGTAGGCCAGGATCACGGGCTGCACCCAGAATATCGATCAGACCCTGGCCAACTTCCGGCACTTCCAGCTGGAACAGGTCGATCAGAAATTCCGGCGCCGTGCGACTCATAAACAGCTGCGGACCGCGTTGCTCAGAGCGCACCTCTACCAGGCGCGCCTTGATGCGATCCTGCTGGCGTACCGGCTCACGTGGCAGCATATTCTCTCGAGGGATAAAGCCCTCAGCGGTCCCGCCGAGATCTACATAGACGCCGTTGCGATCGACCCGTTTGACGAGGCCACTCAGCATCTCCCCGACTCGGTGCTCGAACTCTTCGACGATCTTCTGGCGTTCCGCTTCGCGCACGCGTTGCACGATGACCTGCTTCGCCGTTTGCGCCGCAATACGACCAAACTCCACCGATTCAATCGGCACCTCCACGAAACCGTCCACCTCAGCTTCAGGGTTCACGTCGACCGCATCGATCATCCGCAATTCGCGATCCGGAACCTCAAGCTCGGTCGAATCATCAGCGAAGACTTTCCAACGTCGGAACGTCTCGTATTCGCCCGTTTCACGATCAATGGATACGCGAACGTCGATATCCTCGCCATGGCGCTTGCGCGTGGCTGATGCCAGCGCCGCTTCCATTGCTTCGAAAATAATGTCGCGCTCGACACCTTTCTCGTTGGAGACCGCTTCGATCACCATCAGCATTTCTTTGCTCATATTCCGCTCTTATTTGCGCCGTAGCTCGGCGTCATAGTCCGGTGCTAATCGGGCCATCTCTACGCTGGCGAAGGGCACGCTGTGCTGCTCACCATCGATGTTGAGAACGACCTCATCGTTTTCCATACCCTCGAGGAGTCCCGTCAACCGTCGGCGACCCACAAAACTTTTCTCCATCCGGAGCTTCACGCGCTCGCCACGATAGCGATCGAAGTGCTCTGGCTCCGTGAGTGGACGATCCAATCCCGGTGAGGAGATTTCGAGGTTGTACTCGCCGGGAATCGGATCCTCGACATCCAATACCGCCCCGACCTCGTTACTCACCTTTTCGCAATCATCCAACGTAATCCCGGCTTCCTGATCAATAAAGATACGCAGGACCGCACTGCGGTTGTTGCCCGCATATTCGAGATCCACAAGCTCGTATCCAAGGCGTTCAACCTCGGGCTTCAACAATGCTTTGAGCTTGTCGATCAGCAATATCAGGCTCCAAAAACCAAAAAAATGGGCCGAAGCCCACCCATACCGCGTTGGCCCACCAACGGGACCACCCACAAAAACACAAAAAGCCCCGACGGGGCTTTGCTGACGCGCCGTTGCTGCCAGTGAAGGCGATTGCAAAGGCGAAATGCGTTGCTGTCGGCTGGGCCGAGGGAGTTCGCATGTCGTCAGCACGCCAGTATAGCAGTGGCGCGAACTTTCCGCCATATTCGGGTATCAACAGGCGCACAGGAGTTCACTTTGAACCTGATCAACCTTGTTCGACGCACCGCCCTGACAGCAGCATTGATAATGGCCGCACAGAATACGCCGGTGTTCGCTCAAAATGAGACACCAGATGCACAGGCGTCTGACCCTCGGCGTATCGGCTGGATGGAGGGTTTCCCGCCCTCACCGGACAAGCTGATCACTCAACCGGATGCAAACTACTTCAGTTTTCCCAAGCTGCGTTGGTCGGTTTGTCATTTGCGTGAGTTCTTGCCAACCGAGGTCATAAGCCGAGGTATTGGAGCGCCCTCCCCGCTGCCCTATGCACTCGACGAGACGATCGATGAGCTGACCTTCACGCCCATCGACAGCGACCAGCCCATGACGTGGCGTGACTCACTGGCCGCCAACTACACCGACGGTATCTTGATTATTCATCGTGGCCACATCGTCTACGAATACTACGCCGGCTGCCTCGATGAGCTCGGCAAACATGCCGCTATGTCGATGACCAAATCGATGACCGGTTTGCTCGCTGAGATTCTGGTTGCCGAGGGCACCCTCGACGATGAGGCACTGGTGGAGACCATCATCCCGGAACTTGCGTCCAGCGCCTTTGGCAAGGCGACGGTCCGGGAGGTTATGGATATGACGACGGCGCTCGACTACAGCGAGGACTACGCCGATCCGACAGCGGACATCTGGGTCTACTCGGCGGCGGCGAGCCCGTTGCCCAAGCCTGCCGACTATGACGGACCAGAGGGCTACTTTGAGTATCTGCAGACCGTACGCCAGAGTGGCGACCATGGTGAAGCATTCGGCTATAAAACGATCAACACCGATGCTCTCGGATGGATCGTCTCGCGAGTAACGGGCGCGGAGTTGACCGAGCTCCTGTCCGAACGCATCTGGCAGCGTATCGGCGCCGAGCAGGACGCTTACATGACCGTTGATGGCGTTGGCGTCCCGTTCGCTGGAGGTGGGCTGACGGCGGGACTGCGCGACTTAGGCCGCGTTGGCCTGTTGATGCTCAACCGAGGTGCGATCGATGGTGAACGTCTCTTCCCGGCATCGGTGGTCGACGCCATTGAGAGCGGTGGCGACAAAGCGAAGTTTGCAAAGGCCGGCTACAAGACGCTCGAGGGTGGCAGCTACCGAGGCATGTGGTGGGTTTTCCACAATGATCATGGCGCCTACGCCGCTCGGGGAGTGCATGGTCAAACGATCTACATTGACCCGACTGCTGACATGGTCATCGTCCGATTCGCATCCTTCCCATCAGCCAAGAACGCACGCATCGACCCGACCTCTCTGCCCGCCTACCAGGCAGTCGCAGACTACCTGGAGGAACTCGACGATCGAATACACGAGTGAACTTGGGCCTGCTGAAGCCAACAAAAAAGGGTCCCGATGGGACCCTTTTGGTGTTTTGGTAGCGGGGGCAGGATTCGAACCTGCGACCTTCGGGTTATGAGCCCGACGAGCTGCCAGACTGCTCCACCCCGCAACTGGAAGACGGGAATATACAGATGCCGATACTGCGGCGCAACAAAACGTTACCGATTTATGACCCCTACCCAATAACCTGCGCGCACAGCGCCAAGAGCCCGCCCGGGACAATGCCGAACGCAAGCACAGCGAGCCCGTTTGCGCTCAACGCGAGCTTCATGTCCGGGGCCGCCACGATGCGATTGTTATCGATGGGTTTGTCGAAATAGATGTATTTCAAGACACGCAGGTAGTAGTAGGCGCCGATCACCGAGAACACGACCATGGTGATTGCAACGCCGACGTATAACGGTGCTGAGTCACCCACGGTACGGCTCGCCTGCAACACCGCTTCGATAATGTGCAGCTTTGCCCAGAATCCGACCCAAGGTGGTATGCCCGCCATACCCAACATGAAGCACGCCATGATTGCAGCGAACCACGGGCTGCGGGCATTCAAACCCGAAAAGTCCTCAAGATTCTCCGCCTCGAACCCCTGGCGTGACAACAAAACCACGACACCGAATGCACCGGCAGCCGTGAACGCGTAGGTCAACGTGTAGAACAGCGCCGCTTGGTAGCCTTCAGCATTACCCGCAAAGAAGCCAAGAAGAATGAACCCGACATGCGAGATCGTTGAATAAGCCAACATGCGCTTGATGTTGGTCTGAGCGATCGCCACGATGTTTCCAATCGCTAAAGACAAGATCGCAAGCACCGCCAACATCTGGTGCCACTGCTCATGAAGCAATGGCAGCCCATCGATCAGCACTCGAGCGGCCAGAGCAAATGAGGCAAGTTTCGAGAGCGAGCCCATGTAGAGTGTGACCGGCGTGCGCGCACCCTGATAGACATCAGGAACCCACATATGAAACGGAACCGCACCGAATTTGAACGCAATGCCAACGATCAGGAATGCAAGACCGAACCACAGCGCGATATCGTCTGACCCGACCGTGCGAACGGCTTCCGCCATCTCCACGAAATTAATCGTTCCGGTGATCCCGTAGACCAGAGACACACCATAAAGAAACGCACCTGAGGCGATCGCACCCAAGACGAAGTACTTCATCGCCGCCTCTGCGCAGACCTTCGAGTCCCTGTCGAACGCGACCAGTGCGTACAAAGACAACGAGAGCGTTTCGAGCCCGAGGTACAGCGTCAGGAGACTGTTCGCCGAGATCATTACAAAAATGCCGAGTAGCCCAAAGAGAGACAGCAAATAGAATTCACCTTTTCTCAGGCCATTGCGCATCAGGTAGTCACGTGAGTAGACGAAGACCAACGCGAGACACACCGTCGCAGCAAATTTGAGCACGGTCGACAACAGATCCGAGACGTAGCTCCCGGAGAACGTCTCCACACGCGCGTCCGGCGCTGCATAAACAACCGACGCCAACACAACAGCCAAGCTGATCATCGAGAGCCAGAACGTGACGACCCGGTTTTCATCCGAAATGAAAAGATCGGCAATCAACACAACCGAGATCAAGCCTAGCAAGACGATCTCCGGCAGCGCAGGCAAGAAATCAGGAGTAACGAAATTCATGAATCTATCCGCCCCGCTTAAAGCTTACTGCGACCGATATGGTCGACCAGTGCATCTACACTCGGCTGCATCATTTGCACCAGTGGCTCAGGCCAAACACCGAGAACCAGCACCCCAACCGCCAAAATTGTCAGCATCAAGAACTCGCGACCGTTCAGATCCTTTAGCGCGGCCACATTGTCGTTGGCGACTTCGCCAAACAGCACGCGTTTGACCATCCACAACGTATACGAGGCACCTAGTATCAAAGTAGTCGCGGCCAACAGCGCAACCCAGAAGTTCGCCTTGAAGCTGGCCAAGATCACCATGAACTCGCCAACGAAACCCGACGTACCGGGCAACCCGGCGTTAGCCATCGCGAACAACACCATGAATGCTGCAAACCAAGGCATGGTGTTAATAACACCACCATAGTCGGCAATATTGCGGCTGTGCATCCGGTCGTACATAACCCCCACGCACAGGAACATCGCGCCACTGATCAAACCGTGCGAAATCATCTGAACCATCGCACCCGTGATGCCGAGTGCAGCACCATCAGAACTGCCGGTATTGGAAAGTATGCTCCAAAACAGGAAGAACCCAAGGGTCACGAAACCCATGTGAGCAATCGAGGAATAGGCGATCAGCTTTTTCATGTCGGATTGCACAAGCGCAACCAGTCCGATGTACACGACCGCGACCAGCGATATCGCGATCAGCAACCAGGCAAGGCTGGCGCTCGCGTCGGGCGTAATCGGCAACGACAGACGGACAAAACCGTAGCCGCCCATCTTCAACATGATCGCTGCAAGCACCACCGATCCGCCAGTCGGCGCCTCTACGTGTGCATCCGGCAGCCAGGTGTGAACCGGCCACATCGGCACCTTTACGGCAAAGGCCGCAAGGAACGAGAGGAAGATCAGCGTCTGTGCTGTTTCCCCAATCGGCGCTTTATGGAATTCCAGCAGGTCGTAGCTGCCTGTTCTCGTATAGAGGTAGATCAACGAGACCAGCATGAACACCGAGCCGAGGAACGTGTACAGGAAAAACTTGATCGTCGCGTAGATTCTGCGCTTGCCGCCCCAGATACCGATAATGAGGAACATCGGTACCAACATGGCTTCCCAGAAAATATAAAACAGCATCGCATCGAGCGCGCAGAACACGCCGATCATCAAGCCTTCAAGAATCAGGAACGCCGCGAAATACTGTGCGCTGCGACTCTCAATGACCTCCCACGCGGAGATCAAGACCAGTGGGGTTATGAATGTCGTCAGCAGAATCAGAGGCGCGGATAAGCCATCCACACCGAGAAAATACTCTGCATTGAAGCGTGGTACCCATGGCCTTTGCTCGATGAACTGCATCGCAGCCGTTGTCCGATCAAACTCGAGTAGCAACGGCAGCGAAAATACGGCTATTACCAGTGACGCGATGAGTGAGAACCAGCGCATGGCCGACGCACGCGATGACGCACGGTCGCCTCCGTCACCGATCAGCAGCACCGCAAATCCTGCGACGATCGGGAGCCAGATCAACAGACTCAATAAATTATTGGTTGTCATTATCGTTCGAATCCGAAGTCAGGCTCAGGCGCTATACAGCAACCAGCCGAGCAAAGCAGTCAGTCCAATTACCATTGCAAATGCATAAACGTACAAGTAACCCGCCTGCAGGCGTCGCAATACGCCGGCCGTTGCGGCTACAAATCCGGCGCTGCCGTTAACCACGGCGCCGTCAATCAACGCCTGGTCGCCCACTTTCCAGAGTCCTTTACCGAGCCACCGCCCGCTGCCCGCGAAACCCTTCAGCCACAAATCGTCGGCGTAGTACTTGTTCTCAAGCAGTCTGTAAATCGCAGAGAAACGCTCACGCGCAGCGACCGCAATAGACGGACGCTTCATCCAGACGAACCAGGCGGCGAAGGCGCCAGCAAATGCGAGCCAAACGGCGGGTCCTTGCAGAGCATGGACGACAAAGGCGACCGGGCCGTGCCAATGGTCGCCCATGATCAACAGCGGATCGGTTGCGGCCGCCGGAACAATCGCACCATCGAAGAAATACCCAAAGAGCATCGGCTGAATCGTGATGTAACCGATAAACAGCGACGGAATCGCGAGCAGCACCAATGGCACTGTTACAACCCATGGACTCTCTTTGAGGTGCTCACGCGTGTGTTCGTCCATGCGCGGCTCACCGTGGAAGACCACAAACAGCAAACGGAACGAGTAGAGCGAGGTGACAAAGACCCCGGCGAGCACGCTCCAGTAGGCCAGCGTATAGGGCCATGCGTGACGCAGGTGCCCTGCCTCAGCAACCGCTTCGATCAAGGCGTCCTTCGAGAAAAAGCCCGAAGTGAACGGGAAGCCAATCAAGGCGAGCGTGCCGATCAGTGACGTGACATAGGTGATCGGCATGTACTTGCGCAACCCACCCATCTTGCGGATGTCCTGCTCGTGGTGCATCGCGATGATGACCGAACCGGCAGCCAGGAACAGCAGTGCTTTAAAGAACGCATGCGTCATCAAGTGAAAAACACCGGCAGCATACGCAGAGGCGCCGAGTGCAACCGTCATGTAGCCCAGCTGAGACAGTGTGGAATATGCAACGACGCGCTTGATATCGTTTTGAATGATGCCAAGCAGCCCCATGAAGAAGGCGGTAATCGCGCCAACGACCAGAATGAACTCTAAGGCACCTGGCGCCAGCTCGAACAACGGCGACATCCGAGCCACCATAAATATTCCGGCGGTAACCATCGTCGCGGCATGGATCAAAGCCGAAATCGGTGTTGGGCCTTCCATGGAATCCGGCAACCAAACATGCAGCGGCGCTTGTGCGGACTTGCCCATTGCACCAATGAATAACAGCACGCAAATAACGGTTAACGCATGCCAGGGGGTATCACCCCACACGGCGATCGTTTCATTGGCCAGCGAAGGCGCCGACGCGAAGACGAATGCATAGTCCAACGATCCAGTAAGTGCAACGATGCCTGCTATCCCGAGCAGGAAACCGAAGTCCCCAACGCGATTCACGAGAAACGCTTTAAGGTTCGCAAGAATCGCGGTTGGCTTTTTGTAGTAAAAACCGATCAGGAGATAAGAAACCAGACCGACCGCTTCCCAACCGAAAAACAGTTGCAGGAAGTTATTCGACATCACGAGCATCAGCATCGCGAATGTGAACAGGCTGATGTAGCTGAAGAACCGCTGGTATCCGGGGTCCTCTCGCATGTATCCGATCGTGTAGATGTGCACCATCAGCGATACAAACGTGACCACGAACATCATCATTGCGGTAAGCCGATCGATCAGGAAGCCGATCTCCATACGAATACCGTCGGTCACTGCCCACGTGTAGAGCGTGTAATTCTCCGCCGCGCCGCCGAGACCGACATAGGCGAGTACGCGAAAAGACAGGTAACAACTGAGCCCTACCGCAGCGATCGTAATCACGTGCGCTGCTGTACGACCGATCTGCCGGCCAAACAGTCCCGCAACCGCTGAAGCGATCAGTGGTGCCAAAACAATAGTGAGATGCGTTGATTGCATGTGCCTAGCCTCGCATCTCGTTGAGCTCTTCCACGTTGATGCTGCGTCGATTCCTAAACAGCACTACAAGGATCGCCAGACCGATCGCCGCCTCCGCCGCAGCCACCGTCAGGATGAAGAACACGAAGACCTGCCCTGCGGCGTCGCCGAGGTAACGCGAAAACGCGATAAAGTTAAAGTTCACCGCCAGCAGCATCAGCTCGATGCACATCAGCAATACGATAATGTTGCGGCGGTTGATGAAGATGCCTGCAACGCTGATGGAAAACAGAATTGCGGACAGCGTGAGGTAGTGTTGGAGGCCGATGCTCATTGCTTCTCCTCCGCTGACATGCTGACAAGCTGAATGCGATCTTCACGACGTACCGCAACCTGCTTTGCAACGTTCTGAACCTTCAGTCCCGGCCGCTTGCGCATGGTCAGCGTGATCGCTGCAACAATCGCAAGCAGGAGGATGACCGAAGCCATCTCAAACGCAAACACGTGCTCCGTGTAGAGCACCTCACCCAAAGCTCTGGTGTTGCTGTAACCCTCGGGCAGAGGCGGCGCATCCGTCATGGTCGAGATGCCCCAGCTGCGCACCCAAATCACCTGGCCCAGCTCTACGATCATGATCAACGCGACAATCAACCCAATCGGCATATAGCGCGTGAAACCCTCTCGAAGGACCTCGACGTTGATATCGAGCATCATCACAACGAAAAGGAACAGCACCATGACAGCACCGACGTAGACGAGTACCAGAGCGATCGCCAGAAACTCAGCTTCCAGCAACAACCACAACACGGCGCTATTGAAGAACGCCAACACCAGAAACATCACGGCGTGCACCGGATTTCTGGAAGCCACTACACCGATCGCTGCCCCAACCAGTACGGCAGCGAACGTGTAGAACAAAAGGGTCACCAACACGTTGTCATCCCCAGGCGCGGACTGCGCGCCACTCGCATTTATCTCAGTCTGTTATCTGTAGGTCGAATCAGCAGTCTTGTCGGCAGCGATCATCGTCTCGTAACGCTCACCAACCGCCAGCAACTTGTCTTTGGTCATGATGTTCTCGCCGCGGTTCTCCATGTGATATTCATGGATTCTCGTCTCGACGATGGCATCCACCGGACAAGCTTCCTCACAAAAGCCGCAGTAGATGCACTTGAACAGATCGATGTCGTACCGCGTTGTACGGCGCGTGCCGTCCTGGCTGACATCAGACTCAATCGTGATCGCCAAGGCCGGACAAACCGCCTCACACAGTTTGCAAGCGATGCAGCGCTCCTCGCCGTTTGCGTATCGACGCAGCGCATGCAACCCGCGAAATCTCGGCGATTGCGGTGCCTTCTCCTCCGGATAGTTCAGCGTCACCTTGCGCTTGAACAAATTGCGACCGGTCAGCGCCAGGCCTTTGACCAACTCGGTCAGGAAAAAGGTTTTTGCAAAATTTCGAACAGCACTCATAGGATCATCCCGCGACTACGTTCATTTCGGGCCACCACCAACCCCACTGCTTCCAGATCAGCACCGCTTCGACGCCGATCCACACAATGGTGACCGGAATAAACACCTTCCAGCCCAGGCGCATGATTTGGTCATAGCGATAGCGTGGGAAGGTGGCGCGGAACCACAGGAAACAGAACAGGAAGAACGAGGTCTTCAACGCAAACCAGAAGAAACTGGGTTGCCCAAGGAGGCTCTCTGCACCCAGAAGACCCTCAAACGGCGACAACCAACCGCCGACAAACAACACCGCGGTCAGCGCCGCGATGAGAATCATGTTTGCGTACTCCGCGAGAAAGAACACCGCAAAAGCCACGCCCGAATACTCGACATGAAAGCCTGCGACGATCTCTGACTCGCCTTCCGCAACGTCAAAGGGCGCACGGTTGGTCTCGGCGACACCGGAGATGAAGTAGATGACAAATAACGGCAGCAGCGGCCACATGAACCAATGCAGCGTGCCGCCACTCTGTGCCTCGATGATGTCACCGAGGTTCAAGCTGCCCGCGGCCATCAAAACACCAACGAGCGCAAACCCCATTGCAATCTCATAGGCAACGATCTGTGCCGCCGAGCGCATCGCACCCAACAGTGCGTACTTCGAGTTTGTTGCCCAGCCCGCAAGAATGACGCCGTAAACGCCCATCGACGTCAGCGCAAGCACGTACAGAAGCCCTGCATCGATATCGGCCAGAACAAAAGTATCGGAGACGGGCATCACCGCCCACGTCGCGAACGCGGGTGTAATGGCGAGTAGCGGCGCAATGATGAACAGGAAGCGGCTGGAGTTCGCTGGAACCACAATTTCCTTGAACAGCAGCTTGAATACATCAGCGAACGGCTGCAACAGCCCCTTGAAACCCACGCGATTTGGGCCCACCCGATTCTGGATGTAGCCGATGACTTTACGCTCCGCGTAAGTCATGTAAGCCACGCACAGGATCAATGCGACGGTAACCACACCTATTAGGATCGTTACCCACGCCGGGTAGCGGATGATCTCCGGCAAGGCGAACCAAGCCGGTGGCTCGATCGCGGCGTTCGCCGGGACCGAAAGCGTTAATGCGCCCACAAAGGCTAGCACTCGGGTCACGCGCTTTGCTCCAGATCGGTCGTCGACACCTCGGGGTTCAAACCGAGCGCCGCATGCGTCTGCTGCAATGCATGTGCTCGACGCACAACCTGATCACAAGCATA
Source organism: uncultured Chromatiales bacterium (assembly GCA_963922335.1). Taxonomy (GTDB): domain Bacteria; phylum Pseudomonadota; class Gammaproteobacteria; order Steroidobacterales; family Woeseiaceae; genus CALBPI01. Next base: position 440,681 of record CAWUIB010000001.1, on the reverse strand, counting down.
CAGACCACGTTCGACAGGCTTGGCAGTTGCCGTAGTCGTGGGTTCAGACGGCTGAGGCAGAGGGTCTACAACTACTGGTGTCGCAGCCTCGAGCGCAGCAAGCGCCGCCTGTCGAACCGAATCCGCATCGTTGAACGCGATACCCTCTACCGAGAGCAAGTCACCCAGCGCTCTTAGCAGTTTCCAGCCCGGCCTCGCCTCACCAACGGGAGACGCCACGCCGTGCCACGACTGCTGCCGCCCTTCGACGTTGACATACGTACCCGCCGTTTCGGCGAAAGTGCCGATCGGTAACGCGATATCCACCGCATCACCCAGCGCCTCATCAAAATAGGGGGATATCGAAATCACCGTATCCGCCTTGCGCAGCGCACCTGCCGCCGCAGGATGGACCTCACCGAGATCAACCTCCGGATCAACGCCCCAGAGCACGAGCACCTTCGGCGGCTCGTTGAGCATTTCCGCCACCGATCGGCCTCGCTTATCTCTCTGTGCCCCGCCTACCTCGCGATGCGGCCGCACGCCCATCATCGCAAGTCCCGCCGCGTTGGGACCATCAGTGACGTCACCCAGAGTGGCCCCGGTCAATCGTGCAAGCTCCGCGGCCACCTCCCGCAAGGTTGAATAATGCGGATGCGATCTTGCTGCAACGCCAAGCACGATCAATGACTGATCTGCGTCGCGCAATGCTGCACCTATACGCCGGGCTTTGGAGTCACTTCCCGATTCGGTGCGCACAGCGGCGAGCACTTCCTGCAATTCCGCAAGCAAGTCGCCGGTAACCGCAGAGGTGCGTTCGAACAAATATTCGCTATCGGAGAAATCAATCGTCGAGACTGTGCCGCCCGCGAGCGTCGCCTTGCGAACTCGGTGGGCGAGTATCGGTGCCTCTTCGCGCAGCCTCGCGCCGACCAGCAGTATGTGGTCCTGCTGCTCGATGTCTTCGATTGCCACACCGAGAGTGGGTACCAGTGGCTCAAAGTCCTGATTCGTTGTGTCCCGCTGCATCAGACGGGAATCGATGTCCGCACTACCAAGATGCGCCGCGATGCGGTTGAGCAAGAAGCCCTCTTCCAATGTTGCCGTCGGTGCAACGAGGAACCCGACATCGCCATTCGCCTCGGCCAGAGTGTTCGCAAGCAGCGTCAACGCATCTTCCCAGTCGAGTTCTGCCCAGTCATCGTCTGACTTACGCATCGGTGACTTCAGACGAGCATCGGAGTAGACGCCCTCGTAAGAAAACCGATCTCGATCGGCAATCCAGGTTTCGTTGATCGCATCGTTGCCACGCGGCACGACGCGTTTGATCCGACCGCGTAAACTATGAACGTAAATATTCGAGCCCACGCAGTCGTGCGCTCCAATCATCGGTTCCTGAACCATTTCCCAAGCACGTGCGCTGTACCGGTACGGCTTGTTGTTTAATGCGCCGACCGGACACAAATCGATAATGTTCGCCGACAGCTCGTGGTCAACGTTCTTCTCGATATAGGTGCCGATTCGCATGTTCTCGCCACGACCCGTTGTACCGAGTTCCTGGATACCCTGGATCTCCTGACCGAATCGCACGCAACGCGTGCAGTGAATGCAGCGTGTCATGTCGGTCGAAACCAAAGGGCCGATATTTTTGTCTTTGACGACACGCTTCTTCTCGGTGTAGCGCGAGATATCCCGGCCATACCCCATGGCGAGATCCTGCAACTCGCACTCGCCGCCCTGATCGCAGATTGGGCAGTCGAGCGGATGGTTAATGAGCAAAAACTCCATCGTCGCACGCTGCGCAGAGATCGCGTAGCGCGACTTCGTCGAGACCTTCATGCCATCGGCAACGGGTGTTGCGCACGCGGGGAGTGGTTTCGGCGCACGTTCCACCTCGACCAGACACATTCTGCAGTTTGCCGCTACCGAGAGCTTTTCGTGGTAGCAAAACCGCGGTACGTAGGCGCCGAGCTTGTCGGTCACCTCAATCAGCATTTGGCCTCGACGAGCCTCTACTTCCTGGCCGTCGACCTCAAGCTTGATCGTATTGTCGTCACTCATAGTTCTTCTTCACCGATGACTGTCAGGCCGCCTTCTCAGGATGTGCATCGACCAGACTGCGGCCGCCGTTGGCGACCATGTATTCGAATTCGTGCCGGTAGTGCTTTAGGAAGCTCTGCACCGGCCATGCCGCGGCATCACCAAGTGCACAGATCGTGTGGCCCTCGATCTTGTTTGCAACGTCCAGCAGGCGGTTCAGGTCCTGCTCGGTTCCCCGCCCTTCAATGAAGCTGGTGAGCATGCGATACATCCAACCCGTGCCCTCTCGACACGGCGTGCACTGTCCGCAAGACTCAGCCATGTAGAACCGCGAGATCCGTCGCAGAACTCTCACCATGCAAGTGGTGTCGTCCATGACCATGACCGCGCCGGTTCCGAATGACGAGCCCGCTGCTTTCAGCGAGTCGTAGTCCATCGTGCAGTCCATGATGATGTCGCCGGGAACAACAGGTACGGATGAACCGCCCGGGATCACCGCCTTGAGTTTGCGCCCTTTCCAGACACCGCCACACATCTCGAGCAGCTCCTTGAACGGAATGCCCATCGGCAACTCGACGTTCATCGGTTTCTCAACATGACCCGAAACTGAGAAGATCGCAGTACCGCCACTGTTCTCGACGCCGAGTTCGCGGAACCAGTCCGCGCCCTTTGCGACGATGCTCGGCACACTCGCGAGCGATTGTGTGTTGTTGATTGTTGTCGGCTTTCCGTACAAACCAAAGTTTGCGGGGAACGGCGGCTTAAACCGCGGCTTGCCCTGCTTACCTTCAAGCGACTCGAGCAACGCGGTCTCTTCGCCACAAATATAGGCGCCTGCTCCAACAAACGTCTCAATATCAACGCTGATGCCAGTGCCGCGGATGTTCTCACCCAACAAGCCCGCTGCGTAGGCCTCTTTCACCGCCGCCTCGAATCTCGGCACAGGCTCCTCGATGAATTCCCCGCGGATGTAGTTATAGGCCACGCTGGCGCCCATGGCGTAGGCTGCGATCGCCATACCCTCAACGAGCGAATGCGGGTTATAGCGAAGAATTTCCCGGTCATGACAGGTGCCCGGTTCAGATTCATCAGAGTTGCAAACAAGGTATTTTTGACCCGGCGCGTTCCTCGGCATGAAACTCCACTTCAAACCGGTTGGGAAGCCGGCACCACCGCGACCGCGAAGGCCAGACGCTTTAACGATCTCAATTACCGCTTCCTGATCGAGCTCTCCGGAAAGTACTCGCTCCCAGGCGTCGTACCCGCCGACTTTGCGGTACGCATCGATCGTCCAACCTTCCGGCTGATCGAGCGTGGCGTAACAAACCGAATTGGTATGTTGTGCTTCTGTCATTCGAGTTCATCCAGAATGGCCTGCATTGACTCAGGCGTCAGATTTTCGTGGTAGACGTGATTGACCATCATCATCGGAGCGCCGCAGCATGCGGCCAGGCACTCTTCCTCTTTTTTCAGGTAGATGCGCCCATCCTTCGTGCTGCCTCCAAGCTTCACGTCGAGATGCTTTTCAGCGTGCTCGACGAGTGCTTCTGCGCCGCGCAGCATGCAAGACACATTGGTGCAGATAGCCACGTTGTTACGTGCGACCGGCTTGGTCTCGAACATTGAGTAAAACGTCGCCACCTCATAGACCTGAATCGGTTCGAGGTTGAGCTTCTCTGCAACCGCATCCATGAGTTCAGTGGTCAAAAACCCCTGGTTGTCATGCTGTACCGCATGCAGAGCACCGATGATTGCGGAACGGCTCTGCTCATCAGGAAACCGTTTGCGCCACCGCTCGATCTCTTCAAGCGCGTGGTGCGTCAACACTTCATCATTCGTCTCTGTCTGTGTGTCAGTAGTCATCTCAATAACCTAGCGATCGATTTCACCGAACACGATGTCTTGCGTGCCGATCACGGCAACGACGTCCGCGAGCATGTGGCCGCTCACCATTTCGTTCATCGCGCTGATGTGCGCGAAGCCAGGTGCTCTCACCTTCACTCGGTACGGCTTGTTCGCGCCGTCCGAGATCAGATACACACCGAACTCTCCCTTTGGATGTTCGACCGCTGCGTAAGCCTCCCCAGCTGGCACGGTGTAGCCCTCGGTGAATAACTTGAAGTGGTGAATGAGCGACTCCATGTCGCCTTTCATCTCAGCGCGTTTCGGCGGTGAAATCTTGTGATCATCAAGCATCACAGGACCCGGGTTGTCCCGCAGCCATGCGACACATTGCTTGATAATCCGATTCGACTGACGCATCTCTTCGATGCGCACGAGATACCTGTCGTAGCAGTCCCCGTTTGTTCCGATTGGGATGTCGAAGTCCATCCGGTCATAAACTTCGTAAGGTTGTTTTTTGCGCAAGTCCCAGGCGATTCCTGAGCCTCGCAGCATCGGCCCCGTGAAACCCAGCTGCTGGGCCCGCTCAGGAGTCACAACGCCAATGTTCACCGTGCGCTGCTTCCAGATCCGGTTATCGGTCAAAAGCGTTTCGTATTCGTCAACGCAGCCGGGGAAACGATCGGTGAAGTCCTCGATGAAATCGAGCAAGGAACCAGATCGCGCTTCGTTAAGGCGTGAGGTTTCACCGTCGTTGCGAAAACGATTGGTTTCGTATTTCGGCATCGACTCAGGTAAATCGCGATAAACGCCGCCCGGCCGATAGTACGTCGCATGCATACGCGTGCCTGACACCGCCTCGTAGCAGTCCATCAGGTCCTCTCGCTCACGGAAACAATAGAGGAACATCGACATGGCACCGATATCGAGCCCGTGCGCGCCGAGCCACATCAAGTGGTTCAGGATTCGAGTGATCTCGTCGAACATGACCCGGATGTACTGAGCGCGCTCCGGCGCCTCGATGCCGAGTAGTTTCTCGATCGCGAGCACATAACCATGCTCGTTGCACATCATGGATACGTAATCCAGGCGATCCATGTAACCAATGCTCTGGTTGTATGGCTTCGACTCCGCGAGTTTCTCAGTGCCGCGGTGAAGCAAACCAACATGCGGGTCGGCCCGTTGAATGGTCTCGCCGTTCATCTCGAGAATCAGCCGCAGGACGCCGTGCGCCGCAGGATGCTGCGGCCCGAAGTTCAAAGTGAAGTTTTGGATCTCAGCCATCGTGATCCTCCCGCAGTGCATCCTCGTAACGGTTGTCTTCGCGAATCACACGCGGTACCAGTGTTCTTGGCTCAATCGAAACGGGCTCGTAGGCGACACGACCTTTGCGTGCGTCGTAGCGCACCTCAACGTTGCCTGTGAGCGGGAAGTCTTTGCGAAACGGATGTCCGATGAAACCGTAGTCGGTAAGCAATCGGCGAAGGTCCGGATGACCCTCGAAAACGATACCGAAAAGATCGAATGCCTCACGCTCGTACCAATCTGCAGAGCGCCAGACGTCGATCAGCGATCCGATCCGCGGCGGGTTTTCGTTTGTGGTGAACGCTTTTAATCGAACACGTACGTTGTGCTCAATCGAAAGCAAATGGGCAACCACAGCGAACCGTTCCGAATCAAATTCCAAAGACTCGTCCACCACAACCTCGCGCCGAACACCCCGGGAATAACCGGAGCCCGTCGCGCGATTGGTGGTCCACTCACTGTCGCCAAAAGTCAGGTAATCAACGCCGCACAGATCGATCAGCATCGTAAATCGGAGCTCAGGGGCATCACGCAGCGCCTTGGCAACGTTGACCCAATGCTCCGTCGGCACTTCAACGGTGACTTCACGCTCAGGCGTGACCGTGACAGTGCACGCGTCCGTCGCCGCGGCAATCGCGGCAGGCAGCCAGTCGCTAGGATGTGCTTTCGAGGCACCGTCGTTCATTGCGGACTCGCTCATCGTGAAATCGTGCTCGTGCGGCGGATTTTTTTCTGCAACTGCAAAATGCCGTAGATCAAAGCTTCCGCTGTCGGCGGACAACCGGGCACGTAAACATCGACCGGTACTACCCGGTCGCACCCTCGCACCACCGCGTAGGAGTAGTGGTAATAACCACCACCGTTGGCACAGGAGCCCATCGAGATGACCCACCTCGGTTCAGGCATCTGGTCATAGACCTTGCGCAGCGCTGGCGCCATCTTGTTGACGAGCGTGCCGGCAACGATCATGACATCCGACTGTCGTGGGCTCGGACGAAAAACGATGCCAAAACGGTCGAGGTCATAGCGGGCTGCGCCAGCGTGCATCATCTCAACGGCGCAGCAAGCAAGCCCAAAGGTCATGGGCCACATAGAGCCTGTGCGAGCCCAATTCACAACTGTGTCTATGCCCGTCACCACCATCCCTTTTTTCTGGATGCTGCCTGGTGGCAGTTCGTAGTCGACAGCGTCGGCGGTTGCGGCTTCGCTCAATCCCATTCAAGCGCCCCTTTTTTCCATTCGTAAATGAAACCGACGACAAGCACCGTCAGAAACAGCGCCATCGCGAGCAAACCGAAACCACCGATGGTTCCGAGGGATATCGCCCACGGAAACAAGAACGCGATTTCGAGATCGAAAATGATGAAGAGAATCGCCACGAGGTAGTAGCGAACGTCAAATTTCATGCGGCTATCTTCGAAGGCTTCGAAGCCGCACTCATAAGGAGAGAGTTTTTCGTCGTCCTTCCCGCCACTACCGAACAGAAAACCCAACGTCATTAGCAGGATCCCAAGTCCCGCCGCGATACCGAGAAAGATCAGTACCGGAACATAGTTCTGGAGCACAATTTTGTCCCACTGCAGGCGCTGCGCTTGCGTGCGTCCCCACGCGGCAGTCCCGACTGGTTTGTCCCAACTTTGACACGGTGTGGACGCACCGCTCAAAGCTGCACAAGTATACCATTTCGAAGGATTAAGGCGAAGAGAACAGCGCCATAAATCGTCGATTCGAGGGTTAAGCGTTCGACAAAAAAAAGGCGCCCCGAAAGGCGCCTTTTCCTGTGTGGTGCCGATGGCCGGACTCGAACCGGCACGGCTCTCGCCACTGCCCCCTCAAGACAGCGTGTCTACCAATTCCACCACATCGGCAATCATATTCATCCGCTTACTCGCCCTCGTCCGTCTCAGCCGGCTCGGGCACATCCAGCTCCGGTACGTCTTCCGCACCACTTACGGCGTCATCCAACGCAGGCTCTACAAGTGAAGCGGCGTCCTCAGGCGTCATTTCCAATTCCGGCAGTGTGCCGTCTGGAAGCTCCTGCTCAACCACAATGCCGTCTGCGACGCTGTTGCTGGGTGCACCGCGCTGCGTTGCAAGCCATGCCAGCGCAAGGCAATTGGCAAAAAACAAGGTTGCCAGAATCGCGGTTGCACGGGAAAGAAAGTTCGCCGAGCCTCTCGCTCCGAAAACCGTACCAGAGGCCCCTGCACCAAAAGAAGCACCGGCATCAGCGCCCTTACCACGCTGCATCAGTATCAAGACGATCAATCCGATCGAGACGGCCGCGTGAGCGACTGACAAGACGTTAAAAAGCGTACCCATATACTCGTAATTCCAAAAACGTCAGGCTGCAGCGCCAATCGCCAGGAAATCCTCAGCGCTCAAAGCAGCGCCTCCGATCAGTCCACCATCCACATCTGGCATAGCCAGGAGGGATGCAGCGTTGGCAGGTTTCATACTGCCGCCGTACAAAATTCTCATCGACTCAGCGAGTGCTGCATCCTGCTGCTGAACATACCCTCGCAGCACCGCATGCACTTCCTGAGCCTGCTCAGGTGTGGCCGTAAGACCCGTACCGATTGCCCAAACCGGCTCGTAGGCAATGACCATTTGCGCCATCCCAGAGACGCCTATGGCACCCGCTACTGCTTCTAGCTGCCGCAATACGACGCTGTCCGTAGCACCCGCTTCGCGCTCCTCAAGCGTTTCACCTACACAAACCACGGGCGCCAGCCCATGCATCACTGCACGCGCAGCCTTCGCCGCTACATCCGAATCGGTTTCACCAAACAGCGTACGCCGCTCCGAGTGACCCACGATTACAAACCGGCAACCCAAATCCACCAGCATCGGCGCAGCCGTCTCTCCGGTGTAGGCACCCAGATCGTACTCCGATACCGTCTGGCCGCCGACCGCAACCACCGAGTCAGCGAGTACCGAGGCAACTTGCGACAGATGCACATCCGGCGGACACACCAACCAGTCGACGCCCGCGTCCGCCCCTTCGGCAATCGCGCTCGCGAGCGACCGCGCAACGGCACTCGACCCGTTCATCTTCCAGTTACCCGCGATCAACGTTCGCCGCATGATTCTCCCGGCTCCTGTTTACTGACCGCCGACATAAAAGCCGGCGAGGATAGCGCCCTATTGCGCCTTCTGCAATTGAATTAATCAGGCAGCAGCTTGTTTGACCACGTCAGCAAGCTCAGCAGCCGCAGCGCGAACTTCCTGCTTGTCCACGCCCTCGACCATCACGCGAATCACGGGCTCCGTTCCAGACGCCCGCAATACCACGCGGCCACGCTCCCCAAGGCGACGTTCAACCTCGGTTTTCGCCCCCTGAATCTTAGAATCCTCCTCAGGGTTCATCCGTTGCGCGACACGTACATTGACCAGTACTTGCGGATAAATCGGCATATCAGCTGCGAGCTCAGCCAACGTTTTTCCGCTCTCAGCCACAATCTGCAACAACTGCAACGAGCTGACGATGCCATCGCCCGTTGTGGCCTTATCAAGACATATTATGTGTCCCGACGACTCCCCGCCGATAATTCCGCCTTGCTCGCGCAGTGCAGACATGACGTAGCGATCACCAACCTGCGCACGAACAAAATCGATACCGCGCTCGCCAAGCTTGCGCTCGAGCCCAAGGTTGCTCATCACCGTACCCACCACGGGACCGACCAACTCGCCCTTGCGCTGGCGCCCCGTGGCCACGATGTAGATCAGTTGATCGCCATCTACGATCTTGCCTTGATGATCCACCATCAGCACGCGGTCGCCGTCACCGTCGAGCGCGATACCAAGATCTGCGCCAACGGCAACGACCATTTGTTGTAACAGCTGCGGCTGGGTCGAACCACAGCCGTCGTTGATGTTCTTGCCGTTCGGCGAACATCCGATTGGAATGACTTCAGCGCCCATGGCCGCCAAGACGCGCGGCCCAACCTTAAAGGCCGCACCATTCGAGCAATCCAGTACGATTTTCATCCCGGAAAGATCGAGGTTGCCTACGGTCCCAGCGCAAAATTCGCCGTAGCGCTCCCGCGCCGAATCGATCCGGCGCGCGAAACCCAGTTCCGCCGAATCTCGCGTTATTGAAGGTGCCTGCAGTAGCCCCTCGATCCGCATCTCGACCTCGTCTGAGAGTTTCTCTCCGGCGCCGTCGAAGAACTTGATGCCGTTATCGAAATACGGGTTATGAGAGGCAGAAATCATGACCCCAAGATCTGCGGCGAATGTCCGCGCGATATAAGCCACTCCGGGCGTCGGAAGCGGCCCCAGCATGAGGACATCCACCCCCGCGGCAGTAAACCCGGCTTCAAGCGCTGCCTCGAACATATAGCCGGAGACACGGGTGTCTTTGCCGATAACGACGGTACCGCCTTCCGGCACGAGTACTCTCGCAGCGGCCCCCGCCAATCGCAACGTAAAATCGGCGGTCATCGGCGACTCGCCGACTCGGCCGCGAACACCGTCCGTACCAAAAAACTTGCGCTTTACCATGTGCTTAATGCCCCCACCAGGTCTCGCCGTGGATCGCCGCGAGGGCCTTCAGCCCATCCAGCGTTTCACCGACATCGTGCACGCGGACAATTTTCGCGCCGCGCTCGACGCAGGCGGCCGCGAGGATAACACTGCCGACCAATCGATGTTCGACCGCACGTCCCGTAATCGCACCGACCATCGACTTACGCGATACCCCCGCCAACACCGGGTAACCCATACCGCTTAAGGACGAGAGCCCGCGCAACAGAGCGATGTTGTCTTCAAGACGTTTGCCGAAACCGAAACCAGGATCGATCAATATCCGGGATCGATCGATACCCGAACCAACGCAGGCATCGATACGTGCTTGCAGAAAATCGCCTACCTCCACCACCACGTCGGTGTAGCTCGGATTTTCCTGCATGGTCCTCGGCGCGCCTTGCATATGCATGAGGCAAACGTGAACGCGCGCTGCCGAAGCCGCTTCCAGCGCACCGGGCACCTGCAGGGCGCGGACATCATTGATTAACGTGGCACCGGCATCGACCGCGGCAGCCATGACTTCTGGCTTGCTTGTGTCGATGGAGATCACCGCCGAGGTAGCGCTCGCTAGCGCCTCGATGACCGGAATGGTCCTGTCGAGCTCCTCATTGGTAGCGACGTTTGCCGCGCCGGGGCGTGTCGATTCTCCACCGACATCGATGATGTCAGCACCCGCCTCAACCATCGTCAACGCAGACGCTACGGCAGCCCCAACCTCCGGGTATTTTCCGCCATCCGAAAACGAATCGGGCGTCACGTTCAGGATGCCCATAATCAAAGGGCGCTGCTTAGCCAGCAGCGCCCCGACGGCAGATCGCCGTTCAGACATGTCGATTGAACCTAGCTGCTTTGTCCCGCTGGCCCACCGATCGATCCACTGGGACCGTCAGTCTTACGTTTCGAGGACCCATCGCCCGTCACCGCGTTTGGCGGATTGTCGTTATCCGTCCAATCTGCCGGCGGTCGTGGATCACGACCCTCCATGATGTCGGCGATTTGTTTCTCGTCGATCGTCTCGTACTTGATCAGCGCTTCGGCCATGATGTGGAGCTTGTCTTTATGATCCTCGAGGATCTGCTCTGCCCGACCGTAGTTCAGGTCAATGATCGAACGAATCTCCTCGTCGATCGCTTTCGCAGTCTGCCCTGAAACCTGTTTGGTTTGAGTCATCGTGCGGCCGAGGAACACCTCGCCCTCTTCCTCGCTGTAGCTCAATGGCCCCAGGCGGTCGGAGAGACCCCATTTCGTGACCATGCTGCGTGCGATATCCGTCGCTCGCTCGATATCGTTGCTTGCCCCAGTCGTGACACTGTCCGCACCGAAGATAAGCTCTTCCGCGATTCGTCCGCCGAAAAGGCTGGCAATCTGGCTGTTCAAGCGCTGCTTCGAATAGCTGTATCGATCTTCCTCTGGGAGGAACATGGTGACACCAAGCGCTCGCCCACGCGGAATGATCGTGACTTTATAAACGGGATCATGGTCTGGCACGTTCAACCCGACGATAGCGTGCCCGGCCTCGTGGTACGCGGTGAGCTTTTTCTCGTCTTCGTTCATGACCATGGAACGACGTTCTGCGCCCATCATGATCTTGTCTTTCGCTTTCTCGAACTCTTCCATGCCAACCGTGCGCCGATTCGCACGAGCCGCGAACAAGGCGGCCTCGTTGACTAGATTTGCGAGATCCGCGCCCGAGAATCCAGGCGTACCGCGAGCGATGATGCCCGGACGTACATCGTCCCCGAGCGGCACCTTGCGCATGTGGACTCGCAAAATCTGCTCGCGACCTCGAACGTCGGGCAGCGGCACTACAACTTGCCGATCGAATCGGCCGGGACGCAGCAGCGCAGGGTCCAGGACATCTGGTCTGTTGGTAGCTGCGATAACGATGATGCCTTCGTTGCCTTCGAAGCCGTCCATCTCAACCAGCAGCTGGTTCAATGTTTGCTCACGCTCGTCATGCCCGCCACCAAGACCGGCGCCACGATGGCGACCTACCGCGTCGATTTCATCGATGAAAATAATGCACGGGGCGTGCTTCTTGGCCTGCTCGAACATATCGCGCACCCGCGAGGCACCGACACCGACAAACATCTCCACGAAGTCCGAGCCGGAGATCGTAAAGAACGGCACCTTCGCTTCGCCGGCAATAGCTCGCGCCAGCAGCGTCTTACCAGTACCGGGTGATCCGACCATCAAGACCCCTTTAGGAATCTTGCCGCCAAGCCGCTGGAATTTGCTTGGGTCTTTCAGGAAGTCGACGATTTCGACGACCTCTTCCTTCGCTTCCTCAACGCCCGCTACGTCGCTGAACGTAACGCCTACCTGATCCTCGCCGAGCAGGCGCGCCTTGCTCTTGCCGAACGACATAGCACCGCGACCACCTGCACCGCCGCCCTGCATCTGGCGCATGAAATAAATCCAGACGGCGATGAGCAGAAGCACGGGGAACGACGACACGAGAAGCTGCAGTAGCAGACCTTGTCGTTCCGGCTCCGGCATGTCGAATTGAATGCCTCGCTCACGAAGCTCGCCAATCAGCACCGATACATCGCCGCTCTCAGGATTGAAGGCGTAGAACGGCGACCCGTTCTTGGTCACGTAACGGACTGTCTGCCCGTCAAAACTTACCGATTCCACCGAATTATCTTCGACCCGGTTCAGGAAATCCGAGTAGCTCTCCTGCTGACTATTCCGCATGCCTGCGCCATTAAAGCTCTGCACGACGGTCATCAAGACCAGCACGATCGCCACAAAAATCAGGATATTCTTGGCTGAATCATTCACGAATTTGCCTCTTTAGGACACGATGTCGACAATTTCGCCGACGATCGGGGACTTTCTGCTTGGAAAATTGGGCAGACGCTGCCCGTTGATAGACGCGACCCGGATTCCTTCACAGATCTCAATTTGACACTACACCAAGCGCCGGGTTCTCGCCAGCGCATACACCTCAGTACTACTAGGTCTTGATGCTTTCGGCTTTTTCACCGAAACCTTGTGGAATCTTTGGCGAAGTTGCCGTACATACTCATCAAAGCCTTCGCCCTGGAACACCTTACAGATGAAAACTCCCTGCGGTCCGAGCATTTCGGTCGCGAACTCGAGCGCCAGCTCAGCAAGGTACATCGATCTCGGCTGATCCACGGCCTTCACCCCACTGATATTGGGGGCCATATCACTCATTACAAGGTCCAGCGGTTGCGAGCCAACCGCCTCCGACACAGCGGCAAGCACGTCATCATCACGGAAATCGCCCTGGATGAACTCAACACCTGCTAAAGCATCCATCTCGAGAAGGTCTACCGCGACAATGGTGACATCGTCGTCGAGCGCTCGTGCGACCCACTGTGACCATCCACCGGGGGCAGCGCCAAGGTCGGCAACCCGCATACCGCGCCTCAAGATCTTCTGGTTTCGTGTCAGCTCATCGAGTTTGTAGACCGCCCTCGAGCGGTAACCTTCTGCTCTCGCCTTCCTGACCCATGGATCCTTTTCCTGACGTTCACGCCAACCGGCATTAGATCCGCGCGGCTTGCTCATTGGTGTGTCCACTCCCGCGTGACTGTGGCCGCGCGGTGGTCCATACTCGCTCGCCCTTTATCAGCGGAACGACGCGCGTGTACAGCCTCTCTGAGCGACAAAAGAAAACCCTTCGCGGGCTGGGTCATAAACTCAAACCCGTAGTGATCGTGGCCGAGTCCGGCCTTTCTGAGACTGTTCGTCACGAAATCGAACAGGCACTCGCGTTCCATGAGCTGATCAAAATCAGTATTCGAGTTGGGGATCGCGACGCTCGCGACCAAATCGTTGCGACGATTTGCGACGACTTCGGTGCAACTCGAATCCAGCGCACCGGTAACGTTGCGCTTTTCTTCCGGCGCAACCTCGAGCGACCCAAAGTGGTGCTCGGTAGTCGTTGAGCGCCGCTCAGACGTAGCGCACCTCGACGATCTCATAATCCTTAGCGCCCGCAGGCGCCGCAACCGTCACCTCATCGCCCTCGTTCTTGCCGATCAGCGCCCGAGCTATCGGCGAGCTGATCGATATGAGTCCACCCTTAATGTCTGCCTCGTCATCGCCGACGATCTGGTAGGTCAGCGATTGGTCGTTGTCGAGATCGAGCAACTCTACCGTCGCTCCAAAAACCACTTTGCCGGTAGCTTTCAGCTGGGTGACATCGATGATCTGGGCGTTTGAGAGTTTAGCCTCGATTTCCTGGATTCGGCCCTCCGCAAAGCTCTGCTGTTCCTTGGCCGCATGGTACTCCGCGTTCTCTTTGAGATCTCCGTGCTCACGGGCTTCAGCAATCGCCTGAATGATGCGCGGTCTCTCCACGCTCTTCAGATGCTTGAGCTCAGACTTCAGTTGTTCCGCGCCACGCGCCGTCAAAGGTACCTTATTCATTATCTCACTCTGTCAGAAGTACAACTTCAGGGCTGTACTCAGGCCGCCTGAGTAGCGTGCAAATCCTGCAAGCAATTCACCGCATCGTCCGCGATATGCTGCATGGCATCGCACGTTGCCCGAGCTGCAGCCAGCGTTGTGTAGTAGGTCACGCCACGGGCAACCGCTTCGCCACGAATCGTCTGTGAGTCGCGAATCGCTTTCTTGCCCTCGGTCGTATTGATGATGAGCTCGACCTCACCGTTCTTGATCATATCGACCAAGTGGGGTCGGCCTTCACTCACTTTGTTCGCGCGGCGACATTCCACCCCGGCAGCAGCCAGCGCTTTTGCAGTGCCCTGCGTCGCAACAATATCAAAACCGAGTTCGATCAGCATTTGGGCAAGCTCGACAACATCTTCCTTGTCTCTATCGCGGACCGAGATAATCGCTGTACCGCCTCTTGGGAGAATGACACCGGACGCGAGTTGCGCCTTGGCGTACGCCTCTCCAAACGTCAGCCCGGTACCCATAACTTCACCGGTTGACTTCATCTCCGGCCCGAGGATCGGGTCGGAATGCGGGAACTTCTTGAACGGGAATACCGACTCTTTCACTGAGAAGAATGCCGGAGTGACCTGCGTTGTGTACCCGAGTTCGGCGAGCGTCTCACCCGCCATGACTCGGGCTGCGATTTTGGCCAGTGGCACGCCCGTCGCCTTGGAGACGAAAGGCACAGTCCTCGACGCGCGTGGGTTCACCTCGAGCAGATAAATGTCCTCACCCTGAATGGCAAACTGCGTGTTCATCAGGCCCACGACATCAAGGGCGTCCGCCAATTGTGTGACTTGCTCAATAAGCTGAGCTTGCACTTCCTCGCTCAGCGAGACCGGCGGTAACACACATCCGGAATCGCCGGAATGCACGCCCGCTTGCTCGATGTGCTGCATGATGCCGCCGACCAGTACGTCCGTGCCGTCGGCAACGATATCGACATCGACCTCGATCGCCTGATCGAGGAATCCGTCCAAAAGGACGGGCGCACCTTCAGTGACGTCCACGCTACGTTGCATGTAACTTTTGAGCTCATCGTCGTTGTAGACGATTTCCATCGCGCGCCCACCAAGTACGTAGGAGGGTCGCACGACTAACGGGTAGCCAACCTCACCCGCCTGTGCCAATGCTTCACTCTCGTCACGAGCCGTCGCATTTGGCGGCTGTAGCAACTTAAGGTCGTCAATGATCTTCTGGAATCGCTCGCGATCTTCTGCAAGATCGATCGAGTCTGCCGTGGTACCGATAATTGGAGCACCGGCCGCCGCCAATTCGTCAGCCAGTTTTAGCGGCGTCTGACCACCAAATTGCACAATCACACCGACCGGTTTTTCCAGATCCACAATATTCATGACGTCTTCGAACGTCAGCGGTTCGAAATACAACCGATCGGAAGTATCAAAGTCAGTCGAGACGGTCTCGGGATTACAGTTCACCATGATCGTGTCGTAGCCCGCCTCACGCAGCGCTAAAGACGCGTGAACGCAACAATAATCGAACTCGATTCCTTGTCCGATACGGTTAGGCCCACCACCGAGGATCATGATTTTGCGCGAGTCCGTCACATCCGCCTCGCAGTACTGCTCATAGGTGGAGTACATGTAGGCCGTGTCAGTCGCAAACTCGGCGGCACAGGTATCGACTCGCTTGTAGACCGGCTGCACACCGCTCTTCACTCGTGCTGCCCGAACATCTGCCGCTTCGCGACCACTCAGATAACCGATCCTGGCGTCGGAGAACCCCCGTCGCTTGAGCTCACGCAGATTCGCCGCGCGGAATACGCTGTCACCGAGTGCACGAATACCGCTTTCGACACGAACCAAATCTAGAATTTGCCCGAGAAACCAAGGGTCGATACCCGACAACTGGTGCACGTGATCGATACTAAAGCCGAGTCGAAACGCCTCTGCGACCCATAACAATCGACTTGCACTTGGAGAGCGTACTTCGTTCTCAACCATCTCGCGGCAGGTCTCTTCACTTAGCCCCTTGGGCAACTGCCGGTCGAATCCATCGAGACCTGTCTCAAGTCCGCGCAGCGCTTTCTGGATCGATTCCTGGAACGTTCGTCCGATCGACATCACCTCACCGACCGATTTCATCGAGGTTGTCAAACGTGCATCTGCCCCGGGGAATTTCTCGAAAGTGAACCGCGGCATTTTGGTGACAACGTAGTCGATGGTCGGCTCAAACGAGGCCGGCGTCCTACCGCCTGTGATGTCATTGCGTAGCTCATCGAGCGTGTAGCCGACGGCCAGTTTTGCAGCGACTTTGGCAATGGGGAATCCGGTCGCTTTCGAAGCGAGCGCGGATGACCGCGAAACGCGCGGATTCATCTCGATGACCACCATGCGACCGTCGCGCGGATCGACGGCGAACTGCACATTCGATCCACCGGTTTCCACCCCGATACGTCGGAGTACTGCCAGCGAGGCGTTTCGCATCACCTGATACTCGCGATCCGTCAAAGTCTGTGCGGGTGCCACGGTGATGGAGTCACCAGTATGCACACCCATGGCATCAACATTTTCAATCGAACAGATGATGATGCAGTTATCTGCTCTATCGCGAACCACCTCCATCTCGAACTCTTTCCAGCCGATGATGGATTCTTCGATCAAGACCTCGGTCGTTGGCGACAGGTCCAGACCATTGCTAACGATCTCCTCGAACTCTTCTTTGTTGTACGCGATGCCGCCACCGGTGCCGCCCATTGTGAAAGAAGGTCGAATGATCGCCGGATAACCCACGTCTTTCTGAATCTCAAAGGCCTGATCCAGAGTGTGCGCCACTGCCGCTCGCGGAGATTCAAGGCCGATCTCATCCATCGCTTTCTTGAATTTCTCGCGATCCTCAGCGGTATCAATAGCCTCCTGGGATGCACCGATTAGCTCGACGCCATTTGCCTCAAGCACGCCCTCGCGCACGAGATCGAGCGCACAGTTCAGCGCAGTCTGGCCGCCCATAGTCGGCAGCAGTGCATCTGGCTTTTCTTTTTCGATAATCTTCGCGACGGCAGTCCAGTGGACCGGTTCGATGTAGACCGCATCCGCCATCTCCGGATCCGTCATGATCGTCGCCGGGTTCGAGTTGATCAGGATGACTCGAAAGCCCTCCTCGCGTAGTGCCTTGCACGCCTGGGCACCCGAGTAGTCAAACTCGCAGGCCTGGCCGATGATGATCGGTCCTGCGCCGATGATCATGATGCTCTTGATATCTTCTCTCTTAGGCACCGTGGCTCCTGTTGTAGATGGTGTTTGCGAGGCTCACGATTCGGCGGCTCGCTCGCCCGATTCGCTCATGCCGCGTTCCTGAATACTCTGCGCCATCGCAAGCGAAAACTGGTGGAACAGATGCCGAACATCCTGCGGCCCAGGACTGGCCTCTGGATGGCCCTGGAATGAAAACACCGGAAGGCGCTCATGCGCGATGCCCTGAAGAGTGCCGTCGAACAATGACCGATGTGTTGCGATTACCCCGTCGGGCAAGCTGTCCTCGGCAACTGCGAAACCGTGGTTTTGGCTCGTGATCAGCACGCGTCCGGACTCCAGGTCCTGGACCGGATGGTTGGCGCCATGATGTCCGAACTTCATTTTTTCGGTCTTCGCCCCAAGCGCCAATGCCAGCAGCTGATGGCCCAGACAAATACCAAACATCGGAATTCCGGTCTCAAGCAATTTCCCAATGGCTTCGATCGCGTAATCGCAAGGCTCGGGGTCACCAGGACCGTTTGACAAGAACACCCCATCCGGATGCAGATCGAGCACCTCGTCAGCACTCGTCTTCGCTGGCACCACAGTGACACGACAGTCATGCTCGACCAGAAGGCGCAGAATGTTGCGCTTGATGCCAAAGTCGTAGGCAACAACGTGCAATGGCGCTATCCGTCGGGTTACGACAGGTTCCGGGTTATTCCACGACTCGCCCTGCGCCCATTGATAGCTGCTATCGGTCGTCACGACCTTTGCGAGGTCAGTTCCCGCGAGGCCCGGCGCTGACTTGGCCTTTTCAACCGTTGCCTTCGCAAGCGCCGACGCTGCGACACCATCTTCGGCGGTTGCAATGCAACCCTGCTGAGCGCCGTGCTCACGGATATGGCGTGTCAGCGCACGTGTATCCAGATCGCTTATTGCCACGACGTTGGCGCGCCGCAAAAAATCGGCGAGGTTCGCTTCTGATCGCCAGCTCGAGGTCACAATCGAACGGTCTCGAATCACAAGACCGGTTGCGTGCACTTTCGAAGACTCAAAGTCATCGCTGTTGGTACCGGTATTGCCGATGTGTGGATAGGTCAACGTGACAATCTGTTGGCAGTAGGAGGGATCGGTAAGAATCTCCTGATAACCGGTCATGGCCGTATTGAAAACGACTTCCCCGATAGCTTCGCCATCAGCCCCACACGAAAGCCCGCGGAACACTGTGCCGTCCGCCAGGGCGAGAATTGCCGGTTTAACCATTGCTACCTCTTCGAATACCGCGAAAGGCAGACACACAAAAGCGGAAGGTCAGCTGATCAATCGAGAGTACTGATCGCGACGCTTCCGCTTGTGGTCAGCAGATCGCCTGCTGAGCGAAGATTGTACGGTAGCGGGGCGCGCAAAGAAAGGCTCAAGCGAGCGATGCGACCAGATCCTGCATTCCGTAGAGACCGACTGGTTGATCCATCAACCATCGGGCTGCGTCCAAAGCCCCTGCGGCAAACAGCTGCCGATCTTCAGCCCGGTGCGACAACGTCAGGCGTTCTCGCTCACCGAAGAACGACACGGAGTGCTCTCCAATCACATTGCCGCCGCGTTGCACGCTGAATCCGATCTCACCCGGGTTGCGCTGGCCTGCTCCCCGAATCTCTGGCTTCCAGCCCTCCATACCCCTGGCGCTCGCCGCAGCGTAGCCGAGCGTCAGTGCCGTCCCGGAGGGCGCATCGACCTTTCCTGAATGATGCGTCTCAGCAACCTCGATATCGAAACCCGGGAGCGCAGCTGCAGCACGCTCTACAAGCGTATGCAACAAATTTACGGCGACACTCATATTGCTTGCCGCGAACACCGGGCGAGAGTCCGCGAGTTTTTCGATTGCCTTGACCTGTTGGCTATCGCGGCCGGTTGTGCCGGTAACCAAGGCGCAGTCGGTCTTGGAGATTCCTTCGACCAAGTCCTGGGTGGCTTCGGCCTGCGTGAAATCTATCGCCAGGTCGATATCTTGCAATGCATTGACCAGGTCCGAACCGCGACTCCAGCGCGTGACCACTGCCAAGTCGTGGGCCTGCGCAGCAAGCGCATCGATTTGTTGCCCCATCCTGCCGGTGGCACCGAGCAATGCAATTCGCAACGGTCTACGGTCGTGTGCGCTCACGAGCCGATGTTGTCGAAAAATCGCTTCACGTTATCGGTCCACGATTGCGTGCGGGGATTGTGGCGATCACCACCGAGATCGACAGCACTATCAAACTTTCGCAGCAGCTCTTTCTGGTCTGCCGTGAGATTAACCGGCGTTTCCAGCATCACTTTGCAATACAAGTCTCCCGGTTCCTGGATACGAACCGTCGGCACGCCTTTGCCGCGCAGTCTGAATACTTTGCCTGTCTGCGTGCCCGGGGGCACCTTGAGCGTGACCTCGCCATCCAACGTGGGCACGGTGACCGAGCCACCCAGCGCAGCGGTGACAAAACTCAACGGCACGTCGCAGTGCAGATCCGGCCCATCGCGCTCAAAAACCTCATGCTGGGCCAATCGCACTTCGACATAGAGATCGCCGGAGGGGCCGCCATTGCGCCCGGCCTCGCCCTCGCCCGTCAGTCGAATTCGGTCGCCTGAATCAACGCCTGCGGGAATCTTGACCTGCAAGGTACGGGTCTTGCGTTGGCGCCCGCGTCCATCACATGCAGGGCACGGATCCTTGATGATAGTGCCTTCACCATGGCACGCCGGGCAGGTTTGTTGCACAGAGAAAAAGCCCTGCGTCATGCGAACCTGCCCCGCACCGCCGCAGGTAGTGCAGGTTTCCGGCTTTGTGCCCGGTGCGGCGCCACTGCCATCGCAGGTATCACAAACCACCAGTGTCGGAATCTCTAGCGTACGAGACTCTCCGCGCACCGCTTGTTCCAGTGTCATTTCCAGCTCATACCGAAGGTCCGCACCACGATAGGCCTGACGCCCCCCGCCGCCTCCACGACGACCTGCAGCGCCGAAGATATCGCCGAACACGTCGCCGAAAACATCACTAAACGACGCACCGCCCCCGAACCCCGGGCCACCGGACGCGCTGTTGCTAACGCCGTCATGACCGAACTGATCGTAAGCCGCGCGTTTTTGGCTATCGGAGAGCACTTCATAGGCTTCCTTAGCTTCCTTAAATCGCGCTTCGGCCTCCGAATCATCCGGGTTTCGATCCGGGTGGTGCTTCATGGCGAGACGACGGTACGCTTTTTTCAGCGTCGCCTCATCGGCGCTTTTCTCAACGCCAAGCACCTCGTAGTAGTCACGTTTCGCCATGCGGTCCTCTGTATTCGCCGACAGGCCGGACAGGGGTTGTGCACCCTGTCCGGCCCGGTTTCGATCACCCGATTATCAGGCTGATTTTTTATCGTCGTCCGACACTTCCTCAAACTCGGCATCGACGACGTCGTCGTCGGCTGACGCCGACGCACCGCCATCATCGCCGGTCGCCTCGGCCTGTTCGTAGGCCTTCTGGGCCATAGCAGCAGACGCCTCTGCCAAGGCTTTGGTCTTGGCTTCGATCGCCGCTTGGTCCTCACCAGACACTACGCCTTTTAGATCGTTAATCGCCGATTCGATCGTCGCACGTTCCTGAGCTTCAACTTTGTCACCCAGGTCTTCGAGCGATTTCTCGGTTGCGTGGATCAGGCCGTCTGCTTGATTGCGCACGTCCACCAATTCACGGAACTTACGGTCTTCCTCGGCGTGCGCCTCAGCATCCCGAACCATGTTGTCGATTTCTTCATCGGACAGACCGCTTGAGGCCTTGATCACGATGTTCTGGCTCTTGCCGGTCGCTTTGTCCTTGGCGGACACGTTAAGGATGCCGTTGGCGTCGATGTCGAACGTCACCTCGATTTGCGGCATACCGCGCGGTGCCGGCGGGATATCGGCCAAATCGAACTTGCCGAGTGACTTGTTATCGCCAGCGCGCTCACGCTCACCTTGCAATACGTGGATCGTTACTGCGGTCTGGTTATCATCCGCCGTAGAGAACACCTGCTCCGCGTTTGCCGGAATCGTTGTGTTCTTGTCGATGAGCTTGGTCATCACGCCGCCCATGGTCTCGATACCGAGCGACAAAGGCGTCACGTCGAGCAGCAGCACGTCCTTCACGTCACCAGACAGCACGCCACCCTGGATCGCGGCACCTATCGCAACCGCTTCGTCGGGATTCACGTCGCGACGTGGCTCTTTACCAAAGAAGTTCTGCACCTCTTCGGCCACCTTCGGCATGCGCGTCTGACCACCAACAAGAATCACGTCATGGACATCAGACACCTTGAGTCCCGCATCTTTCAACGCAATCTTGCAAGGCTCGATCGTACGCGAGATCAAGTCACCAACCAGTGACTCGAGCTTCGCACGCGTCACCTTGATGTTGAGGTGCTTAGGCCCGCTGGCGTCCGCCGTGATGTAGGGCAGATTGACTTCGGTCTGCTGCTGTGAGGAGAGCTCGATCTTGGCCTTCTCCGCCGCTTCCTTCAGCCGCTGCATAGCCAGCGCTTCGTTGCGCAGGTCCATACCCGATTCTTTTTCGAATTCGCTGGCGAGGTAATCGATTAGCTTCAGGTCAAAGTCTTCCCCGCCGAGGAACGTATCACCGTTGGTCGCGAGCACTTCGAACTGGTGTTCACCATCGACTTCGGCAATCTCAATGATGGACACGTCGAAGGTGCCGCCACCGAGATCATAAACGGCGATCGTGCGATCACCGCGCTTCTTGTCCATGCCGTAAGCGAGCGCTGCTGCCGTCGGTTCATTGATGATTCGTCGGACTTCGAGGCCCGCGATTTTGCCAGCGTCTTTTGTCGCCTGGCGCTGAGAATCGTTGAAGTAAGCCGGCACAGTGATGACGGCCTCGGTGACTTCTTCACCGAGATAGTCTTCAGCGGTTTTCTTCATTTTCATCAGCACACGCGCCGAAATCTCGGGCGGCGCCATTTTCTTGCCGTCCACCTCGACCCAGGCGTCACCATTGTCCGCCTTGGCGATCGTGTACGGCACCATGCCAATGTCTCTCTGAACCACGTCATCTTCGAAACGACGCCCGATCAAGCGCTTGACCGCGAACAGCGTATTCGTCGGATTGGTCACCGCCTGCCGTTTCGCAGACTGCCCAACCAGCACTTCGTTGTCTTTGGTGAACGCGACGATCGAAGGCGTTGTGCGGTCGCCCTCACTGTTCTCGATAACGCGTGCGCTGTCGCCTTCCATGACCGCCACGCAGGAGTTGGTGGTCCCGAGGTCGATACCGATCACTTTACCCATGGAAAATCCCTCATCAGTCAAAAGCCGGCGCTCCGGCCAGCGATCATTTTTTCAAGTTGGTAGATAAATGGGGGGAAACACCCGACTTTCAAGACGCCTCGGCGGCCACCACAACGCGAGCTGCGCGGATGAGGCGACCGTTCAGGCTGTAGCCCTTCTGGATGACATCGATCACCGATCCAGGCTCCGCATCCGGGCTTGGCACCATCGTCATCGCCTCGTGCTCTTGCGGGTCGAAGGGCGCGCCGGCCGGGTCAATCACTGTGACCCCGAATTTCTCGAGCGTTGTCATCAGCAACTTCAGGGTGGCGGTGCTGCCCTCAAGCAACGCTTCCGCGCTCGCCTGGTCGCCCGCCGCAATTCCGGCCTCGAGGCTGTCCGACACAGCGAGCAGCTCGCCTAGTAGTCGCTCGTTGCCGAACTTGTGGGCCTGCTCGACGTCACGCTGCGCGCGTTTGCGAACGTTATCCAGCTCAGCAACCGCCCGGACGTATTTGTCCCAATTCTCCTGAGCTTTGGCTTCGAGCGCGGCGACTGGATCCGCTGCCTCCGCCTGCTCCGCTTCCAGTGCCTCTTCAGAGATTTCCACATGGTCATCGGTTTCCGATGAATGTGGCGTTTCATTGTCGTTAGGCTCCGCCTGATTCGCGGTATCTGTCATGCCCGTATCTCCAGTTCGAAACCCCGTATGGGGCGTCATTCTTGCGTCTGGAGGGCTTATTGGGGCTCGTTTCTCGAATTCAAGATGGTGGAGAGCAACTTCGCTGTAATATCGACCACCGGAATCACTCGGTCGTAGGCCATACGCGTCGGTCCGATCACGCCCAGCACGCCGACCACCTCATCATCGATCGCATACGGCGAAGCTACCACACTGCAATCGTCGAGAATCTGATAGCCGGATTCCTCACCGATGAAAATCTGGACGCCGCTCGCCTCGATGCTGCGATCGAGCAAATCCAGTAGATCGCGTTTCTGGTTGAACGCATCAAAAAGCCGCCTCAGCTTCTCAACGTCGGACAACTCCGAGAAACCCATCAGGTTGGTCTCACCGGCCATGATGTACTCGGCCTCGGCGGGCTTCTCCGCATCGAGTGCCGTTTGGGCGATGCTCACCACATCGATCATCGCCTGGTTCATCGATGCGCGTGCGCGCTCCAGCTCCTCCACGATCACACCGCGGATGGCCGAGAGCTCCATCCCGGCGCACTTTGAGTTGATGAAGTTGGCTGCGCGCGTGAGTTCGTCTCGCGTGTATTCCCGTGAAGTCTGGAGAATACGGTTCTGCACCTCGGCCGCATTGATGACCAATATCGCCAACACGCGCTGATCGCCGAGTGGCAGGAACTCGATCTGACGAAGCGTAACCCTTTCGGCGCGAGGAACGGTCACGACGCCCGCCATCTGCGTGAACTGTGACAGTAGGCTGGACGCCGAGGAGACAAGTGATGCGGTATCGCCACTCTCGCTAGCCAATTGCGTCTCAAGCTCGCGCACAGCACGTGTTGTCAGCGGTCGAACACGCATCAGACTGTCCACGAACACCCGGTATCCCAAGGGTGTCGGAACCCGACCAGCTGATGTGTGGGGCGCGGCGACAAGCCCAAGCGCCTCAAGGTCGGCCATGACGTTGCGTATGGTCGCCGGGCTGAGTTCGAGACCGCCATCGCGAGCGAGCGTGCGAGAGCCGACCGGGGTCCCCTCCTTTACGTAACGCTCGATCAGAACCCGAAGCAGCTTCTGGGCCCGGGGTGACAGTTCTGCTTGTTCAGACTTTCGCGCCAATGCCAGAGCTTCTCCGCATGATTCTCCTCGCAAGCTTACCGCGGCACAGGAAAGCGTCAACCAGACCATAAACCAGCGTTGCTGGACGTTGGACTACCCGTCACACTATGGACTTATGATCAAGACCGCAGCGCTTTTCGGACAACCTAAAGACCCTCGCGTTCAGGAGCAGGCACGTCAGGTTGCCGATTTCCTGAAAGACGCCGGCGTCGATCCACTGTTGGGTGAGCCGATCGCAGGCGTAGCCGCGGAGGTGGTACCCCGCGCCTCGCTGGTCGATCGTGCCGATTTGTTCATTGCCATCGGCGGCGACGGCACACTGCTCTACGCCGCTCGAATCGCGATCGGGTACGAGATTCCCGTGCTCGGCATTAATCTCGGGCGCCTTGGCTTTCTCACCGATATTTCTCCTGACGAAATGAGTCGCTCTCTCGCCGCAGTTCTAGCCAACGAGGCGATTGAGGAATCGCGCTTGTTGCTCGAAGCCGAGGTGTTTCGCAACGGCCACAAAATCGCCAAAGCACTCGCGGTTAACGACGTTGTGGTTGGCAGACGCGATACCGGGCGAATGATCGATTTCGAGACTCGCGTGGATGGGCGTTTTCTCAACGATCATGCAGGCGACGGCCTGATCCTTGCGACACCCACCGGGTCTACCGCCTACGCGCTGTCTTGCGGTGGGCCGATTCTCCAGCCAGGGATCGAAGCAATTGCCCTTGTCCCGGTGTGCCCACACACACTCAGCGACCGACCGATCGTACTGCCCGCCTCGGTCGAAATCAGCGTGCGGCGCACTGAGCGCTATCAAACCACGGCCGAGATCAGTGTCGATGGCCAACTGCTGGGCGAACTACAAGATAACGATTCACTGATCGTGCGACGTGCGGATCAGCAGCTCCGACTACTCCACCCACCAGGCTACGATCACGCCGAGCTGTTGCGCTCCAAACTCAACTGGGGTGCGGATTCTCGTCGACGCCGGGAACGGGACGGAGACTGACATGCTGTGCATGATGCATGTACGCAACTTTGCGATTATCGAATCGGTCGAGGTCGAGTTTTCTACTGGCATGAATGTGATGACCGGCGAAACCGGGGCGGGTAAATCGATACTGATCGACGCACTCGGTCTCGTACTGGGCGAACGTGCGACCACCGATGTGATCCGCGCTGGTCAGTCGAGAGCTGAAATCGCTGCCAGCTTCGAGCCTGGCGAGTCAGCTCAAGCCTGGTTGGAAGCACGTGCACTGGACGCAGGCGGTGAATGCCATTTGCGCCGCGTAATCGCCGAGGATGGACGGGCCCGAGGCTTTATCAACGGTAATCCCGCGACAATGCAGAGCCTGCGCGAGCTGGGTGCCTTACTTGTCAACATCCATGGCCAGCACGAGCACCAATCACTGACGCGAAGTGAGGTGCAAAGAGACTTGCTGGACGCGCGTGGCGATTACGACAAGCTGCTCGCAAGAGTCGAGACAGCATGGCAGCGGTGGCGCGAGGCAAAAGACGCTCTGGAAGAGGTGGAGAACGCATCCACTGAAGATGCGGATCGAGCCGAGTTTCTGCGTTTCCAATTGGCCGAGCTGGATGCATTAGGGATCGCAGAAGGTGAGTTTGAGACTCTCGAGACAGAGCGCTTGAAACTCGCCAATGCCACTTCGATCGCTGAGCGCGGACAAAGCGCGCTCGAAGCGCTATATGACGGCGAACCGACCAATGCACTCTCGCTGCTCGCAGCGGCGTCAAAGGCCGTTGAGGGTCTCGCGGAGCTGGCGCCCGAACTCGGCGAAGCTGCTGAGCTGCTCAACGCTGCAGAAGCCAATATTGGTGAAGCGGGTGGACTGCTGCAGCGATTCCTGTCGTCGGCAGAGGCTGATCCTGCTCGCTTGACCGAGGTGGAGCAACGAAGCGACGAAATTCGCACTCAGGCTCGTAAACACCGGATAGAACCTGAACAGGTATTCCAGCAAGCCGAGCACCTGCGATCTGCACTATCAACGATCGACAATGCCGAGAACGAAATCGAGTCACTGCGGGCTGCGTTGACTGCAGCCAGTGACGATTACGCGAAACTGGCCAGTCAGTTATCGAAGTCACGCCAGCGAGCCGCAAAGACCTTCGGCGAAGAAGTCACAACCGACATGCAGGCGTTAGGCATGCAGGGTGGTCGTTTTCGGGTGGTCATTGAATCCCCGATTGATGCCGCACCGCGTCAATACGGCATGGATCAGGTGCGGTTTGAGGTGGCAGCAAATCCGGGACAACCTCCGCAACCGATCGCCAAAGTGGCCAGCGGGGGCGAGCTGTCTCGAATCTCACTTGCGATTCAAGTTGCAGCCGGCCAACGCAAGGGCGTCGGTAGCATGATTTTTGATGAAGTCGACAGCGGGGTTGGCGGTGGTGTCGCCGAGGTAGTCGGCAAGAAAATGCGCGGGCTCGCAAGCGCGTGTCAGGTGCTCGCCGTGACGCACCTGCCGCAGGTCGCCGGCCAGGCACATCACCACTTGCGCGTAAGCAAAATGACCGACGGGAAATCCACGAAAACCAAGATTATTCCGTTATCGCTGGACGAACGCGTCGAGGAGATAGCGAGGATGCTCGGTGGGGTCGAAATCACCGGCACGACCCGTGATCATGCCCGAGAAATGCTTCAAACCGCCGCTAGCTAGGGACTACTTCTGCTTCTTTTTGACGTAGAGCACCAAACTGTGATCATGCAGATCATAGCCATGCGCCTCCGCCACTTCGTGCTGAAGTTTTTCGATCTCGTCGCTCACGAACTCGATCACCTCGCCTGAATCGATATCCACCATATGGTCATGGTGGCTCCCGTCATCGAGTTCGAAAACCGAATGCGCGTCGGTGAAGTTCTGCCGTGATACAAGGCCAGCTGTCTCGAACTGGGTCAGGACGCGGTAGACCGTTGCGAGTCCAATATCTTCGCCAGAATCCAACAGTTCCCGATAGATGTCCTCAGCGCTCAAGTGACGTGCACTGGAACTCTCGAGTATTTCGAGAATCTTTAATCTGGGAAGCGTGACCTTCAGGCCAACGCGGCGGAGATCACTGGATTGGACTTTACCGGACATGCGCGTCTCATCGCGATTCGTTAGAGCGGTAAGGTATCATGTCCCGATAGATGCCGCGATCCCCATCAGGGACGCTCGTGACAACACTGGAATCAAGTTACCAATGAGAAATGTTTGCATTGTACTTGCGCTCGCCATGTGCTCCGGGTGCGTATACAGACTGGCGCTCCAGCAGGGCAATATCGCTGAATTGGAGGATGTCGATCGGGTAGAAGTCGGCATGACGCCGAGCCAGGTTCGCTTTCTGCTCGGCTCCCCTCTGGTGGACGACCCGTTCAGTGACGATCGCTGGGATTACGTGTTCATGAGCCGTGTGGGGCGCAAAGACCCTCAAACGCGAAAATTCCTGACGGTTTACTTCGAAGACGGCAAAGTGTCGCGAATCATTCGTGACGATCCGCCACCCCTGGAGCCATTGGAACCTGAATCTGATTCGAGCAGCTAATCAGGTCTCCTCTTGCCGCGACACCATGGTCGCACCGACGGCGGCCAGCTCTCGGCGTGCGCGTCGCGGATCGATCTGAAGCGGTCGATAAAGTTCCACACGATCTCCGCTTTTCAACGTGTACTCGCGTTCAACCACTTCTCCCCAAATCCCGAGTTTAAGATCGCCGAGACTGAGTTCAGGAAACTTGGTGCCGATATCGGAGTGCTGAACGGCGTCCTCAGCACTGCTGCCTTTTGGAACGGTCACGGCTATGACAACCTGCTGCTCAGGTGTCGCGAGCGCCACCTCTACACTGATCTGCTTGTCTGCGAGGCTGTCCACTAGCCGTAGACCTGTTCAGCCCTTCGCGTGAATGCATCGACCAGTTCGTTGCAGGTCTTCTCAAAAAAACCGCCTAGCATGACGCCGAGCATCGGCGACGAAAACTCGAACTCGATGTCGAGTGCCACACGACACCCAGCATCGCCTAGCGGCTTGAAGCTCCACACACCTTCCAGGTGGCTGAACGGGCCGTCGACCAAGTGCATTTCCATGCGCTCGCCAGGCGTACCCACATTGCGCGTGGTGAACTCCTTGGTCATACCGCCCTTGGTTAGCTCCAGCGTCGCACGCACCGAGTTGTTCTCCCGTTCATGCACAACCGCTGAAGTACACCACGGCAGGAATTCGGGATACGTCTCTATCGCATCAACGAGGTCGTACATCTGCTGCGCCGAATAAGGAACCAGCGCTTGTCGGCTTGCGTGTCGCATCAAGCGAATCGCTGTGCGATCAAATCCCAGAGCCCGGTGCCATTGATCAAGACCAGCAGCACGCCAACGGGCGCCACAAAGCGCGCGAGGAATCGCCAAAGTTTGAACGCGGCGCCCGTAGTACCCAGTTCCGATGACGTCGAGTTAGCGCACATCACCCAGCCGGCAAATACCGTAATCAGAACACCACCTAACGGCAGCATGATGTTGCTTGTCAGGAAATCGATGTTATCGAATGGCGTGCCTCGCCCAACATTGACATCGGAGAGCACATTGAATGACAGCACAGACAGAACGCCCACCAGCCAAATCACCACACCGACCAGCGACGCTGCAGAGCGACGCGTCAAGCCAAAGCGTTCGACGGACCAAGCCACGGCAGGCTCCATCAGTCCGATGGCAGACGTCAGCGCGGCAAAACTCAAGAGCACGAAAAACAAGGTTCCAAACAACGTGCCGCCAGTCATACCACCAAACGCTAGCGGCAACGTCTGAAACACGAGACCCGGGCCGGCACCCGGGTTCAAACCATTGGCAAAGACAATCGGGAAAATCACGAGCGCTGACAGCATCGCAATAAAGGTGTCTGCGATCACAACTGTCACCGATGCATTCCCAATCGAGGTCTCCTCAGGCAGATAGGCGCCGTAAGCCATGATGGCGCCCATACCAATCGAAAGACTGAAAAATGCTTGCCCTAACGCCACCAATACTGCGTCGATATTGATCTTGGAAAAATCGGGCGTGAACAGAAACTTCACGCCTTGAATGAAGTGTCCGGTCGTCATCGCGTAAACGAATAGCACCAGCATGAGCGTGAGCAACCCCGGGACCATGAACTTGACCGCACTCTCAAGCCCTTTCTCGACGCCGCGAGCTACGAGTGTGATGCTGATGATCATGAAAACGGTATGCCACAAAAGCACTCGTGACCAGCTTCCAGTCAACCCGGAGAAAACCGCCTCTACACCCGCCGCGTCCTGTTGGTGAAACGCACCGGAGAGCGACTGGATAACGTAGTCGAGAGACCAACCCGCGATCACGCTGTAATAGGAGAGAATCAAGACCCCGGCGAGCACACCCATGCCGCCCACCCAGCCCCACGCACTGGTTGAGCCCTCCTCTTCGCCGAGCAACGACATCGTTTCGATCGGGTTGCGACGGCCTCGACGACCGATGATGATCTCGCTCATCATGACCGGCAGCCCGATTACGAAGCAGCACAGTAAATACACCAGGACGAAGGCACCGCCGCCGTATTCGCCGGCGACGTAGGGAAACTTCCAGATGTTCCCAAGCCCAACGGCGGAGCCTGTTACGGCAAGAATAAACGCCAGTCGAGACGACCACTGGCCGTGTAGCGACGACCGGTTTGCTGAATTAGGAACCACGGAAACCCCCTCAGGTCATATTTTTTTCGGCGATTTTGCGCCAATACGTCCGACCACACAACACAATAGCCATGCCAAGGCCCAGCGCATCCGGTATCCTTGGCGCCCTTTTTCACCCGGTTCGGCGCAAGGCCATGGCCAAGCAGAAACGCAAGACACCTGAAAACGTGATTGCCCTGAACCGCAAGGCACGCCACGACTACACTATCGAGGAGACCCTCGAAGCCGGCATCGTATTGCACGGTTGGGAAGTCAAAGCGTTGCGTGCGGGCAAGGGACAGATCGCCGAGAGCCACGTGCAACTGCGCGAGGGTGAGGCGTGGCTGTTCAATGCCCAGATCATGCCGCTGCTCTCGGCCTCCAGCCACGTGCGCCCGGAACCGACTCGCAGCCGCAAGTTGTTACTACACCGAGAGCAACTCGATCGTTTAGTCGGTGCGGTTGACCGCAAAGGCTACACGATCGTTCCGCTCGACCTGCACTGGAAGGCCGGCAACGTAAAAGTCACGATCGGCTACGCCAAAGGCAAGAAGCTGCACGACAAACGTGCCGACGCCAAAGAGAAAGACTGGGCCCGACAGAAGCAACGCATTCTGAAGCACGGCGGCTAAGTCGGGCCCGATTGGCCTTGTCGACAGCTAGCCCGCGTGGGCAATGCACTCGATTTCAACTCGACCGTTCAATGCGATACCGCTAACGCCCACGGCGCTGCGTGCTGGCGGGTTGCGGAAGAACGTCTTGTAAACCTCGTTCATTGCACCCCACTCTGCCATGTCGGCAAGGAACACCGTGCACTTAACGACGTCGTCCATCGAGTAACCGAAGTCCTCCAGACGTTGAGAAATATTCATCATCGTCTGGCGGGTTTCTGGCTGAATCCCGCCCTCTACCAACTGTCGTGTCCCTGGCGGGATACCGAGCATCCCTGACAGGTACAGTGTCTCGCCCGAACGAACCGCTGCCGAGAAAGGCAGGTCCATGCCTTCCGTGCCCGGAGCCTGCAGATATTGGACCGTTGATGGCATTGCGGCTTCATCATCATCAAAGTCAGAATCAACCGATACAACGCATCCGGACAAGCCGACCAACGTCGCGGTCAACACCAGGTTTCTCATGCTCATGAATGTGCCCCCTTTCGGCATGTTCAAATCTCATTCGCCTTTGCTGCTTTTCCGATCAGCTCGGCCGCGCGGAATGCGAGCGCCATGATGGTCATCGTTGGCTGACCACGACCCGAAGTCACGAAGCTACTACCGTCGCAAATAAACAGGTTGGAGATTTCGTGCGAACGATGCGACGCATCGACGACCGACGTCTCAGGATCGTTGCCCATGCGACAGGTACCCAACAAATGCGCACTTCCCGTCGACGGTTCAATCGGCAAACGCCAGAACTTTTCCGCCCCAGCGGCATCATGTAACTCGTAGGCGCGATCCTGCAGGAACTTGGCCATCGCGAGATCGTCTTCATGGTCGCGATACGTCATGCGTAGCGCGGGTCGACCCCAACGATCCTTGGACTCGGGATCCAGCGTGATGTTGTTGCGATCGAGCGGCAACGAGGTCGTTGACGCCACGATCGACATCTGGCGAGTGAAGTTGTGCGCCATCTCGTCCTTGAAGGCTTTGCCCCAACGCGGGCCTTCTGGCGGCATACCTGCAAACGCAAAAAATATCGGCGTCGCAGAAAACAGCGAGCGTGCATCCAGCCCGCCACCGCCGTAGAAGCCGCGCTTCGGATCAGACTCGTAGAAGTCATGGATGATACGCGAGACCTGAACGCCTTTGTAATCATTCAGAGGATGCTCGTAGACGCCGTTAACCGCCGCATGCGCGTTGAACATCAGGTTGCGACCCACGAAACCACTGGAGTTGGCCAGACCATCCGGGTGGCGTTCGTTCGCAGACATGAACAACAAACGCGGCGTCTCCGCGCCATTCGCGGAGAGAATCACAGCCTTCGCCTTCTGCATGCGCTCATTGCCATCAGGATCGAAGTAGCGCACGCCTGTCGCGCGCCCGGCCGAATTCGTCTCAACACGGAACACAGCGCTCTCAGCCCGAATCTCGCAGTTTCCGGATGCCTCGGCCAACGGAATCATAGAGACCAACGTGGACGACTTGGCGCCGTGCTTGCAGCCATACCACATGCAATATCCACAATGCATACAGGGCATACGACCGTTGAACGGCTTGGACAGGATCGCATGCGGCTCCACTTGTGCCGTAAGCCCAAGCTTCTTCGCACCCTTCTCCATAAGTACGCCGGATCCTGAGCAAGGAATCGGCGGCAACGGAAACGGTTTGGAGCGAGGCGCATCATTGGGTCCTGGCTCGCCGGAGATCCCGATCTCCCAATCAACTTTGGTGTAGTAAGGCTCGAGCTCGTCGTAGGTGATGGGCCAGTCAGCAAAGTTAGTGCCGGAAATTTCGCCGAGCGCACTACGTTCCACAAAATCGATTTCACGGAAGCGCCAGAAGTTGCCCGTAAAGTGAACCGAGCTGCCACCTACGGTTTGCGCGTAGTCCGCCGGTTGGCGTTGTGAGACGGTCGCGACGTCGCCTTCGTCGGCGCGAAACGTTTGACCATTATTGCGACTGCCACCGCCCTGCAGCTCTCCGTAGAAGAGCACGCCGAGCTCGTCATCGGTGAACTCATAGGATTTGCGATACGGACCTTGCTCAAAGACCACGACGCTGAAGCCAGCCGTCGAGAGTTCTTTTGCAAGAATGCCGCCAGCCGAACCCGACCCGACAATCGCGAAATCGACTTCTTCGCTCAACTTGTAACGGGGTTGCTCAACACTCATGCCAAGTCCTCCCCATTGATCGCGCGGTCATAGTAGCCGAACGGGTGTTGCCAGGCCGCCTGCAGACCTTCGAAATTCAAGAGCTTCCAACCGACGTAGTTTTTGTTCCCGCCGTAGGAGGGAATCGAGAACATACCGAACATCGTCATTGTCCAGGCGAAGTTGAAGAACGGCGATTGTTCGATTTCGGCGAGCATCGCGTCCTGCGCATCCTCAGCCAGGTCAGCGAACCGCCCCTCTCCTTCAATGGATTCGTTGAGCCCCGCGATGCCTTCAACAATCATCGCTTTCTGGCCCGCCATTTCACGCGACAACGCCGCATCCATGAAATAAATCACACCGGCCTCTTCGGCCCCGGGCGTGTCATCCGACGGAAGGATTCTGCTCGCAACCGCCGCAAGATCGGCGGCATCTGCAGCACTTAGTGCTGCGAACGTGCCACGCTCTTGACTGGCATGTGCGGTTTCGACGATGGCTGTGAGCGCGGGCGCACTCAAGCCTAGTAGCTTTGCCAAGGTGACCGAGGAGCCGGCACCCAAAAACTGGCGACGCGAAAAATCGCTTTCATTCATATTGTTTTACCCCTGCGCCCCCGCGGCTGAAGCTATCACGTTTCGGCAGGATATTGTGTCCGTTTTGGCGCCAATTTCGTCGTACATGCTCGAAATCGACTCGTCATCATTGAAAACGCATCGATCCGGGCGCATATTTACGGTCTCCGGGGGCGACATGGCTTCGACGTGGGTCGCGAACCTCTGGGTGCATGCCGAGGAACAGATCACCTCGTAAATCCAGCTGTAACACTTATAGTTGCAAACGACGACAACTACGCAATCGCTGCCTAAACACCAGTAGATTGTCCTCTGCCCGCTTCGTGCCTGTGCGTGCGGTCCCAGGGGTTATTATCACAGGACCGCTTGAGGGTGTGTCTGACACTCGATAGTTAAACTAAATTTTCAGACTGGTTATCGGTTCGCCCCTTTCGTCGGGTTGCCGGTAGCGAGAATAAAGACGAAATAAGCATGTAGAGCTCAGAGCAGAGGGCTTGCGGACGCCGGTTCGATTCCGGCCGCCTCCACCACACCCTTACCCTGCCGGTCGGTCGTTTTCGACCGGCAGCGGTTCAACTCAACGAATTGGGTCTTTCGCGTCATCATGAAAGTCAGACTGATTCTTCTGGGTGTTTTGATCATCGGTAGCATTTGCCTTGCGACGCTTCACGTAGCTCGCCAAGGTGCTGCCTCCTCCGCAGCACTTAGTCTTGCATCTGAAGATTATGTCCCTGGCATCTCTCAAGGCACCGAACTGCTCGACTCTGCGCCGTCAGAGCAACCGTCTGCACCTTTCATCGGAGATATCTCACGGCCCTCATTCGTCAATGCTTGCCATAACCTAACCCGACACCTAACCGCCGAAATTGAGGCATGGGAGCTCGAACAAGCCGAAGAAGACGACCGCGCCCTTACTCAGCATGAGTTCGATAAGGCTCTGAGCGAAGCACTATTCGATGAACAAATTCGAACAAATTCTGTCGCCGACGAGTTGGAGCGCGCCTCTGACCCAGAGATATTGCTCTACGCGGCGTTGCAAATCACCACCTCGGGTCAACCCGAACAGGTCGAGGCGAATCTGCATCGACGTGCCACTATTGCGCAGAAGGCGGTCTCGAGCGACACCAGAAATCCGACGCTCGTTTTCGCTGCCTTCCAGCTCTGCTCTCAAGCGCAAAGCGAGACCGCCTGTAATCTTGACTATTTGACCAAGCTAGTAACAGAGGTAGACGGTGACAACACCCAAGTCTGGTCGCAAATCGCACTGAATCGTCACCGTGCTGGCGATTTGGGAGGAGCGCTCGAGGCACTGGACAAGGCAGCGTCATCGCAATCGTTTAACAACCACCTCTCAGACACCGCGAGAGTATTGCTACGTGCAATGCCATCAGCAGAGGTCACATCATTCCCGGAAAGCTCCGAAAAAGCCATTCATCTCGCACAAGGGGTTCGTTTGCAAGCGCTCGAGGTAGCCTCTATGTGTCAGGCTCAATCACGAAGTGATGCATGGGCCAACGCCTGTCTTGACTACGGGGCACACGTTTCGTCTCAGGATCCTGGCCCCATAAAGTATGGTCGGTTGATTCAGTTATATGTGCACGAGGCACAGGGAAATAAGCAGGCAGTCGAGGCGCTCGAAGCGCAGCATCTAACGGACAATCGCAAAGACTGGGAACGCCTTGAGGCAATCGAACACGATTACCAGTTTCTCGCTCTGGCCGACCCTTACCTGTTCGACACATATCTCCGCTTTCTGGACACGTATGGCGATCCTCTTGCAGCCCTGTACGCTTCAAACGCCATTCACGAATTTGCGATGGCGAACCCTGAGTTAGACTGCATTGCGAAAATGAAAGCCGAGTACCCGCAACACTTTTGACGAGGATGGGAAACGTGAGGAAGTTGCTGCTGATCTTCGCGCTCGCCATCGGGCTAGCCAGTACTGTTTTATGGTTGCTAAGTGACCACGACACCGTCGAAGACTCGGCGAATACCATTGAAGCCGCTGCTGTCGAACCCACCGGCGAAATAACAATCGACAGCCCAGATCAGCTCGCAATAGATGACGGTGGCGATCCTCAAGATCTGACCGAAACGTTCCTGGAAACACTGGGACTCTACTGGGAAGGGTTCACTTACGATCAGGCGGCCGCACTGGTCGGTGCCACCTATGAGGCCTGCGACTACGTTTCAGGCAAAAGGGAGTACACCCCTCTCGATATCAAGACGCTCGATAAATTGTCGGAATCGGCTGACGAGACACTCGGCGGCTCCGTAGACCCGCGGTCACAGCTAACACGGCTCGCGTTACTGAAACGCGATCGTTATCGATTTTTCAATGTGATCAGGGAGCTTCAGACCGAGCAACAACTCGATGTGTTGACGCTCCAGCACATGCTGCTTGCCTGCGATAGCCCGTTCAACAACGAGCTCTGTAGCGAACGACTCACCTGGGTTAGCCAACTGACAGCGCTCGATGCCGACAACAGTGAGGCCTGGGCGCTCGCTGCCGGGATTTACGCGAGTGCCGGCCGACAGGAGCAGGCGCTTTCTGCCATGCAACAGGCTGGCAGCGCTCCCAACACACGCGAGATCTTTCCGCAAACGGTGCGAGCTGTTTTCTACGGACTCGATGCTGCGACCGGCTTTGATGATCGCACCCGTGTCGATGCTGCGTTCCGCACCGCTGGCACGCTGAATCCGTCACGCCACTTCCGTGAGTGCAGTCGTAGACGCACGGAACGTGACTTAGCGTGGGTTGCCGCCTGTAACCAATACTTCGAAGTGCTACTCGAGAGACCGATCAATCGCATCACTGAAAACATCGCGCGCGAGTTCCTGAATCTGCCACGCGAAATCAATGAAACTCGTCCGAGCTTCGATATCGAAAACCCTGTGGTGGCGAAGCTCATAGAGAGCGAATGGTCGAACCGAACGCAAGGACAATTCACACCGGACATACTGGTCGACTACGCCATTCCCGCAAACGAGACACTACTCAACGCTTATCTGGACTATTGGATGGAACATGGCGAGACGCGAGCGTATTCCTGGATCGTGAGCGGCATCGTCGCGGTGCTGACACAGGACGCAGCGCTGGCGCAGCAATGCACCAGCCTGTAGCATGATTTTTAGCAACTCAGTGCAAAAAGCCCCGGCGTCCGAAGACACCGGGGCTCTATCTCAAAGCGACTTTGTCGCGCTCGTTAAGCGGCTTTTTCGCCCTCGATCGCAGTCGGGGTTACGCCATTAATCGCGATAGTCCGCGGCTTCATTGCTTCCGGCAGTTCCTTGCGCAGACTGATCGTCAACAAACCGTTGTTCAGACCGGCCTCTACGACTTCGACATAATCCGCCAGCGTGAACTTGCGCTCGAACGTTCGATTCGCGATGCCACGATGCAGGAACTTACGCTCCGCTTCGTCGCCTTTGCGGCCGCGCACAGTCAAGACACCTTTCTCGACACTGATCTCGAGATCGGATTCAGCAAAGCCTGCTACTGCGATCTCGATGGCATAGCGCTCATCGCCAGTCACTTCGATGTTGTATGGGGGGTATCCAGCCGACACCGAATCCGTGCGGAGCGTGCTATCGAGCAGGCTTGCAAGGCGGTCGTAACCGACAGTGTGGCGATACAGGGGGGTCAAATCGATCGTTTTCATTTCATATTCTCCATTGAGCAATATTGTCTTTTAACTAGCCCGAGACCTCTCTTCAGAGACAACCCCGGACGAGATTTAGATGGTGACATCCGCTGGGAATTTCAAGTCTCCAACACTGGCGATGTCACTCATCCACCGCCACGGTCAGTAGCGGATTTCCAGATGTGGTGGCACAGTGACGGGTGTTCAAGAAAAAAATCAAAGATTGGGGGCTCGGATGAAGCACTGGATTACCGTGATCGCTGCGTTAGCGGTGTCGGGGACACTACAAGCGGAAACACTGCTGATTCATGCGGGCGAGTTGCTCGCGGTACCCGGTGAGTCGGTTGCTAAAGAGCAAACCGTTGTTATCGAGAATGACGTCGTCAAAGCCATCGTTGACGGTTATGCGGATCCGGCGGAGTACCCAGACGCAGCAGTGATCGACCTGCGCGAGCACTTCGTGATGCCGGGGCTCATGGATATGCACGTGCATCTGCAGGGCGAGCTTGGGCCTGACAACGATCGTGATGCCCTCAAGATGTCAGATCAATTGATGGCCATGCGCAGTCTTCACTACGCGCAGAAGACACTGCACGCCGGGTTCACCACCGTGCGCGACGTCGGCTCGCAACCTCAAGCCATGTATGCCATGCGCGATGCGATCAACAATGGGTGGGTCGATGGACCGCGAATCATTGCTGCCGGTGGTGTGGGCATCACGGGCGGTCATGCTGATGTCAGCGGGATCAAACCTGACCTGATGACCAAGTACACCTCCCAGACAATCTGCGATGGTCCCTACGACTGCCGCCGTGCGACTCGTCACGCCATTAAGTATGGGGCTGATCTCATCAAAATTACCTCTACCGGTGGGGTGCTGACAGACAGAGCGACCGGGACAGGCCAACAAATGGAGGCCGATGAACTCCGCGAGGTCGTGCTCGCGGCAGAGCGGATGGGGCGCAAAGTCGCAAGCCATGCGCATCAGGAAGATGGCATCATCGCTGCCCTGGAAGCCGGAGTGCACTCGATCGAACACGGAACCTACACAGGTCCCGAAGCCATCCGGTTGTTCAAGAAAACAGGCGCCTATCTCGTTCCGACACTGATCGCCGGAGAAACGGTGATGAATATGGCCGAGCGTTCAAACTTTATGAGCCCAGCAATCAAGGCGAAGGCGATGCGCGTTGGGGCCGATATGGCCGGGAATTTTGAGCGTGCTCACAAAGCCGGCGTGCGTGTTGCGTTTGGCACGGACAGTGGAGTGTCACAGCACGGGACCAATGCCCGTGAAGCCGTACTGATGTACGAGGCCGGCATGGCGCCAATGGATATCCTTGTGGCCGCGACGGTGAATGCAGCGGACCTCATTGACATGAGCGATACCTTAGGGACACTGGCGCCTGGCAAACAGGCGGACATCGTCGCGACCGCCGTTTCACCACTCGAAGACATCGCTGCCCTGCAAGACATGGCGTTCGTAATGCGCGCTGGGAAAGTGCACGTGCGCTAGCCCCAACGCGCGGCAAAGCGCCTACTCGACCGCAGCACCCATTCCGTAAAACGCGGCGTTAAAATGCCTGCGGCAGAGAGAGACATATCTGTCATTTCCACCGATCTCTACCTGCTGGCCGTCAGTGACCGTCGCGCCGTCCGCGTCTTGTCGGATCACCATCGTCG
This sequence comes from uncultured Chromatiales bacterium, assembly GCA_963922335.1. Classification (GTDB taxonomy): domain Bacteria; phylum Pseudomonadota; class Gammaproteobacteria; order Steroidobacterales; family Woeseiaceae; genus CALBPI01. Next base: position 401,913 of record CAWUIB010000001.1, on the reverse strand, counting down.
CCTTTTTGCCGCAATGGCAAATCGCCTTGATCTCTTTAAGGTTGTCGGCCCATGCAAGCAAGTAGCGGCTACCCTCGAACGGCTCGCCACGGAAATCCGTCCTCAATCCATAGGCCAGAACCGGCACACCCAGATCATCACAGACTCGTCCGAGTGCAAAAACCTGATCGCGTGTCAGAAACTGCGCTTCGTCGATCAGCACACAATTGAGCCTGGCGAGCACGTGCTCCTGGGCGATCATGGCGTATAGATCTGCGTCTCGACTGAAAATCTGAGCCTGTGCGTCGATTCCAATGCGGGATGTAACTTTCCCAGCGCCGTAGCGATCGTCCAACGACGGTGTGAGGATGAGCGTGCGCATCCCACGTTCGATGTAGTTGTAACTCGACTGCAGCAGAGCTGTGGACTTTCCCGCATTCATCGAGGAGTAATAGAAGTAGAGCTTTGCCAATGGTGTCCCCATAAACACTTGTGCGACAACTCGAGGCGCGACGGTATACTCGCAGCTCGACCCAACAGGTTCACCAAGCATGCCACAAGCCTCATCAATCACGCGCGTTGGCCGAGCGCTACTCTTGCTCGGCGCTATACTGTGCGCGGGCGCGGTTGCGCCGCATGAGAGATTGGGCGAGCTGAACTATCGAATGCTGCCCGAGGCGTCCGGAATGGGCGTATCTCCGTCCATCGATGGGCGTCTCTGGTTCATCAATGATGCGGGTAACCGCCCCGAGCTCATTGGGCTGGATCTTCCAGACTTTGACTACACAAAAATCAAAGTGAAAGGCGCCAAAAACCGAGACTGGGAGGACCTCGAAGTATTTGAACTCGACGGTCAGACGTGGATTGCGGTTGCCGATATCGGCGACAACTTGGCTGTTCGTAAGCAAGTTTCGATTTATCTGTTCCCCGAGCCCCCGAAAGACTCAAGGAGTGTTGAAGTTCTTCATACGATCACGGTCGAGTACCCAGGCGGTGCGCGAGACTCCGAAAGTCTCGCGGTAGATCCGGTCAGCGGACACATCTATCTCCTGAGCAAGAGGGACAAACCACCGATCCTGTATCGAGTGCCGTTACCTGACCTGACGGCGCCTGGCAGCAGTGATCATGTGGCAGAGCAACTCGGTCAGGTGTCGAGCATTCCGGAACCCACAGCACTTGAGATGCGGCTGTTTCCCAAGTACGGAAAATACCGCAACCAACCGACATCGCTATCTCTTGCACCCGATGGACAAACCATTGCGATCATGACCTACGGTGAAGCCTACGTGACCGAATTGGGAACAGATCGAGATTGGCTGGACGCATTGAACCAGGAGCTCTGCGCGCTCGGGTCTCCGCTGCTGGCGCAACCTGAAACGATCGCTATGGATGAAGCTGGGTCCGTTTACCTCAGCAGCGAACGTAAACAAGCGCCGCTCATACGTATGAGCAGTGTTTGTGCTGAAGCCGCGAAGGCAGACTAGAACGTCAGCAAGAGACTGGCGAGAGCCGCACTCATCAGATTCGACAGCGACCCTGCGAGTACCGCCTTCAGCCCAAATTCCCCGATTAACTCGCGCTGCGCAGGCACCAGCACACCCAAACCGCCGAGCAAGATGGCGATCGACGACAGGTTTGCGAAACCGCATAGCGAGAACGTTACTACCGCCTGGGTGCGCGGCGACAGCTCGCCAACGAGGTCGCCAAAATGCAGGAAGGCGACAAACTCGTTGAGTATCAACTTCTCGCCGAATAGTGCGCCGGCTACCTGCGCTTCGGACCAAGGCACGCTCAGTAACCACATCAAGGGCGCGAAGATATAGCCGAGAATACGCTCAAGCGTGACGCCCTCGATCCCGGCTAACCCGAAAATGCCGCCAACCACACCGTTGAACAGCGCAATCAGCGCGACAAACGACAGCAACATTGCGCCAATCATCACAGCGAGGCGCACGCCCTCTTGCGCACCGCTGGCAGCCGCCAAAAAAACGTTCCGTTCTTTGGGAATCTGTACTCCGACAATTTCCGAATCATCGGTTACCGTCTCTGTGTCAGGCATGATCAGCTTAGCCATTAGCAAGCCACCCGGTGCGGCCATGAAGCTCGCTGCCAGTAAGTACTCCAGCTTCGCACCCATGCCGGCATAGGCTGCGAGGACGGTGCCCGCAACGGATGCAGTGCCGGATACCATCACGGTAAACAATTGGGCGCGCGAGATATTGCTCAAATAAGGCTTCACAACCAACGGCGCTTCGGTTTGACCAACAAAAATATTGGCTGCCGCATTCAGAGACTCGATTGGGCGGGTCCCCAGCAGAAACTGCAAGCCTCGCCCCAGCACCCTCACGATGAGCTGCATGACGCCAAGATGGTAGAGCACCGACATCAACGCCGCGAAGAACACGATCACCGGCAAAACGGTGACCGCAAACGAGCCGCCTTGGAGCAACGACGAACCGAAGATCATCTCGATACCGCTATTGGCGTAACCGATCACCCGGCGCACGCCGTTGCTCATCACCTCCAGTCCTCTCTGGCCTGCCGGAAGCTTGAGTACAAGCAACGCGATGAACGCCTGCAATGCAAATGCACTGCCTACGACCCTGGGACGGATCGCACGGCGATTATCCGAGAACGCTATCGCGAGCAAAAGAATGACGGCAATGCCCGCCAGGCTAATGATTTGTGCAGGCATTTATTGGTCCTGGCTGGAATGTCGTCTAGATCGTGCGCCCTCGATCACGCTGGCGAGCGCCGGGCGCGATTGCCTGAGCTCTTCAGGATCGAGTGCGTCCAACTCATGCGGGAAAACGAGCCAGTCATCCGTTTCCTGTACGAAATAGTCAGGAACGATGTCGGTCTGGTTGCGCGCGGGTTTAAACCAGGGCACGGCGACACGCACGTCATCGGCCATATTGTCTCTTGCTCGCCGGTGCAACTCCTCGATCACTGCGACCACCGTATTTCCGGTGTCGAACACATCGTCAACAATTAACACCCGATCATCCGGGGTCACTTTATTAATGATGTAGTCCAATCCAAAGATGGCTACCTTGCTATCACGCTCATCAACGCCCGTGTAGGAAGCGGTGCGGATTGCGATGTGATCCGAGTCGACGCCGGCGAATGACAGCAACTCCTGAACGGCCATCCCAACCGGCGTTCCGCCACGCCAGATCGCGATGATCATCGTCGGTCTGAATCCAGAATCCAATACCCGCACACCGAGCCGCATCGAGTCTTCAAGCAGACCCTGGGCGGTCAACACCGTTTTTTGCATATCCCCCACTCACAAGCTTGCAGCGCACAGCGCTTGCCAAGTCGTTATACTCGCGCATCCTAACCCAGTTTCGCACGCAAGGGTCAAATGAGCATCGCCCCGCCAAACAAGCAGTACATCGCAGCAGACGACCTACTGCTCGACTCGTTCCGCCTGTCGGCAAAGATCTTCGAATCCGATTTTCGGCCCAATTTTCTCGTCGGCTTGTGGCGCGGCGGAAGCGCAGTTGGCATAGCCGTCCAGGAAGGGTTATCCCATTTTGGGATCGCCACCGACCACATCGCGGTGCGCACGAGTTACCAGGGCTTTGCGGCCTACCAACAGCAGCGTGCGGACCGCAAGTCTGCAATCCGCGTACATGGACTGCGGTATCTGCTGGAGAAGGTACGCTCGCAAGACCGGCTTTTGATTGTGGACGACGTGTTTTCGACCGGCTCCAGCGCTCAGGCAGTCATCGATAAGCTAGCGCGCAAATCAAGAAAAAACCTGCCAAGCGACATTCGGATCGCGACCATTTTTTACAGAGAGACGGAACAAACACTGCGACCGCCCGATTTTTACGTCCACGAGACTCAGGATTGGCTTGTCTTGCCATACGAGCTGTCTGGTTTGACGCGCGAGGATCTCGAGACCAACAAGCCTGAGCTCGCCAACATTCTGAAAACGGTCAAAACACCGCTTCCACATTTCGACACCTGACTAAATTCCAAATCTGGAATCTACGGACCCCAATTGCATGAATCGTTCATCAGTAGCCCTTGTTGGCATCAGCAATGCCATCGTCGACGTGCTTTGCCATGTTCAACCTGAATTTATCCGGGAGCTCGGGGCACCACCCGGATCAATGACGCTGATTGATCGAGACCAGGCGGTAGGCCTCTACGAGCGCATGGGCCCTGCCGTCGAGAGTGCGGGCGGCTCCGTTGCGAACACGGTCGCCTGCTTCGCGAGCCTTGGCGGCAGTGCCGGTTATGTCGGTCGAGTCGCGGAAGACCAACTAGGACGGATTTTTGATCACGACATGACGTCGATCGGCGTAGATACGCGACTGAAACCGGAAACGAGAGAAGCGCCAACGGCGCGCTGCCATGTGTTGATTACTCCAGATGGCGAACGCACGATGCAGACCTATCTCGGCGCATGCGTCGAAATCGCACCGAGTGACATTACCGAAGCATCCTGCGGAGATGCACAGATCATGCTCCTGGAGGGGTATGTTTGGGATACACCAGAAGGCCCGGAATCGATGGCTGAGGCAGTGCGGATCGCTAAGGCGAACGAACACCGCGTAGCGCTGTCGCTCTCGGATTCGTTTTGCGTTGAGCGACATCACGCTGCGTTCAGCGCGCTGGCCAATGGTGGTGCCGATATCGTGATCGGCAACGAAGCGGAGATGAAAGCGCTGTTCGCGGTCGCAACCTTCGATGAGGCACAAACAGCAGCAGCTGCCAACGGTCGACTGTTTGTCATGACCCGTTCCGAACTAGGTTCCGTGATCATCCAGGGTGGCGATGTAGCTGAGCAAGCCGCAGACACCATCGAACGAGTGATCGATTCAACCGGCGCAGGCGATGCTTACGTCGCGGGTTGCTTATTCGCCCTCTCGCAAGGACAAACGCTCTCACAGGCAGCGAAGCTCGGTACGAGTTGCGCATCACTCGCCATTCAGCAGGTGGGCGCTCGCCCCCAACCGGAAGCGCTTCGAGCATTGGTCAGCTAATCCGGGGCGTCTGAGCGACGCTGCGCCTATTCGGGATACACCGTCGCCAGCGCGACCCGGATCATGTCGTCGAAAGTCTGTGCGCGCTCATCTGTGCTGAGCGCAGCACCTGTACGAATATTGTCGCTGACGGTACACATCGCCAAAGCGGCAACACCGAACTCTGCGCAAATCGGGTAGAGCCCCGCCGTCTCCATTTCTACGCCGAGTATGCCGAAGCGCTCCATCGTGTCGAACATATCGGAGTCTGGCGTGTAGAAGAGATCGGATGTGAATAAGTTGCCGACGTGGTGCGAAACGCCCTGCGCGACCGCGGCATCTACAGCTGCGCGCAAAAGACCGAAGTCCGCAATGCAGGCATAGTCATATCCGCCGAAGCGAATACGATTCACGTTAGAGTCGGTGCATGTCCCTTGGCCAATAATCAGGTCTCGAAGTGGCATATCCTTGCGCACGGTGCCACAACTCCCAACGCGAACCAGACGTTTGACGCCGTAGTCTGCGATCAACTCATGGGCGTAGATCGATACCGAAGGAATGCCCATGCCATGCGACATGATCGAAATTGGCTGACCGTGATAACTGCCGGTAAAGCCAAGCATGTTCCGCACATTGGTGACCTCCCGCGCCGCTTCCAGAAAATTCTCGGCGATGTACTTGGCACGCAGTGGATCCCCAGGCATCAACACCGTTGATGCGAAGTCCCCGGGTGCGGCATTCATGTGCTTTGTGGCCATGTTATTTGCTCCGCTTCGGTTATGTCCGCATCATACACCGCTGGCGAGTAAGGCCGCGAAGATGACCCCTTCCCACGCTGACACGATACCCGACGAGTTCTACACCGAAGAGCGCTGCTTCATTCGCGAGTGGATCAATACACCCGATCAACCGGAAGCCTCTCTGGCGCAGTGCCGAGTCGTTGTCGGTACCACCACCCAGAAGCACAGACTGTCCGTCACTGAGTGGTATCTCGTCAGGCAAGGGATCGGCGAGCTCCGAGTAGCTGAGCAGGCACCGATCATCATAAAGCCCGGTGATCGAGTTTGTATTCCCGCAGGTGCCTCACAGCAGGTACTCAGTACCGGCGATGAGGATCTCGTTTTCGACTGCTTTTGTGTTCCACGCTTTACACCGGATTGCTATGAGTCTCTTGAGTAGATCGGCCCCGCTCGGGGTCCTCTTGGTGGCGTCGCTTTGCGGCTGCACCACTGTCGATCAGCGGCAAAGCGTCGATCTGATTGTGTATGGCGACTATGTGTTGACCATGGTCGATGACGACGCACCGATCACCGATGGCGCAGTGGCCGTAGAAAACAACCTCATCGTCGCGGTCGGTTCGAGAGTGGAGATCGACGCTGACTACTCGGCTGAGACGAAAGTCGATGGAAAGCAACGCGCTGTGATGCCGGGACTTGTCAACGGGCATACGCATGCCGCCATGACGTTGCTACGCGGCGTCGCTGATGACCTGCAACTGATGGAGTGGCTGACAAACTACATCTTCCCGGCAGAGATTGAAGTGGTGGATGAGGCGTTCGTCCGAATCGGCACGAAGCTCGCGTGCTGGGAGATGATCGAGTCCGGAACCACTGCCTTTGTCGATATGTACTTCTTTCCGGAGACCGTCTCGCAAGTCGTGCAGCAATGCGGATTGCGCGCGGTGGTTGCTCCGTCGGTCATCGAGCAGCAGTCGCCCGATGCAGCGAATGGCGAGATTTCCTTACAGCAAGCCACCGACTATGTTCTGCGCTGGCAAGGAAAATCGGAGCGGATTGTTCCTGCTGTCGGTGCCCACTCGGTCTACACAATCAGCGAATCGGGACTCCGCAGGATTGCCGATGCCGCACACGAAGTCGATGCGCCAATTGCAATTCACGTCTCCGAATCACTCGCCGAGATTGACCAGATCAAGGCCTCCTATGGCAAGACGCCCGTCGAAGTGCTGGAGATGGTGGGTATGCTCCGACAACCGGTCATTGCGGCGCATGTGGTGCACCCGAGTCCACACGACATTTCGCTGCTGGCGCGTTACGGCGTTGGCGCCATCCACAACCCAACGTCCAATCTGAAGCTATCGTCTGGGGTTGCGCCCGTGACCGAGCTTCGCGAAGGCGGCGTTAGCGTCGGACTAGGTACCGATGGCGCCGCAAGCAACAATGACCTCGATTTGTGGGAGGAAATTCGCCTTGCCGGATTACTTGCAAAGGGTCGCTCCATGGACCCGACCGATCTGCCGGCAAAGACTGTTTTGGCGCTGAGCACACGCGAAGGTGCAGCGGCAATTGGCCTCGGTGACCGGGTCGGTAAGCTCACTGCAGGCATGCGGGCCGATCTGATTCAGGTCGATTTCAGCAAGACCCGGCACGCACCGCTGTACGATATCTACTCGCACCTTGTATACGTCGCCGACAGCACCGACGTCGTAACCACCATTGTTGACGGGCAGATTCTGATGCGCGAGCGCCAGATTCAGACGATCGACGAGTCAGCCTTGGCGAGCGATGTACAGCGATGGCGCACCCGCATCGCTGAGGCGCTCGAACTCCCCGTCACCCAGCCTTGAGAAACTGCTGCCCGTAAGCCAGCGGCGCAAGACCAAAGTGCTTGGCCAACGACTGTCCAATATCGGCAAAACTCTCGCGTTTGCCGATGCTGCCCGGTGCGATACCACCGCCCGCAACGAGCACCGGAATATACTCGCGTGTGTGATCTGAACCGGGCCACGTGGGGTCACATCCATGATCGGCGCAAAGAACCAAGAGATCGTCTGGCTCCAGTGCCGCTCGAATACTCGGCAGCATGGCATCGAAGCGCTCTAAAGCGTCTGCATAACCGGCAGGATCACGACGGTGACCATACAACATGTCGAAATCGACGAGATTCGTGAATACGAGCGAGCGCTCTCCCGCCGCCTCGATCGCCTCAAGCGTTGCGGTAACTAATGCTTCGTTGCCCGTTGCCTTAACCGTCTTACTGATACCTCGGTGGGCGAAAATGTCCGCAATCTTCCCGACGCTAATCACCTCTGCACCGGACTCGACCAGCTTGTCGAGTAGCGTCGGTGCGTGGGGCGGCGTCGTAAGATCGCGGCGGTTTCCGGTGCGCGTGAAAGACTCCGCGTCATCGCCAACAAATGGCCGCGCTATCACGCGCCCCACTCGGTATTCATCCACAAGTTCACGCGCAATGTCGCACAGCGCATACAGCCGCTCGAGACCAAACGTTTTTTCGTGTGCGGCGATTTGAAAGACACTGTCAGCTGACGTGTACACAATCGGCTTGCCGGTTGCGCAATGAGCCTCGCCGAGCTCCCTGATGATTTCCGTACCGCTCGCGTGGCAATTACCAAGCACGCCGGGGAGCTGCGCTCGTGAGATCAACGCATCCAGCAGCTCAGTCGGAAATGCCGATTGGCGGTTCTCGAAATAGCCCCAATCGAACATCACAGGGCAGCCGGCGATCTCCCAATGACCCGAGGGCGTATCCTTGCCGCTCGACAGCTCCGCAGCACAACCCCAGGCCGCATCCGGCTCAGCCTCCGGCTCTCCGTCGACCCACTCCCCCGTGGCCAAACGGGCGGCGTGCATGAGCCCCATACGAGCCAAGTTCGGCAACGTTAGTGGCTTTGTGCGCTCACCACGCTCGAAGGCATCTCGACAATAGCGCGCAATACTCCCAAACGTGTTCGCGTTCACGTCATCAAAGCGCTCCGCATCGGGTGTTGCGCCGACGCCGAAAGAATCGAGAACCATAATTACCGCACGTGACATACTGATCAGCCTTCGCAGGTGCTGCGCTCGTCATCCAGTCCCTATAATAGCGACTTCGAACCTACTACTCACACTTGAGGACAGCTTACCGATGCCCGCAAAAAGAGAATTCGACATCGTCGTTTGGGGCGCAACCGGGTTTACCGGTCGACTCGTCGCAGAGCATCTCGCCGACACCTATGGACTCGACGGAGAGCTCTCCTGGGCCATCGGCGGACGCAACGAAGACAAGCTAACGCAGATCGGTGCAACCCTCGAACGCGACGGCGCTCGCCCCGAAATTATTGTGGGCGACGCCGGAGATGTCGAAGCTATGCAGTCATTGGCCGAGCGTACTCGAGTGGTCGCAACGACCGTCGGACCTTACAGCCTGTACGGAAACGAACTGGTCGCAGCATGCGCTCGAGCTGGCACACACTATTGCGATCTCGCCGGGGAGGTGCCCTGGGTGAGGCGTATGATCGACGCCCACGAGCAAACTGCCAGTCAGTCTGGGGCCGTGATCGTGCCGTCAAGTGGTTTTGATTGCATCCCCTCCGACCTCGGCACCTTCTATCTGCAACAGCAGGCACTTGCGGTTTTCGGCACGCCTGCACAGCGTATTCATATGCTGGTCCGAAAAGCGGACGGCGGCATCAGTGGGGGTACGGCGACAAGTATGCTGGAAATCGCCGCAGAGGCTCAAAAAAGCGCTCGTTGTCGACGGTTGTTGCTCGACCCCTACTCTCTGAACCCGGACAACACCGGTGGTGATGACAAGAACGAAAGCCTGATGTTCGGACTCGATGAACTCTCGGGTCAGTGGGTCGCACCGTTCCTAATGGCTTCGATTAACACCCGCGTCGTTCGTCGCAGTGCCGCGCTGCTAAGCCCGCTCTATGGTGACGATTTCCGCTACTCAGAGTTTATCTCTACCGGCACCGGTGCTGGAGCTGCGCTGAAAGCGGCAGCCATAAGCGCCGCAATGGCCAGCTTGTTCACCGGCGCTGCAATCCCACCAACACGAGCGCTGCTACGGAAAATCCTGCCTGACCCCGGCGAGGGTCCCGATGAGAACGCACGAAAGCGCGGTGGATTCGTCATCGACTTCGTGGGCCTTACGGAGCACGGCGATTCGATCACCGCACGCGTCACGGGCGATCGCGATCCGGGTTATGGTGCTACCAGCAGAATGCTCGGTGAAACCGCGGTCGCTCTCTCGAAGAGGAAGCAGCGTCGCGGCGGGCATGGCGGATTCATGACGCCCGCCTCTGCCATCGGGGATGACCTCATCGAGAGACTTCAAACCAATGCCGGCATGAGTTTCTCCGTCAAAGCGCACTCGCCAGCCGGGTAGCACACCTAGCCGTTGACGACGGCGCTCGCAGGTGCGGCCGCACCGGTTACTTGGATCACCTGGTCCAGCGCACCGGATTGATGAAACTCCTGGAGATGCTCGATCACCGCGTTGGTCACGCCCTGCCCTGCACAAACCAGCAAGCTGCCGGATGTCGACAGAACATCCTCCGCGATGGTCATACCTACTTCCAGTTCAAGCGCGGTCACCTCGGTGGTCTCTGCCGGAGTTGCCGCTGAAGCACCCTCGATCAGGCGGGACAACAACCGGGGATCAAACTCGGAGGAGCGGCGTTTGAGTTCCTCAACGCGCTCGTCCTGATCGTATCCCCGCGCACGCAGTGCCTCTTCAGAGGCGACCAGGTGTAAAGCGCGAGCGCCCATCGGTATCGACTCCGCTCGGATGGAGTCCTCGGGCCAACCCTCACCGGAATAGTGCTTATGCTGGTAGCGGATCGTCTCCGCAACGGCTTCCAGGCGCGGAATACGTTCGAGTTGCTCCGCCGCACGATCTGCTGTCGCGTAGTAGACACGTCGCTCCTCATCTTCAAGCGGAACACCACCGTTGATCTTTGCGAGCGTGCTGGCGCGCAGCGACACACATCCGATCTGCGATAGCAGCACCGCAGTCTGGATCGTCCAATGATCCTTGTCAGTGAGTTCCGGAATGGCTTGAAGCAGCTCATCGACCCGCGACTGGATTTTCCCGGTTCGCCCGAACACGTCCGGCCGCGCGAGCGACAGCAGGTCGGTCAGAACCTCAATGCTGCCGATAAGCGTCTCTTCCAGAAGCGTCTTCTCGGCCGTGATTAACGAGTATTGTTGCAGACCCTGCGACACCGCCTGACGAAGGCCCTGGACATCACATGGTTTGGTCAGATAACGGTAGACCTCACCATCGTTTACCGCGGAGACCGCGGTCTGCTGATCGGAGTTTCCGGTAAGCATCATGCGCACCGAATCCGGTGACAACTGTTTTGCTGCGCGGAGGAACTCTACCCCGTCCATTCCGGGCATTCGCATATCCGAAACAATGAGTGCGAACGTCTCTTCGTTCGCAATTTTGGCGAGCCCTTCTTCGGGGCCTACTGCAATGTGGACATCACAGTCCTTGCGAATTGCGCGCTTGATCGCGTCAAGAACGTTAGATTCGTCGTCGACAAACAATACTCGATTGTTCATGCTGCATTCCTCGTTTCGAAGAGTTTCAGAGCGCTTTCACGCCAATCTGCAATGTGCTCACTGAGGCCGAGCGATTGCAGCCAGTCCTCGTCGAGCGTGAGTTCTCCATCATCATGTAGCTCGTCGTGCAACGCGCGAGCCACGTGAAGCGCCACGATGGGGGCAAAACCGGTGACCGGTGTTTTCTGGGGTTCGGCATAGAAAGCGATCGCCTCGACAATGCCGTCGGACAAACCCCAAAGGCCGAGCAGGTAGGCACCGATTTCACCATGGGTAACACCGAGCGCCTGCCGCTCCGCCTCGATGCGTCCTGAGCCATCTGAAACGGCTCGCTGCACCGCGTCAAAGCGGTCCGGAATTTCGCCCGACAGGATCAACTTGCCGAGCTCGTGCAACATGGCAGCCTGAAATGACTCCTCAACCTCAACAGCGTTGTCCGTCATTTTCTTGGCAATCGCACGTGCCAACGAAGCGGTGCGTTGCCCACGCCGGCTCAATTGCTCGGCAGAGACTGCGCTTCGCTCATGTTCGAACATACGGAAAGCGGACTGAGACAGTACAAGAGATCGGATAACGTCCAGACCCAGGTAGGTCACTGCGTGTTGTATCGAGCTCACGTTGCGGCGCAGCCCGAAGAAGGCCGAGTTCACAAGCTGGAGGATCTTCGCACTCATTGCCATGTCATCGGCGATGATCTCGCCGACCTTCGGCATGTCCGGGTCTTCTTTGGCCATTTCCTGGTTCAAGGCCGCATAGACAGACGGCACGCTCGGCAGCTGCCCGATCTCCGCTGTGATTTTTCGCAACTCGCCGTCCTGCATCAGATTGCGCAGCTTAGAGGTGCGCAGAACGGTTTCGCGGAGCGTATCAGCATCACAAGGCTTCGCCAGGAATTGATGCGCGCTCGCGATCGAACGAATCGTGGATTCCTGCTCGGAGTGTCCTGACAATATGATCCGGGCCGTGCCCGGATACAGGCGCCTGACTTCCGAGAGTAGGTAAGCGCCATCGTGCTCCGGCATCCGCATGTCGCTGACGACGATATCGACAGGCGACTCCGCCATCATCTCGAGCGCTTCCAGCGCCCCCTCGGCAAAGAGCATTTCCCATTCATGTCGCAAGGGCCGCAACATACGGCGCAGTCCACTGAGAATATTGGGTTCATCGTCCACGAAAATGACGCGCATCATGCGACCGCTCCCAGCGCGTCGCTGCTGCGAGCGCTCTTGCGCGGCAAGACAATTCGGAAAGTTGCACCTTTCCCGAGCTCGCTCTCCAACAACAGTCGACCAGCATGCTGCTCGGTTACCACACGTCTTGAGATCGCAAGACCTTGGCCCGTGCCACGCCCAACTTCCTTGGTTGTGAAAAACGGATCGAAGATCTTGCTCTTGATCTTTTCAGGTACGCCAGGTCCGTTATCGGTGATACTGATTTCGACGTGATCTTCATCGATGGACTGTGTCTTGACGATGATTTCGCCTCGCCCGTCTCGATCGGGCTGCTCGGCGATCGCATGAGCGGCGTTGACCACGATATTGAGCACAACTTGGCCCAGTGCGGAGGGCATGCACGACACCGGCCCGAGATCCGCATCCAGATCGAGGGTGACGTCTGCGACGTACTTGTACTCGTTGCGCGCGACCGTAACCGTGCTCTCAACTAAGCGGTTGATATCCGATGGTTCCGGGGTTCCGGAACCCGGGTGCGAGAAATCTTTCAATGCGAGCACGATCTCCCGGATCTTCCCGATCCCTGCCTTACCCTGATCGAGCGCGCCAGGAATTTCCTCACGCAAATACTCAAGATCGGCCTCATCGATCGCCTTGCGCATGGCCTCCGATGACGTAGCCAAGTCGCCCGATTCCGAAATCGCAGTCAACAGCGGATCGATGGCCGCGAACACGCCATCGACGTCAGCGAACGACTCCTGCAAAAACGACAGGTTATCGCTCACGTACTGCGCGGGTGTGTTGATCTCGTGGGCAATCCCGGCCGACAACTCGCCAATGGATTCCAGTTTTTGTGTGAGTTGGAGCTGTGCGTGTAGCTCATCACGTTCACGCTGGGCGCGATTACGTTCTGTGACATCCGCGAGCATGGCAATCATCCCGACGACCATCCCGTTCGCGTCGACGTGCGGAGAGGCGCTGTAGGCGCATTCCATGACATCGCCATCGCCGGTGTGCAGCGTTACCGGTATATCGCGAACGATCGCTCCGCGTTCAATCTTCGCGCTGCTCTTCGCGAAGGCGGAAGTGTCGGTATCGTTGCTGAAAAACTCGGTGAGCGAGTGGCCGGCGACCTCATCCGAGGTGCGGCCCAACGTGCCAAGGAATATTCGATTGCAGTCGACGATCTCCATGTCGAGATTCAGGCTCACCATCATCGTCGGCGAGCTATCGTAAATCTCGCGCCGGTAGTTCTCGGCCTCCATCGCCCGCCTCGCCTGCTGCTCCTGTTCGGTGACATCGGTCAAATAGACATCCATCGCAGAAACACCGTCCGCGGGATGCGCCCTCGCGAAGACCGCCACATGTCGTTGGTTTCCGTGATCGTCCGTGACGATATGACTGTCGCGATACTCTGGAATCGAACCAGCACCCATACTCTGAAGTTGTGCCAGGCCCGCCAGCAACCCATGCAGGTGGTGATCCGAGACTTGCTCCGCGGTTTCCACTGACAGGAAATTGAGGAGCGCTCGGTTGGCACGACTCACCGCGCCCGAAGCATCGACGGTGAGCGTAGCGACAGGCATGTTGTTGTAGAGCTCTTCGTATTGATGACGCGCCGTAGAGATATGTACGCGCTGGAACCGCCTAACGATGCTGCGATGTAGCAACCTACCGATACTCGGCGGATGCAGCTCCGATGGATCGAAGGCATCGTCCGCTCCCGACTTCAGAACATCATCCATGACGAGTTCCGGCTGTCTGGTCGCAACGATCACAGTCGCGGGCGACACGCTGTTGACGAGTGTCGACAGCCGTTGAGGTAGCCAAGGTGCAACGGCCACAGTCGCCAAAAGGACGCCATCCCAGGAATCGTTGGATTGCACAGCGTCGATGTTATCGACTTCGTAAGGTTGTCGACTCACCTCGTAGTCCGCCATCTCATTCAGGTGGGCGTGCAGCGTGTCTGCGACCTCGCCAGAGGACACATCTTCGAGAAGTAGAAGTTTATGGCGCATAGATTAGGAAGCGGCACGGCAGTTGAAATATTTAGGAGAATCGTGGGGTCGAATCGTTGTATAGGCTCGTTCTTAAAGGGATTGGGTTGAAGGCACGGGCGGCGCAGGGTAGTGTCGAAGTTCGCACTGTCACAAAAGTGCGTCAGAACAGAACCCTCTACGGGCGTTACCGGATAACGGAGGTCAAATTGAGGCACGTCACCATATTTGCGGTCACCGCTTTGGTCGCGACGGTTTTGAGCGGTTGCGGCACCGCCATCAAGGTCCGGTCGGGCCAAATGCCGGATGCCATCGTGCAGCAGCTGCCCCTTCGAGTCGGGGTGCGGTTCGACGAGTCGATCACCGATTTTTCCTATCAGGAGAAACTCGCGACAGGCGGAACCTATTCGATCGATCTCGATGACGCCTCCGCCGAAATGCTCACCTCTACATTTGGCGACCTGTTCCAGGAGATGATTTTGGTACCACCGGGAGAGGAAGTACCGCCAGTGGATATCCTGATCGAGCCGACACTCAGCGCACTAGAGTTTGTCGTACCTTCTCAAACGATCTCTAACGATTATGCTATTTGGATCAAGTATCAGATTAAGGTCTATGATTCTACTGGAAAAATTCAGGCTGACTATCTGATCCCGGCGTACGGAAAAGCACCGAAGGACTCTTTCGTCGGCGGCACCAAGGGCGCGCTTACTCAGGCAGCCATCCGCGCCCTGAGAGACGCGTCCACGGTACTCCTAACCCGATTCGTTGCGGATGCCAAGCTGGAAGGGCGGCAGTTGCGACCGGTGCAAGTCGCCGAGCGCCCTGCGCCAGCGCAGACAGAACCGCCCAATGAAGAACCGGATACAACCTCCGATGAGGTTGTGGAAAGCGAACTGTCGGAGCAATACCTATGATCAAGGCGCATAAGCAACATCTCATTGGCATGCTCGCTGCCAGCCTCTGGCTAACGGGGTGCTCGACAGCGCGAACCGATCTCGTAAATTCCAGCGACCTGCCTGACTATCGGGGCGAATCCGTGGTTGTGATGAATAAGAGCTACCACGCGGGCAACAAAACCGAAACCGGATTTACGGATTGCGTCGTTAAGTCCGTCCAGAAGGGTGATACAGGCCTCAATGTGTTGTCTGGCGATGAATTCGTCGACCTCATGTATCCCTGGTTCGAGCCTCGCACGGTACCCAATAAAATTGAGGACATGCCAAAGCTCCTCCGCAATCCGGTGATTGCAAAGCGAATGCGAGATACGGGCGTGCGCTATGTGGTCTGGCTCGACGGCAGCACCGAGCGTCCTGGCGGCGGTGGTAGCTTATCCTGCGCAGCCGGGCCCGGAGGCGCAGGTTGCTTTGGCTTCGCTTGGTGGGAGTCTGACTCGGACTACGATGCATCCGTTTGGGATGTCGAGGACGTGGCTGAGGCGGGCAGCGTGGAAACGCAGGTCACCGGGACCTCCTACTTGCCTGCAATCGTGATCCCTATTCCACTGTTGGCGCGAACAAAGAGCACCGCCTGCAAGGATCTCGCAGGCAGATTAAAGGACTACATAGGAAATTCCGGCTAAATTCGAGACCGGAGCCTGAACTGAGTCAGTCGGCCGGGGCTGACGCCCCAGCCGATAGCTGGTTCAGTCGAGCGGAATACGAATCGTCTGACCGACGAAGATCTTGTCCGGGTCTTCAATTACTTCTCTGTTCGCCTCAAAAATCCTCATGTAAGCGCTTGCTTTTCCATAGTATTTTTGTGCGATCTTACCGAGAGTGTCGCCACTCTCAATGACGTAAAGCTCGACCTTCGGCTCCGCTGGCGTCTCGGTTGCCGCTGGAGCAGGTTCGCTGCCCTCGGTGGCGGCAGGTGGCTTGATGAACATTTTGTTGGTGTACACGTCGGCGACGCCCTGGACGTTGCCGGCGATCAAAGCACACTTTTGCATCGCAGCTACGGAATCGCAGGTACCTGACAGGCCCACAATACCGTTATCGAACTCCACACCGAGGTCTGTTACTCCCGGGTTGTTCTGCTCGATGAGCTCCTTGATCTTACCGACGGCCTCGTCTTCAGTATTGAAGACTCGACGACCGATGTCGCGTGCAAAACCAAATAGATCCATACCTTCTCTCCCCCTGTTGGTATCTCGTTATTTCAGAATAAATGTTACTTTAAGAACAACTCGGAACTCTTTGATTTTACCGTCTTCGCAGACCACTTTCTGATCCTTGACCCAAGCCCCTTCGATATTGTCCAGTGTCTCACCGGCTCGTTTGATGCCGGTCTTGACCGCGTCCTCAAAACTCTTTGAAGAGCCCGCAATAATTTCCGTAACGCGTGCAACGCTCATGATGTTATCCCCTTGCTGGATGTGTCCCTTGATTGAAAGCGTTCGCTTTCTTCCCCGCGCGCAAGCTTAGCAGCGTCAATGGCCAGCGAACCAGTCTGAGTGGTCTAAGGGGTCAGGCGACCAACTCGAACGAGGCGATCCCGGTACCAGCTCGAGTCGAGCCTCTGCGAATTGACGCGTTTTCCGGTAGAGGGCGCGTGCACAAAGAACCCTTCACCTAAATAGATGCCAACATGTGACGGCTTGCCGTCGATGTCGAAGAACAACACATCGCCAGGTCTTGCCTCGCCGCGAACCACTGTACTTGAGGCCTGCCAAAGCGCGCTGGTCGTTCGAGGTACATCGACGCCGGCACCCGCGTAGGCGTAGTGCACGAGCCCACTGCAATCAAAGCCGCTCGGTGTACTGCCGCCAAACCGGTACGGCACCCCGATTTGCTCTTGCGCTATGCTCGCAACGATCCAGCCGACACTTCCCACTGCATCCTGCCCGCTCCCGACGTTGTCGCCCGTTCGGACCGTTTCGGTAACTGGCTCGACCGGACTGCTCACGCGCCCTGCAGGCGGGTTCTCGGATTCCCACGCACATCCGGTCGCAATGCCCGCGATCGTCAATACCACCATCCAACGCATAACACTGCCTCCTGATGAGAGATTGCGCACGATTTGCTGAACGAAGGATGAAACCGTGCCCCACACACTCTTATCATCCACTTATGGAATTATGTCAGCTACGAATCGTGTCACAGCAGGCGCATAGATTCTTGCTCGCTTTGATCGCTCTGCTGTGTCAGACCGCCTATGGTCAATCCGCGGAATACGACATTCGATTCACCATCGAAGGCTCGAAAGAAGGGATCTACGACGTTCAGATGCTCGTGTCCCAGTCGAGCAGACTGCTGCGTGAAGTCCGCATTGACAGAATACCGGGCACGATATCGGGGTTTGAGGCCGATTCCGGTTTATCGGTAAATGATCGTGCGTTGACCTGGAATCCATCGGAGCGTGGCGGCGTGCTTAGTTGGACCGCGAAACCCGATACAACAAATGACGCTACGGTGCACCATGACGCCACCTGGGCAGTACTCCGGTTCGAAGACCTGATCCCACCTATGGCAACACGAACGCTGAAGTCGGCTAGCGCACGCACTCGGGTCGTATTCAACCCCCCTTCCGGATGGTCCGCGGTAAGTGCCTACCCGAGCCGCGACAACGCTTGGGTCGTCTCGGATGATACTCGCCGTTTCGACCTGCCGAAGGGCTGGTTGGTTACCGGCGAGCTTGCTGTGCGACGAGACCGGCTGTCCGATACCCGGATCGCAATCGCCGCGCCTCAGGGGATTGGGGCGCGACAGCTGGACGTAATGGCGTTTGTTGCGTGGCATCTACCGAGCTACCGCGCGTTATTCCCCAATTTTCCGGACAGATTGCTGATCGCGATGGCGGGTGATCCGATGTTTCGTGGTGGGTTGTCGGCGCCAAACTCACTGTTTCTGCACAGCGACCGACCATTCATCAGCGGGAATGGCACCAGCACCCTTCTGCATGAGTTGGTCCATATCGGCGTAGGCCGATCTGCAGCCGACGGGGCTGACTGGATCGTTGAGGGGCTTGCCGAGTACTACAGTCAGGAATTACTCGCGCGCTCAGGCAGCATCACAAGAAGGCGCCAGCAGCGCACCCTCGCCTGGTTCGCCGAATACGCCCAGTCTCAGCCGGATTTACGAGCACAGTCCGCCAAAGGCCCCGTTATGTGGCGGGCGGTCGGTGTCTTTGCGGCGCTCGATCAGGAAATCCGGTCCAAAACCAACAATGAGAAATCGCTCGACGACGTCGTTAAGAAAATCTCACAAGATTCGACGCGCCTGACATTGGCTGAGTTGCGCCAAGCAACACAAGCGGTGATCGGTATCGAATCGACCTGCCTCTCCGACAAGGAACTCGACTTTGAGTGATCAGCACGAACTCGGCCTTTTGCTTCGCGGTCGGATCCCACTTATCGCTATTAACTCGCGCGATGAACGCGGGATTCTTGAGCTGCTGACACAACAAGTGATGGCGAACCCCACTCGAGACTATCTGCCACTGTTTCGTTGGAGTGTGACCGATGGGCTTCAGAGAATGGACATTGCACTCGAGCCGCAGACTCTGAACAGCCAGCCCACTGACGTGCTTGCGCACATTCGTGCGGTGCGCAAGGCAGGTTATTACGTTCTAATTGACTTCCATCCGTACCTGAAGGACCCGCTGCACGTTCGGAAAATCAAAGACATCTGCCTGACGTTTCAAGACAACGGCGGCAAGCTCGTGCTACTCAGTGCAGGCCTTCAGTTGCCGGAGGAGCTCAAACACTTCTCGGTCCAGTTCGAGATGCGAGTGCCGGATGAGATCGAACGCACCCGACTGGTTCAGGAAGCGGCGCGTGAATGGCGAGAGCGCAGTGGCCGCAACGTCAGCTCCGATCGACGCGCCATCCAGATGTTGGTGCGAAACCTCGCCGGGTTGTGCCAAACCGATGTAAAGCGTCTCGCATATAACGCAATTGCTGACGATGGCGTGATCGACAACAACGATGTTCGCGGTGTGATGGAAGCGAAGTACAAGTTGCTTAACCGTGATGGCGTGCTCAGTTTTGAGTACGACACGGCGCGATTTAGCGCCGTCGCCGGCATGCGTACGCTGAAATCGTGGTTAGGGGCACGCCGCAAAGCGTTTGTTGATGAAAATCCGCCACCGGGACTTGATCAACCAAAGGGTGTCCTGCTGCTGGGTGTCCAGGGGTGTGGAAAAAGCCTCGCGGCCAAGGCGACCGCAGGCGCTCTGGGCACGCCGCTTCTGCGACTCGAATTCGGTGCGCTGTTCAATAAGTATCACGGCGAGACCGAACGTAACCTCAGGGAATCCCTGCAGCTCGCCGCGACGATGGCGCCATGCGTCCTTTGGATCGACGAACTGGAGAAAGGGCTATCCAGCGGCAACGACAGCACCGGCACCTCGCAACGCGTACTCGGCACGTTCCTCACCTGGATGGCAGAGCGCCAGCCCGGGGTATTCGTTGTCGCAACGGCCAACGACATCACGGCGCTTCCGCCCGAGCTGGTTCGTAAGGGAAGGTTCGACGAGATTTTCTTTGTGGACTTGCCAGCAGAGGATGTCCGGGCCGAGATTCTATCGATTCACCTCAAACGTCGGGGCGCGCTGGATACCAACGTCGACTTGGCGGCTGTCGCTGCTCAGACAAGCGGTTTTAGCGGCGCGGAGCTCGAGCAACTGGTGGTGAGTGCCTTTTATGCCGCGCACGCGGATGGAACAGGCATCTCCACGCAATACCTCGTGAATGAAATCAGCAAGACCAGTCCGCTGAGCGTTGTGATGGGCGAAAAAATCGCCGAACTACGAGCGTGGGCAGCGGGGCGCACCGTCGCAGCCGACTGACATCACATAATCAGTTTCGACTGATTCATCGTGAGAATTCGATCACGGAAACGCGCACCAATTGTCGGTAATTTGCGACATACGATACAGATATCTTGGAACGTTCTTCCGGTGTCCGATAGCAGTGAGAAAACCGAATCCCTGAACCGACTGTCCGGAGACAGCGATAAGGTATGGCTGCCTGAGATTGTTTACGAGGCGTTGCCGTATTTGTACCTGCTCGCAGGGTTTGGTGCGTTGTTCACCTCGCTATACATCACGGAGTGGTACTGGATTTTGCCGCACTGTTTATTGGTCACTGCGGTCGGCACACACGCTGGCGTCTCGATCCTGCTCAAACGCCTCCGGGCACGAGCTGGTCAGAACGCGACCGCCGCTCAAACTTGACGGCACGCATCGACTGGCACAGCATCCCGGCCCTGAAGGGACGGGAACAACCAGTCGGACATGAAGACATTCCAACGTGAACTAATTATCGCGGGATCGATTGTACTTATTACGTTGGTCGGGCTCGTGCCGTTGGTGTACGCCGTCGGCAACAAGACTCTGGGACCCTATGGAGAAGACGGGTCACTGGGGCAATATGTCGGCGACGTATTTGGTGCGCTGACGAGAGGGGATGCGGGAGTCTGGTTTTTCATTGCCACGCCATTGATCGCGATAAGCGTCATTCGCTTAGGGATCAAGCTGGCTAGACAAATCAAATAGCCTCTCGCCAAGACAAGCTGGATTTTTCCTGTATATTTACAAGAACATAGCGGGAGCAGCTCTAATCGTGATTAGTTGGCTCAAAAGTTTCTTTGGTAAATGGCGCTCCGAACCAGCGCCGGTGGATGTGTTGCCACCAGACACCCGAATCGGCAGAGGTCTGGCACCTGACCTACTGCCTGCCGAGGACCGAACGATTCCGCCCAAGACCAGGCGTTCGGCGAATGGCGCGTCGGCAGACGACCCGACGGAAGAGTTGCTGATACTCACCGAGGACGCCATCGAAAAGCTCGAAGGCGAAGGATTCGATCCTTACAACCAGAATTGAGCGTACGTTGGCGCTTCAGCCAATCTATCGGGCGCATTCAGGAAATCTACTGGCTAAGGATGGCGAGCCCTCCGTATCATTGTGCTCATAACCTAGACACATCCACCAAGGAGTGATGGTATAGACATCGATATCGGCATCGACAAAGCAGACCGCGAAGCGATCGCAGAGGGACTTTCCCGCCTGCTCGCGGACTCCTACACCACCTACCTGAAGACGCACAATTTCCACTGGAACGTCACGGGCCCAATGTTTGCAACTCTGCACACACTGTTCGAGACCCAGTACACCGAGCTCTCCACCGCGGTCGACGAGATCGCAGAGCGGATTCGTGCACTCGGCGTGTTTGCACCGGGCTCCTATGCCGCGTTTTCGAAGCTCTCGGTGATCGAGGAAGAGACCGGAAACCCGGATGCGAAAGGTATGCTTAAGCAGCTCGTCGAGGCTCAAGAGGCCGTCGCCCGGACCGCTCGGTCTGTGATGCCACTGGCTGAGAAAGCCAGCGATGAGCCAACAGCGGACCTGCTTACGCAACGTATGCAAATCCATGAAAAGAACGCATGGATGCTGAGAAGCCTGCTCGAAGACTAGCCGGCGATTTCGCAGACGTGTCGCCCCCGGATGCCGCAGTTGACGGCGTCTGGAGCGGCACGTAGGCTCAACGGCGTCACATTGTCCAGGCGTTTTAGGGATCAGCATGAGCATCCGCATTTCGTTCGACCTTAGCGATAAGGATCTTGACCACTTCCGCATGATCATGCGCCAGGCGTCAAAGAACGCCACGACACTCTCTGAAGCAGAGATCATCGGCGCTGCTGAAGACCTGTTGAAAGAGGTCGATGAGTCCAAGGTTCCCGACTTCATTACCGAGCGGCTGCTGAAGCTGCGTGTCATGACGTCGATGCTCACCGACAGTGAATGGCAACTGCCGGCGGAAGAGACCAAAAGGGTGCTCAGCGCCCTCTCCTACTTCAGCGAACCCGAGGATTTGATTCCTGATCACATCCCAGGTCTTGGCTTCCTTGATGACGCGATTATGGTTGAACTGGTCGTTCGTGAGCTGAAGCACGAGATAGAGGCTTACGAAGACTTCTGCGAGTTTCGTGCTCGCGAGGAAACGACTCGCGCCGAAGATGACGAGGTCACACGCGAAGAGTGGCTCTCAGGCCGTCGCGCTGAATTGCATTCCCGCATGCGGCGCCGGCGTCGTGGCGGCCGTCGTCGAAGCTCCACCGGCGGCAAGATGAAGACTCCGTTCTCCATTTTCTGACCAAACGGGTTGGAACTCTCAGATATTGAATTGCATATCGCGCAGGCGCTCGTTTCGAACCTGGACGACGTGCAACGCCAAGCTGCGCGTTCAGACTTTTCGCGCTTGGCTGACGATTACGAGACGTTGGCTTTGATGAATGAGCTGCCGGACTATGCAAACCCGGCACAAGCAGCTGTGACCGAAGTGCCGGGTGTAGAGAGTCTCGGGTCTGCCGAGACCGCCGCCCTTCTCGGTCGCGTCTACCGCCGCGCCATTCAGCTCGCTGGCCAGTAGCGAGAGGCAACGAGCGCCAGCGTTAGCCACATGGCTACCTGCGCTTGCCAGCGCCAACGATGGTCGCGTAGCAGTGCCGCGAAACTTGTCGCACTGACGATGGTCAATAGGATGAACCAGCCAACGCTGCCAGCAAGCGCCGGAAACTCATCCTTGATCCTCGGTTCGTCTAGACCCGTAAAGAGAAACAGTACGGTCACCACCAACAACCCGAGAGAGATCGCGACCGAGGAACCCATGACGATGCCGGTGATTATGGTTAAAGGGCGCATGGATTGGTCTCAAAAATCAGGCCCAACCTCGGTGACGTGTTTGCCATTGCGGGTTTTGCCCTAGTAATGTCGGTGGGAACAGTGCTACAAGTTCTTATCAGCAAGTCTCAAACCTACAGTCAGGAAGTAATTATATGAGTCTGATCCAGCGTACCGCCCGCGTCATCGCAGGGCTTACTGCCTCGATTCTGGTTCTCGGCGCAACGCTCGCGTCAGAAGCAGAGAGGGAACCGCTGGAACCCACAGTCCAACATCACCGAATCAGCTCGCTGGTCACACGTTTCATCGAAAAGTCGCACTACACGCGGACTCAAGTCGATGACGCATTGTCCGGAGAAGTCCTCGATAGCTACATCGATGCGCTGGACGGCAACAAATTGTACTTCCTCGAGTCGGACATTGCCCGATTCCAGACGTATCGCAACCGCATCGACAACATGGTCGTCGGTGCGTCGCTCGACCCGGTTTTTGAAGTTTTCCGCATCTACCAGACGCGAGCCCGCGAGCGCTGGGCATTTGCGATGACGGCGTTGGAGCAGGATCAAGCGTTCGATATCGATGAGAGTTTCGTTTTTGATCGCGATGAAATGCCGTTCGCGACCACCAAGAGCGACCTGGACGAAGTCTGGCGCAAACGCGTTAAGAATGATCTCGTCAACCTGTTGTTGACTGACACCGACCTGGATGAAAGCCGCGAAAAACTGCGCAAGCGCTATGCGCGCCTCGCACGCCAGGTCGATCAGGTTAATTCCAACGACGTCTTCGAAATCTTCATGAACGCGTTCGCACGAACGCTGGATCCACATTCGAGCTACCTCTCTCCGAGAAACTCAGAGGAATACCGGATTCAAATGAGCCTCTCATACTTCGGCATCGGCGCATCGCTCCAGATTGAAGACGATTTCGTTAAGGTGATGAACGTCATCCCCGGCGGACCTGCCGCCATCGATGGCACGCTCAAACCCGAAGATCGCATCGTCGGCGTCGGTGAGGGATCGAGCGGCGAGATCGTGGATGTCATCGGCTGGCGCCTTGATGATGTGGTACAGCTGATTCGCGGCCCACGAGATACCGTGGTTCGCCTGCAGATTCTGCCTGGCGGGGCAATACCTGGCGATTCTATGGATGTACTCGAGATCACTCGAGGTCAGGTCAAGCTGGAGGAACAAGCGGCTAAGCACGAGATCATCGAAGTACCGAGAGATGACCGGACCCTGCGTATTGGTGTGATCGACGTACCGAGCTTTTATCGTGATTATCAGGCACAACAGGCTGGCGATCGGGACTTCAAGAGCACCACACGAGATGTACAGCGCATCCTGGAGACGCTTAAGGAAGAAGAGGTCGACGGTGTGGTTATGGACCTGCGCGGCAACGGCGGCGGCCACCTGACCGAGGCAACCATGCTCTCGGGGCTGTTCATTGATCAGGGCCCTGTTGTACAGCTGCGCTACTCGCACGCAAAAGTCGAAGTCCTGAAGGACCCTGTCCCGAGCGTCGCCTACGACGGTCCGCTCGCAGTGCTGGTCGATAGGTTCAGTGCATCAGCATCGGAGATTTTCGCCGGCGCCATTCAGGACTATGAACGCGGTGTCGTACTTGGCCAGCAAACATTCGGTAAGGGGTCAGTGCAAAACCTTTACAACCTCGATCAATTTGTTCCGAGGAGCGAAGGGGACGGACTAGGTCAACTGACGCTGACAATCGGCAAGTATTACCGAGTCACCGGTGACAGCACGCAGAATCGCGGTGTGTTGCCGGACATCGAGCTCCCGTCGATGATCGACGTCGAGGAGTTCGGCGAGAGCACGCGCCCTCGCGCCCTGCCCTGGGATCAGATCCAACGCACACGTTTCAGTGCCGGCAGACCGCTGGATACCCAGATTGCTCTGCTCGCAGAAACACTCGAAACCCGAGCTGCAAACGATCCCGACCATCTCTTCCTGCTGAACGACCTCGAGGCGATGTCGGAAAACCGCAACCGCACGGAAGTGTCACTGAATCTGGAAACACGCAAGAGCGAGCGGGCCGATTTCCGTCAAGCGCGCCTGGAGCGAGAAAACACACGTCGCAAAGCGAATGGGCTCGAGCCACTTGAAGATCTTGAGGCTTTGGAAGCCGCCGAGGCACCCGATATTGTCCTGAATGAGGCCGCCGATGTCGTTGCAGATATGATCGAGATGGCAACCCCTCAAGGGATGGCGAAGCTCCGGCAGGCAGCGGAGCAAGGCAGCTAACCGGTTGTTCCAATTCACAATCCATTGAAAAGCGGGCCGAAAGGCCCGTTTTTTTTGATCTCAGGGTTGCGCTAAATTGTTTTAGTGTTATATCTTACTACAACACTAGTACAGTAAATCGGAATAGCGCGATGGCTACCCCCGAGAACCCTAATGAGATGCCCTCTCCCGCGAAACAGGAATTCGCGCGGATTGCGCTCGTCTTGTGTTCCGGACTGGTTGCAATCGGCACGATCAATCTGTCCGACAGACTTACGCAACCACAAACTGGAATTACAGAAACACGCCCAGCGGTAGCGCGTGCTTTTCTTCCAGAGCTTGAGTTTGCGCCGGTTGAAAAACCGACGGCGGCCGCCGCTACCGCTGTTGAGCGGCCGAATCCCGTACCCGTAAATGCAACCATTTCACCGCCACGGGCATCCAATGCTCGGGAAGAAAACGAACAACCAGATGTCACAGGGAATTCACAATGTCATTGCTCCTTAGATTCGCACTGATTATCACCAGTCTGATGGTCCTGACTATGCTGCCGGGATGTGGAGGTACGCCTGATGCTGCCGATACCACCGAACAGGTCGCCGACACTGGAGACACCGAGACTTCGGACGAAGCAGAAGAGGAAGAGGACACGACAGTGATCCCGGTTGAGGTGATCGACGTCGATAGAGGTGATGTCTTTGCGGCCTATACTGCTGCTGCGTCCCTCGAGGCTTTCGACGAGGCCACCGTAGTCGCTAAAGTGGGTGGTGAAGTCAGACAGATTCTTGTCGAGGAAGGCGATCGCGTGAAACGCGGCGATGTGCTTGCGAGACTCGATGGTGATCAACTGCGACTCGAACTTGAACAGTCTCGAGCAAATCTTGCGAAGCTGGAACAGGAATACGAGCGAAATCTCGAATTGCACGAACGTGGTCTGGTTGCCGCAAGTGCATTTCAAACCACGAAGTTCGAGGTGGATTCACTGCGGGCAGCCAACAAGCTTGCAGAACTGCGCTACCAGTACACAACAATACGTGCCCCAATCGACGGCGTTGTATCCAGCCGGGATATCAAAGTCGGCAACACGATCGAACAAAACGCACCGACATTCCGGATTACGGCGATGGATCCGTTGATCGCGAATCTGTTCGTGCCGGAACGCGAATTCGGGCGGCTACAAGCAGACCAAGCGGTAAAGCTTTCGATTGATGCACTCCCTGGCGAAGAATTCGACGGGATTGTTGCACGCATCAGCCCCACGGTTGATGCAGAGTCCGGTACGTTCAAGGCGACCGTCGAAATCAGCGACACCTCGCAACGCCTGAAGCCAGGCATGTTCGGTCGCTTCGCCGTCATCTATGACGAACAAAAAGACACACTACTGCTGCCGCAGGATGCGCTGATTCAAACCACGGCCGGCAAAATTGTATTTACCGTTTCGGACGGAGTTGCAAAACGCGTCGACGTCACTACAGGCTACAGCTGGAATGACGATATCGCTGTGCTGGATGGCCTGACCGACGGCGCACGAGTGGTCGTCGTTGGCCAGGCGGCACTGCGAGATGGGTCGAAAGTACGCGTCATCGGCGATCCGCTTCCCGAAGATGAGGAAGCCGAAGGCGAGCCGATCGGCGCCGTCGCTAGCATCGGTCGGTAAACCATGAGCAACACACAGAAGCAGAGAGCTGGCAGCCTTGGGCTGGTCCGGCTGGCCACAGGGCGCCCGGTCACCGTGCTGATGCTGTTCCTCGCGATCGTCATGTTCGGCTACGTTTCGCTCGGTCGACTGTCAGTCAACCTCCTGCCGGATCTGTCCTACCCTACCCTGACAGTCCGCACAGAACTTCCGGGCGCTGCGCCACAGGAGCTGGAAAGCCTGGTCACCAAACCCGTCGAGGAAGCCGTTGGCACGATCGGCGGCGTGCGTCAGGTACGTTCTGTATCGCGCACGGGGCAGTCCGACGTGACCGTGGTGTTCAATTGGGGCACCGACATGAACCTCGCAAGCGTCGACGTGCGCGAGAAACTCGACATCCTGGAATTGCCGCTGGAGGCGCGTCGACCACTCCTCTTGAGATTCGACCCGTCCAGCGAGCCGATCATGCGACTGGCGCTGGGCGAAACGGATGCATCGATGATGACCAACGAACGCCTCAAGCGACTGCGACAGGTCGCGGAGGACGACATCAAAGATGATTTCGAATCGGTTGATGGTGTTGCTGCCGCGAAAGTCAGCGGGGGTCTTGAGGACGAGGTCCAGATCGTTGTCGACCAAGTCAAACTCTCTCAACTCAACCTGACCATCGCTGAGGTGGCGAACCGCTTGCAGGCGGAAAACGTGAACCTCGCCGGTGGACGGCTTGAGCAAGGGCTTCGACGATTCCTGGTTCGCACCATCAACGAGTTTGAATCAGTCGAGGCGTTCGGCGAGGCCATCATCGCAACCCGCGCAGGTCGTCCCGTTTACCTGAAAGACATCGCCCAAGTGACTCGCGGATTCAAGGATCGCGAGGCCATTACGAGAGTAGACGGCAACGAGGTCATCGAGCTCGCCCTGTACAAGGAAGGCGACTCGAATACCGTACAGGTTGCCAACAATATTGAACGACGACTGGGATCGATTGGTGACCAGCTGCCCGAGAATCTGCAGCTTGTAAAAATCGCGGACCAATCTGAGTTCATCCGCTCGGCGGTGGATGACGTCAAATCCGCTGCGATTTGGGGCGGCCTGTTCGCCGTTATCGTGCTTTATGGTTTCCTCGGCAACGCGCGGGCCACTTTTATCGTCGGCATTACTATCCCGGTATCCGTCATTGGCACGTTCGCGCTGATGAACCTTACCGATCTCAGCCTTAATATCATGTCGCTTGGCGGTATTGCGTTGGCGGTCGGCTTGTTGGTCGACAACGCGATCGTCGTGTTGGAGAACATTTACGCCAAACGAGAACAAGGATTCGCGATGGTGGAAGCTGCAGAACGCGGCACCAGCGAGGTAGCAGGTGCAGTATTCGCTGCGACACTGACCACCGTCGCCGTATTCTTCCCGATGGTCTTCGTCACCGGTATTGCGGGCGAGCTATTCCGTGACCAATCGCTCACGGTCACTTTTGCATTGTCATTCTCGCTGCTGCTGGCTGTCCTGTTGATTCCCATGTTGGCTTCTGCGGGGGCACGCAAGGGCTACGCCGAATCACACGACACCGGTAAAGCCGGCTGGTTCGCCCGCCTGATCGCTTTCCCGATTCGCATGTTCGTTCTGGTGGCCAGGGGAATCTCTTTCGTCTTCGGCCTTGTGGGCAAAATATTCACGTTTGTTTTTGGTGCTATCAACAATGTTTTTGCATCCGCCTACGGTCCGGCGCTGCGTTGGGCCATGCGCCACCGCCTCATCGTCTGTGGGGCGTCCGTAGCGTTGTTCGTTGCGACCATGAGTCTGGTACCCAGGCTCGGCAGTGAGCTGATTCCGCAACTCTCTCAAGGAGAGTTCGCGATCAACCTCAGACTTGCACCGGGCACGCCGTTGGATGAGACCGACGATGTCGTGGCATCGGCGTTTGCGGCAACCAAGAGCATCGATGCAGTTGATCGGACGTTCTCGGTGACAGGAACCGGTAACCGCCTTGACGCAAATCCCGTGGATGCTGGTGAACATACCGCCGTTCTGAACATCATGATGGCGCCGGGGAGCGATCGTGCTGCCGAGGACGCCGTTATGCAGAAGCTGCGCCGCTCACTCGACACGATTCCGGGACTAGCCTACGACTTCGAACGCCCTGCCCTGCTGGCACTGAGTACGCCGCTCGAGGTCGTCTACCGTGGTTACAATCTTGACCAACTCCGCGAACGCGCAACAGCACTTGCGGATGAGCTATCCGCAAATCCGCAATTCGCGGACGTACGTACCAACGTCGAGGGCGGCAACCCGGAGATTCAGATCACTTTCGATCAGGAACGTGCCGCTTCCTTAGGTCTGGTGGTGCGCGATATCGCTGACAGCGTGGTCACCAGCGTCCGCGGCAACGTCGCGACGCGGTATAGCTGGAGAGATCGCAAAATTGATGTGACTGTCAAAAGCGTTGAATCGCAGAATGCATCTATCGATGACGTCCGACAGTTGATCGTCAATCCGGGTAGCGCGCGACCCGTCAAATTGACGGATGTCGCCGACATCCGTTTGGCCACGGGCCCTTCGGAGATTCGCCGCTTTGACCAGGAGCGCGTGGCGGTCGTTTCGGCTTCACTGACGAGCGGTGACCTCGGAACGGTATCGAAAGCTCTGGAAGCGCGCCTGAACGAAATCACTCTGCCGGAGGGCATGACGGTTGAAGTCCTCGGGCAGAGCGAGGAGATGGAGCGCTCATTGACATCAATGCAGTTCACGCTCGCATTGGCGATCTTTCTGGTCTACCTCGTCATGGCATCCCAGTTCGAATCGCTGACGCACCCATTTGTCATCTTGTTCACCATTCCGCTTGCGATGGTCGGCGCAGTGCTCGCACTCTGGATCACAGGCACGACGGTAAACGTCGTGGCATTTATCGGCATGATCATGCTGGCAGGCATTGTGGTGAACAATGCCATTGTGATGATCGACACCATCAATCAGCTCCGCAACGGGGGCATGCCTCGTGAGGCTGCGATCCTCGAGGGTGCCCGAACGCGTCTCAGACCCATCCTGATGACGACACTGACGACCGCACTAGGTTTGCTGCCGATGGCGATCGGACTCGGCCAGGGCGCCGAGGTTCGTACCCCGATGGCGATTACGGTGATCGGCGGTCTGCTCACGTCGACGCTGCTCACCCTGATTGTCATTCCCGTGGTGTACAGCCTGCTCGACCGCAAGAAAACTGACGCCGATGTGCGTGAGCGTGCTCCAGACGCATCACGTACACCCATGATGCGAACGGATGGACAACCCGCATGAAGCACACAGAGTTTTCATTACGCAGGCCGGTGACCGTGTGCATGGTGTTTGCGGCATTACTCGCCGTTGGTCTGATCTCCTCGCGCTTGTTGCCGCTTGAAGAGACGCCGGACATCGATATTCCCGGGTTCTTCGTCAACATTCCGTACGACGGTTCTACGCCTAAGGAAACCGAGCGACAGATCACCCGACCCGCCGAAGAAGCGCTGGCAACATTACCCGGTGTGCGTGACATGTATTCCGGCTCGCGAGAGTCGGGTGCTGAGATCTGGATGCAGTACGGATTCAACTCCAACGCGCGCACCGCCGCGGTGGAAGCCCGCGTCAAACTGGACGCGATTCGGGATCAGCTACCTACCGACCTTGAACGTATCCAGGTCTTCAGTGGCTCGATTAACGACCGTCCTATCATGCAACTACGTGTTTCGAGTGATCGCGACCTTTCCGATGCCTGGGATCTTCTGAACACACAGGTAAAGCGTCGACTGGAGCGACTCCCCGGTGTCTCCCAGGTGGAGATTCAAGGCGTGGAGCCGCCGGAGGTGCGACTCAGACTCGATGCCAGCCGTGTGGCGGCGCACGGTGTGGACATCAATGAACTGGCGAACCTGCTGCGACGTGGCAACTTCGCTGTCAGCGCCGGACAGATCACGGCGGGCAACGAACGCTGGACGTTGCGACCCAATGGCGAGTTCAAGAGTCTGGATGACATCCGCAATCTCGTTATCGACGATCGCAATCTACGTCTGCGCGACGTTGCCAACGTCAGTATGACTTCACAGGAACGCAATTACGGCCGCCACCTCGATGGCAACTACGCGATTGGTATCTCAGTGAGCCGCGCGAGCGGTTACAACATGGTCGAGGTCGCGGATCGCGTAATCGAGGAGATCGAGGCGATAGGCAAGACGCCGGCCATGGCCGGTATCGAGATCTTTAGTCTTGATAATCAGGCGGACTCCGTGCGCCAGTCCCTGCGTGATCTGGTCAGCTCGGGGCTGATCGGTGCCCTCCTCGCAGTGGTTGTGCTGTATTTCTTCCTCCGTCACATGGCAACGACGCTGATCGTCACACTCTCGGTACCGCTGTCGCTGATCATCACGCTGGGCGCGATGTACTTCAGTGGCTTGACCTTGAATGTGCTTACGCTGATGGGCCTGATGCTGGCGATCGGAATGCTGGTCGACAACTCCGTTGTCGTGACCGAGAGCATCTTCCGTTACCGCCAGGAAGACGATACCGATCCTACCGGCGCGACCATGAAAGGCGTCCGGGAGGTGGGGCTGGCTGTAATTGCGAGTACCGTAACTTCGATCTGCGTATTTGCGCCGCTCATCTTTAGTCAGGAATCCGAAGAAGGCGTATTCCTGCGTCACGTCGCAATCACGATCTCAGTGGCAATCCTTTGCTCGCTGATCATCGCTCAGACACTCATTCCGCTGCTCACGAGCAAGTTGAAGAAGATTCCACGGGAACACACAGGAAAGCTGATTCCCGCCGTCGCTCGCCGCTACGGCGCGCTGCTTAGCTGGATTACCAATGCACGCGGCTGGAAGCGCATTATTGCTCCCACAGTGGCCATAGCGATCCTCATCTCGCCGATCATTCCGATCCAGACTGAAATGTTCAAGATGGATCCCTTCCCCGAGGAACCTACGCGACGATTGTTCCTGCCCTTCAACATGAACGATTACTACTCGCTGGATAAGGTCGAAGAAAGCGTGAACAAGATCGAGCAGTTCCTGTTCGACAACAAAGAACGTTTTGAGATTCGTTCCGTGTATTCCTACTGGGAACAAGGCCGAGCCGAAACGACGATCCTTTTGACCCAGGGTGCCGATGCGACGCTAGACTCTCGCAAGATCATGGAAATGATTCTCGCCGAGAAGCCGGACATTGCGATCGGTGACCCTGCTTTCGAGCGAAGCAATAACGGTGTCGGTGAAGGCTTTAGTGTCACGCTCTCTGGCGAGTCGACAGAGCGGCTTCGTGAGCTGACCTATGATGCCTGGGACGTCCTCGAGAACATCGACGGACTGTTCGACTTCAGTACGGATTTGACAGCCGGTGCGCGCGAAGTACAGATTCGACTCGATCGGGAAAAGGCGGCGGCAATCGGCGCTAGCGCACAAACGGTGGGTGATGCGGTCGGCATCGCGCTGCGTGGCGAGCGACTTCGTGAATACCGAAGCGAAGACGGCGAGGTTCTCATGCGACTCGCGCTGCGCGATAACGATCGGCAGACCGTCGACCAACTTGGCAACCTGATGGTGCCCGTGCTGTCACCCGATGGCACTCCCGGTTCCGTGCCGCTCTATCAGATCGCCGATCTCGAGCAAACGCGCGGTGCACGAACGATTCAACGCACGAATCGCAAAACTTCCGTATCGATCAACGCAGCCGTTGACCCGAAGACCAACATGGATGAGTTACGACCCAAGGTCGAGGCCGTCATGAATGAGCTGCAACTACCCGCCGGATACCAGTGGGGCTTCGGCAGAGGGTTCGAGCGCAGCGAGGACACGAAGAACATGATGGCCGAGAATATCCTGCTGGGGGTGCTTCTGATCATCATCGTTATGGCAGCCATGTTTGAGTCGATGCTCTACCCGCTGTCGATCATCATGTCGTTGTTTTACTCAATGGTTGGCGTTGTGTGGTTCCTGGCGCTAACGGGCACGCCGTTCACTTTCATGGGTATGGTCGGCACGATGATCCTGATTGGCGTTGTTGTGAACAACGGTATTGTGCTTGTTGATCACATCAACAACTTGCGGCGAGAGGGGCTGCCTCGCGATCAAGCGGTCGTGCAGGGTTCCAAGGATCGATTCCGCCCGATTCTCATGACCGCGGCGACAACGATTCTTGGCCTCGTACCTCTCGCAGTTGGCAACACGGTCGTCGGCTCTGGTGGGCCTGCCTACTACCCGATGGCACGCACTATCATCGGCGGACTCGCCTTTTCTACGATCGTGTCACTGGTCGCCGTACCGATGGCTTACATCGGTCTGGATAAGTTCAAGAACTGGAGTCTCGGTATCTGGCGCCATGCGACTCGCCGCACGGTAAAGCCTGAACCGGCGAACGCCGGATAGACGCCGGGTTGCGCTCGGCGGTCAACCGTCGGTGATCAGCGCTCTGGACACCGACCACTGATCGTCGCGCAGCACCTCGACTATCGGGGTGAACCGCGCCTGTCGTTCTTCATCCACCATGTTTAGTGGGTCGGCGTCGAACGGGTCGGGTATGACCGCATTATCGGCCGCATAGCGTGCGCGCTTGGCGAGCCACTGAACCTGAGTTCGCAACAGCGCCTTAAAGTTATCGGTGGCGGTGAAGTCACGAAACCGCGCGAACGACTGATCAACAAGATTCATCAAGCGCCGACACTGCGTATCGTCTCCGTACTCTACCGCACCTACCTCACGGTGGTAGGCCAATCGCGACTTGGCAGCCAAGTCCCCTGCTGATTCGAAGAACCGAGTCATAAACTGGGCCATCGCCAGGAGGTGAAGATTGATGACACGCTGATCGGCGATGGGTAAAGCACGGTCTGCGGGTGGACGTTCAACCCGCACCTCGCGCGCGGTGGCAAGCGTTTCATCGTGTGCGGCAACATGAGCTCTCAAGTCTTCCGTCACGACACGTTTTTCCTGAGTCAGACGTCGTCGGCGCCACCAGTGCCAGGGATAGCGAGCTCGAAGATACTGGGCCTCCAAATCACGCAGTAGCTGGCGCAAGGACATGATCGACGCCTTTTCGGAAACGAGTTGCTGCTCTACCGCTGCGACGCGCTCGGCATGCTGGGCACGCCACTCCTCGATCCGCTCGACTCGGCGTTTACCACTGGTTCGTGTGGCCATTTGATGTGCAGCAGTGACGAGATGCTGATGACACCGTCGCCACAACCCACGCAGGTGGTAGAACAGCATCGTGCCGAGCGCAGTGTTCTCACCGGTCAACAACTCCTCGAGATAAGCAAGCTTACGCTCGAGCCGCTCGCCATGCTGCTCGGCCCCGGCAAGCGACTGGTTGAGCTGACGCTCGCGCTGGCGCAGATCGCTATAGGCTTTCTTTAGCGCAACCCGATTGGAAAACAGTCGCAGTAATCGCTCGTGTTCATCGATCGCAGAGGATGCAGTGTCGACTGGAATGTTTTGACTGGCAGCGACCATCTCTGAACGGAATCTCTCGTTATGCCTTTGCTGGCACCACTCGAAAGATTACACATAACCTACTGGGACCGGCATTGACCTGCCGCACAGTTTTCGGATCAGGACGCGATTCGATGCCCTGCGTCCAGCAGGTATTCAAGCCACTTGTTGAGCAGCACGTTACGGCGCCACCGTGAGTCCAGTGTCTCGCGATGCGAAGCCGCGATGTCCCGGAGAATATGGTGGCGGTGCTGGGCACTCATGCTCATCACCTCGGCCAGCTTGCCGTCAAAATACACCCGGAGGCGCAAATCCGGGTCAGCGATCGTCGCCATCTCCCCGTCGTCGCCGGGCGAGTCGAAGAGGTAGGTCAGCCGCAGCGTCAGCGTGTATCGCGTACGCTCCTCGACCGTGCAGTGCAGTGGCAAATCATCCGCTGCACCCGTCGAGACCACCGTGCCCTCCAGTCGATCGAGCCCTGGAACCAACATCCACAGGCGCAAGAAATTGCTCTCGTAGACGCTCATCAAACCCGCGAAGCTGCGAGGCTTCACCTGAGTTTGCGGGACGATTCGGCTATCGGTTTGCATCGATGCAGCTTAGCACAGCTTGCCCGGTTGACAGGGTGTCGCGAATTGGCGCGAAATGTGAACTTAGACGATACCTCTACGGACGAACTCGGCGCTCAACGCCAGTCGCCTCGAGGATTCGACTGGAGATCTCCTCGATCGAGAACTCGGTCGTATCGACGTGTGGAATGCGATACTTGGTGAATAGCGCTGCCGCAGCACGCAGCTCGAAATTGACCTGCTGCGCGGATGCATAACGCCCTGCCGAACGCCGCTCCTTGCGTATTTGCTGCAGTCGTCGGGCGTTGATCGTTAGGCCGAAAAGCTTGTTGCGGTGTTCAAGAAGACGCGCAGGCAGGGTGCCGCCCTCGAATTCATCATCGGTGATCGGGTAATTCGCTGCATAGACCCCGTACTGCAGCGCCAAATAAAGGCACGTAGGTGTCTTTCCAGAGCGTGATACCCCAACCAGAATCACGTCGGCCTGATCGTAGTTGCGGGTGACACCCCCGTCATCATTCGCCAGCGCATAGTTGGTCGCCTCGATGCGCTTCATATACGTATCCGCGTCGGACATGCCATGCGCCCTGCCAGCGGCATGTGAAGCCTTGGTTTCAAGCTCAGATTCGAGCCGATCGACGAAGGCATCGAAGATATCGAGGTATAGGCCGTTGGCCTCACGAATAATTTCGCGCAGCTCATCATGCACAAGAGAACTGAAGACGATGGGGCGATGATGATCTCGAGCAGCCGCACGGTCGATCCGATCTTTCAGCTCCAAAGCTCTTGCCTCAGAATCGACGAACGGGACAGTGACCTGCCGGAATGACTCGCCAACAAACTGGGTCATCAGACTGTGACCCAGCGTCTCGGCCGTCACACCCGTTTGATCTGAGATAAAAAAGACAGTCCTCGTGGTCATCATCGCTCCCGTAACCGGCGCTTACCATAACCCAACCGCCGTGTTTAGGCTCGCGACCGATGTCACAAAGCGCACGGGGCCTCGGCGCGGTATACTGGCGGGCTTTATGTATCCACGGTAACGAGGGATCAGCGTGAACCGGTTTGTTATTCCTTTTTCTGAGCTCGGCATGGGCGATGTTGAGCGCGTTGGCGGCAAGAATGCCTCGCTTGGCGAAATGATCAGCAACCTGCACGGACTCGGCGTCACCGTTCCGGGCGGCTTCGCCACCACCGCTGAAGCCTACCGAGTCTTCCTTCGCGACAATGGGTTGGATACGCAGATTGCTGAACGCCTGCAGGACCTGGACGTTGACGATATCGGGGCTTTGACAACCGCGGGCGACGACATCCGGCGTTGGATTCGTGAGGCACCACTGCCAACCCAACTCGAGGCCGATATGGCCGAGGCCTGGGCGGAAATGGCGGGCGGTCGCGATATCGCGGTTGCGGTTCGATCCTCGGCAACCGCAGAGGATCTTCCAGACGCGTCGTTCGCGGGCCAACAGGAAACCTTCCTGAATATCCGCGGACTGGACAACGTCATCGCAGCCATGCGGGACGTGTTCGCCTCACTTTTCAATGACCGCGCAATCGCGTACCGCACGCACCAGGGTTACTCCCACGAGCAAGTCGCACTGTCCGCTGGCATCCAGCACATGGTACGCAGTGACCGAGGTTCGAGCGGTGTGATGTTCACGTTGGACACCGAATCCGGCTTCCGCGATCTGGTGTTCATCACAGCGTCTTGGGGCCTCGGGGAGACCGTCGTTCAAGGTGCGGTCAATCCAGATGAATTCTATGTCTACAAGCCTGCGCTCAAGGCCGGGAACATGCCGATCATGCGGCGCAACCTCGGTAGCAAGGCCATAAAGATGGTGTTCTCGGATGACGCCCGCGCGGGCAAGAGCGTGGAAACCGTTGACGTGGATAGCAACGCCCGTCGCCAGTTTTCGATCACCGATGAGGATGTGCTCGAGCTCTCCCGCCATGCATTGACCATCGAGGCGCACTACGGGCGACCGATGGATATCGAATGGGGTAAGGACGGCGAAGACGGCAAGATCTACATCCTGCAAGCGCGACCCGAGACCGTGCAGTCTCGGTCAGGCCGTACCCTGCAACGATTCACGCTGAAGAAGCGTTCGACAGTAATCGCCAGCGGTCGCAGCATCGGACAGAAAATCGGCGCAGGTAAGGCCAAAGTGATTCGCGACGTCAGTGAAATGGCACGCGTACAAAGCGGTGACGTCCTCGTCGCCGACATGACCGACCCGGACTGGGAACCCGTCATGAAACGAGCGGCTGCCATCGTCACCAATCGTGGCGGACGCACCTGTCACGCCGCCATTATCGCCCGCGAGCTTGGAATACCCGCGGTCGTCGGCTGCGGCGATGCCACGGACCTGATCCACGACGGCACCGAGGTCACCGTTTCATGCGCCGAAGGTGACGAAGGCTTCATCTATGACGGTGTGCTCGAGTTCGAAAAACACCAGATCGAACTCGATGCATTGCCTGAGGTCCCCGTCAAAATCATGATGAATGTCGGCAACCCCGACAGGGCATTCGATTTTGCATCGATCCCGCATCGAGGGGTTGGTCTCGCAAGGCTTGAGTTCATCATCAACCGTATGATCGGTGTGCACCCACAGGCCCTGCTCGACTACGACGATATCGACGCCGACACACGCGAGATGATCGACGAACAAATGGCCGGCTATCCGTCCCCTCGTGAGTTTTTCGTCAGCAAACTGGCTGAGGGCGTGAGCTCCATCGCGGCCGCCTTCGCACCACACCCTGTGATTGTCCGTTTGTCGGACTTCAAGTCGAATGAATACGCAAATCTGATCGGTGGCGAGCTCTACGAACCGAATGAGGAAAACCCGATGTTGGGTTTCCGTGGCGCCGCACGCTACCTCGATGAAAACTTCCAGCCTTGCTTCCAGATGGAATGTGAAGCGCTACGCCGGGTGCGCAACGACATGGGCCTTACAAACGTTGAAGTGATGGTGCCATTCGTCAGAACGCTGGATCAGGCGAGGCAGGTGACCGACTTACTGGCTAAAGAAGGCTTGTCGCGCGGCGAAAACGGACTGCGTCTGATCATGATGTCCGAGCTTCCGACCAATGCTTTGTTGGCAGATCAATATCTCGAGTACTTCGACGGTATGTCGATCGGGTCGAATGACATGACTCAGCTCGCACTTGGGCTCGACCGCGATTCGGGGCTCATCGCAGATCTGTTTGATGAGCGTGACGAAGCTGTGAAGGCCCTGCTCGAACTCACCATCAGTGCCTGCAAGCGCCAAAACAAATACGTCGGCATTTGTGGTCAAGGCCCGTCAGATCACCCCGAACTCGCCAAGTGGCTCCTGGATCAGGGCATAGAGTCGATGTCGCTCAACCCCGATACCGTCATCGAGACTTGGCTGTATCTCGCCGGCGAGCGAGTTTGATTATGGCGAGGTAGCTACAGAAGATCGCCGGATCCGTAGCCGCCGCGTTTGCGGCGCTTCAGTCCCGGAAGGATTAGACCGAGCACGATTCCGAGCAACAGCACGCCCGCGCCAACAACAAAACCGTACAAGGCCCGTTGGCTGCGCAAGTCAGCATTGGACTGCTGAAGCCCCTGAAGCTCAATTTCGGTTTCCTGCAAGTCTGTTCTCAAGGTCATGTTCTCGCGATCGATCGCAAGCACGTTCGACGCTTTTTGTTGCAAGTCGGCAAACTCATTGGTCAGGCGCTCGTTATCCTGTTCCAGAGCGCGTAGCCGTTGCTGTGCGGAGGCGTAGGACGTGCGTAAATCATCGAGTTCACGGCCCTGATCGCCACTCTCGTTACGCAAAGCATCTACACGGCCCTGTAGCGCTGAGAGTTGGCTCCGAGCGGCCGGATCGCGCATTAGATATCGGGTAAGCACATAACCTTCGGTCTGACTGGTAGTGAGTCGTACACGGCTGTAACCGGTTTCTGCGTCTTGTTCCAAAACCTCGACCGGAGTCCCCGACTCAAGCATCCTGACGATCGCATTTTGCGTGCTCGGACCGCGCCGCATTGTGATTTCAAAAATGTCGGTGACATATTGGCGCTCGTCGCCCGACTGCGCACATACGTTGTCGGTCACCGCCAACAGTGCCAAAGCAAGAAGGATAGGTTTGAGTACGTTCTTCATGCGCGCGAGATTAAGTGGTGTGCGAACGTTTGTACACTGTCGTAGAACGTCAACACATCACTCCCGAGATAGATGCGCAAGGCTCGCTGCATGCGCTTCCCAATGCTGGCCGTCAAACGGTTCGACTTCAACCGGAAATCCGTCGGGCAGCTCAAGGCAAGCCAGATTGATACTGACGCCGTCGGGATTTGACCTCGGTCGATAAAACGATTTGATGCCGCAGACGCGGCAAAACAAATGCCGAGCGACGCCCGTGTTAAACCGGTACTCCGAGAGTGCGTCTTCCCCGGAAACAAGTTCGAAAGCCGACTCCGGCACGATGGCACCGACGAATCCGGACTGCGCACAAATCGAACAGTTACAAGCGTGCGCCAGGAGGGGCTTTGCCACTGACACTCGAAAACGCACTGCGCCGCAGTGGCAACCGCCAGTGATGTCGATCGATTCACTCATTGGCTGGCCGACGTGCGTTTGCGCTCGAGCACGAGCATCTGATTGTTGGCGGGCATGTGGTAGTGCGCAATTTCTACCCAGCCCGAGGAACACGCGAGCGCCCTCACCTCACCGATATCCCGAATCCCCATACCGGTTTCCTCCGCACGCAATTGCACGTCAAACACAGCGTTGCCTTCGCTGGTCGGCTTGCCGCCCACATGGAATGGTCCGTACATCAGAAACAGGGTCCCATCACGCGCCTGTCTCGCCGCGTTTGAAAACAGCGCGATTACGGCATCCCAGTCCATGATGTGCAGCGTGTTCACCGTCAGCAATGCATCAAAGTCCGGCAGCTGACACCATTGATCGTAAGAGGTCGCATCAAGGGCCAGTGCCGGATGAATCCGGGCGGATGACTCAGCGGTCGCTGCCCAACCGTTAATGCTTCCATGATCAGGGGTTCGATCGCTTGGTTGCCACTGAACGCCGTCGAGTCGGTCGATCAAATAAGCAGCGTGTTGCCCGGTACCGCTTCCCACCTCCAGAAGCGTCCCAGGAGTCAGCCAAATCTCAAGCACCGCCCCCAACGCCTCCCGGTTTCGCTCGCACGACGGCGAGGAGCGCAGCGCACTGGGTCCGGAGCTGGACCTACCCGAAATCATTCTGCGCCCATAGCCGCCATGAAAACGTCTATACCAGGCTGAAGCCACTGCTCTCGGTAATGTCGCAGCTCTTCAATCGAGTCCCGAATGTCCTCGAGCGCGAGGTGCAAACCTTGCTTTCGAACCCCGCGGCAAAGCTCCGGCCCCCAGTTCTGAGCGAGGATTTTCAGTGTGCTCACATCCAGGTTGCGGTAATGAAAAAACGACTCCAATTCCGGCATGTAACGTGCGAGAAATCGACGGTCCTGGCAAATGCTGTTACCGCACATTGGCGAGCTGCCACGGATAACGTGCTGTTCCAGGAAGGCGATGGTCTCGCGCTCGGCTGCGACCTCATCGTAGCCGCTCTTTCGCACTCGCTCCGTCAGTCCCGACCCACCATGCTGGCGTGTATTCCACTCGTCCATGCCTTCAAGGCGCTCATCGCTCTGCCTGACGGCAAGCACAGGACCAGAAGCAATTTCGTTCAGATCATGATCGGTGACAATCGTCGCGATCTCGATAATGCGATCTTGTGACGGACTGAGTCCGGTCATCTCAAGATCGATCCATATCAACCGGTCATGTGGCAAATTCGTCATCGTCGCAGTGTAGCAGACCCGCACGACGCGTCTGCACTGGCATAATGCTGTGGTGAGCAGCGACCCAGACAACATCGGTCAGGTAATGCGCGTGGCGGCAAGTTTCGGAGCTCGCTTCGAACTTACGGCGGACGGCCCGCTCGGTACAGACCCAATCCCTGCGCGTCCGAAGGGCAAGAAGCTCAAGCCGGTTGCCGGAGACTTCGTCAGGGCGCGCCCACTTCAGGGCGAGAAAGACTGGCAAATCGAGGAAGTGCTGGAACGCGCCAGCGCGCTTGACCGGACCGACACTCGCGGACGACGCGAATTGCTGGCTGCCAATGTGTCGATGATGGTGATCGTGCTCGCACCACAACCACAGCCGGATTTCTTTATCGCCGATCGCTATCTCGCCGCGGCAGAATTGATGCCATGCAAAGCCGCCGTTGTTTGGAACAAGAGCGATATTGCACCACCCCAAACAGAGGTGGACGAGTACCGCGCACTCGGCTACGACGTGATCAAGGCCAGTACGAAGGACAATGACGGCATTGACGCGCTTAGAGACGTTATGCGCGGCGAGTTATCAATCCTAGTCGGTCAATCCGGCGTCGGTAAATCGACGATCGTCAACACGCTCTCTGGAGGCGATATTCAACGAACCGGGTCTGTCTCCGATGCCAATCTTGAAGGTCGACACACCACCGTATCTGCTCGACTGATCATGCTCGACACCGACATTCAGGTAATCGATTCGCCCGGAGTCAGAGACTACGCCCCAGGGCTCATTGAGCCGCGTGCCGTCGCGCAAGGCTTCCGCGAGATTCACGCAGCGGCTGCTGGTTGCCGATTCGCCGACTGCATGCACCGTGCAGAACCTGACTGCGAAGTGAAGGCGCGGGTTGATGCTGGCGAAATCAGCGACCGTCGATATCGGAGCTACTTGCGATTGGCACAGATCAATCGCCAACTGGGCGCGGATCGCTACTAGCCCGAGTGTCCGAAACCCATCGGCATCTTCGCACCTGCGAGCAAATGCATGTGCAAGTGAAACACCGTCTGCCCGCCGTCCGCATTGCAATTCACAATCAGGCGGAACCCATTTTCTGCAATGCCCTGCTCCGCCGCGAAATCGCGCGCTGCCAGGAATAAACGTCCGACCAACGTCGCCTGATCATCCCGAATATCGTTGACGGTCGCGATATGTGGTTTGGGGATGAACAGCACATGCACCGGTGCCTGTGGACTGATGTCCCGGAACCCGAGCACGTATTCATCCTCGAAGACACGTTCGGCCGGAATCTCACCCGCTACGATTTTGCAGAACAAGCAATCCGGATCAATTTCAGACATCGATATCGCGCCCCTAAAACAGACTACGACGACCGCTAAATGCGTGTGACAAAGTGCCGCCGTCAACAAATTCGAGCTCACCACCCACGGGAACACCGTGCGCAATACGGCTTGCCTTCACACCCTGCGCATCCGCAAGCTCCCCGATATAGTGCGCAGTCGCATCGCCTTCGACGGTAGGGTTGGTTGCGATGATGACCTCTTTCATGTCAGGTTCGCGAAAGCGTGCTGCCAAAAGGTCGAGTCCGAGCTCGGACGGCCCGATGCCGTCCAAAGGCGAAAGGTGTCCGAGCAGGACGAAGTATCGACCGCGGTACCCAGTCGCACTGTCGATCGCAAGCACATCGGCTGGTGATTCGACGACGCAAAGTGATGCGACATCCCGCGATGCGTCGCTGCAAAACTCACAAATCTCGTTCTCCGTGTACATACGGCAACGATCGCAGTTGCGAATACCAGCGGCTGACTGAGCGAGCGCGGTTGCCAGTCTCGCGGATCCTGACCGATCACCTTCGAGTAATGAAAACGCCATGCGTTGTGCTGACTTTTGTCCTACCCCGGGCAGACAACGCAGCGCATCAATCAACTCGGTCAAGAGCGGTGTAAAAGCCATAGCGTGTGCGAATTGCCTAAAACGGCAGCTTCATTCCGGCGGGCAGATTCAGACCGCCGGTCACTGCCGCCATTTTCTCAGCGCTCTTTGCCTCAGCTTTGCGCAATGCATCGTTGAATCCTGCGGCGATCAGGTCCTCAAGCATTTCACGATCATCGCCGACCAACGAATCATCGATCTGGATTCGTCGCACTTCGTGCTTGCAGGTCATCGTCACCGTCACCATTCCGGCTCCTGCTTCGCCAACCACTTCGATATCGGCGAGCTCTGCCTGCAACTTTTCCATGTTGCTTTGCATCTCTTTGGCTTGCTTCATCAGCTGCCCGATACCACCCTTCATATCCCTTCCTCCTGTCGGCACCGCCGACAAAAACTATCCTGCATCGCCAGCCCTGACTGTCTCAGGGTCAAGCGTCGCGTCCATCAATTCTTCCAGCGCGGCCACTCCTGCGTCCTTGCGCAGCTCCTCGACCGCAGCCGATTTTTGAGACTGCGCATCACGCGCCTGCTGACGCACCGGAGTGTCGGCCGGTGTTTCGCCGGCTACCGCTATCGACACGCGAATGTCACGACCGAGGTGCTGCGTCAGCGACTGTTCCAGCACTTTCACCCTCGCATCTGTGAGCATCGCGGCACTGCGTTTATCCAGCGAGAGGAAGATTGTGTTCTCGCGCTCTTCTTGCCACGCGCAATTTGCGGCCAGCATGCGAGCCACGCCATCCAGCTCCAAAGCACCGACAATCCGATACCACTGGCGTGACGGGTCGTCATCATCGGACACACCCGAATTGTCAGTGGATGCGACGGCCCCTTTCGCACTATTGGTGGAAGCTGTCGGTGGAGCAGCCGCCGTCGATTTCGGTTTTGTTTTGGGCTGAGTCGCGCTTGGTACCTGTCCTGTGGTGGTCTGCATAGACGCCTCGGCGTCACCCCGCTCCGGGCGAAAGGCGAGCATACGCAGCAGCGTCATCTCCACGCCAGTGCGCATATCTGGCGCCAATGGCAGATCTCGACGCCCATGGATCGCAATCTCGTAGTACAACTGCACCACCTCGGGTGGCAGTCGGTCTGCGTACTCATGGGCGGGAAAATCACCATCCTGAGGCGCGTCTACAGCCTTGGCTTGTTGAAGCGCGATATCGGTTAGCGCTCGCGCCAACTCGTCGAGCAATGCGCCGTAGTTGGGAGCGCGTTCATCTGCAGATCGAATGACACTCATCAACTCGGCACCGTCGTCGGCGATCAGTGCATCCAGCAGAGCGGTGACGAACGAGTCATCCAACGCGCCCAACATGTTCCCAACCTCTCGCTCCGGCAGTGCACCCCCACCAAAAGCAATTGCCTGATCCATGAGACTCAACGCATCGCGAAGACTGCCATCGGCTGCTTTCGCCAGCATTCTGAGCGCACCGGGCTCCGCGTCAATCCCTTCCGTCGTCGCGATGTCGGCCAATCGATCGGCGATCATCGGCGGAGCGATTCGCTTCAGATTGAACTGCAAGCATCTGGACAGGACGGTCACAGGCAATTTTTGCGGAT
This sequence comes from uncultured Chromatiales bacterium, assembly GCA_963922335.1. Taxonomy (GTDB): domain Bacteria; phylum Pseudomonadota; class Gammaproteobacteria; order Steroidobacterales; family Woeseiaceae; genus CALBPI01. Next base: position 357,671 of record CAWUIB010000001.1, on the reverse strand, counting down.
CTGTCGTCGCCAGCAGGAACTTCACATGCTCCGGCGGCTCTTCGAGGGTCTTCAACAATGCATTGAACGAGTGCGTCGAGAGCATATGAACTTCATCGATAAGGTAGACCTTATAGCGACCTCGAGTGGCCGCGTATTGCACGTTATCGAGCAATTCCCGCGTGTCGTCGACCTTGGTTCGAGAAGCAGCATCCACCTCGATCAGATCAACGAACCTGCCTGAGTCAATCTCGAGACACGCGGCACACTTACCACATGGCGTGGACGAAACACCGACTTCACAGTTCAGCGCTTTGGCTAGGATTCGAGCCAACGTGGTCTTTCCAACACCACGCGTCCCTGAGAACAGATAGGCGTGATGGAGTCTTTCGTTGTCCAGAGCATGCGACAGCGCGCGTAGAACGTGCTCCTGACCGACAACATCGGCGAAGCCGGTCGGTCTGTATTTTCGTGCCAGGACGAGATAACTCATGAAAAACTCTGACCGGATGCAATCCGACACCATGAAAAAGAAAGGCCCGCACCAGCTGCTCCCCGGCACCCGGTGTGACCGCTGCCGCTGCTCCCTTCCGGGCCTGACGGGGTTCACGGCTGACCGTCGCGAGGTAGCCGGCGCGGACCAAGCCATAGTATCTCAGGCGAAGGCGGCGCTTTCACCCCCCTTGTGACCGCGAATACCCGCCGGACGGAGGTATAATGTCGATATGGTTGATGGGAACATCAATACAGAGGGAAGCCGATGCGGCTAGTCATCGCGCTCGTATCTGTGCTTGGGCTCACGACAGTCCAACAACCCCCGCCGCTGCTTGAGCAAGTACTCGAGACGGGTGTCTTGCGCGTGGTCACGCGCAATGCCCCCACGGCCTATTATATCGGGGCCGACGCGCCGACAGGCCCGGAATACGATCTGGTTCTCGGTTTCGCAGAGGAACTTGGTGTCCAACTGACCATGCGACCCCTGCGCGCGGTTGCGGACCTGATTCCTGCAGTGCGGTCCGGCGATGCGCACATGGTCGCTGCGGGCCTCTCAATCACCGAGGAGCGACTTCGGCAAGTTAATTTCAGTCAACCCTATCAGCAGGTCGAACAGCACCTGATCTACCGCAGAGGCACCGGGAAACCGCAGTCGTTGGCGGATATTCAAGAGCAAGAGATCGTCGTGATGGCGGGTTCAAGCCATGCGGAAACGCTCGACGCTCTTGACGACGAGTTGCCGCTGCTCGACTGGCGATCCGATGACGGGGCGGAGAGCGCTGATCTGCTCGAAGAGGTTGCCAATGGCACGATCGAGTACACCATTGCTGATTCCACCGACTTCAACATCAACCGCCAGTTCCACCCCGAGCTTCGCATCGGGCTGGATCTTGAGGTCGCCAATTCCGTTGCCTGGGCATTCCCCTCCGGCAAAGATCGATCGCTGGTAGACGCCGCAAACCGCTATCTGCAAAAAATTCGACGCAACGGCGAGCTAACGCGCATTCTCGATCGTTACTACAGCCATAACGACGATTTTGACTACGTCGGCACGCGCGCTTTTATTCGACACTACAAGTCGCGCTTGCCGAACTACAAGAGCCTGTTCAGGGATTCAGCAGCGCAACATGAATTGGATTGGACGCTACTGGCGGCGATTGGTTATCAGGAGTCGCACTGGCGGCGGTCAGCAGTCTCCCCAACCGGGGTACGAGGAATCATGATGTTGACGAGAGCAACAGCCGACTATCTCGGAGTCGACAATCGTGAGGATCCGGAACAAAGCATCGCCGGAGGGGCCGAGTTTTTTGCTCGGTTGAAAGAACGTCTCGGCGACGATATCCCGGAGCCGGATCGCACCTGGATGGCGCTCGCGGCCTACAACGTCGGTTTTTTTCACCTCAAAGACGCACGCGAAATCGTCCGGATGCAACAGGGTGATCCCGACCGTTGGGTCGATGTCCGAGCGGCGTTGCCGCTGTTGGCGCAACGCCGTTGGTACCAGCGTGTTGAGCACGGATATGCACGGGGCTGGGAACCCGTGACTTATGTCGAAAACATTCGCAACTATCGGTCCATCTTAAAGTGGCTTGAGCGACGAGATGCAGCCCCGACGGGGCCTGAGGCACCGGAAGAAACGCCGGCCGAGACCGAAGACGCAGAGATCGTCGCGCAGCGCTAGAAGCGGGTTCAGCAACGGTTCAGCCGGGTTGCTGCCTAATACATCTGCACCTTGGGAAAGACGGAGCAGATAAATGAAAGCGAAGATGATCGCCTTGGCCCTTTTGAGCGCCTGCTCGCTGGCAATGGCTGAAGCACCCGCAGTAGAGCAAGCGAAGACTCTTGCAGCGCAGGGATCAAGCTCAGCCCGTGGCGCCGCCCTACCGCAGGAAGTGAGTAAAGAGGCTCCGCAACGCGGCAATGGGATACGCACGCCCCGTCGCGCCGCGGTTCAGAGTGCTCAAATCAATCAGGACTTCTACGTCTTCGATGCATTCGTGAACATTCGCGATGATTTCGACTTTGACGGCTTTTTCACACGCGTTGAACTGACGTTCGATGTCGACACGATTTACAACAGCGCTGATGTGTTCGCGGTACTTTACCTATCGCTCGAAGGCGGCCCGTGGACGGAGTACGGCAGCACCGAGAACTTCAGGATTTTTGGTACCAGCGGCGGCGACGAGTATTTCTACGATGCTGATCTGGTCTCGGGTTTTCCGACCGGCTACTACGATGTCCTTATCGAGATCTACGATGCTTTCGATGGCCGATTTGTGGCTGAGTTTGGTCCCGCAGAGTCTGCAGAGCTCTTCGACCTGCCTCTGGAGAGCATCTCACTCGACGGCCCTAATGAGCCTGTCGTTGTCATCAGCAACGAAGGCGGTGGCGCGACGGGCGTCGCAGGACTGGCGCTGTTGATGGGTCTGCTAGGACTCGCCAGACGGCGCGGTAGGATCGAGACGCTTGATATAGCGGATTAGCTCGCCATCGAACCCGATGGATTCGTACAACGATCGGGCGCGCAGATTCTGACGAAATGCATTTAGTGTCAGGGTCTCGGCGCCCGCTTCTTTGGCGAGCAACTCTGTCGCCGCCATCAGTCGTCGCCCAAGCCCCAGACCCCTGCCGGACTTGGCAACGACAATCGCCTCCAGATGTGCACTCGGCCGATGGCTTAGCGCCTCTTCGCCAAGCGTCATCAACGCGAGGCCCAACACGTTATCAGAGCCATCAACTGCAACGAGTAAACGCGTCGGGCCATCCGTTGTCCCGGCGAAATGTTTACGCACTAAATCAGCGTCGCCCGCCCAGAGGTCTTTGGCCTCTCGCCACGCTGGAAGCTCAAAATCCGCAAGCTCGGGCAGAAGCGCCAGTACCGACGTCTCATCAGTCGCTCGCGCGGTTCGAATCGTAGCGGGCTGCTCGGTGGACTCTGTCATAACCTTCGCGCTCGAAAAAAGCGTCGTAGCAGCTCGGCTGATGCCGCTGCCAGCACGCCGCCTGTGTATTCGTAGCGGTGGTTTACCGCATCCGATGCAAGCAGGTCCAGTGCTCCTCCGAGCGCACCAGTCTTCGGATCAGCAGCGCCGAACACAACTCGCTGGACCCGAGCGTGCACCATCGCTGTCGCGCACATGGCGCACGGCTCGAGCGTGACGTAGAGCGTCGCATCATTGATTCGGTAATTGCCGACCCGCTTTCCAGCACGACGCAGAGCGATAATCTCCGCATGCGCGGTCGGGTCATTGTCCCGAATCGAACGATTCTGCCCGCTCGCGAGTACCCTTCCGTCTTGCACAACCAATGCCCCAACCGGCACCTCGTTCTCCGCAGCTGCTGCATCCGCCTGATTTAGCGCCTGCAGCATAAAAAAATGGTCAGCCGGACGAATCGAAGCTCGACCGTCGGAAGCTCGTCTGTGTGCAGACGATGGTCTCATTCCCACTCAATTGTCGCTGGCGGTTTGCCTGAGATGTCGTACGTTACCCGCGAGATTCCCTGAACTTCATTGCAGATCCTGAGTGAGACTTTTTCCAGGAACTCATACGGCAAGCGCGCCCATCTCGCAGTCATAAAATCGATCGTCTCCACTGCACGCAACGCGATCACGTAGTCATATGCGCGCCCATCTCCCATCACACCAACAGACTTAACGGGCAGGAACACAGCGAATGCCTGGCTCGTTTCGTTGTAAAGATCCGCCGCACGGAGCTCATCAATAAAAATCTTATCCGCCTTGCGCAGATAGTCAGCAAACTCGCGATTCACAGCACCCAGTATGCGCACACCGAGCCCTGGGCCCGGAAACGGATGCCGATAGACCATGTCGTGCGGCAACCCCAACTGCACGCCCAGCTCTCTTACTTCGTCTTTGAACAACTCACGCAGTGGTTCGAGCAACTTCAGACGCATATGCGCCGGCAGCCCGCCGACGTTGTGGTGAGACTTGATTACATGCGCCTTGCCCGTTTCCGCACCCGCCGACTCAATCACGTCAGGATAGATTGTTCCCTGTGCGAGCCAGGCGACGTTCGTGAGCAGGTTTGCTTGCTCTTCAAACACCGCCACAAATTCTCGCCCGATGATTTTGCGCTTGTCTTCGGGGTCACTTACCCCTTCCAGCGCTGCAAAAAACCGGTCGCTGGCATCGATTCGAGTGACTTTCACGCCAAGATTCTCGGCAAACGTCTGCATGACCTGATCGCCTTCGTTCTCGCGCAGTAGGCCATGATCGACGAAAACGCAGGTGAGCTGATCACCAATCGCCTCGTGCAGCAGCGCTGCGACCACCGAGGAATCGACTCCACCGGACAATCCAAGCAGCACCTGCTCGTCTCCAACGTTTTCACGAACGCGTGCAATCGCATCGCGTGCGATGTTCGGCGTGGTCCAGTCACCACGACAGCCGGCGATCTCACGAACAAAACGATTGAGAATCGCCGCACCGCTAACCGTGTGAGTGACCTCCGGGTGAAACTGCACGGCGAAGAATCGTCGCTCCGGATCCTCCATCGCGGCGAGCGGCGAGTTGCCTGAACGGCCGATCGCCCTGAAGCCCTCGGGGAGCGTATCGACCTTATCGCCGTGCGACATCCACACCTGTAATCGACCCTCAGCTCCTTCAATTGGCGTTTCGCTATCGCTAAGACCGTCCAACAAAACTGAGGGCGTCGTGTCGACCTCGGCAAAACCAAATTCGCGATGTGCCGATGCTGATACAGCACCACCCAACTGGGCCGCCATGGTCTGCATGCCGTAGCAGATCCCCAGTACGGGTACGCCGAGCTCAAACACAATGTCGGCCGCGCGCGGCGGCGCCTCAAGATTGACGGACTCGGGACCACCGGAAAGGATGATCGCCTTCGCGTCAAAATCGCGAATCCGGTCTGCGGACAAATCCCATGGCAGGATTTCGGCATACACCCCTGCCTCGCGCACGCGACGCGCAATCAGCTGCGTGTATTGCGCACCGAAGTCGAGAATGAGGACGCGTTCGTCATGAATGTCGTTCAATACAGTCTTCCTCGATGGCACCGTCACTCGGTTCGGTAGTTGGGTGCTTCCTTCGTAATCGTGACGTCATGCACATGGCTCTCGCGCATGCCCGCACCCGTGATGCGGACGAACTCGGGCTTGGTGCGCATAGCGTCGATGTCAGCGCACCCGGTATATCCCATCGCTGCGCGCAGTCCACCCATCAGCTGATGCACGATGCCTACCATGGAACCCTTGTAAGGAACTCGGCCTTCGATTCCTTCGGGCACGAGCTTCTCGAGCTCGTCCGTCGTGTCCTGGAAATAACGATCGGAGGATCCCTGCGCCATTGCACCTAGTGAGCCCATCCCCCTATAGGACTTGTAAGACCGGCCTTTGTAGAGCTCGACCTCACCCGGCGACTCCTCGGTCCCCGCAAACAGACTGCCAACCATGATGGCGTAGGCACCTGCGGCGACTGCCTTCGCCAAGTCTCCGGAGTAGCGAACACCACCGTCAGCAATCAGAGGCACCTCTTTTGCTTTCAGTGCCTCCGCGACTTCTGCCACTGCGCTGATCTGCGGTACACCGACGCCAGCCACAATCCGTGTGGTGCAGATCGAACCAGGACCGATACCGACTTTCACACAATCAGCACCCGCATCGACCAGCGCTAGCGCTGCATCAGCTGTCACGATATTGCCGGCGACAATCTGTGCGTCCGGATAATGTTGCCGAATCCATGAGACTCGATCGAGAACGCCTTTCGAATAACCGTGTGAGGTATCGACGACCAGAACATCCGCGCCCGCCGACATTAACTGTGCGACGCGCTCTTCAGTATCGCCGCCTGTCCCTACTGCAGCGCCCACTCGAAGCGCACCACGCGCATCTTTGCACGCCCGGGGGAAATCGGTCGCCTTCTGAAAGTCTTTCGCCGTGATCATGCCCTTGAGCTGGAAGCTGTCATCGACAACGAGCACCTTTTCGATTCTGTGCTTGTGCAACAGCAACAGCACTTCCTCGTCCGGCGCGCCCTCGCGGACCGTCACAAGTCGCGCTTTCGGGGTCATCACAGTCGACACCGGCGCCTCCAGTTGCGTCTCGTAGCGAAGGTCGCGGTTGGTCACGATGCCGACGGTTTCGTTACCGTCGACAACCGGTACGCCGGAGATGTTTTTCGCGCGGGTGAGTGCCAGCACTTCCCTGATCGTCATCGTCGGCCCAACGGTAATGGGATCGCTGATGATGCCGCTCTCGTATTTCTTCACGATGCGGACTTGGCGAGCCTGTTCGGCAGGCGTCATGTTCTTGTGGATGATGCCCATGCCGCCTTCTTGGGCGAGCGTGATCGCGAGTCTCGACTCGGTCACCGTATCCATCGCAGCGGACAGCAAAGGCACATTAAGGCTGATAGAGCGCGTTAGTCGGGTTGCCAGCGAAACCTCTCTCGGCAGCACCTCGGAGTATGCCGGTTGCAACAGAACGTCGTCGAAGGTCAGCGCTTCCTTGGCGATTCTCATGACACTCTCCAAAACTGGTGGGTTAACCCACCATAATACCGCGAATAGACCATGGAAGTCACCGCGTTTCGCATCTTGCGTGGAGCATATACCCTTTCGCTATGCGCATAGATTTCACACAGGCATCGGGCCAAGTCTGGCAGGTTAGTGATCTCAACCGTGAGGTTCGAGGTCTGCTCGAGAGTGGATTCGGCACTGTGTGGGTAGAGGCGGAAATATCCAACCTCGCACGCCCAGCCTCCGGCCATCTCTACTTCAGCCTGAAAGACCCGAGCGCACAACTGCGTGCTGCTTTCTTCCGACAGCGCCAACGCGGCAGCGTTCGCGGGCTCGCCAACGGTGATCAGGTTTTAGTGCGTGGCCGCCTCAGCCTGTATGAGCCCCGTGGGGACTATCAACTGATCGTCGAGCATCTCGAGCCGGCCGGTGAAGGTGCGCTGCGTCGTGCGTTCGAGCTACTGAAGCGCAAACTCGCAGACGAGGGTTTATTCGCTGATTCACTGAAGCAGGCGTTGCCGACGCTGCCGTCGCGCATTGGTGTCATCACATCGCCTTCCGGTGCGGCTGTGCAGGACGTACTCAAGGTACTGCGCCGCAGGATGCCGTCGATTCCCGTGAGAGTCTATCCGGCCAGCGTACAGGGCGCCGAGGCACCATCAGCGCTACGCAGCGCGTTGCAACGGGCCAATGCACAAGACGTTTGTGATGTGCTGCTTCTGGTCCGCGGTGGCGGATCGATCGAGGATCTCGCTGCATTCAACGATGAGGCACTTGCGCGCCTGATTGTCGACAGCAAAATCCCCGTGATCACAGGCGTAGGTCATGAGACCGACACCACCATCGTTGATTTCGTGGCGGACAAAGCAGCGCCAACGCCAAGTGCAGCAGCCGAAATCGCAACACCTGATGGGGCCGCACTGCACAGGCAACTCAGCACATTGCAGCGTAGACTGATCAACGCACAACAGCGCAGACATCAGGCCGATGCACAACGCCTGGATTTCCTTGCGAGGAGACTGGGGCTTGCAGGGCCCAGCGCTCGTCTCAAGAGGCAGGCAGAGCGCCTGAACGTCGCACGACACCGTCTGCCACAGAGCTTGAGACAACTCGTCGCTCAACGCCGTCAGCAGGTCGCGGTCCTGGTTGCGAAACTGATCGCGCAACAGCCAGGTGTTCGCGTTAGCGCGCAGCGTCGACGCCTCGAGCATGCATCAGTGCTCTTGCGCACGGCTCAGTCTCAGCGCCTGCAGCGCCTGCGCACCCGGCTAAGCGTTGTCGCGACGCACTTAAACGCCATCAGCCCCCTGGCAACACTGGAACGCGGCTACGCGATCGTGCGCGACGAACACGGCACGGCGCTGCACAGAGCCCAGCAAGTTCGCAAAGGTTCAACGGCTGAGGTGTTGATGTCCGGGGGACGGTTTGAAGCTACGGTGAGCCGGGTCGTGTCGAGCGAGACAAACGATTAATCGTCAAACGAGAGTTCGCGCATCACGCGGCGGTACCAATCGGTCTCACCTTCTCGGACGAACACATGGCAGTGATCCATGTCGCCACCGTAGATGTGCAACGAAACGGCGGGAGATCGATCGCACGGATTGGCAATCAGATGGTATTCGTAAGGCGGAATGAGGCAGCCCGCACTGCCAATGCCCGCCATGTAACTGTTTCGAGGTTCAAAGCGATACCGGCCTTCGTCCTCGACCTGCTCCATGAGCTCAAATTGCTGCACGTCGATAGTTCCCGCACAGACACCCTCCACACACCACATGCCAGCGTGGTCGTGGATCGGCGTCGACTGACAGGCACCCCAGGTCATCGCCACGATCGAGTAGCCGCGCTCCGGATCGCGGTGTAAGAGACGACGCGCATAACGATCGGCCAGCGGACTCATGACGCCGACCGGAAGTTCGAACGCATTGGTTCGGATCATCCGGCACAGCTCGTTCTTGATGGCTTCTGTGATCGCGGACTCGCCGTCCAGCATGACTGCTTCGTCGATCAGGGCGACAAGCGGCTGGAGTCCGGGATGCAGGAGTTTGTCGGTTGCGGCGACCATACGATGATCATAGCAAATACCACCCGATCTCCGAGGCAAAATCTCTCGACTTTTTCGTGCTGATCACTGCGCCGAGAACCATTCTCCGATGACCGGGCGGAACCGGTCCATGTCGACGAGGAATGAGTCGTGACCCTGAAGCGAGGGCAGCACCTCGAATTTGACCTCGCTGCCAGCGGCCCGCAATGCGTCGGCCAGCTCCTCCTGCTGGAACACCGGAAACAGGATGTCGGTGGTCACGCCGATGACAAGCGCCTTGGACAAGTCGGTACGCGCCACACCCGTGGCAACCGAGCCGCCGTAGTCTGCCGCATCAAACAGGTCCATGGCACGCGAGAGGTATAGGTAGCAATTCGGATCGAAATCGCCGGTGAATTTCTCCGCATGTGCCTGGAGGTAACTCTCAACTTCGAAATCGATACAAAACGCGTCGTTGCTCCGCCGCTCAGCAGATACACGCTCTCTGCCGAAGCGCGTTAGCCACTCCTGTGCTGAGCGATAGGAAATCATGCCGAGCTTGCGCGCCATCTTCATGCCGGAAACGGGCCCAACGCCACGATATCTGCCCTCTTCCCACTCGGGGTCGCGGCGCACCATCTCGCGCTGCAAAGACCGGAGCGCAATCGCGAAAGGCGCTGCTCGCGCTGCGGAAGATACCGAGACGAGGCGCTCCACACGCTCCGGGTATCGCATTGCGAAGGCAAGTGCCGTCATGCCGCCCATCGAACACCCGACCGCCGTGTGGACGCGCCGAACCCCTAAGGCATCAAGTACCAACACGCTGCCCGCCGCGAGATCTTCAAGCGAAAGAACTGGAAAATCAATCTGATAGGGGCTCTTCTTAACCGGATCAGTACTCGCTGGACCCGTGGAACCGAAACAACTCCCTAGCGAGTTAACGCACACTACGAAGAATCGATCTGTATCGATCGGTCTTGCAGGGCCAATCATGGGTTCCCACCACCCGGGAGAGGGGTCCGCCGGTGATGAAGCGGCGTGTGCTGAGGGCGAAAGACCAGTGAACACAACCACGCAGTTGCTGGCGTGCTCGTCGAGCCGACCCCATGTCTCGTAGGCTAATTCGGCCTGCCGCAGCGTGCCGCCGCGATGAAATCCCAGCGCGGTCGTGACGGACAGCGTCTTCCGCGCTCCGGCAGGCCTGTTCGAGCTCATATCAGTAGGCGGCTAACAGAGTACAGTCGTTCGTATCGCTCGCGCCTTGCGAAGAAAGAGCCGACCTCAGAGAAAACGCTTCGCCAATCCAAGGAGACCGTCAACGGCGGACTTGTCCTTGTCTTTGTCCAGAAACGCACCCAGCAGCCCTGCTGCCGGTGACTGTTGCTGACTACCGCCCAGCAGCGCGCTCAATGCGCCGCCCTTGCTTTCCTTGCTGAGCGTGCCCATCGCCATTGTCGCGACCATCGGTAGCATCTTTTTCAAAACCGATGTGTCCAGTCCGGTACTCGCTGCCGCCTGGGATGCGACTTTCCTACTGACATCCTTACTGCCCAGCAGATGGGCGAGGATGCCGTTGCCGTCCGAAATTGCATCGTCCGCAGTGACTTTTTCCGGTTGCTCGACATAGCGGTCATGACCACCGGTCTTAATCGCACCGAGCAGCGCCTCCAAACCATTCGGCTTCTCAACGTTTTTCTTCATGCCCTCTGTAAGCGCCGGTAGCAAATGAGCGATCGCTGCGCCCGCCTGGCCTTCATTCAGGTTAAGACTGCCGGCTACCTGTTTTACCAGACCGCCATTGTTTGCTTTAAGGATGGTCTCAAGAATACTCATCGTTTCTACTCCCCAATGGAAACGTTAAACCGGCGCCATGGTAGCACGCCCGATGCATTCAGTAGGCTGTCTGCAACTGTCTCGCAAATCCGTACGCTATGAGCGTTTCACGTGTTTCATCAGACGCTTACGCTTGGCTTCTTGACGTGGCGTCAACTTATTCCGTCGTCCCTCATACGGATTTTTTCCGGACTTCAGTTGCAACCGAACCGGTGTTCCCCGCAGATCGAAGCGCTTACGGAAGTGACCGATCAGGTAACGACGATACGCCGCAGCCAGTCGCTCAGCCTGATTGCCGTGAATCACGATGACCGGCGGATTACGCCCACCCTGATGGGCGTACCGCAATCGCGGACGACGCCCGCGGGTCATCGGTGGTGGGTGCGCGGTTACCGCGGCCTCGAGACTATCTGTCAGCTCTGCGGTGGGTAGCGTTCTGCACGCCGCCGCGTGAACCCTGTCCACCTCTCGCATCAGTTTCCCAACACCCGAACCATGCAGCGCCGAAATGAAGTGGCGTGGCGCAAATTCGGTGAAACCTACCTTTCGCTCCAGGGCATCGTGCACTTCACGACGCTGGTCACCACTCAGCCCATCCCACTTGTTGAGGGTCACAATCAGCGCCTTGCCCTGCTCGATAATCAAGCTCAGCAGCGACACATCCTGATCGGTGACGCCTTCTCTCGCGTCGAGCACCATGATCGCTACGTTGCTCTTCTCGAGTGCCTGCAGCGTCTTGATAATGCTGAACTTTTCGATCGCCTCTCTGACTTTTCCGCGTCGTCTAACGCCTGCGGTATCAATCAGCGTGTAAGGTTTTCCGCCATGCTCAAATGGGACAGACACGCTGTCTCGGGTCGTTCCGGGACGGTCGTAGGCCACGAGTCGATCCTCACCAATCAGGCGATTGATCAGCGTCGATTTTCCAACGTTCGGTCGCCCGACGACGCTGACCGTGACACCGTTGTCGGCGTCGGAGTCGGCCTCTTCGCTGACTGGGGGACACAACTCGAGCACAAGATCCATGAGCGCGGACACACGATCACCGTGCGCTGCAGAAATCACCGCCGGTTCGCCTAGCCCCAGCGCGTGGAAGTCTGCCCCTGCTGTTGCGCTGTCCAGTCCCTCCGCCTTGTTGATGGCGAGCACGAGATTGTCCGCGCGCTTGCGCAGCATGCCGGCGATTTCTTCGTCACCGGCCAGAAGACCGTCTCGAGCATCGGCGAGAAATACCACGACATCTGCTTCGTCGATCGCGGCGAGCGCCTGCTCCTGCATGAGTGATTCAATGCCATCGCTTGCCCCAGCGAGACCGCCTGTGTCGACGACCAGGTAAGGCCGCGGCCCTACTTTGCCAAAACCGTACTGGCGGTCGCGGGTCAGACCCGCGTAATCCGCAACCAGCGCATCGCGGGTCTTGGTTAAGCGATTAAAGAGTGTGGACTTGCCGACGTTCGGCCGACCGACCAGTGCAACCACCGGCAGCATCGTCAGTCACCGTCGTTGCGGCGGATCTGGTAGCCAGCGAACTGACCTGCCACAGTCTGCACGTAAAGCGTCTCACCCATGACGTAGGGACGCATAATGATCGCCCCTTCTCCGACACGCACTCGCCCAGCAAGCACGCCAGTGCGCGCGCTCAGGAAGTGGAGATAGCCTTCAAAATCACCGACAACGACATATTCCCCAAACACGACCGGAGCGGTGAGCTTGCGGCGCAAGAAATCGTCACTGCTCCATTCCTGGGCCCCATTATTGCGACCCAACGCCATCACGCGATCGTTATCGAGCGTGATATACACTTTGGCGTAGTCCAACCCAACGCCGGCGTAGCTTGACAAATCACGGGCCCATAACGGTTGGCCCGACTCAGCCGCCACCGCCGCCGTTCGTGACTGAAAGCCCGTCATATACAGGTCATTGCCGAGCGCAGCGATGGCGCCATCGGAGTCGACCATGCGCTCGATGTCTGTACGCCCGGCCGGTATGCCGAGCGGTAACTCCCAGGCGATTTCGCCGGTGAGCATATTAGCTGCGACGATCCGTCCGTTATCAAACCCGGAGACCACTAGTTCACCGGAGATCACGGGCTCGCTGACCCCGCGCTGAGTCAAGGCTGGTACCGGCTGTTCAACGAACCACTGCTCAGAACCACTTCGGCCATCCAGCGCCAGCAAGCGGCCGTCGACCGTTCTTAGGAAGACGCGATTAGCACCCAGAATCGGTGCAGCAAGTACCTCACCGGAGATATCCCGCTCCCACAAAACCTCGCCGTCGGTCGCGTTGAGCGCGATGATGCTGCCATCGCGCCCTGCAACGATGACGCGCCCGTCACCCACGCCGGGACCGGCGGAAAGCAACTGGTCGACTTTGCGCCGCCAAACGCGTTTAGAACTCTCGGCGTCGTATGCGGATACTTCACCCTCGGCATTGGCCACGAACACCCGGCTACCATCGCCGACTGGCCGAAGCGCAAGACGCAAGCGCTCACCACTATCCCCGACTCCCGTTGATAGAACCCTCTTGAGCTCAACAGATGGTGTGAACTCGGCAATCGGTGTGGGCGGCTCTGCGACTTCATCATCGTCACCGAAAATCGAGCACGCCGACAGTGTGACACCGGCGGCACCGATCAGCAGAAAACGAATAACGCGTTGAAACCGGATCACGAGGTCTCGTCAGCCTCGGCTACCGGAAGTGCAGCACGCTTCATGCGCAGCATCGTCGCGTCAATCACCGGCGGATCGCCGGGTTCATTCAGCGCCTGCGTATAGGCCTCACGCGCCTCAACCAGGAGTCCCTGAGAGCGTAAGACGTCCCCGCGGAGCTCATTGACCAGTGAGGAATAGTTCGTGTCCTTGATCGTCTCAAGCGTCGCCAGTGCGCCGTCGGGATCGTCACGATACAACTGCACCCGCGCCAGACGGAGTCCGATCATCGCGTGTTCCGGCATACCCTTGGCTCTTGCGTACACGTCCGCAAGCACAGTCTGAGCCTCTTCGGTCTCACCGCGCTGCACATGCAAGGCGGCCAACTGAAGCTGACCCTGAACCACGTAGGGCGAATCGCCGTGGTCATCACGCAGCGAATTCACCGCCTGCGTGAGCAGGGTCAGGTCGGAATCGCTCGCCGCTTCGGCAGCCTTGTCGAACTGAATACTGGCAGCTTGTGCGGCAGCTAGCTCACTTGCCTGCCAGTAATTCCAGCCAAACAAGCCCGCGCCACCCAACACGACACCAGCGATAATCGATGTGCCATTCTCGGCCCACCACGCTTTTAGGCGCTCGACCTGTTGATCTTCTGTGAGGTCTTCCACTTTCTCTCTCGACGCAAAAGCCGCGTATTCTAGCGTTTGCAGGCCACTTTCGAAACGTTCAACGCGCGATTATGTCCTGAAGCACAGCAGTCAGCTCAGTCAGCGCAACCATCCGCTGCGTATCCTCGGTTCTCAGCGGTTTGAGACTGACCATTCCGCCCTCTAGTTCCCTCTGGCCGACAATCAGTGCCCAAGCAGCGCCGGATTTGTCCGCGCGCTTGAGCTGGCTTTTCATACTGCCGCCACCGAGATGCCGTAGCAGCCGACCCCCAGGGAGGGCATCGCGCAAGGATTCCGACAGCTCGAGCACCCGCTGTTCGCACTCTGGATTCGGCTCGGCGATTAGATAGAGATCGGGTGCGGGAACACCGATGTTCGCGCCCTCCTCCTCACACAGTGCCAGCAGGCGCTCGACGCCTATGGCCCAACCAATGGCGGGTACCGACTTGCCGCCAAGCTGCTCGAAAAGCCCGTCGTAGCGACCACCCGAGCAAACCGCACCCTGCGCGCCGAGCGCATCGGTGACCCACTCGAATACCGTCCTCGAATAGTAATCGAGCCCCCGGACGAGTCGCGGATTCAGCGTGTATTCGATACCCAGGCGGTCGAGACTCTGTTGCAGAGCCTCAAAGTGTGACTGCGACTCCGGATCCAGGTGTTCGGTCAACAGCGGTGCATTGGCGATCAGTTCGGCCATAGCTGGATTTTTGCTGTCGAGAATGCGCATCGGGTTCGTGCCAAGGCGACGTTTGCTGTCTTCGTCGAGTGCAGCCTCATGCGCCGTGAAATAGCTGACGAGCACTTCTCGATAGGCGGCACGCGCCTCAGGCGTTCCCAAGGAATTCAGCTCCAGTGTGACTCGCTGTATGCCGAGTGACTTCCACAAGCGAGCCGACATCGCGATCATCTCAACATCAATGTCAGGCCCTTCGTAGCCGAACGCCTCTACATCAATTTGGTGGAACTGCCGATAGCGACCTTTCTGCGGGCGTTCGTAGCGGAACATCGGGCCCATCGTCCACAGCTTGTGTTTCTGGTTGTGCGTCAACCCGTTTGTGATGGCAGAGCGCACAAGCCCGGCCGTCGCCTCGGGGCGCAGCGTCAGGCTCTCGCCATTCCTGTCATCAAAGGTGTACATCTCCTTCTCGACAATGTCGGTTGCCTCGCCAATCGAACGACGAAACAGGGCGGTTTGTTCGAGCAGCGGGACGCGAACGTGCTGAAAGCCGTACTCCGCCAACAACCCGGAAACTCGCGCCTCAAGGGCGAGCCAACGGTCGCCGTCAGGCGGCAGCAGGTCGTTCATTCCTCGGACTGGCCGGACATTCGTGGCCATGTGGACTCCGTAGTTATGGGTCGGGGCGCGAGAGTATAGTCGCTCGCGCCAATCCGGGTCTAAGGGATATCTACCCGCGCTGTCCGTCCTCTGCGCATCGAATCCGTGATTTCGAACGCTTGCCCGTCGACGACAATCGATACGGCATCGGCAACACCGAGGACGATGCGCAGTGGGCGTTCGGCTTCGATTTGACGCACGAGCCCGGCTTCCGCCGTTCCATACGCCACCCGATTGCCACCAGCATCCCGCACCTCGTACCAGCAGGATTCGGAGAACCGCAACTCGACCGCGCCAGTCTCGGCAGGCTCTGGCGCAGGGTTCTCGATTTCGCTGGTGACGGGAGTGCCTTGCGGAGGGTCGGCGGACTCCGCAGGTGCATCTGTGAGTCGATCGCGCACTGCAGCAAGTTGGGCGTCCGCCGCACTGCCTGCCACCCCTGTCGTAGGTTCGGGCTCGCTAATCTCGGGCTCTGAAGTCGGCGCGGTCACCTCGGTATCACGGGCTTGCATGTTGCTTTGCACCAGCGTCCAGATCACCCACGCAAGCGCCAACGTGAGCAACACCAATAACGCAACCAAACCTCCGACCAGCCATTTGCGTTCTCGGGGCGGTTTGCTGTGGTAGTTGACGATGAGGTCCGGCAACTTGTCCTCACCGATGCCAGACGAGGCGTGAAATCTTCGCGCCGCTTCTTCCTGATCCAGGCCCAGATAGCCAGCCACCGCACGTAAGTGACCTTTTGCGAAAACGGTAGCGCCAAGCTTGTCAAAAGACTCTGATTCCAACGCCTCGACAATCTGCACATCAAGATGCAGCGCCTGTGCAACTCCGGCGGTCGTGAGGTCTCGATCCCGGCGCGCCTCAGCGAGCCAGTGGCCGACCCCGGCCGCCACTGTCACGTCGTCTTCCGCTTCGGGTGGGGACTGCTCTTCCATCAGGTCGACGTTATCGGCCTAACCGCCGCGGGCCACTTGCTCCGCTTCCACCGAATCCGGGAAAGACTCGCGTAATTGTCGACCGAATCGATCAGCGGCTGCATCGTCGCCGAGCGTGCGCTCGACCTCCCACGCAAGCAGCAGCGTCTGAGGCGAAGGTTCACGAACCGCCATGTGGCGCTCAAGAAAGGCTCGCGCGCTCAGGGGATTCCCGGTCTCGAGTTTCAGTACTGCTAACTCGAGTAGCGCATCGGCAAAGCGACCATCGACCTTCAGCGCCTCACGGAAATAGCGCTCCGCAGCGTTCAGGTCGCCCTTATCGCGCATGCACACACCCGCGTTGGTCCACGCAACGGCAGGCGTCGTGTACAACGGATTCGTTGCCGCTTCGGTGAAATACTTGGTCGCCTGATCGTATTTGCCCTTGCCGCACAGATAGATGGCGTAGGTGTTCTGTACCGCGGCATCGTCCGGGTCTGTGCGCAAAGCATTGCGGAAAGAGCGTTCCGCAAGATCGGGTTCATTGATACGCTGATACAGAATCGCGAGCGTGAAGTGCGCTCGGGCCACGGATGGGTCCTGCTTGACTGAGCTCTCGAGACGATCGCGTGCCTGACTCAGCTTGCCTGCTCGCAAATATTCAACGCCGAGCTGCAAATTATAGGCTGCAGCATCGGTTGGCGATGCTTTGCTCTTGCGAACCTCACCTTCGGTGACACAACCAGCCAATAAACCAAGACCAAGCCAACCGACAACAAAAAGACGGCGCATTTCCCATCCCCTCTATCCGAGACCCTTCGATATTAAGCGCAACAGCGCGCAGACTCTAGCGGCCAGGTACTCGCGCGCTGAGGCGATGCGTAACGCGATCCTTCACTTTCCCAGCGAGTTGCCCACAAGCAGCATCGATGTCATCGCCCCGCGTACGCCGAACCGTGGTTGTCAGGTCGTGTTTGCGCAGGATGTTCTGGAACCGATCAATCGCTGAGTTGCTGCTGCGCTCAAACTCTGTCCCTGGGAACGGGTTAAACGGAATCAGGTTTACCTTGGCGGGGCGACCGCGGAGCAATCGCACCAACGCGTTGGCTTCCGCTGCGCCGTCGTTGACACCTTTGAGCATGACGTACTCAAAAGTGATGTGTCTTTTGGTGTGTGCCTCTGCGTAGCGCCAGCACGCGGATAACAAATCCTCAATCGGGTATCGGCGATTGATCGGAACCAACCGATCACGCAGATCGTTGGTTGGCGCATGCAACGAGACGGCCAGCGACACGTTGCATTCCACGGCGAGTTTATCGATCTGTGGCACCAGACCTGAGGTGCTCAACGTGACACGCCGGCGCGACAATCCAAGGGCGTAATCATCGAGCATGATCTGCATCGCGGGAACGACCTCGCGGTAATTTGCGAGCGGTTCACCCATGCCCATAAGGACCACATTGGTCACTGCAGGCAGACCATTATCCCGGCGTGGCAATGCATGAATCGCATGCCAGACCTGGCCGATGATTTCAGCGCTCGTCAGGTTGCTATTAAAGCCTTGCTGCGCGGTCGCGCAAAACGCGCAATCAAGGGCGCAACCGACCTGAGATGAAATGCACAGCGTGCCGCGATCAGCCTCGGGAATGAACACGGTCTCAATCGCCTGGCCGCCTGACGCAGCCAGTAGCCATTTCACAGTGCCATCCGCTGAATCATGGCGCGTGATGACCTTCGGTGGCTCGAAACGTGCGGCATTGCCAAGCTCCGCGCGCAGCCCCTTGGAGAGGTCGGTCATCTGCGCTGGATCGAGGATCTGGCGCTGATGCAGCCACTGCATCAATTGGCGGGCATGAAACCGCTTATGCCCGCGCTCATCAAACCACGCTTCCAGGGCGGCGCGTGGCATGCCAAGCAAATTGTCCGCAGTGGCTGCCATGCTTGCTCAGCCGCGGGTGCGATCCACGACACCTTCGGGGAAGAAAAATGCGACTTCGTTTGCGGCCGTATCAGTAGCGTCGGATCCGTGACAGATGTTCTCTTCGATGCTCGCGGCAAAATCCGCGCGTATCGTGCCGGGGGCCGCTTCGGCCGGGTTCGTGGCGCCCATCAAGTCACGATGCAGGGCGACTGCATTCTCGCCGCGAAGCGCCTGCACGATCACAGGGCCTGAGGTCATATAGCTCACCAGATCGGCGAAAAACGGCCTTTCTTTGTGTACGGCGTAAAAGCCCTCAGCCTGCTCCTGCGACAGGTGCATCATTTTCGCCGCGACGATTTCCAGCCCGGCTTTCTCAAAGCGACCATAGATCTCGCCAATCAGGTTTTTTTCGACGCCGTCGGGCTTGATGATCGACAGTGTGGTTTCAATAGCCATTCTTGCTTTCCTTAAACATAAACAAAGCCGGCGTCACGCCGGCAAAACTCTTTGCGTTGCTGAAAACAGGCGCTGTTTGGAGCGCCCGTTGATTATTCGTCGACGTTGAAGCTCTCGCCGCAGCCGCACTCGCCCGCAGCATTCGGATTACTAAAACGGAACATCTCGTTCAGTCCGTCTTTGACGAAATCAACCTGCGTTCCGTCAAGCAACGGCAAACTGTCATTGTCGACCACGACCTTGATGTCGGATTGCTCGAAGACCGTATCGGCATCCGTCACCGAGTCTGCGTAGTCGATCACGTAGGAGAAACCGTTGCATCCGGTCTTGCGCACTCCCAAACGGAGCCCAATGCCATCACCGCGCCGCGCGATGTGGTCACGAACTCGAGTCAAGGCACTGTCTGTCAGAGAAATACTCATTGTGTCGTCTCAAGTTGATTATTGCGGTTTGGCCTTTGTGGCCAGCGCTGCTCCCAAGTTATCCGACGCATCTACAACCACGAGTAGATCCGCAGCCCAGGAGCGATCCAGTCCGGTTGCTGCCTGTAACGTTGGCAAGTCGACTTCGGTCCATCCGCCCTCGGCATCCCAGCGACGGCATACCCACTCGCAGGCAGCGACAATCTCCGGGCTGGCAAACGCGTGAAACCCAGGTGCGACCCGCGACTGCTCGTGCATCATCCCGAATTGTACCGCACAACCTTGCCTCACGCTGCCGGCCGACGCTGATATTGCGGACTCAGACACACCGAGAAAGCGCAGCTCCCCCAAGAAAATGGCGTCGTATTCGGTCATATTCAAGGGGAAAGCGTACCGGCCAGTGCACGGCAGCGCTTCACGACGTCTTTGAAATGGCGAATGATCGAGTCAACGTCCTCCTCGGAGGTGGCTCGGCCCAGCGAGAGTCTCAGAGACGCCGCGGCCTCCAGGTCTGACAGTCCAAGCGCCTTCAGAACGAACGACGGCGATCGATCCCGCGAGTTACAGGCCGATCCCGCCGACACCGCAACCGGTGAGATGCCGCGCATCAACGCATCTCCATGCACGCCGTCCACTCTGACGTTAACCAGCCACGGCAATCGTTCGTCTCGATGGCCATTGATCGTCACACCATCTGTCGACAACAACCCGTCGACGAGCCGCTCACCGAGGCCAGCAAGCCGCTCGTAGTCTCGCTCCAGCCGGTCCACGGCAAGTTCGGCTGCCTTTGCGAACCCGATAATCTGGTGCGTCGCGAGCGTTCCGGGCCTTAACCCGCGTTGCTGACCACCCCCGAACAAAAGCGGAGAGATATTCACCCCGGAACGCGGGCCGAGATAGAGCACACCTACACCTTTTGGACCGTAGAATTTGTGACCGGTAAAGGAAGCCATGTCGACTCGCGAGGGTAGGCCTCGCACCGGGATCTTGCCGAATGCCTGCGCAGCGTCCACATGGAAGATCGCCGCATGCCCGCTGAGGACCTCTGCATAACCTGCCACATCGTTGATCGTGCCGAGCTCATTGTTGACCCACATCAGCGACACAAGACGCGTATCGTCGCGTAACGCGGCGCGCAACTGATCGGCCCCAATGCGTCCCTCGGGATCAGGCGTAAGCCAGGTTACCTCGAACCCGGCGCGCTCGAGTTCCTTGACCGGGTCAAGCACCGCCTTGTGTTCAATCTTGCTGGAAATTATGTGGCCACGTCCCTTCCCTGCGTATCGTGCGGCACCGAGTATCGCGAGGTTGTCGGCCTCCGTTGCACCAGAGGTCCAGATGATTTCTCCGCTTTGCACCCCCAGCGCACCGGCAACCGTCTCGGTAGCCACTTCCACCGCTTCACTCGCGGCACGGCCGAACTGGTGTGTCGTAGAGGAAGGATTCGCGAAAGCTTCGTGCGCGATCAGACTGGCATGCATGGCTGCAGCCACCTCACCATCGACAGGTGTTGTGGCAGCGTAGTCGCAATACACAGGAGCGACCTCGGGCCAGCCAAACATCAGCCCTTCCTCCAATATTCGGATTCCAATTGCGCGAACAGGCCACGAAGAATGTTGACCTCATTCTGATCGGGCTCAGCACGAGACAGCAGCCGCCGAATCCTGCGCATCAGATACCGCGGGTTCTCAGGATTGAGAAATCCGCTCTCCAGCGCGATTCGTTCGATATGGTTGTACAGATGCTCGAGCTCCTCGGCAGTCGCCGGCGGTGCGTCTTTGGGTTGCTGAATCGCAAATTGATCACGCTGCACAAACAACTCGTAGGCAACAACCTGCACTGCCATCGCCAGATTCAGAGAACTGAAGTCGGTCGTGGGAATGGCGACGAGCGCGGCGCACCGATCCATATCTTCGTTCGATAGCCCGGTCTTCTCGGGCCCGAATACAATTGCGACCGTCGATTGCGCTGATTTCTCGATCGCCGCTGTAGCCGCTTCTCTCGCAAGCAACGTAGGCCACGCAATACTGCGACGTCGTGCGCTGGTTCCAATCACCCATCCGCAGTCGGCAACCGCATCGTCAAGCGAGGTAAACACCCCCGCATTATCCAACACGTCGGTTGCTCCCGATGCTCGAGCCACGGCCTGCGCGCTGGGAAACGTCTTCGGGTTCACCAACGCAAGATCGGCGAGACCCATATTGCGCATTGCCCGGGCTACCGCGCCGATGTTGCCCGGATGTGTGGTGCCAACCAGCACAATACGCACCGGCAGAATTGCTTCGCTCATGAGGAATACCGTCCAGATCGCACGCAACGAACTCCAATTCGTTGCGGGTCTGCTATTCTACCGCCCGCTTGACCCAATCGCGATGCACTGAACATCGCTGACAGGAACCCACCACCATGCATCCGCTCTTGAATGTCGCTGTTTCCGCTGCCCGCAAAGGTGGCAGCGCACTAATCCGTAGCTCCCGGCGCCTTGAGGAGTTGAACGTCAGCGCCAAAGGCCGCAACGATTTCGTTAGCGATGCCGATCGCGCGGCTGAAGCGCGGATCATCGAGGAGATCCGCAAGCACTACCCTGAGCATGGCATTCTTGCCGAGGAATCGGGTCTTCAGCCGGGAACCGATGATTCCGTGGTCTGGATCATCGATCCATTGGACGGCACCAATAACTTTATCCACGGATTCCCAACTTACGCCGTTTCGATCGGCGTGAAAGTCAACAACCGACTATCCCAGGGGGTCGTTTACGACCCGATGCGGCAAGAACTTTTCACCGCCTCCAGAGGCGATGGCGCGCAGCTCGACGGTAAGCGAATTCGCGTCAGTGGTCGGGTGCAGCTTAAGGAATCTCTGATCGGAACGGGTTTCCCATATCGCGAGTCACAAACCGCGGGACTGGATGCTTACTTGTCGCTCCTGTCACTCGTACTGCAAAACAGTGCCGGTATCCGACGTGCCGGCGCAGCAGCACTGGACCTCGCCTACGTCGCTGCAGGACGCCTGGACGCGTTCTGGGAGTTCGGCCTCAAATCATGGGACGTCGCGGCCGGTGCTCTGCTGATTCGGGAAGCAGGCGGTATCGTAAGCGCTATCGATGGCAGCGAGGACTATCTCGATCGAGGTCATGTGCTCGCGGGCTCACCGAGAATCTACGCCGCCCTGGCAACGCTCCTGGCCAACAAATCACAGAAAGCGATCGAGACGCTCACCGATCTCAGCTAGTTTCAGGGCAGATCGTCCAGACCCGACTCATCCGGCTCCGGTGGCAGTAAGTCCTTCGCACTGACGTTGAGCCAAAGCGCCACGGCACTGGCCACGTAGATCGAGGAGTACGTACCAACCACGATCCCGCATATCAGTGCGATCGAGAATGATCGAACCGCTTCGCCGCCCAGCACCAGCAAGGCAGTCAATACCAGCAGGGTCGTAACACCGGTGATGATGGTTCTTGCCAGCATCTGGTTGATCGAGCGATCGATCACACCGGCTGAGTCTTCCCCGCGAATAGACAGGAAGTTCTCGCGAATGCGGTCGAACACCACCACGGTATCGTTCAACGAATAACCGACGACCGCGAGTACAGCTGCGATCACGGATGCGTCGACCTGAAACTGGAACAGCGCAAAAAACCCGACAGTCAGGATCACGTCATGCACCAATGCCGCCACAGCGCCGAGAGAGAAGCGCCACTGGAAACGGAACATGATGTACATGAAGATCATAATCAGCACGAAGATCATCGCGAGGCTGCCTGCCTCGGCGACCTCCGCACCAATCTGTGGGAACACGACCGAGAAACTGCGCTCTTCGACGTTCGGATCAACACCTGCCATGACCGACATCAGCGCGTCGCGCAGCGCGGTGCTATCACCGCCCTCCTGTGGCGGGATTCTGACCATGATGTTTTGTCGGGTCCCGAAGTAAAGCACCTGGGAGTCGGCATACCCGGCAGTCTCGAGTGCGTCACGCACAACCTGCACGTCGGTTGGCTCACTGAACCCGGCTTCAAGCTCGACGCCGCCGGTGAACTCAATCCCGAAATTCAGTCCCTGAGTGAACAACGCGACAATCGATCCGACAACGAGAATAGCCGAGACCACTGCGGCTGCGCCGCGTCGCGCCATGAATTTGAAGTGTGTTTCGCGTGACAAGACTCTCATGTCTATACCGCCAATTTTTCGAGCTTGCGCCCGCCGTAGATCAGATTGACCACCGCCCGTGTACCGACGATGGCCGTGAACATCGATGTGGCAATGCCGAGGGCTAGCGTCACAGCAAATCCTTTCACAGGTCCAGTACCGAACAGGAACAGCACCAAAGCCGCGATGAACGTGGTGATGTTCGCATCGGCGATCGACGAGAACGCCTTTTCGTAGCCCGAATTAATGGCCGCCTGCACCCCGCTACCTGCCGCCAATTCCTCACGGATACGCTCAAAGATCAGCACATTCGCATCCACCGCCATGCCCACGGTCAATACGATTCCGGCGATGCCCGGTAACGTCAGGGACGCCTGCAGGAGCGACAAAGCGCCGACGATCAGTACAAGGTTAGTCAGCAGGGCCAGATTCGCGATCAAACCGAACACCCGATAGTAGAACACCATAAAAATGACCACGGCGAGGAACCCAATCTGGATCGCTTTGAAGCCGCGATCGATGTTGTCCTGGCCGCGGCTCGGCCCGATGGTTTGTTGTCCCACCAGGAACACCGGTGCTGCCAATGCCCCTGTTTTCAGGAGCAGCGAGAGATCTTTGGCTTCGTTCGCCGTCAGGCCAGTAATCACGAAGTTCGTCGAGAATACGCCGTTGATGTTGGCGCGATTGATCACACGACGCTGCTTGACCGTGCGGAAGTTGCCCTCCTCATCAGGCCCCACACGTTCACTCTCGATGTAAAGCACGCCCATGGGACGTTGGAGATTCGCCTGTGTGGTCTCCAACATGCGCTTGCCACCCACACTGTCCAGCCTGACGCTGACAGACGGTGATCCGTCAGTGAAGCCTGCACTCGCATCGATGATCTGGTCCCCCGAGGCGATCACCTCGCGCTTCAGCGTCACTTCACCCCGGTTCACACCGCCCTCGATGAAGGGAAACGTGTTGCCCCGGGTGGTCGCAGCGCCGGTTTCCACGAGACGGAACTCAAGTGTCGCAGTGTTACCGAGAATTCGAATCGCCTCGTTCGGATCCTGAATGCCGGGCAGTTGCACAACAATACGTTTCAGCCCCTGACGCTGGATGACTGGCTCAGCAACCCCGAGAACGTCAATCCTGTTGCGAAAGCTGGTCATATTCTGCTCGATCGCAAAGTTCTGCCGTTCGCGGATCTGCATCTCGCTGAGACTGACCCTGAGACTGCGCGCGTCGGTTTCGCTGACCACAAGATTGAGATCGATATCGCGCACAAGACTGCGTGCTGCTGCGAGATCCGCAGCATCCCGAACCTGCACAATGACGCTGGTGTTCTGGACATTGACCCGATGCGAGATATCCGCGTCACGGAGCGCAACTCGGAAGTTGTCGCCATAAGCCTTCATCAGGCTCGCTACGGCATCGTCCAGGTCAACCTCATAGAGCAGATAGACACCACCACGCAAATCAAGTCCGAGACTCATCGGCGAGAGGCCAAGCGACCGCAGCCAGGCAGGTTGTTGTGGCGCGAGCGTCTTCGCAAGGCTCACACCCTCGAGACCGAGCGCGGACAACTGCTCAAACGCCGCCGACTGGGTATCGATGTCGGCAAATGTGGCGAACAACTTGCCGTCGCGAATGTACTGCTGGTCCGCCGCTGGCGTCACACCGGCTATCGCGCGCTCGACGCGTGCTGCTTCAGATTCATCGAGTGGCGTGCCATCGGCATTGCCGACCTGCAACGCGGGTAAGCTGCCATAAAAATTAGGCAGTGCCGTCAGCAGTCCGAACACAACAACGCCAAGCACCAACAGGTGCTTCCAGAGTGGATAACGGTTCATGGGGTTCCTCAGGCGGCGTCGACAGTGCCTTTCGGCAGCACCGCCGCAATCGATACTCGCTGTACCTTGAGTGACACGTTTGGAGCGAACTCGACCGTGACAAACTGCTCGGAAGTCTCACGAACCACACCGACAAGGCCGCCAGCGGTCATGATTTCATCGCCGTTAGATACACCTTCCACCAATTCTCGATGTTGCTTCTGGCGCTTCTGCTGCGGCCGAATCAACAGGAACCAGAATGCGACGAAGAGAATGATCATCGGCAGGAAAAAACCCAGTGGGCTCTGCTGGGCAGCAGGCGCGCCTTGTGCCCAAGCGGTAGGAATCAGGAAATCCATCATGGCTGGTATCTAAATCCGCGGAAAAATGTGGCGCGCATTATGCCACAGTCGCGCGTCCTGCCTCGTCCGAATCGAGAAATTTCCTAGCGAACTCGGGAAAAACGTCCAGTTCGATCGCCTCGCGGATCCGCGCCATTAGCCTCTGGTAGTAGCGCAGGTTATGCAAGGTACCAAGCTGCGGCCCGAGCATCTCGTTGCACTTGAATAGATGCTTGATATAGGCGCGGGAGAAATTCTGGCAGGCATAGCAGTCACAAGACTCATCGATCGGTCGCGTGTCCTTCTCGAATCTTGCGTTCTTGATCTTGATCGTGCCTTCACTGGTGAAGAAGTAGCCATTGCGGCCATGGCGCGTCGGCATTACACAGTCGAACATATCGACACCTCTGGCGACCGCTTGCACGATATCGGATGGTGTTCCAACACCCATAAGATAGCGTGGTGAGTCGACCGGCATAATCGGCTGCAAGCCGTCGAGCACCGAAATCCGCTCAGCCTCAGACTCGCCAACCGACAATCCGCCGATCGCGAAGCCATCAAAACCGATGCCCTCAAGGCCGGCCAGCGAGCGCTGGCGAAGATCGTCGTACATCCCCCCCTGAACGATCGCGAACAACGCATCGCCACGTTCAGGCTCGTCGGACTTGAGCGCATCGAAAGCACTGCGGCTGCGGGCAGCCCAACGCAGTGACAATTCCATAGAGCGCTCAGCCTCTTGATGTGTCGCAGGGTGGGGCGTGCACTCATCGAAAATCATGGTGATGTCCGATCCAAGATCGTGCTGCACCTGCATGGATTTTTCCGGGGTCAGCATGATCCGATCCCCGTTGACCGGGGACGCGAAGAGCACGCCCTCCTCACTCAGTTTTCGCAGCTCGGACAAACTGAATACCTGAAAGCCGCCGGAATCGGTCAGAATCGGTCTTTGCCAACCCATGAAATCGTGCAGGGAGCCGTGCTCGCGAACGACATCGGTGCCTGGCCGCAACATGAGATGAAAGGTGTTTCCGAGAATGATTTCGGCACCAAGCGCTTCCACCTCATCCGGTCGCATCGCCTTGACGGTGCCGTACGTGCCTACCGGCATGAACACCGGCGTCTGGATCGTGCCACGCGCGAAGCTCAGCTCACCGCGCCTCGCGCCACCGCTCGTCTGATTCAAGGAGAATTTCAAGACTTGTCCACCGACCGCCACAACAACATGGCGTCACCATAACTGAAGAAGCGATACTGGTTTTGCACCGCGTATCGATAGGCTGCCATGATACGTTCAACGCCCGCGAACGCGCCGACCAGCATCATCAGGGACGAACGCGGTAAGTGGAAATTGGTCATGAGTCCGTCCACAACCTGGAACTCGAACCCGGGGCGAATGAACAAGTCCGTATCGCCTGAGCACGGCAGCAGTTGCCCGCTCAACGATGCACTTTCCAGTGCTCGCATGGCGGTTGTACCCACAGCAATCACACGCCCGCCTCGCTCGCGCGTTGCCGCTACGGCGTTCACGGTCTGCTCGGGCACCTCATACCACTCTTTGTGCAGCCTTCCTGTCGAGAGTTGCAATTCGCTCAACGGCTGAAAGGTGCCCGCAGCAACATGCAAGGTAACGCTCGCACGCGACACGCCCTGATCCTGCAGTGACTGCAGCAATGCCTCATCAAAATGCAACCCCGCTGTCGGTGCGGCAACGGCGCCGGGCGTCTCTGCATAGACCGTCTGATAGCGCTCCTCGTCAAGTGCTTCATCAGGTCGGTCGATGTAGGGCGGAAGCGGCATATGGCCTGCCGCACCTGTGACTGACGCAACCGAACGGTCAAACTGCAGCTCAAAAAAACGATCATCGCGCCCAAGCAACGTCGCGCTCGCCACCGCGTCGCCTGTTGCATCGACAATCTGAATGGCCTCGCCGGTTGCCGGCTTGCGGTTCGCTCGCAACTGCGCCGTCACCCGGTCCTCGGACAACTGGCGCTCGAGCAGCAACTCGATGTGGCCTCCGGTTGCCCGGCGACCGAACAACCGGGCGGGTATCACGCGCGTATTGTTAACAACGAGCGTGTCCCCTTCGCGAAGCCATTGGGTGATCGACGCGACCTTCGAGTCAATCGGATGCTCTGCATCGACCGGCACGACAAGCAGCTTCGAATCGGTGCGCTGCTCGGCGGGATAGCGAGCGATCAGATGATCGGGGAGTTCATAGTCAAAGTCGTCAGGTTGCATGGCGCGCATGCTACCAGCCCGACTTGCCAGGTGGGAGGGACGCAACCCGTTTGGATTGCGTCCCCGACCGTTGAGGTCATTGAGCGACTAGCTTTTCAGCCGTCCTGTTCGAAACGAAATGTGTTCGAAGACTCCGGCACTTCAATCTTGAGTGTCTTTGAGCGCCGCTTCCGCGTGATCTGCACCTCGAGCGTCTCGCCCGATTCATAAGAGCGCAGAATTCTCATTGCGTGATCAATATCGGCCGGCTTGCGGCCGCCAATATTGAGGATGACATCACCATCCTCGAATCCGAGCGCTTCGTTAGACGGTGCGCTAACAACCAGCAAACCTTCTTCGACACCAAAGTAATCGCCGAGCGCCTCGGATAGTTCCACCAGCTCCATGTCGCCCCAGGTTGAGTCACCTTGAATGAACCAGAAAGGCCGCTCTACCTCACGCGCGAGCTCAACCAGACCTCGCTCCGGGAACACACCCTGTCCATTGACGAGGAACTCGCGGGTCTCGCCGGGTTCCCCGCTAAAGGAAAAGACCTCGAAGTCACGCTCAACATCCGCGAACAGATTCTCCTGCAATTCGATCTTTTTGCTGAGCTCATCGCCATTGCGCTCCAGCAATGCGGTGACGGTGTCTCCCGCCTCACGATCGGACAACAACCCACCAATACGCTCGATCGCCTCCTCTACCGACAGCTGGCGCAGGGATTCACCTTCGAGTGCGAGCAACTCATCGCCCGCCTCGATACCTGCCGCCAACGCCGGGCTGCCCGGCATCACCCGAACGATCTGCACACCGTCGCTATCCCGAACGCCGTCAACTTCACGCACCGCAAGCTGCACGCCAAGGCGCGGGCGCCGCTGTGTGTTGATCACCATGGTGCCTTGCGTCGGGACACGCAGCCCGCGGAGCCGCACCTGACCCGACAACTGCGCCACCTCCTCGGCGGCTTCAGACAACCGCATTTCTGCAGCTCGCAAACGCTCCTCAGCAACTCGCAACCCTGCTTCGACCTTTTCGCGGTCCGCTTCGCTCTCTTGTGCAAATACCGGCGCAGCAATCAGCGTTAACGCTACGCATCCGAGCCTCACAATATTCATCGTATTCCTATCCTCCGGAACTCTCGATCTAAACCATCACAGCCATTGCTGCGTTTGCCGGCCGCTGCGCAAATCGACCAACGTATCCATCAAACCCACACGGCGTCGCAGCAATGCTTCTCGCTGCGCCTGATCAACCGCCGGACTAGCTAATGCCACATCGAGCATGGCAACTTTGTCTTCCAGCATCACAATTTGACCGGCGGAGCGGACGTCGCGCACCCGTCGGCGCTCTGGCAATGTCGCATTGACCTGGTCAAGCAATGCGGACTGGGCAATCAGTTTGCTGAGATCGGCAAATTCATCCGGAACCGCTGCTTCGGTTTGCCTAACCTCAGCCACGCTTGGACCTTCGCTCACCGGGGTAACCGGCCAGTCCCACACCAAAAGCCCAACACATACGGACAGCAGCGCGGTCGCTGCAATGGCCCAACGCATCGGCGTTGAAGACTCTGACACCGACGACGGCTCCGATTGCACGACCAGTTGATCGATACCCGCCAGCAGCTCCGAGCTTGGCTCAAGCTGTGGCAAGTCCCGCAGCGCATCTGCCACCGCTTTGTCCTGCTCTTGCTCGTACATACTCATTTCGATGACCTCAGCCTGCCGGGCAAGCCGCCCCTACCAGCGGCTCGGCCTCGGACTCCTGCATACGTCGCAATGCGGCTCTCGCACGCGACAGACTCGATTTGGAAAAACTCACGCTTTTGCCTGTGGCTTCAGCGATCTCCTTATGGGTGTAACCCTCAACGTCGTAAAGCCACACAACCACGCGGTAGGTATCGGGCAGTTGCTTCAGCGCCTGCGCGATGTCGTGCCCGACCGCAAACGCTTGCTCCGGCGTGCCCTCTCCGGCCAACTCCATCGTTTCAGGAATCGGGCTGACTTTGCGATTCCAGGCGGAACGCTGGTGCATGAGGCAACGGCTTACCGCTATACGCCGCACCCACGTAGCAAGACTCGCCTCTCCCCGAAATTCGCTGAGGCCTCGAAGCACCTCCACGAAAGTCTCCTGAGTCAAATCGTCGGCGAGCGTTCTATCTCCGGTCAGTCGGTAGCACAGAGTCAGCACCGGAGCCGCGAATACGCGACAAACTTCGGACAATGCCTTGCGATCACCCGCACACGCTCTGCGTTGGGTCAATTCGTCAATTTGCACGCTGGAGAAGCCGCTCATGGTGGTGTTAGATGCACTACCGATCGAAAAGGTCGCAATGACGATACATTTTTCCCGCGAATTGGGCTTACCTTCGAATCGCTTTAGGCTAGAATTACGGCCTACACTGCCAGAGTGGTGGAATTGGTAGACACGAGGGATTCAAAATCCCTTGCTAGCAATAGCGTGTCGGTTCGAGTCCGACCTCTGGTACCACTATCCCCTCAGCCTGATCTCCATCAAGGCGAGCGCAACATGAATTTTTGCTCCAACTGCGGTAGCGACAAGATCGCCCGCGCCATTCCCGAAGGCGACACCCGTGAGCGGTGGGTATGCCCGGACTGCGGCATGATCCACTACCAGAACCCGAATGTAGTGGTCGGGTGCGTGCCTGAGCGGGATGGGCAAATTCTGCTGTGCAAGCGTGCGATTGAGCCCCGCAAGGGCTATTGGACGGTACCTGCCGGCTTCATGGAGCTGAAAGAGTCGATGGCGGAGGGAGCGGCGCGAGAGACTCAGGAAGAGGCTATGGCTGACGTGGAGATCCACCGCCTCTTTGCCGCAGTCGATGTGCCGCATGCTGGACAGGTGCATGTCTTCTTTACCGCCTCGCTCGTGTCGGACTTTGCCCCCGGCCCGGAGAGCCTTGAATGCAAGATGGTGGATCCGGCGGACATCCCATGGGACGAGATTGCTTTTCCAAGCGGGACGTTTGCATTGCGCAAGTGGGTGGAAGACGCCGGACGAGACCGGGGCGTACACCTTCATAAGGCCGAGCGTCGCATCTACTAATTGCAGCGCACAGACGATACGATTTTAGAAATAGTTTTCAGAGTTAGGGACTGGTCATGACATTTGTGGTCACACAAGCCTGCATCAAGTGCAAATACACCGACTGCGTCGAAGTCTGCCCAGTCGATTGTTTCCACGAGGGACCGAACTTTCTCGTCATCGACCCTGATGA
Source organism: uncultured Chromatiales bacterium (assembly GCA_963922335.1). GTDB lineage: Bacteria > Pseudomonadota > Gammaproteobacteria > Steroidobacterales > Woeseiaceae > CALBPI01. The sequence continues at coordinate 326,721 of CAWUIB010000001.1, read as the reverse complement.
ATGCATCGATTGCACGCTCTGCGAACCTGAGTGCCCGGTCGAGGCAATTTATTCTGAAGACGAGATTCCGGCGGGTCAGGAAAACTACCTGGAACTGAATGCTGAGCTATCCGCCCAGTGGCCGGTCATCACAGAAGCGAAAGAGCCGCCCGCTGATGCGGACGACTGGAAAGACGTCGAAGACAAGCTCGAGTATCTGGAGCGCTAGCTAGTTGGTCGCAGCCGCCGCTGCGCTTGCAGCCCCAGCACCACGCTCAAGCTCGGCCAGCAGCACTTGTGCCGGGCGATAACCTTTAATCCAGGTACCGTCAGCAAGAATGATCGCTGGCGTGCCACGCAGGCCGGCGCGTACTGCCGTCATCACATGCTCCTGCACCGGACCCGTATCGCAGTCGCCGACCGGAGGCAGACTCTGATCATTCTTGGCTCGCGTCATCGCATCCTGCTGATCCGCAGCACACCAGACCTGTTCTGCTTTCGTCCAGGAAGGCGTGTTCGGTGCACCATGAGGCAAGAGGAAGTATTGAATCGCGATACCCGCCTCCGTGTAGCTGTCGATCTCTCGGTGCATACGTCGGCAGAACTTACAATCGATGTCCGTAAATACAGACACTGTGTACTTCGGGTTCTCAGGACCGAAGGTAATACCTTCGACATCGATGTTCTGCAGGACCTCGCGTCGCAGCCCGGACATGCTGCGTTCCGTGATGTCCGTATCCGTCTCCATATCCAGGATGTTGCCCTGCAACAGGTAGCGCCCGTCGCTCGTGACGTAGGCAATCAACGCGCCTTGCCGGATCTCATACAATCCGGGCACTTCAGACATGACGACGTTTTCCATCGCGACACGCGGGAAGCGCTCCTTGACCTTGGCGCGGATCGCCTCGAGATTTTCTGCGGCATCCACAGAGGCGCTATCGCCTGAATCTTGCGCCGAGGCGCTAGCGCCAAGCATCAAGAGAGCCAGTGTGAGCAAAAAAGAGGGCAACTTCATGGGATGGGGGACTCCAAGTCTGCTTGCGACCCGTCGCTTTCACCCGACAAGTGCCGAATGACGACGAAGCGCGGAATATTAACCTAAAAGACCGGAGCGACAGCCAGATTATTTCGTCTAGCCGCGGGGATGATGCCTTTCGTGCAGCTCTTTCATGCGCTCGCGGGCTACATGGGTATAGATCTGTGTCGTCGACAAATCGCTGTGACCCAGCAGCATTTGTACGACCCGCAAATCGGCACCATGGTTCAACAGGTGCGTTGCGAATGCATGCCGCAAAGAGTGGGGCGACAGGCCATCAGGGATATTGGCTTTCTGGGCGTAGCGCTTGATGATGTGCCAGAACGCCTGACGGGTCATCCGGTCTCCCCGACGTGTGGGGAACAGGTACTCGGTCTGGCGCTCGAGCAGAATCTCGAGGCGCGGTCCTTCGATGAATTCCTGCAGCCAACGCTGCGATTCCTCGCCGAGCGGAATCAAACGCTCGCGATCACCCTTACCGACGATCCGCAATACACCCTGGTTCAGGTTAACTTGCGACTGTTTCAAGCTGATCAACTCGGTCACGCGCAGCCCTGTCGCGTACAGCAACTCCAGCATCGCGCGGTCGCGATGCCCTAGCGGCTCGGCGACGTTGGGTGCAGCGAGCAATGCCTCCACTTCATCCTCGGTCAACGTCTTTGGAAGACTGCGACCGATGCGCGGCATTGCGATATCGACGGTGGGATCATCCTCGCGCACCGACTCGCTCGTCAGATATCTGAAGAAGCGACGGAAGCTTGAGAGCTGACGAGCAGTCGATCGAGGCTTGGCCCCCTCTTCCACACGCCAGTTGATGAAGCCGAGCAAGTGGTCCTTGTCTGCCCGCTCAACGGCCACGTCCTGCTGTTGCAGCCATTTCGCCAACGACATCAGATCGGCGCGGTAGGCACCGAGCGTATTCTTCGACAAACCGCGCTCCATCCAGATTGCATCGAGGAATTTATCGATGATCTGTTCGGCTGCTGCGAGCTTGCCGCCGTTACCACTCTCGTCGTTTGTTGCCATCAAAGCCATCTGTATACTGCGTATCGCGGCGCCACGGCGCCTATCATCGTTGGCGGATCGCACTGCCCTCCGGACATCGGAGTTCAGCACACGAATCCGGAGTATTCACAGCCCGCCTGCCGCCTGCCGTGACCACGGTCACAGAAAGCCCAGAGCGTTAACATAAAGTGATCGGCGTCACAAAAATGCATGTGATCCTTGGCACTCTTTACGGTGTCGCGTACTGGCTAACCTTCCTTGTTTGCGCACTAGTGTGCGTTGTGCTGGTAACCATTCTCCCTGTATTGGCCTGGCGACAAGCCGCTGCGCGGGCCTGCGCGAGCGCTGTTTTCATATTGACCGGCACTCGCGCGAAACGTTTCGGGTTCGAGCAATTACCCGAGGGGCCCAGCGTGGTCGTGGCGAACCATGCGAGCTACATCGACGGGGTGCTGCTGTTTTCGATCTTGCCAACAGGGTTTTCGTTCGTCATCAAAGCAGAGATGCAACAAGTTCCACTCGCCGGATTTGTGCTGAAACGTCTGGGTTCGTTTTTTGTCCAACGAGAGCACGTGCAGAGCAGCGCCAAATCGGCCCGGCAGGTGATGCGGGCCGCGGTTCAGGGTCGACCTATCGGGTTTTTTCCCGAAGGCACTTTCGATGAGAACCCGGGATTAAAGCGCTTCCACAAAGGCGCTTTTGCAACCGCAAGAACGGCTGCACTGCCGGTTGTGCCAGTTGTCGTTCGCGGCACGCGTCGGCTGTTACCCGCCGATCGATGGCTGCCTTACCCGAGCAGGCTACAAGTGGAGGTATTGACGCCGATCCCCGCGGAAATGGTCAGTGACCGAAGCGCTGTGGAGACCATGAAAACGGCGCGGGACGCTATCGCCGCAAAACTGGACGAGCCTGACCTTCTGTCAGCAGACCACGCCAGGCCAGCAGGTTGACGGACAGCCAGGCTTAGGGCGCGAACCGAACAGACTTAGCTGCTTGCGCCGGTGCTCAGGCGATCGTTGATATAGGCGAGCCATCCAGCCGCATTCTTACGATCGTTTTCGTTGTCCGACTCGGTCGCCGACTGGAATGCGGTCTTGGCATCCCTCAGACGACCCGATTCCGCGTGAGCAATACCAATCAAAATATAGGCTTCGCCAGGGCGCTCATAATTACGCTCGATCGCCACTTGGGCAGTCTCGACGACCCGATCCCAGTTACCCAGTTCGTTGTAAACCTTCGCTTGGCGGAATGCCCAAAGCGGATCGCCCGTTAAATTGCCAAGATCGCCCATCGTCGCCAGCGCCTTGTCGTATTCACGAGCGCCGGACCAAGCCGACTGAAGCAGCTCCAGGTTCTTCTTGTTGCGCTCGATGACGCCGGAAGCGAGCCCCTTTTCCACAATGACACCCGCGGTGTACGGGCTGTTCAGGAAGATGTTGAGCTGGGCTAGCGTAAGCTGTGCGTTCTCATCATCGTCGAGGAGTGCGCCTCGATACGCGACCATCAGTGTGGCCAGCGCTTCCTGATCCTGCTTGAGCTCCATGTGGATGCCCGAAAGGGTCTGCCAAAACTGCTTCTCATCCGGCCAAATCTGCACCATCTTGCGCAGCAACGGGATCGCTTTTGGTTTCTGGTCAGTCTCGAAATACACGGCCAGCAACAATTGATGCCAGGACTTCTGCGGTTCTTCTTTCACCTCAATCGCCTTCTCGACGTAAGGCTGCGCATTCTTAAATTCACCCAGCTGCGAATACGCTTGAGCGATCAGGATGTAAGCCTCGCCAGAGGGGTCTTGCTCGTACTTGAACCAACGACGCGCAGTTTCAATCGCTTTGCGGTATTCCTCGACTTGCATGTAGAGACTCGCCAGCGAAAACAACATGCCTTGCTGCGCCTCATTCGGTAGCGCATCTTCGGCCAGCGACTTTTCGAAATACTTGATGCCGTCCGGGTAATTGCTTTCGTTGGTGTAAATGAAACCAATCGTCTGGAATAACAGCGCGCGCTCGTAATTGTTCAGGCGTCCGTTCCCTTCCTGAACCTTGGCGCTTTCCAAAGCCTCGGCGCGCGTCTCGTCCGAATCCATCAGCTCCTGGATAGCCGTGATTCTCTTGTAGAACGGCTGGCTAATCGACTGCTGGCGGATCTCGCGCTCTTCAACCTGGCGGTCGTCCGAAAGCTCTTCCTGCGCAATCGATGTCTGGGTCAGAAGGCAGCTGCCAATTATTGCAAACGCATACTGCTTAATTTTCATTCTCTTATCTCAGTTTTCACACGTTGAAAGTGAGCTTCAAAACTTGAATTCAGTGGTCATCGATACCCGCCGGGCGACGGGTACCCCGTCCACCACGCGCGGCTTGAATTTCGACTTGTACATTGCAGCCACAGCAGCGCTATCAAACACACGACGTGGATATGACTCGACTACCTCGACGTCGGATACCGAGCCATCGCGTTCGATTGTGAAGACCAGTTTTACCCACCCTTCCGTGCCGTCGAGAGCCGCTTCACGCGGATACTGCGCCTGCATCAGGAACACTGGAACGACATCGCCTTCCTGCGAGCGATTGCTGATATGGTCCGGAGTGTAGACGTCGCCGCCCAACCCGATACTCACAACTGGCGTCTCGATATCCGGAAAATCCGGCGGCGGCTTCGTTCTATCCGGATCTGACTCCGTTACTGGCGGAGGCGGCTCCTTCGGGGGCTTCGGCTCTGGTGGCCTCTCACGGATGATCTTATTTTCGACCTCTTCGTCCGTAACCATCACGAAGTCGGGCAGCTCAATCGGAGCTGGCTCAAGGTCGACTTCAGGTTCGCCGGCAATCAGGCCATTCATCAACAAGAACAGCAGCGTTGCGACAAACGCACCTGAAACAACAGAAATCGCATACTTCATGTATTCACCCTCTGCAACCGAGCCAGACTCGAATCAATTTAGAACTTGAATTCGGTGGTCATGGAGACGCGGCGAGCAGTTGCCACGCCGTCGATGACTCTGGGCTTGAACTTCGACTTGTACATCGCCTGTTTCGCCGCTCGATCGAAGATTCTCCGCGGATTGGATTCCAGAATCTCGACATCGGAAACCGAACCATCGGCTTCGATGGTGAACGCCATCTTGACCCAGCCTTCGATGCCATCCAGCGCGGCCTCGCGCGGATACTGCGGCTGCATCAGGAAGATCGGAACGACGTCACCCTCCTGATTCCCGCTGCCTGGCGCTCCGGGAATCCAGATACCGTCCCCGGCGACGCCAATATCGATATTGGGTGTTTGAATATTCGGCAGCTGCGGTGGCGGCTTGTCGTTGTTTTCTTGTGAGAGCTTCGGTGGCGGTGGTGGCTCTTTCGGCTTTTCGGGCTCTGGTGGCTTCCGCCGGTCGCGTTTGTTCTCGATCTCTTCGTCTTGCACTTTCACGAAGTCGAACTGCGCCGCGAGATCATCATCGCGATTAAGCTCGGGCTCGCCTGCGATCAACGCGTGCATCAGAAGAAACAGCAGTGTCGCAACAATACCGCCAGATACGATAGCTACCGCATATCTCATGTCATTCGCCTCCTGGCTCTCACGAAATCCTCCGTCAGGACCCTTCGTTTTCAGCTGCTACGGCGATGCTGATCACACCACCGAGACGCACCTGATCCATGATATCGATGACGACGCCCGTCGGCGCACCTACATCCGCGATGATGACCGCGGAGCTCTCAGGGCTTTCCGCCTTGATCTCCTCGACCCGGCTCCGAACGTCCGAAACCTCGATTTCCTGCTTGTTAAACCAGATATCGCCGGTCTTGGTCACACCGATCAAAATATTACCACGGGACTTGGAGACCGCGGTCTCCGCCTCCGGACGCAGTGGATCGATCCCCGTATCCTTCACAAATGAAGTGGTAACAATGAAGAAAATCAACATGATGAAAACGATATCTAACATCGGTGTGATGTTAATTTCGGTATCGTCTTGCTCTTCGCTGTGTCGTCTGGCCACAGTGAACTCCTATTTGTTGATCGCCGCGAGTGAGACCTTATCGGCCCCCGCGGCTCGGGCCTGATCGACCACTGTCACCAGCAAACCGACATCCGCCTCTCTGGCTGCGGCCACAACCACTGACGCTTCGGGCTTGGTCGCAAGGGCACTCTCGATGTTAGCGCGGACCGCCTGAACATCCGTGGGTCGGTTATTGACGGAAATCCTGCCGGCGTCGTCGATCTTGATCGCAATGACGTCAGACAGCTTCTTTTCTTTCGGCGGCTCGTTACTCGGACGAGACAGGTCAACGCCGGTCTCCTTCACGAACGAGGTGGTCACGATGAAAAAGATCAGGAGGATGAACACGACGTCCAGCATCGGCGTAATGTTGATTTCCGCGTCTTCCTCAGCTCTGTGCTTTCTTTTTGACATGCCCTACCTCAGTGCCTCGTCAGCGCATCTTCGAGCCGAGCAACCGCACGATTAGCACGGCGCTCCAGCTGGACCGAGATGTAAAGGCCCGATAACGCAGCGACCAGCCCGGCCATTGTCGGAATTGTCGCCTGCGACACACCGCCGGCCATCAATCGGGCATTACCGGTTCCATGGAACGCCATAACCTCGAAGACCTTGATCATGCCGAATACGGTTCCGAAAAGTCCGAGCAGCGGCAGTAACGCCATGATCGTCTTGATGATCGGGAGGAACTGTCGCGCCTGCACCGAGATTTGAGAGATCAGCAGCGAACGGATCGCCTGCGCATACCAGGAATCGGTGTCGGACCTGGCGTCCCACTCGTCCTTAACGCGCGCCATTTCTTGTGGCAGTCCTTTTGACAAGAACCAAAACCGCTCAATGATGAACGTCCACATGATGATCGTCGCGATCAGAATGAGGAACAGCACAGGGCCGCCCAACTCGAAAAACGAGCGGAGTGAAATCCAGATGGAGTCTATGAAATACACAGCGACTCCGTCAGGTGCGTTCCGTGTGACGCGCGATGATGCCGGCACTCTGCTCTTCGAGTACCTCGATCAACGAACGGCTTCTGCTCGTCACCAGCGTATGCATAAACACCAGCGGAATAGCGACAATCAGACCGAGCATGGTCGTTACCAGCGCTTCCGAGATACCGCCTGCCATCAGCTTCGGATCGCCCGTACCGAAGAGCGTAATCGCCTGGAAGGTGTTGATCATGCCCACGACCGTCCCGAGCAGCCCAAGCAGCGGCGCCACCGCAGCGAATACTTTGATGAGCGACTGACCGGTCTCCAGAGGAGGTACCTCTTTCATGATCGCCTCATCAAGCTTGAGTTCCAGCGTTTCGAAATCCGCGTTGCGGTTCTCTGCGTAAACACCGAGCACTCGTCCCAATGGGTTATCCGGTTTCGGCTCGCCACCTTTCAGCTGGCGCTTCATCTTGCCGCCGAGGCCCGACAGGATCAGCAGACGCCAGAGCGCAATACCGATACCGATGATGCCGATGCCGATAATGACGTAACCAACAGGGCCGCCCTGGCTGATGCGCTCACCGACGGTCGCTTTCTTGGTCTCGAGGCTCAGCAACGTGCCGCCGCTGGGGTCAATCGGGAACTCCACGAGCGTGCCGGCTGGTGCCGATACCAAAGACTTCGCGGGGCCGGTGAATCGAGCCGCCGGCTGCGGATCGAGCACCTGCAAACCGCCGGTTTCGTTGCTGAACGTGAGGAAGCCATCGCTGTTGACGACGTTGAATGCCCCGACGCGGACGACCTCGCCCTGCGTTTTGGCGCCTCCAGAGGCACTGATCTCTGTTGTGAATTTCTCAACACTGGAGCTCGCCGCCATTTCCTCAAGCAACAGGAATTGCAGTTCACGCAGCTGCGCGATCGATGGCAGGCCATCAGCCTCGGCCAATACATTAGCAATCTGGCCTCGCTCCGGTTTCTGCGTGGTGACGATGGAACCCTGGACCATACCTAGCGCTTCACCTGCCGCCAGTCTAACGACACCGAACAACTCGCCGATGTCACCGGTTCTGACACGCAGCGTCTCCGTGAGGTCGGTCAGCGTCTGCTCATTCGCGTCGTAGGCCGCTTTTAACTGATCGCTGCGGCGCTCAGCTTCGGCCAGGGCCTGCTGTGCGCTATTCAGCAACGCTTGCTGCTCGTTGCGCCGCGCGATGAATTCCTGCTCGCGCTGGCGATTCTCAGCACTCACCGCCTGACCTTGTTTACGTACCTCTTCAAGCACGTCGTTCAAAGAAGACTGCGCGGCCGCATTGGCGCCAGCGATGGCCAAGGAAAGAATTACAGGTGCGCCGAGCGCCTTGATCGTCTTAACGAAACTCATTGCGCTGCCTCCGGAGCGGGAACGGGAAGGTTTAGGAGTTGCGGCGGCGCCTGCTTGCGGGCCAGCGATAGGCCGTCGCTCACCGCGCGACGATAGCTGCTATCGAGCACTTCCCAAGTGCCGGACTGCTTGTTCCACATGCCTGTGATCTTCTGATCCGGCGTCTGGTAGGCCAGCACGATTCGGCCGACACGCAGGAAATCTACTGTCGTTTCTACGCCATTGAGGTCAATCGTGCCCTCATACGCCTCGATCGTATCGCCGTACTCGGTCTCAATGCGGTAGGCATCCATGATCTGCCGGTACTTCTCCGAGTTCGTGATTTCGGAGCTCGTCATGTTCGCTTCGAGATTCGCGATCCGGCGCATGCGGGATTCGCTTTGGAACGGAATGTCGGCTTCGATGAACTGACGAAGATCCGCGATCATCGTGAGCATCAGCGGCACGATGCCCTGCTCGGTCTGATCAAAGTTCTCCAGATCGTCTTCCATTTTCGCAATGGACGCATTCTGGTCATCGACGACCTTTTGCAGGTTGTCGTTGTAGATACGCACCCGATCCAACTGCTGGAGTACCAAGCGATATTCGCTCAGCAGTTCCGAGGTCTGCTGCGCGTAGCGATCGACACGCTGTTGAGAGGCACTCGACCCCCGATCGAAGTCTTCCTGGGTATCAATGACCCGCTTCGCGGCTTGTTGCGCGAAGGCACTTTGGCTAGCGAGAGCGATTACGGCAGCAGCAAAAAAGCCCCCGACCACGGTACGGCTCCGGCCGCCGCTAAAAAACGACATCAGCATTAGTGTTTTCCTACAGACGTTTTGAATCTTGGTTATGTGTAATACCACCCGCAGCAGTGTTTCCGGCTGCACCGGAACCCCCCTGGACACAGGCCACTGTTGTGGGCTGGAGGCAACAAGCCTCTCGTTTTTACGCCGACCGAAGCTAGCAGAATTGACCACGAAAAAAAAGCGCGATCAAAGACTAGCGCCAAGCGCGAAGCGCATGCATCTCGCTCTCTATTCGTTCAAAATATGCCCCCCAATTCACGACAAGGACCCCCCATGTCAGCTGACGATATCGTCATTCTCGGCGCGAAACGCACACCTATCGGCGCCTTCCAGGGAGCGCTCGGTGGCGCCAGCGCACCCGAACTCTCTGCAGCCGCAACACGTGCTGCGCTTAGCGCATCGGGCATCGATCCGGAAAGTCTCGACGAGTCGATCCTGGGATGCGTCCTGCCGGCCGGGCTTGGCCAGGCGCCCGCGCGTCAAGCCACCCTCGCAGCGGGCATTCCCAACTCTCGCGGCGCGACGACCATCAACAAGGTTTGCGGCTCCGGGATGAAGTCGATCATGCTCGGAGCAGACCTGATCAAAGCAGGCAGTGCAACACGCGTGTTGACCGGGGGCATGGAGTCGATGAGCAACGCCCCTTACTTGATGCCGAAAGCCCGTGGTGGATACCGAATGGGTCATCAGGAAGTGCTCGACCACATGTTCTTCGACGGTCTGCAGAATCCGTACGATGGCAACATGATGGGCGTATTCGCCGAGCGCACCGCTCAGAAGTACGAATTTGGACGAGACGCGCAAGACGCGTTCGCTGTAGCGTCCTTGCAACGCGCGCTCGATGCGCAAGCGTCAAATCGCTTCGACGACGAAATCGCGCCGGTAACAGTGAAGCATCGCAAGGGCGAAACCGTGGTCTCGATCGACGAAGAACCCGGTCGTTCCGATGCCGAACGCATCCCCACCCTGCGCCCGGCTTTCGCGAAGGACGGCACGGTCACCGCAGCCAGCTCGTCGTCTATCTCAGACGGCGCTGCCAGCGTGATCCTTGCGAGCGCCCTCGATGCCGAGAAGCGCGGTTTGGAGCCTATCGCACGTATTGTCGGCCACAGTGGCTTTGCGCATGAGCCCGAGTGGTTCACCACCGCACCGGTGGGTGCCATTCGTGCACTCCACGAGAAGCTTGGGTGGACGCCGGAGACCGTCGATCTCTACGAGGTCAACGAAGCGTTCGCGTGTGTCACGATGGCAGCGATTCACGACCTCCATCTGGATCATTCACAGGTCAACGTAAATGGCGGCGCTTGTGCGCTCGGTCACCCCATCGGGGCAAGCGGCGCACGAATCGTCGTGACCCTGCTTCACGCTCTGCAACAGAACGGCGGCAAGCGTGGTATCGCGTCGCTCTGCCTCGGCGGTGGTGAAGCTGTCGCCGTCGCCGTTGAACTCATTTGAAACCAGCAATCAGGAATTCATCATGGAACTGAACCAGGCTAAAGCAATCGTTACTGGCGGCGCGTCGGGCCTCGGATTGGCGACCGCGCGTGCGGTTGTCGATGCGGGAGGGCGTGCAGTACTTTTGGACATCAACGACGAGGCAGGCGCCGAGGCAGCGGCGGCGCTCGGAAACGACACACGCTATATCCGTACCGACGTCAGTGACGAGAGCGCCGTTAAAGCCGCGGTTACCGAAGCAGCCGAGCACATGGACGGCCTCACGTTCGCAGTCAACTGTGCGGGCATCGTCGCACCAGGGCGCGTTCTTGGGCGCGAAGGACCGATGGCTAGCGACTATTTTGCGCGCACCGTACAGGTCAATCTGGTCGGATCGTTCAACATCGCGAAAGAAGCGGCCAACATCATGCAGCACAACACGCCTGCGGCTGACAACGAGCGTGGCGTCATCATCAACACAGCATCGGTGGCTGCCTTCGAGGGGCAGATCGGTCAGGCCGGCTATTCAGCATCGAAAGGCGGCGTCGTCGGAATGACGTTGCCAATGGCTCGCGAACTCGCACGGTTCGGCGTCAGGGTGATGACGATCGCACCTGGGATTTTTATGACGCCGATGATGACGAGCCTGCCGGAAGCGACGCAGCAGTCCTTGGCCGAACAAATTCCGTTCCCGTCTCGATTAGGCACCGCGGAAGAGTATGCAAGCCTCGCTGCCTACATCTACACCAACACGATGCTCAACGGTGAGACGATTCGTCTCGACGGCGCCATTCGCATGCAGCCAAAATAACGGAATAGCCGCTGCTCGGGTATGTGTCTTACATACCCGAGTAGTTGGGTCCGCCGCCGCCCTCGGGAACCGTCCAGTTGATGTTTTGGCCGGGGTCCTTGATGTCACAGGTTTTGCAGTGGACACAATTCTGAGCGTTGATCTGGAAGCGGGTTTCGCCTTCCTCCTCGACGAACTCGTAGACGCCTGCCGGGCAGTAACGCTGCGAGGGTCCTGCAAACACCTTCAGGTGATGTGCGACGGGCACTTCGTTATCAACCAGTCGCAAATGCACCGGTTGGTCTTCCTCGTGGTTGGTGCTGGACAGAAACACCGATGACAACTTGTCGAAACTGATCTTGCCGTCGGGTTTCGGGTAGTCGATCGGTTTGCACTGTGCAGCAGGTTTCAAGCCTTGATGATCTGGCGTCTTGTTGCGCAAGGTGAGCGGCAGATGACCGCGAAAAATGTTCTGATCAAGGAAGATGAACGCTGATCCAAGGAACCTGCCGAATTTGTGTTGCGCCGGACCGAAGTTTCTTGCCTTCTTCAGCTCTTCCATCACCCACGACCGATCAACAGCATCGGCATAGGCTGTGATCTCAGCACCGCCCTCAGCACCGCCGCGCAACGCCTCAAAGACCGTGTCTGCTGCCAGCATGCCGGTCTTGATTGCGGTGTGCGAACCCTTGATCTTGGCGTTGTTCAGATAACCCGCTTCGCAGCCGACCAACATACCGCCTGGAAAGGTGACCTTGGGCAGTGATTGATAGCCGCCTTTATTGACCGCACGAGCGCCGTAGGAGATGCGCTGTCCGCCCTCAAGGTATTGCCGAATTTTTGGATGCTGTTTCCAGCGCTGGAACTCGTCGAAGGGACTGAGGTAAGGGTTCGGGTAGTCGAGCGCGATGATGTAGCCGAGATATACCTGGTTGTTATCAGCGTGGTAGAGGAAGCCACCGCCTTCTGTATCACTCGCCAACGGCCAACCGAGTGTGTGCACCACGAGACCAGGCTCGTGCAGTTCCGGACTGATCTCCCAGACTTCCTTCAATCCGATGCCGTAGTGCTGAGGGTCAGAATCCGCATCGAGTTCAAATTTGCCAATGAGCTCCTTACCGAGGCTGCCGCGGCACCCTTCAGCGAAAATAGTCTGCCGACCGAGCAACTCGTAACCGGCTTCGTGCGCCGGTTTCGGATTGCCGTCTCGACCGATGCCCATGTCTCCGGTCGCGACACCGCAGACCGCGCCCGACTCGTCGTACAAAACCTCTGCCGCCGCATATCCCGGAAACAGATTCACGCCCAATTCTTCTGCCTGCTCGGCCATCCATTGCACTAAACGCCCAAGACTGATGACGTAGTTGCCTTCGTTATGCATCGGCTTCGGCACAAATGGTCCCGGCACCCGTGTCGCCTTTTGCTCACTGGTCATGTAATACACGTCATCGCGAGTGACCGGCGTGTTCAGCGGTGCGCCCTTTTCTTTCCAGTCCGGGAATAGCTCTTCAAGTCCTCGAGGCTCGAATACGTTGCCTGACAAAATGTGAGCACCAAACTCAGCACCCTTCTCCACGACGACCACGGACAACTCTTCGCCCGCTTCGTTGGCCCTTTGCTGCAGTCTGCACGCGGCAGCAAGTCCCGCGGGACCGCCACCAACGATCACTACATCAAACTCCATGGATTCGCGTTCTGTCGTCATGTATTGCAAGACCTTCCTGAGTGGATACGGTAGCGGATGGTACCATTCGAGCGGCTTGTGCGGGCGCCGGACGTACGCATTTCATCGCTGGGACAGCAGACAACACATGGACACCACCACATTAAGCGGGCGCTATCTCGCGTCGCTGGAGGCGAATGGCTGGGCGCGTGATGACGCCCAATGGGAAGCGGTGCAGTCGCTGGAGCGCGTTGCCCGCGAAGTCAACGCCACATCGCGGCCACGCTGGCGGTTCTGGGCGAGCGCACCTTCCGTGAAAGGGCTGTACCTGTGGGGCAGCGTTGGCCGCGGCAAGACTTTCCTGATGGACCTGTTCGTCAGCACCTTCGATACATCCGTGGTTGAGCGAAAACACTTCCATCGGTTTATGTCAGAGATCCACGAAGCGCTCGGTGCGATCGAGCACGAACAAGACCCGCTGGAGAGTGTTGCCAAAACCATTGCGAGCGAGTCGAAAATCCTTTGCCTCGACGAAATGCACGTGAATGATATCGGCGATGCGATGATCCTCGGGCGCTTGTTCGAGAAATTGTTCGCACAGGATATGACGCTGATCACGACATCGAATATCCCACCGAGTGGCCTTTATAAGGACGGATTGCAACGCGCGAGATTTCTGCCGGCCATCGCATTGATGGAAACCCATTGCGAAGTGCTCGAATTGGGTGGCAATAGAGATTATCGCCTCGAGCTACTGAGTACCGGCGAGACCTACCATGTGTGCGAGGAAGGTTGCGAGGCATGGGCGTTGGCGCGCCTGCAGCAGCTTGCTGGAACTGCGCAGATCGGAGATCTCAGCATCTCAGTACTGAATCGCGATATTGCACTGCTGGGGAGAGCGCCTGGTATGGCCTGGTTCAGTTTCGCCGCGATATGCGAAACAGCCCGGAGTCAGCTCGATTACATCTCCCTTTCCAAGCGCCTGCACACGGTACTGATTTCTTCCGTGCCTACTCTCGATGACACCGACAACAATGCCGCACGCCGCTTCATTATGCTCGTCGATGAATTCTACGATCGACAAGTCAATTTGTTGCTTTGCGCGCAAGTGCCGGCCGATCAGCTCTACACCGGCAAGAAGCTGGCGTTTGAATTCCAGCGCACCGTCAGCCGGCTAATCGAAATGCAGTCATCTGAATACCATGCGTTGGCACATCGTCCGTAGCGCGCTGGGCAGCAACCCGGCGAAGCGGTAGGATTTCGTGATCCTTTCTGGAGAATGCGCCATGAACGATGCAACGCCGAACCGACCCACGCTCGCACTCGAGGACTTCCTGCCCTACCGGTTGTCGATCCTCTCCAATACGGTGAGCGGCACTATCGCGTCCGCCTACGATCGCAGGTTCAATCTATCGATTCCCGAATGGCGCGTGATGGCAGTGGTTGCGCGCAGCCCGGGTCTTTCGGCCGCACAGGTCGCGGCGCGCACGCTAATGGATAAGGTTGCCGTCTCTCGCGCGGTTGCCAAATTGCTAAAGCAGGAACGCATCACCCGCGAGTTCGCCGATCAGGATAAGCGCCGATCAATCCTGAATTTGTCACCCGCTGGGCGGGAAGTCTATGAACAGGTGGTACCTATGGCGCTCAAGATCGAGGCTGAGCTGCTCGAGGGATTTACCAGTGAAGAGATCGACACCTTGAACCTTCTGGTCGATCGGATGCTGGCACGCATGCGCATGCTAGGTGCACCCGAGGTCTAGTCACCCATAGGGCACGACAACGAGTCCGCGTGGATCGCCGTTCGCACCGCAATCAGCTCTTCAAAGAACTCCTGGGACAAGGCGCGCTGCAAAAAAGACACGCCGGAAGAGCCGCCACTACCAGGTCGGTGCCCAATGATGCGTTCGACCGTCTTCATGTGACGAAAGCGCCAGAATTGAAAATTGTTGGCGATATCAACCAGCGTTTCGCAGATTTCATAGGCGTCCCAATGCGCCCTTGGGTCCTGATACACAGTCAGGAGCGTCTGCACAACGTCATCGTCGACCGGTCTTACCTCAGCGAAATCGCGATCAATTACGTGATCCGGGATAGCGTAGCCACGCCGATCCAGGAGCCTTAGAAATTCGTCATACACCCCGGGCGTGCTGATGGCGTGCTCGAGTCGCGCGTGCCATTCCGGTCGATGCGCGTAGACCTTGAGCAATTGTCGATTCCTGTTGCCGAGTAAGATTTCGAGCATCCGATACTGCGGCGACTGAAAGCCCGAAGCGTTGCCAAACACGTGCCGGAATTCGGCGTATTCACTAGGCGTTAAGGTCTCTAGCACGCTCCATTGATTGTGTAGCTGCTGTTGCACCGTCTTGACTCGCGCCAGACACTTTGCAGCACGCCGCAGACGTGCCTCTCGCAGGTAAGCGGATGCAGCCTCCAGCTCATGAATCAGCAATTTCATCCACAACTCTGCGACCTGATGCTGAACAATAAATAGCATCTCGTCGTGATGTGCCGGCTCGCTCAGAGGTACCTGGCAGGCCAGCATTTCGTCCAGTTTCAGGTAAGCGGAATAATTCTCGCTTCTGGGCAGGTCCGTGTGGATTCCCTGCTCGAGTTCACGTTGCGTCACGTTCGTCCCTCCTGCACGCGCCGCCGGTCGCCAGATAGTAAACCAAACACCCACTCGGACAACCCTATTCGTGCTTCGCCATGCGGTATACTGCGCGCGCGAAACAGGGCACTCGAGTTTGATGTGTCCCGGAGGATGGCGATGCCCAGACAGGACCGACGGCGCGGGGACCGTCAGGACGAGCTGTTGCGTCAGATTGCTGCTGCGGTTGAAGACAATCGACCGCTTGCGGATCGGCGCGAGGTTCGACGGTATATCTGTGAGTACTACCGTAATCTCAGTAGCGACGACGTCACGATGTCCAGCTTGGACGCCTTGGCTGCCGCCGCGATGTCACACCTTAGCTTCGGGCGCAATCGTGCACCGGGCGAACATCGTCTCAGGGTTTACAACCCAAGTCTGTCACGTCATGGCTGGGAAAGTCCGAACACCGTTGTTGAGCTCGTGCACGAGAACATGCCGTTTCTTGTCGATTCGGTCAGCATGGCACTGGATCGCGCCGGCTCTGCGATTCGACTTACCGTTCATCCCCTGATCCGCTGCGTGCGGACTCCCGCGGGGCGGCTGAAAGAGGTACTACCACACAAGAGCGATGCCGGTAACGTTGAGTCTTTCATTCGTTTTGAAATTCGCCGCGAAACACGCAAAGCGCAAATTCAGGCATTGCAGCAGACCATCGAGCAATCGCTCGCTGATGTTCGTGCCGCGGTTCAGGACTGGCAGCCGATGCGAGCGCGGATGCGCAAGGTCATCGCAAGTCTGGAGAACCAGCTTAACCTCAGCGCAGACGCCAAGGACGAGAGCATCGAGCTGCTGAAGTGGCTAGCGGATGATCGGTTCACCTACCTTGGTTATCGCCGCTACCGGCTAAATGAGACGCCGGAGATTCCGGAGCTCAAACCGATCCGCGGATCGGCGCTGGGACTGAATACCATCGGCGATCGCCGTGGCAGAACGCACAAGCTCTCCCCTGCCATGCAGCGCTATAAGCGCTCGGCGGAGCTTATGTTGATCAACAAGGCGAATTCACGCTCCACCGTGCATCGACCGAGCTACCTCGACTATGTCGGTGTGAAGTCGTTCGATACGAACGGTAACCCCGACGGTGAGCATCGCTTCATTGGATTGTTTACTTCCCAGGCCTACAGCGAACCCGTCGAGTCGATTCCCCTGATCCGAAAGAAGATCGCGGAAATCCTCGATAGAGCCGGTCTGGACCAAACCAGTCATCGGGGCAAGGCCTTGATGCATATTCTTAACAATTACCCACGTGACGAGTTGTTCCAGGCGTCCGTACCCGACCTCGCACGCACTATCACGGGCATCCTGAATCTGCAGGAACGACGTCGCGTGAAGTTGTTCATGCGACGGGATACGTTCCGCCGTTTTTATTCATGCCTTGTGTTCATTCCACGCGAGAAATACAACACCGAGGTGCGTGAACGCACAGAGGAAATTCTCCGCACGGCACTCAACGGCGATACGGTCGAGTCGCACGTACAACTCTCGGACTCAGCGCTCGCGCGGGTGCACTTGTTGGTCTACGCCGACAGCACAGCGGCTAACAAGGTATCGCTGCGCACCATTGAGAACCAGATTTCAGAGTCTGTAATCACGTGGAGTGATCGACTGAGGCGCGAGCTTGTGAAAGCGCATGGCGAAGAGTCCGGCGCCAATCTGTTTGAGCGCTTTGCAGGTGTCTTCCCACTCGCCTACCAGGAGGACGCCAGCGCCACTCAAGCCGTTCAGGATCTCGACTTCATCCAACGCCAGCTGGCACCCGGCGCCGACCCGGCGGCCAGCTACCAACTCACTGTTCAAGCAGACGGTCGATTGCGATTTGTTGTGCTCCGTGTCGATGCACAGCTCGCCCTTTCCGATGCGCTTCCCCTGCTTGAGAATCTCGGTATGCGCGTGCTGACCGAGCGCCCCTATCAGCTGCGTATGCGCGAACAGCGCGCCTGGCTGCAGGACTTCGAGCTTGAGCCGATCAATAATGTACCGCTGAAACGCCTTCGCGGCTGCGCGCCCGAGTTGATCAAGAGCTTTCACGCGCAATTGCATGGCCAGATTGAGCGCGATCGCTACAACCTGCTTGTCGCGGCCGGTGGACTTTCGAGCGACCGAATCACGATCGTGCGTGCCTATGCCAAATACCTGCTGCAGCTCGGGTTGCCGTTCAGTCAGAGATACCTCGAGGAGATTTTCGCAGAACATGCTGAGGCGCTGAATGCGGCGCTCGATTGGTTCGAGATTCGCTTTGACCCGAACGCAAATCCGTCACGCAGCAGGCTGCGGAAAACCGAACAGCGCGTTATGAGTGGCATTGCAGATGCACGCAGCCTGGATGCCGACCGAGCACTGCGCGCACTGTTCAGTGTCATGCGCGCAACGCGCAGAACGAACGCTTTTACGGAGATCGAGAATCTGCGCACCGAAGCGCTGGCATTCAAACTCGATACATCGAAGATCGAAGAGGCGCCTTTGCCCCGTCCTGCGCACGAAATATTCGTGTATTCGCCGAGAGTTGAAGGCGTCCACCTTCGCGCTGGCGACATCGCACGGGGCGGGCTGCGTTGGTCCGATCGACGAGATGACTTCAGAACCGAAGTGCTGGGTCTCATGAAAGCACAAACCGTCAAGAACACAGTGATCGTACCCACCGGGGCAAAGGGCGGCTTCTATCCGAAGCAACTCCCTGAAGGGGATCGGAACGCGATGATGAGCGAAGCCATTACCTGCTATCGCATGTTCATTACGGCGCTGCTCTCTGTGACTGACAATCTGGTCGATGGTGATATCGCACCTCCGGACGGTGTCGTTGCGTACGACAACCCGGACCCCTACCTCGTTGTCGCTGCCGACAAGGGGACGGCCACTTTCTCAGACATCGCGAACGAAATCGCAGTCGAGCGCGGCTTTTGGTTGGGTGATGCCTTCGCGTCAGGCGGCAGTGCCGGTTACGACCACAAGAAAATGGCCATCACCGCGCGCGGTGCCTGGGAAGCCGTCAAGCGCCACTTCCGCGAAATGGGCGTCGACACCCAAACCGACCGTTTCACCGTTGCTGCGATCGGTGACATGTCGGGGGATGTTTTCGGTAATGGAATGCTGTTGTCCGAAACGCTATGCCTGCAGGCCGCTTTCAATCACCGCCATATCTTCATCGATCCAACACCTGATCCTGCGACAAGCTTTGCCGAGCGGGAGAGACTGTTCGCGCTTCCGCGATCGGGTTGGGATGATTACGACACGAGCCTGATATCGCCCGGCGGCGGCATCTATGACCGCAATCTGAAGTCGATAGATCTCTCGCCAGAAGCGCAGAAACTACTGCACATATCCGAATCCAGCGTGTCGCCGCTCGAACTGATTAAGGCGATCCTGCGGATGCCTGTTGATTTGTTGTGGAATGGCGGTATCGGCACCTATGCCAAGGCTAGTCATGAGAACCACGGGGACGCCGGCGATCGTCAAAACGATAGCGTACGTGTTGACGCGACAGAGCTTCAGTGCAAGGTGATCGGAGAAGGCGGAAACCTCGGGCTAACGCAGTTGGCTCGGGTTGAGTTTGCCGCTAATGGTGGCCGCATCAACACCGACTTCATCGATAACTCGGCAGGGGTCGACAGTTCTGACCGCGAGGTCAACATCAAGATTCTGTTGGCACTGATCGGTCAGGAACGGCGCATGACACGCGGCAAGCGCAATCAATTGCTTGCCAGGATGACCGATGAAGTGGCTGCGCTCGTCCTTCGCAATAACTATTTACAGACTCAGGCGATCAGCATGATGGAAGCTCGTGCTGTGGAGCGGCTAAGCGAACATCGCGCGACCATTCAAACGTTGCAGAAGAGTGGTCTGCTTAATCGTCGCCTTGAAGGCCTACCTGACGACGAAGCGTTGGATGCGCGCAAACGCGAGGAACGTGGCTTTACGCGGCCCGAGCTTTCCGTACTGCTCAGTTACGCGAAACTCGATCTGTACCAACAACTGAGTGGCGCGGGAGTTGAACTCGGTGCCTATCGCGACACGGAACTGTTGCATTACTTCCCGACGCCATTGCAAAAACAGTTTGGTGAGTTCGTCTCACGGCATCGACTTGCACAACAGATCGTGACGACGCTGCTGACCAATAGCCTTGTTAATCGGATGGGGCCGGCTTTTGCCATTCGGGCGCAGCAGGAAACGGGCAGCGGGGTCGATCGCGTTGCACAGAGTTACGTTATCGCTAGAGACATCGCCGATGCACGTAGCCTCTGGGGGGATATCGAGCGACTCGATACGCGCATCCCGACCAATATCCAGTACTCGATGATGTACGAGATTGCACGCAAACTGCGCCACAGTTGCTACTGGATTCTGCGCAATTGTAATGGCCCACTGGATGTTGACGCACTCACTGAAAGCATCTCGATGCCGGTGCAGGAAACCCTGAGGGACCTGCCAGGCCTCATGTCGCAGTCGGGCTCGTCACGACTGGAACGGACTGTGCGCCAGCATTTGCGCATGGGTGTTCCCGAACGCCTGTCTCGACGTATCAGTGCATTGGGTTACATCACTGACGGTTTAGAGATTGTTCGCATCGCGACCGACACCGGCTGCAACACCAAAGACATGGCGAAAACGTACTTCATGCTTGGCGAACGGTTGCCATTCGACTGGATCCGCAACGCAATCGACCAACTCGAGGTCGATGGCATCTGGCAGGCACGTGCTCGCGGTTCACTTCGCGACCGCATCGTCGGCGCCCAGCGCGAATTGGCCGGCCAGGTGTTCAGCGTCAGCGGCTGCGGCAATGCCGAATCAGGCATAGATGCGCTCCGACAGGCCAAACCGGGACGCTTCGAGCGCACGGAGGAACTTCTGGAACAGATGCGCGAGAGTGAGAGCACCGACTTTGCCTCGCTTACTGTTGCCGTGAATGAAATTGCAACTCTGGTCGGCGATAACGCCGACTGACCGATCTCTGGGGACTACGATGACCGGAAAACTGATCCTGTGCCGACACGGCCAAAGCGACTGGAACCTGAAGAACCTGTTTACTGGTTGGACGGATGTCGACCTGACGGAAAAAGGAGAAGCCGAAGCCCGTGCTGCGGGCACCCTGCTCAAGCAAGGCGGCTACGAATTCGATGTCGCTTACACATCCGTTCTGAAACGCGCCATCCGTACGTTGTGGCTGATGCTCGATGAGATGGATCGGATGTGGCTGCCAGTACATCGCGACTGGCGACTGAACGAGCGTCACTATGGTGCACTGCAAGGATTGAACAAGGCGGAGACGGCTGCGAAATACGGCGATGAGCAAGTACACATCTGGCGCCGCTCCTACGACATCACGCCACCCCCGCTTGAAGACGACGATGAGCGCCACCCACGCTTTGACAAACGCTACAGCAGCATCGATACGTTACCGTCGACCGAATCGCTAGCCTTGACGCTCGAACGCGTCAAAGTGGTTTGGGACACGACAATCAGCAAAGACCTCCAGGCAGGAAAGAACGTTCTGATTGCCGCTCATGGCAATAGCCTGCGCGCGCTGGTCAAAATGCTGGACGACGTTTCGGAGCAGGAGATCACCGGCTTCAATATTCCAACAGGAGTTCCACTCGAGTATCAGCTGGACGACCAACTGAAACCAACCGCAAGAGAGTTTTTGGGCGACCCTGAGGCTATCGCCGCGGCGGCCGCGGCCGTCGCCAATCAAGGTAAATCACAATGATGTACGCACTGGACGGGGACCGCCCCGAACTTGTCGGTGACGGACAGTGGGTTGCGGACACGGCTGACGTCATGGGCAAGGTGACACTGCACGCCGACGCGAGCGTTTGGTTTGGCAGTGTACTGCGCGGCGACATGGAACGAATTACTGTCGGTGCGCGCACCAACGTTCAGGATCACAGCGTGCTGCATACCGATGCGGGCTTTCCGTTGGTACTGGGAGAAGGCGTCACCGTGGGTCACCGCGTGATGCTGCACGGATGCCAAATCGGCGATAACGCACTCATCGGCATCGGCGCAACCGTACTCAACGGCGCTGTCATAGGCGCGAACTCACTGGTGGGCGCGCACGCGCTGGTCACTGAGGGAAAGACGTTCCCTGAAGGCGTGTTGATCATGGGCACGCCTGCCAAAGTCGTTCGCGAGCTGTCTGATCAGGAGATCGCTCATCTCAAATTGAGTGCCGAGCACTACGTGGCGAACGCACACCGCTTTGCGAGCGGACTCAAGCCTCTCTGATCGCGATCACTCCTGAGACGCGGGGTGGCTCGGTGGGTCGCGTCGTTCGTCCCATACACGCACGACCCCTTCCTGCGATGTGCTGGCGCAAAGGATGCCGTCGCGCGTGTAGATTCGCCCGCGCGCGAAGCCACGACCACCGCTAGCGTTCGGGCTGTCCAGTACATAAAGAAACCAATCGTCTACGCGCATCGGACGGTGAAACCACAGCGCATGATCGAGACTCGCCATTTGTACTTGCCCGGTGCCGTAACGCAGCCCATGCGGCAACGCACTAGTGCCAAGAAGCTCATAATCGGAAACATACGCCAGCATGGCGCGATGCAAATCTGCATCGTCGGGCAAGCGATCAACCGCGCGTACCCAGACGTGCTTGAAAGGCGCCCTCTCCCCGCGATGCACAAACGCCGGCGGCTCGACAGGGCGGAACTCGAAGGGACGTTCCTCTGTCATGAAACGGCGCATCTTTGCGGGAAGCTGGTCACCAACGTCGCGCGCGATGTCCCGAGCATCAACAAGCGCTTCGGGCATTGGCACTTCGGGCATGTCGAACTGATGCGTCAAACCGTCCTCCGGCACTTGAAAGGAGGCCGCCATGTTCAGGATCGGTCGTCCGTGCTGAATTGCAACCACACGCCGTACTGAAAAACTGCGGCCGTCGCGCTGGCGATCCACCTCATAGACGATCGGCGCTTCCATATCGCCCCGGCGCAGAAAATAGGCGTGTAATGAGTTAGCGCAACGGTCATCGACGGTATTTTGTGCCGCCGACAATGCTTGTCCAACTACCTGCCCGCCAAATACTTGCTCGCTACCGATGTCTCGACTCTCACCGCGAAAAATATTCGCCTCGATTCGCTCGAGCGTCAGCAACTGACAAAGATCTGCTAGCACTGGGTCCATGGTTCACTCCGGACAAATCAGCTGCGTATTAGAGCACAAGGGGCGCGATTAGACCCCCAACGCCTGAAGCGTTATCCTCTCGCCGCTTCAGGGAGATCACTATGACTGGAAAACGAACAATCGGCGATCGCCTCGCGATGATCGCAAAACTTGAGACCTTCAGTGCGGTGGCACTGTTATTGGTTGCCGGCCCCGGTCATCGCTACGGTTTCATCCCGACGAAGATTGCGGTACTGCTGAGCCTCGCCGCGCTGCTGTTAGGCGCAATTGCCTTGCTGTGTGCGATTGCGGCGCTGTTGCTGCCGTCCCAGAACCGGCGCACCGGCATGCTTGCTGGCTGTCTGATCGTCAGTGGCGCGCTAAGCGCTACGCTCGTTTCCTGGGCGATCAAAGGCGCGTCTGTACCTCAAATTCACGACATCACAACCGATCTTTCGAACCCGCCGCAATTCCAGCTACTCGCAGGTGCACGTACAGGTGCAGCTAATCCCGATGCCTATCCGGGCACCGAATTTGCGGATCAACAGCGCGACGCCTATCCGGACATCAAGCCACTCGAGGTCAGCAACAAGGACATTGCTGAGATCCTCGATCTCGCGGAGGCCACAGCCGTCGCACAAGGTTGGAACTCCGTGATGCGCCAGGCGGGCAGCAATCAAATCGAAGCCACGGACGTGACGTTCTGGTTCGGCTACAAAGACGACATCATTATTCGGGTCACCGAATCGGCGAGCGGGTCTCGCATCGATGTGCGCTCGAAGTCGCGAGTGGGTCAAAGCGACCTCGGAACAAATGCGGCCCGAATCGCCAAATACCTTGATGACCTCGGGACCGTGCTCGGTACCGGTTAACGCAGTAAAGAAACCCGGCCAATCAGAATATCGCGGTACATGACCCAGTCCCCTGCGAGACTGTACAACGGGAATTTGAAGGTCGCCGGCTTGTTGCGCTCAAAGGCAAAGTGGCCTACCCACGCGAATCCGTAGCCACAGATCGGCATCAACAATAGCCACCAGAGGTTACCTGTCGTTATTGCCAAGGCGATGATACCGAGGACTCCGGTCGTGCCGATGAAATGCATACGGCGGCAGTTCACATCTGCGTGTTCAGCGAGGTAGTACGGGTAAAACTGCGAGAAGGACTCAAACGAGAGTTCTGACGATTCGGCATTACTCATGTCTGTTGCACCGTACCGCCATCGACGACAATGCCAGTTCCCGTTACGAATGCGGCATCGTCGCTCGCGAGGAACAACGCAACGCGGGCTACGTCGAGTGGCTCGCCCAATCGGCCCATCGAGCATCTTTGAATCCATGCATCGCGCAGCTCAGGATTCTGCCGGAACCCCTCACGCGTCATGTTGGTCATGATTGCACCCGGCTGAATGTAGTTCACGGTGATACCGTGCTTTCCGACCTCGCCCGCCAGCGACTTGGTCAACCCCGCCACGGCGTGCTTGGACGCAACATAAGCAGACAAGAATCGCCCACCCATAAAGGAATAGATCGAACCCAGGTTGATAATCCTGCCGGCCGGGCTGCGTTTTAAGAGCGGCACCGCCATTCGAGACAAGCGAAACACAGGTCGAAGGTTATTCGCCATCACGGTATCCCAGAGTTCATCGGGGCTCTTCTCAACGCTTTGCATATTGCTGATACCGGCGTTGTTCACCAGGATGTCCAGCCCACCGAGATCGCTGTTTACCAGCTCCAAAAGGCGCTCGGGTGCATCATCTGTCGACACATCCAGTACATGACCGGTCACATTGGCAACGCCAGCGAAACGCTCCTCGATACCCGAGTCTGGCAAATCGACACCCACCACAATCGCACCATGTTGAGCGAACACGCGCGCGATGGCCTCGCCAATGCCTGTGGCAGCGCCGGTTACGACGGCCCGCATTTGATGGAGTCTCTGTTTTTCCTGCACTAGCCTGTTCCTTTATCGTTTTGGACAGCGAGCAGCGCCGCCGCGCTGACCGTCGACAATATACCGACGATGAAGCCTGCAATCGCATGCACAGTTCGCGCTTCTTCAAACACGGCCCACCATATCGCCTGACCAAGCGACAAGGCACCGATCACGAACAACAACAACGGCAACGCACGAATTTTTTCCAAGACTCGCCTCGTCGCTGTTGATTAACTCGCCGTCGGCAATTCGTAGTCAGCAAACTGTTCGCGCAGTGTCGTTTTCTTCACCTTGCCAGTCGCGCCGTGCGGCAGTTCATCGACAAATACAACGTCGTCTGGCGTCCACCACTTCGCAATCTTGCCGTCGAGGTAATCGAGTACGCCCTGCTTGTCGAGGTCGGCACCTTCCGCCTTGACGACAATCATCAATGGTCGTTCTGTCCATTTGGGGTGCGCGACCCCGATGACCGCCGCTTCGGCAACAGCCTCATGGCCCATTGCCGTATTCTCGAGGTCGATGGAACTGATCCACTCGCCGCCCGACTTGATCACATCCTTGGTGCGGTCCGTAATCGCCATGAAGCCGTCCGGATCGATGGTCGCTACGTCGCCGGTATCAAACCAACCTTCATCAGCGTGTGCTTCGCTCTCGTTCTCGAGCCTGAAGTAGTCACTGCAGATCCATGGGCCACGCACACGCAGCGCGCCAAATGCCTCGCCGTCCCAGGGAAGGTCGGCGCCCTCCTCGTCGACGATCTTCATCTGCACACCGAAAATGCCGCGGCCCGCCTTCACTTGAATGGCCACTTTCTCGTCGGGAGAGAGCGCATCGTGTTTTGGCAACAACGTGTTGGTTACGCCAAGCGGGCTCATCTCGGTCATCCCCCACCCCTGATGCAGCACGACATCATGCTCATCGCGGAACGCCTCGATCATGGATGCAGGCACCGCGGCGCCACCGACAACCGTACGTTGCAGATGGTCGAGCTTTACGCCTGCCTTGCGGGCATAGTCGAGCAGCGCGAGCCACACAGTCGGTACGCCAAGCGCCAGCGTCACTTCCTCATTCGAGAGCAACTGGTAGAGCGCTTCTCCGTCGCCCATCTTCGGCCCGGGCATGACCAGCTTGGCGCCGACCATCGGGCAGCAGTAAGGGATGCCCCAGGCATTGACGTGAAACAGCGGTACAACCGGCAGAACAGTGTCGCGACGCGAGATATTCAATACATCCGGCATCAACCCTGTAATCGCGTGCAGTACAGTGGAGCGGTGCGAGTAAAGCACGCCTTTTGGGTTGCCCGTGGTGCCCGAGGTATAGCAAAGCGCGGACGCTGTGTTCTCATCAAACTCGGGCCATTGGTAGTCCTCGGATGCCGAGGCGATCCAGGACTCGTAGCTCTGCACTTCCAAATCCGTTTGCGGCAGTGATGCGTCGTCACACATCACGATGATGTGTTTAAGGCCGGGCGCCTTGTCACGGATCGCCGCCACCAGCGGCAAGAACATCGGATCGACCAGCAGCACACGGTCTTCAGCATGGTTAATGATGTAGACGAGCTGTTCCGGGAAGAGTCGCGGGTTAATCGTGTGGCACACGTATCCCGCGCTGGAGATACCATAGTATGCCTCCATATGGCGGTGGTCATTCCAGGCTAGCGTGGCGATCCGATCGCCACGCTCCAGACCCATCGCATCGAGCGCGTTGGCGACGCGCTTCGCTCGCGAAAAACAATCCTTATAGGTGTAACGATGGTTCGGATTGTCCGCGGTTACGGAGACGATCTCGGAATCGGGATGAAACTTCAGTGCATGCTCAGCAATGCTCGAAATCAGCAGCGGCTGATCCATCATCAATCCACGCATTACTCCCCCCTTTGGTCGAATGACGTGTGAGTTAACTTGTCGAAGTGTGCATGAAAGCGCAAATGCTCACCACCCTGCCAGTCATTTCTGACGCAGTGACGCCGCAAGATCTTCAAGCTCGGTCCAGCGAGTCAACAGCGACTCATAGGTCGCTTCAGTCTGCGCGAGATCATCGAGAACCGGTTGCACGGTTTGCTCGAAGTCCTGTTCGTAAAAGCCGGGGTCAGCGGTCTGTGCCTGCAGCGCCGCAATCCGATCCTCGAACTGTGCGATCTGCTCGGGTAAAGCATCGAGCTCACGCTGGTCTTTATAAGACAGTTTGAAGGGCTTTTTGGTTACACGAGGCTCATTGTCGGCGCGACTTATGTCGCCCCCTTGGCTCGGTCGATCGCTGACCGCCAGCTTTCTCCCCTTCCGCATCCAGTCCGAAAAATTACCGACGAAACGTTCAACCCTACCGCCGGATTCGAACACCAATGTGCTCGTCACCACGTTATCGAGGAACTGACGATCATGGCTCACCACGATTAACGTGCCCGTATAGCCGCCCAGTTGTGTCTCGAGCACTTGTAGCGTCTCCACATCGAGATCGTTGGTTGGCTCATCGAGCACCAAAAGGTTACTCGGCTGGCTCAGAAGACGTGCCAGCACTACCCGGTTCTTTTCGCCGCCGGACAACGCTGATACCGGGGACAAGATCCGTTTCGGTGAAAATAGGAAGCCGCGCAGATATCCGACCACGTGTCGTGCTTTGCCGTTAAGTACGATGTAATCATTGCCCTCGCCGACCACCTCCGCAATGGTCTTGTCGCCATCGAGTTCTCGACGCAATTGATCAAAATAGCCGATCTCGAGATTGGTGCCGTGCTTGATGGTCCCACCATGCGGTTCAAGCTCGCCTAACATCAGTTTTAACAGGGTGCTCTTGCCGACACCGTTGTTACCCACCAGTCCAATCCGATCGCCACGTTGTATCGTCAAGCTGAGCTTATCGATCAGCAGATGCTCACCGTAGCCGAATGAGACATTGTGCAACTGAATCGCTTTGCGCCCGGACTGCTCGGCCGTCTCAATATGCACGCGCGCCGATTGCGGTCGCTTTCTGCGTTGCGCTGCGGTGTCACGCATCGCATGCAGCGCTCTAACACGCCCTTCGTTTCGAGTCCGACGGGCCTTGATCCCTTGGCGAATCCACGCCTCTTCTTCAGCAAGGCGCTTATCGAATTTGGCATTCTGCTCATCTTCCTCTTGCCACGCTTGTTGTCTGGCCTCGAGATACTGACGAAAATCGCCGGGCCAACTGACCAGCTTTCCGCGATCAATATCGACGATGCGTGTTGCGAGTTTCTGCAAGAACGCACGATCATGCGTCACAAAGACGATGCTGCCCGCAAAGCTAAGCAGACGCCGCTCAAGCCATTCGATCGTGTCGATATCGAGGTGGTTGGTCGGTTCATCCAAAAGCAGTACGTCTGGCGCAAGCACCAGTGCACGGGCGAGCGCCACCCGTCGACGCCAGCCACCGGACAGCCGGCTCAGCGGTGTGTCTCCAGGGAGCCCCAATTCGCTCACAGTTCGCTCGATGCGTTTCTCGATATTCCAGGCATCGCGAGCATCAAGTTCGCTCTGCAGCTGAGAGATCTCGTCGGAATTCGAGCCCCCCGAAGCAGTCAGTTCGGTGAAGCGCTGGCGTAATCCCAACAAGGACGACAGCGCTTCTCCAACGAACTGTGAAGCGGTCTGCTCGCTTGCCGGGGGCAAGGCTTGCGGCAGCTCTGCGACGACCAAACCCTCCTTACGAACGATCTCACCGTCGTCGGGTATGAGCGCCCCGGAAATCAGCTTCAGTGTCGTCGACTTGCCCGCGCCATTGCGCCCCACGACGCACACGCGCTCTCCCGACTCGAGAGAAAAGTCGGCCGCATCGAGCACCGGGTCCGCGCCGAACTCGACTCGGATATCATCAAAACGAAGAAGTGCCATCCGCCTAGTATACTGCGCCGACGTCTGACGACGCGCTGTTGAGGGATAGACGATGAAGGTGGCCTTGGCCCAGATTGCACCGGTTTTGCTGGACCGTGATTCGACACTCGCCCGGATCTGTGACGCGATGAAGACTGCGAGCGATGCTCAGCTCATTGTGTTTGGGGAAGGGCTGCTCCCGGGGTATCCATTCTGGGTTGAGCGTACGGACGGTGCCCGATTCAACTCCGATACCCAAAAGGAATGGTATTCGCGCTATTTGAACGCGGCCATCGATATCGACGCCGGTGATCTTGCCGTCATTTGCGATCTTGCAAGGGAGCTAGGTCTCGCCGTGTATCTCGGGATCATGGAAAAGCCTATCGAGCGCGGCGGACACAGCCTGTACGCGTCGCTTGTCTATATCGATGCAGCAGGTCAAATCCAGAGCGTGCACCGCAAACTGATTCCAACCTATGAAGAGCGCCTGGTTTGGTCACCTGGCGACGGGCACGGACTCGTCGCACATGAGCTCGGCGAGTTTAGGGTGGGCGGACTGAATTGCTGGGAGAACTGGATGCCACTCGCACGGGCGGCGCTCTACGCACAGGGCGTGAACCTGCACGTGGCCGTGTGGCCAGGCAACCTGAATAACACCGAGTGGATCACGAGGTTTATTGCACGTGAGTCACGCAGTTTCGTAGTCTCGGTCTCCGGATTGCTGCGTGCCGAGGATCTGGACTCCGATGCGGTGCCCGACTCGCATTGGCATGCAGACCAGACGCTCGCCAACGGTGGATCGTGTGTCGCAGGTCCCGATGGTGAGTGGTTACTCGAACCGGTCGTTAACGAGAGCGGCGTGTTCGTCGTCGAGTTGGATCGTCAAGACATCAACCGTGAACGTCAGAATTTCGATCCAAGCGGACACTACGCAAGACCAGATGTACTGCAGCTGAGCGTCAACCGAGAACGACTCAAACCTGCGGTTTTCACCGATGACGAGTCAGAAACGTGACGGACCGGTCTCCACCATCAGCGCGCGAACGCACGGCTATGCGGCGAGCTGTGTTCGATTTTCAAACCCGCATGCTTGAGCCGCTGCTTATCGCTGGCCGTTATGCCATGCGGCTACAGTCGCGCCTCAAACAGGAGCAACACACGAAAGCCGGCGACGCCTGGCAATCCGCGTTGACCGACGCCGATATTGGCGTACAGCAGGTGTTCGAAGCGTTTGTCCTCGCTGAATTCCCTTCGTGGGATTTTTTTGGCGAAGAGCATGAATCCACAAGCAACGCTGGATACTTCCCTTCAGATGCCGACGCATGCGTGATGCTCGATCCGATCAACGGCACCCGTCTATACCGGGACCAGAGCATCTTCTTTGATGTGCTCGTATCACTCAGATGGCGCGAACAGATCGTCGCGACGATGAGCTACCACCCGGCCCGAGAACTCTTGTTTGGCGCGAACCTCTTTGGTGCGAATTATGTGCGGTCCGGCGCAAACCTCAACAAGACGACGCTGCTGCCCACACCCAGCGTCGTCAACGAGTCGATCGGCACTTATCAGACAGGAGATGCATTGCGGTCATTGGTAGCTGATGTGCACCCGACCTTTGATTTCAGCCTCGACTACGACCCCGAGGATCCCCGCTGCTGTCTCAACAGCGTGTTTACGGGTGAGTTAGGCGGCTATCTGATGCTGAACTGCGCAATTCTGGACATTGGTGCAACCGCCTTTGCAGTCCAACGCGCGGGTGGCATCGCTTCGAAACCCGATGGAACACCGCTCGAAATTTTCGACCGGTTCAACCCCGAATCACGACACGATCTTCTTGTAGCAATGGACCCTGAATTGCACTCGCGCGTGGCCAGCGCGATCAAGGAATCTGGTTTGTGGGTCTGACAGGGTCGATTATTCCGCGAGGAAATATAGCCCGATGGTGTCTGCGGTGCAGGCCGGCTTGCGGGCGCCTTCGAGTTCGATCGCGTGCTCGGACACTAAGTACAACGCACCCGCGCGCTTGCGTGCCTGCGCCAGTTTGGTTCGAATCCGGACTCGATCTCCCGAGCACACCATGCTGGAAAACCTGACCTTGTTGCAGCCGAAGTTGATAGTTCTTTCCAAACCCACAAAGTCGACGAAATTGCGAGTCAATCGAGGAATCAAAGCCAGCGTGAGGTAGCCATGCGCAATGGTTCGTCCGCCCGGCAGCTCCTTGGCCGCCCGCTCAGGATCCACATGTATCCACTGATCATCACCGGTCGCTTCGGCGAACTGATCGATGTCGTTTTGGGTGATCGGATACCAATCGGACACGCCGATTTCCTGCCCGACGAACGCCTGCGCATCCTCTACCGAGGTTATCCTTATCACAATACGAAACCTGAGCAACTCACCCGACTACGGAGTGCACGATGCCCGAGATCGACCAAAACCTCAAAGACTGATGACTACGCTCAACAACGATTATCAGCTGTCTGTGCTCCTGCTCGCCGCTGGCGGCGGTCGTCGTATCGGTGGCAACAAGCCAATGACGCAGCTCAGGGGACAAACACTACTAGAGCGTGCGGTCGAACAGATTCGACGCGGTACGGCCTGTGATCCATTAGTCGTCACCGGCGCGCAGCACGCGACCGTATTGAGCGCCTTGGAGCGACTTGGCTGTCCTTTTGTTCACAATAATGAATGGGAATTCGGGATGGGCCGCAGTATTGCGGTGGGAGTGCGCGCGCTAGCTCAGCGAACCACCCACTGCCTGCTGGCACTCGTCGATCAGCCTTTGATCGAGCCGAAGAATTTACGTGAACTGGTGACGGCGAGTCGTGGTGACCCCGGCGCCATCGTGGTTAGTGAGTTTGACGGATCTAACGGTCCCCCCGCCATTTTTCCGAGCAGCTGCTTCGATACGTTAGCCGAGCTAAGTGGAGACGTTGGCGCCAAAAACGTTGTACGCCAGCATCAGCGCGTGGTGCCAGTGAGTGTGCCCGGCGCCGAGCACGATATTGATGACGAGCCAGCGCGCCTGAAAGCTGAGGCTTTACTCGGAAAAGACCTACGCTGAGTGCGAATGCGCGTGTGCGTGACCGTGCTTGGCACAACGCTCGCAATTGACCCACCCGGAATCGCCGTCGACGTAGTGTTCTTTCTTCCAGATCGGTAGCTCCACCTTGATCCGATCGATGATCTCTCGACAGGCACGGAACGCCTCATCGCGGTGCGCCGATATCACGCCGACCCATACCGCGCTGTCACCAAGCTCCA
This sequence comes from uncultured Chromatiales bacterium, assembly GCA_963922335.1. Classification (GTDB taxonomy): domain Bacteria; phylum Pseudomonadota; class Gammaproteobacteria; order Steroidobacterales; family Woeseiaceae; genus CALBPI01. The sequence continues at coordinate 294,948 of CAWUIB010000001.1, read as the reverse complement.
GCGCGCCTTCGCGATGCACTGCACGCGCTGCGATGGCGCCCGTCTGTTTGATGACTTCGGCAATGATGCGTTCTCCTTCGCTGATCGCGAGTGGCTTGTAGACCTCATACTCAAGGGCGCGTACTTCGCGCCCCTCGTTGTGGTTGCGGACCCATCCTTCGAAGGCGACAAAGCCGCCAGCGGTTACGTCCGCCATTTCACGGCGTAAACCGGCGGCGTCAATCGGCTCGTCGGAAATCTCCATACGCATGCTCTAGCCTCCTGCGACCGGCGGGAACAACAACACAGTATCACCGTCGTTTACAGCGTCTGACCACTCCGCCATGTTGCCGTTGATTGCGACCTTGCAATGCCCTCTCGGGTCGGAGGTTGCATGTCGATGTTCAAGCTCCCGGAACAATGCCAGCGCGTCTTCGGCAGTGGTCTCGACCGTTTCCTGGCTACGCCCCGCGCGATCCCGAAACAACGCAAAATACTCGACCGACACTGATTTCATCGTTGCGCCTCCATCCACTGATCCCGCTCTTCGGGAGTGTTCATATTGGTGATTTCGCGATCGCTCGGCATCTCAACCAGCGTCGCACCTGCTTCCAGTAAGCATTTTCGAGCGCACCTTCTACCCGCATCCAACGCATCGACCACACGATTACGCATCTGCGGTCTCCAGATTGCATACAACGGTTCCGGCAGGTCGCTGCCTTGCGCAGCGCTCGCCAGGGCAATCGACGTCGCGTCTTTTGACGCTGCACTGGTAAGCGCGCCAAGACCCTCACGAGTGAGGCCTGGCATATCACAAGCCAGCACTAACCATTCCGCCTCTGGATCGTGATCGAACGCCGTGAGAATACCGCCGAGAGGGCCCTCCCCTGGGCGTGCGTCAATCAGCTGTGCATGGCGTGCCCTGACCGACTCCTGCGTTTGATCTGCGCTCACACTCACCCAAACCTCGTCGGAGAATTCTCTGGCGAGTGCCACAGTCCTGTCGAGCAGAGTTACACCATCGACGGCGATCGCTGCCTTGTCCTCGCCCATGCGCCGACTGCGGCCGCCGGCCAATACCAGTGCCAATCTGCGCCGATCACTCACGATGAAAGTCCTTTTTGCCACCGGTCTTTGAATCGAGGCGGGTACGCCGGATTTCGATGTCGTGAGAGCGCGCCTTGCACATGTCGTAGACCGTAAGCGCGGCGACGCTTGCACCTGTAAGCGCTTCCATTTCGACGCCAGTGCGATGCACCACACGACACTCACAGCGGATCTCAACAACGTTGCCACGCAAGGCGAGGTCCACATCGCAACCCGTTAACCCCAGCGGATGGCAGAAAGGGATCAGCTCGTGCGTTCGCTTCGCTGCCATCACACCAGCGATCGACGCGGTTGCAAGTACCGATCCTTTTGGGCTTACCAGTGCACCGTCACCCGCACCGAAAGCTTCGATCACCGAGTCCGGCAACACAACCTCGCATACCGCAACAGCGGTCCTCAGCGTTTCCTGCTTCGAAGTGACATCGACCATCATCGGCGTTCCATCCGCCGCGACATGGGTGAGCCGCTTATCCGCCGACACGGTACATTTCCACTTTTGGCAGTAACGGCTGCTCACTCATCGCCCGCTGTTCGCTGTAGCGATCTTCGCGGCGGAGCCATACCCGTCGAATCATGTTGGCAATCTCCTCATCGCTCGCACCCCACCGCAAAGGCTCGAGGAAGCGGGTGCCCTGCGTCGCGAACAAGCAGGTGTAGAGCGTGCCATCAGCCGCGAGGCGCGCCCGATGGCAACTGCCGCAAAACGGTGCGGTCACCGAGGAGATAAAACCGATCTCTCCGCCACCGTCCCTGTACCGATAACGGCGAGCAACTTCACCCCGATAGTTCGGCTGCAAAGACTCGACCGGCCAACGCTCATTGATCTGGCCGAGTAGCTCGGATGAGGGCACCACATGCTCGCGCTGCCACCCATTGCGATTTCCGACGTCCATGTACTCAATCAACCGAACGACGTGCGAAGTTCCGCGGAAATACTCGAGAACATCGAGCACACGATCGTCATTTACGCCGCGTTGAACCACCGTGTTGATCTTCAGCGAAAAACCAGCGAGCTCGGCACCTGCAACACCAGCAAGCACAGCATCGAGATCGCCACGTCCGCCGCTCATTTGCGCAAAGCGGTCAGGGTCGACACTGTCGAGGCTTAACGTAATACGCTTGAGCCCTGCATTTTTGAGTGCCTGCGCTTTCGGCGCAAGTAATTGACCATTCGTCGTGATCGCGAGGTCGTCGACACCCGGGATTTTCGCAAGCCGCTCTATCAAGCTCACGATGTTCTTGTCCAACAGTGGCTCCCCACCGGTGAGCCGAAGTTTGGTCACGCCGAGGCCGACCATAATGGTCGCCAGACGGACGATCTCTTCGTGACTCAAGCGTGCGTCCCGTTTCAGAAATTCGTAATCGTCTCCGAACTCACTGATTGGCATGCAATAGGGGCATCGATAGTTACATCGATCGATCAGCGAGATTCTCAGATCACGAATCGGCCGGTCCAAACGATCCGTCGGGTGATTGGCGCCTTTGTGGTTGGTCATCAAAACGGCAGAGCGAAACAAATAATCCTTAAGTATAGCCTGTCAGGCTTTGTTGTGCGCCGCAGCATTCCCTCCTATACTCGGTCGTCGGATGGGGGGCGCATCCGCCGCCGGCAGCTGCCGTGCACTCAAATGATCCCTGCCCCGAAAGCCATGTTCATGGCCTGTCTGGAATCAACTATGGATCTCAGTTTCTCTGCAGAAGAGCTCAAGTTTCGCGATGAAGTTCGCGAGTTTTTTGCCACCCAGTATCCTGCCGATATCAAAACGAAAATGGACAACAATGTCCGGCTGGACAAGGACGATTTCGTCCGCTGGCAGAAAATTCTTCACAAACACGGCTACATGGCCGTGAATTGGCCGGTCGAGTACGGAGGAACCGGTTGGACACCCGTACAGAAGTATTTGTTTGCCACCGAGATGGCAGAGGCAAACGCACCTGACGTGGTGCCGTTCGGGGTCAACATGGTGGGTCCCGTTATCTACACGTTCGGCAACGATGAGCAAAAAGCACGCTTTCTGCCGGACATTCTCGAGAGCAACGTGTGGTGGTGCCAGGGCTACTCGGAACCGGGCGCAGGATCTGATCTTGCCTCACTGAAGACCCTGGCTGACCGTGACGGTGACCATTACGTCATCAACGGCACCAAGACCTGGACCACCCTCGGTCAACATGCCGACTGGATATTCGTACTTGCGCGCACCAACACCGACGTTGCGCGCCGCCAGGAAGGGATCAGTTTCATTCTGTGCGACATGAACACACCAGGAATCTCCGTGCGTCCGATCATCACGATCGAAGGCGGTCACGAAGTTAACGAGGTGCATTTCGAAAACGTACGAGTTCCCGTAGAAAACCTGGTCGGCGAAGAAGGCCGTGGCTGGACGTACGGAAAAGTGCTACTGCAGCACGAGCGAACCAATATCGCCGCGGTTGCACGCTCCAAATTCAAGCTCAAGAAACTGAAGAAACTGGCGTCGAGCGAGCGTTTCGGGGCAACCCCACTCATCGAGTCGCCGACGTTCCGACAGAAGCTGGTGCGAATGGAGATCGAACTCAAGGCTTTGGAGTACACCGACCTCAGGACGCTTGCCGCTGTGTCTACTGGCAAGGCCCCAGGACCTGAGAGCTCCATCCTCAAAATCAAGGGCACTGAAATACAGCAACAACTCAGCAACCTGTTTATGGAAGCAGCTGGCTACTACGCCATGCCGTTCGTACCCGAACAGTACAGCTCAGGCTTTGACCTCGATGATCGGCTTGTGGATGGCACTGAACCCACAAGTGCCCTGCACTACTTCAACTACCGAAAGACCTCGATTTACGGCGGTTCGAACGAGATTCAAAAGAACATCATCGCCAAGCACGTGCTCGGCCTGTAGGAACTAACACGGCATGGATTTCTCAATTACAGAAGATCAGGCGATGCTCCAGGATAGCGTCGCTAAGTTTATTCAAAACGACTATGACTTTGACGCACGCCAGGAAGCAGCAGCTAGCGATCTAGGCTTTTCTCGCGACCGCTGGACCGAGTTCACGGAACTCGGCTGGGCGGCTGTACCATTTGCCGAAGATGACGGCGGCCTCGATGGCGGCCCCGTAGAGCTGATGCTCCTCATGGAGGAGTTCGGTAAGGGACTCGTTATCGAACCCTACCTGCCGTGCATCGTCCTGGCAGGTGGCGTTTTGAAGCGAACCGCCAGCGATGAACAGAAAGCGCAGTGGTTAGCCCCGATCATCGAAGGGAGCAAACTCGCAGCACTGGCTTATGCAGAGCCTCAGGCGCGCTTCGACCTTAACGACACCGCGACGACCGCGACACGTGACGGTGATGACTTTGTGCTGAACGGTACCAAGTGCGTTGTGTTGAACGGTGGTGCCGCGGACACGCTTGTCATCTCTGCGCGCACCAGCGGCGAGCGAACGGATTCAAGCGGTATCAGTTTATTTGTCGTTGATGCGTCCTCCGCCGGCATCGAGCGTAAAGCTTACCCCACCGTCGATGCTCGACAGGCGGCGGATATCACGCTAAGCGACGTGCGCGTGCCTGCGACGCAGTTACTCGGCAGCATCGATGACGGGCTTGAGACTCTCAGCGCCGTGATTGATGACGCGATCATTTGTGTGTCCGCAGAAGCCGTGGGCATCATGCAAGCTTTGAACTACCGCACGCTGGAATACTCCAAATCACGAGTGCAGTTTGGTGTGCCTATCGCGAGCTTCCAGGCGCTGCAGCATCGCATGGTGGAGATGTTCATGATCGCCGAACAGACGCGGTCTTTGCTGCTGCACGCGGTCATGGCTCAAGACGAAAATGATCGGGAAGCTGCCAAAGCGTCCATTCACGCACTCAAGGTACAGGTGGGTACTGAAGGTCGTCGCCTTGGCGAGGAAGCAGTACAGCTACATGGCGGTATGGGCGTCAGCTGGGAACTCGACGTCGCCCACTACTTCAAACGTCTAACGATGATCGACACGCTGTTTGGCAATGCCGACCATCACCTGGAGGCATACCCGATCTAGTCAATCGGACTATCGAGCGTCAGGCTGATTGCTCCAGTTCGGCCATCGCCTGACGCTCGAGTTTGGCCCACGAGTCGCGCAGTGTGACCACTCGATTGATTACGAGTGAATCAGGCGATCCTCGGTCCCTTGCGAAAAACCCTAAGCGCTCAAACTGGACGGGCGCATCCACGGCAAGCTCCGCCAGTACGGGTTCGACAAACGCGTCTCTCTCGGTTAGCGATTCGGGATTGAGTGCCGAAACAAAATCCTCACTACTCGCAGGCGCCGGGACACTGAACAATCGGTCATACAGATTCACACGGGCAGCGACAGCATGCTCAGCTGAAACCCAGTGAATGGTCCCTTTCACCTTACGATCATTTGCACTGCCACCTGCTTTGGTCTCAGGGTCGACACTGCAAAGTAACTCCACCACCTCGCCATCAGCGTCCTTGATAACCTTATCGCACCGGACAATGTAGGCATAGCGCAGCCGAACTTCCCCACCGGGTTTGAGCCTGAAGAACTTCCTCGGCGCGTCCTCCATAAAATCGTCACGCTCAATCCAAAGTGTTTTTGTGAACGGGATTTGCCGAGTGCCCTGCTCCGGGTCGTTAGGATGATTCTGAGCGGTCATCCATTCGGTTTCGCCCTCAGGAAAATTCGTGATCGTCACCTTGAGCGGGTTGAGCACCGCCATGCGGCGCGGAACGTCCGCCAACTCATCCCGGACTGCTGCCTCCAACATCCCGAGCTCTAGCAGCTTGGCTTTCTTGGTAACGCCGGCCTGACGACAGAAGCGGGTCACGGCACTCGCGGGGTAGCCACGTCGTCGCAGCCCTGCGATGGTCGGCATACGCGGGTCATCCCAGCCGCTCACATAACCGCCCTGAACGAGCTCGTTGAGTCGCCGCTTGCTGGTCACCATGTATGCGACCTGCAGACGCGAGAACTCAATCTGGCGCGGTGGGTACTCGTGCGGCACCCGAGCCACCAGCCATTCGTACAAGGGGCGATGATCCTCGAATTCCAGGGTGCAAAGGCTGTGCGTGATGCCTTCGAACACATCACACAGCGTGTGTGCAAAGTCGTACATCGGGTAGATCGGCCATTCGTCACCCGTACGCTGGTGTGCGGCGTGGCGAATGCGATAGAGCGCCGGGTCCCGCAGGTTGATATTGGGTGATGTCATGTCGATCTTGGCTCGCAGGACATGCGCCCCATCAGGGAACTCACCAGCACGCATGCGCCGGAACAAATCCAGATTTTCCTCGATTGGCCGTTCACGAAACGGGCTGTTCGTGCCGGGCTCCGTGAGGGTGCCACGGGTTTCACGAATTTCGTCCGCACTCTGGCTGTCGACATAAGCATCACCACTCTGGATGAGCTCAAGCGCCGCGCCATACAGTCGTTCAAAGTAATCCGAAGCGTGAGTAAGGCCTGCCTGCCATTCATGACCGAGCCAGGCGACGTCGTCACGAATCGCGTCCGCGAACTCTTGCTTCTCTTTGCTGGGGTTGGTGTCGTCAAACCGCAGATAGGTCTTGCCACCGTATTCGTTCGCAACACCAAAATTCAATGAAATAGACAGCGCGTGCCCGATATGCAGGAACCCATTGGGTTCCGGCGGGAAACGGGTCGTCAGCCCTTGTGGCAGACGGTCGTTGGCGACATCGTCCGCAATAATCTGCCGAATGAAATCCAGACCGGGGGTCGGGCCATTCTCTTCTACTAAGTCCATGGGAATCCGCTCTCGAGCGAGGTCAATCGAAACGATCGCTCAATTGTACGTCAACTTGCTTCGGCTGACCGTTGCTCAATTTTGCGACAGGCGCCACATAAGCCCTCTACCTCAACGGTATGTCGCTCGGGAAAGAAATCATGCGATGCCGCAAGCGCAGCGATATCGCGCTCGATGGTTTCAGCGCTGAGTTCATCGACCAGCTTGCATGCTCGGCAGATCAGGAACGCGCTGTGCCTGCCCGACTCCGGATCAGCGCACCCCACAAACGCGTTTAGGGAATCGAGCTTATGCACGAGCCCTGCTTGCAGGAGAAACTCCAAAGCCCGGTAGACGGTGGGCGGAGACGCACTTCGGCCCTGCTTGGCTAAAGCATCGAGCAGCTCATAGGCACCTACCGGCTCGTGACCCTGCCAAACCAGCTCGAGAACGGTTTTTCTGAGCGGGGTCAGCCTTAGATTCTGCCTTGCGCACACCGATTCCGCACGCTCCAACGCCGTATCGACGCAAACCTGATGATTATGGGCCACTCGCGCCATTCAGATCCCCGACCGCAAAGAACACTTCGTAAGCCTAAAGCATAGTCTGGGCGCGGTCGCTTGGCTACAATTGCACGCTTTCGGCCGGTGTGCGCAGCACTACCGGGCAATTCACTCGACGCAAATTTGAGTCAGCATGCCAACAATCACGCTCCCCGACGGGTCAACACGCGACTATCAGGATGCCGTCACGGCACTTCAGGTTGCGAACGATATCAGCCCCTCACTCGCCAAGGCCGCCGTTGCGGCGAAGGTGGATGGGCACCTGTACGATCTCAACCGCGAAATCGAAACCGATGCGCCGGTCGCTATCGTGACCCGTGATAGCGACGATGGTCTGGAGGTCCTGCGGCATGACGCGGCGCATGTGCTCGCAGAGGCAGTGAAAGAGCTATATCCGGAAACCCAGGTCACCATTGGCCCGGCGATCGATAACGGCTTCTACTACGACTTCGCACGCGAAACACCCTTCAGCGAGGATGACCTGGAAGTCATCGAGGCTCGGATGCGCGAAATCGTCGAGCGTGACGAGACGATTACCCGGGAAGTCTGGAGCCGCAATGACGCAGTTGCGTTCTTCCGCGAGCAAGGCGAAGAGTACAAGGCCCGCCTGATCGAACGGATTCCTGAAAACGAAGCAATCACGCTGTATCGACAAGGCGAATTTATTGACCTTTGTCGCGGCCCCCACTTGCCCTCGACCGCACGACTCGGCACGGCCTTCAAGTTGCTCCGCGTATCCGGCGCGTATTGGGAAGGCAACTCCAAGAACGAGATGCTGCAGCGCGTCTACGGAACAGCCTGGGCCACCGACAAACAGCTGCGCCAGTATCTACGTCGACTTGAGGAAGCAGAAAAGCGCGATCATCGGAAACTTGGCCGTCAGATGGACCTGTTCCACTTCCAGGAGGAGGCACCGGGCGCACTGTTTTGGCATCCGCGCGGCTGGACCCTGTTCCAGCGCTTGGTTGATTACATGCGGGCGCGGCAGCGCAAGGCAGGTTATCGGGAAATCCACACGCCAATGGTGATGGACCGGGCATTGTGGGAAGCCTCCGGCCACTGGGACTCGTTCGGCGAACATATGTTCACGACGACCACCGAGGACGGGCGCAACTACGCACTAAAACCGATGAACTGCCCGGGACACGTTCAGGTCTTCAAGCAAGGCATCACCAGCTACCGCGAACTGCCCATGCGATTGTCTGAGTTCGGCTCGGTGCATCGATATGAGCCATCCGGTGCGTTGCACGGAATGCTACGAGTTCGTGCATTTACGCAGGACGATGCTCACGTGTTCTGCACCATGGAACAGATCACACAGGAATCGGTTGCGATTTCCGAATTGATCCTGAGCATCTATAAAGACTTCGGCTTTGACGACATTCGCATCAAGTTCGCCGACCGACCCGAGGTTCGCGTCGGTGACGATGCGATCTGGGATGCTTCGGAATCGGCGTTGGTCGCAGCACTTGAGGCCACCGGGCTTGAGTACACGCACAACCCGGGCGAAGGCGCATTCTATGGGCCGAAACTCGAGTTCGTATTGCGCGACGCTATCGGTCGTGACTGGCAGTGCGGCACGCTGCAGGTCGATCTCAACCTGCCAGGCCGGCTGGGTGCGAGCTATATCGGTGAAGATGGCGAGCGCCACGTGCCTGTCATGCTCCACCGGGCCATGTTCGGATCTTTGGAGCGATTCATCGGCATTTTGTTGGAACACTACGCAGGCAATCTGCCGCTATGGCTAGCGCCAACGCAGGTGGTGGTCGCGACGATCACGTCCGATGCGGACGAATATGCAGCCAAGCTGACTGAGCAACTGCGTGAGGCCGGTATCGAGGCGGAATCGGATTTGCGGAATGAAAAAATCGGCTACAAAGTTCGTGAACACAGCCTCGCCAAGGTCCCCGTGATCCTTGCGGTCGGCAAGCGCGAAGTTGAGAACGGCGAAGTGGCAGTGCGACGTCTCGGCAGCAAGGGGCAGAAAGTGATGACGGTCGAGGACTGCATCCGCTCCCTGAACGAGGAAATCGTTTCGCGCGCAACCGGCGCCTAGATCGCCCGCGGACACCGCGATACAGCAGGTTTGTGCGCTTGCGCACGTGCGTTATGTGGAATCGGTCACAGTTTGACTGACCAGAATGCGATGCGTGCTGTGTCGCGCTCGGTCTCTTCATATACTGCGTGCAGGGAGAATATCTGGCCGCGCGGTGCGGCGGACTCCCCCGTTCGAGGCCAACATGGTAGATCGGTTCAAGACACAAGTGATGTTTCTGCACCCCGAGCCGGCGCTCATGGAGCCATGTGCCAGTCGGCTGGGTGAGGAATTCTCTGTGCATATGGCCGCGTCGGGGACCGAGGCGCTGACAACGCTCGGCATCACCCCTATCGACATCATTGTGTCTGCGCAGGATCTGCCGGGCATGACGGGCCAGGAAGCCCTGAAAGAAGCGAAAAAGCGGTCCCCGGATACACGATCCATCCTGGTCGCCTCACGCCACATGACGGAGGACGATAGAGCTGCTCTGGTCAACGTCCGACACCTCAACCAGGTGTTGCGTGCAGAGAGCTCACCGGATGAAATTTGTGCCGCAATTCATGCCACGCTGCGCGGTGAGACCGTGTCGGCGCTTGCTGTGCCTGCCAATGACTCCTCACCCGGCCTCAATGCAAGGGAGCTTGCCTCAAGTACGACCAATGCCGCCGCGACCGGTTCATTCCCGGCGCTAAGCGACATCCCGGTGATCGAACCCTCGGCCGATGCCGACGTTTCGGCGCACGCAATAAGCCACGTTGAGATCGTTGTATTGACCAACGATTCAAGCTTCCTGAAGACCATTCGCGCAGCGGCGGGCACCAGCCACGTCGTCAATCACGCACCGAATTTACAGGAAGCCATCGACATCGCGCGCGAAGGCGCAGCCGGTGTCCTGATCACCGATGCGGCGGTCGCTGTGAAAGACGTCAAGACGATTACCGCGCAATTGCGTAAACACATACCGTCACTGGTGACGATCGTCGCAGGACGGCGTGAAGACGGTGAGAAAATGATGGGCCTGATCAGCGATGGCCTGGTCTACCGTTTCCTTTTGAAGCCGGTGAGCCCCGGCCGGTCGCGCCTGGCGATCGAAGCTTCTGCGAAGAAGCATCTGACTTTGAATGCCACAGACGTACCGTTGTCGCCTGCCGACGTGCAACAGAAGATGACCGAAACCGGCATCATCAAGGGCGTCACCTTCGACTCCGGGTTGTTCCGCACAACAGATGTACGCGAGACCGGTATCACGGCACCAGAGCTCGATGACGAGCTCGAGCCGTCTCTCTTCGGCGCGTTGCGAAGCGTTCCGCCAATCATCTGGGCCGTGGGCGCAGTCGTCGTTGTCGGCCTGGCGTTTGTTCTGGGTCGCGGTTCGGACCCAAGCGACGCTTCTGCAACGGATCGAGGCACGGAGGCGGTTCAGTCTGCACCTGCGCCACAGAAAGACCCGGTGGTCGCGGCTTCGGAATCCATGGCCGCGGGAGACGCGGCACGGCGTGCTGGTCGATTAGTACTGCCCACTGACGACAACGCGGTACTGCACTACGCAACTGCCGCGCGCCTGCAACGAGAGGATCCGCTCCCCCGCGCGCGTCTGGATGCTGTGCTCGAGGACGTATTCTCGCAGGTCGAACGTGATTTCCTGGCCGACAATCTGGACCGTGTTGGTCAGGTTCTCGGCGTCTTGAATGAGCATGTCCCTAGTCATCCCAGACTTGCCTTCCTGAACCGAGAATTGAGTCGGGAGGTTTCCCGTCAGGAATTCTCACAGATCGAACGCGACCTGATTAACGGCGACCTCAACGCAGCAGAGTCGAGACTGGCGCGCATCGCGGCATCGGGCGCAGTCGAGCAGAGTCTCATAGAGTCCACACGCGCCCGAATCAGGGATTTGCGTGACGCACAGAGTGCAACGCTTCCTGCCGCTTCACCGATCAATGCGCCATCCGCCCAACCGGCGGGCGTTGAATCGGCCAGCGCCATACAGCAAACGCCTCCCGCAGAGACAGCCGCTACGAGTGATTCCAGTTCCGAAGCCGCTACGACGACAACGGAATCTGAGCCGACACGACCCGACGTAAGTGACTTGCTCGCTCGTGCCAACGATCGGATGGCCGCCGGCAACCTCGTAACGCCAGCTGGCGACAGCGCGCGTGACTACTACGCTGCTGCGCTCGCTCAAGACCCAGGCAATCCGATCGCCACGCAGGGCATCAGCTTCGTGGCATCAATGCTGGTGACGCAAGCGCAGACTGCAGTCGCCCAGAATGATTCCAACGCAGCCAGTCGATTGATTGCGCAAGCCGAAGTTGCTGGTGCCGATCCGGAGGCGATCCGTGAACTGAGAGCGTCTCTGGCGTCAGCGTTGACGCCGACCGAAGTTGAAGCTGCCCCGACACCGGCTGCCACGACAGCACCTGCGCGTGAAACAGAGCTTGTCGAGCCGGAGCCGGAAGAAGCGCCAGCCTACACTCTAATTCAACTGTCAGCGCAGCCACCGAGCTATCCTCGTTCTGCTCAAAGACGTGGGGTCGAAGGTTGGGCCGATGTGGAGTTTACGGTGAATGCTGACGGCAGCACGAGCGATGTCGTAGTTCTCGAAAGCCGGCCTGGATCCGTTTTCGACCGTGCCGCGATCGACGCCGTAGAAAAGTGGCAGTATCGGCCTTTGGAAACCAACGACCCTGACGCATCTACACGCGCCAGGGTTAGACTCGAATTCAACCTCGAGAACTAATTGGTCCCGTCAGTCTGCCTGTCGCGGCCAGGCACTGGTGAATCTGAGCCATCATCGATAGCGCGATACTGGCAGGTTCTCTGCCGCCAATATTGAGTCCCGCCGGTCCGTACAGCACCTCACCCAGCGCTTCGATTTGAGGCACTGCCTTAACGAGGCGCTCTCGTCGATGCGGCGGCCCCAGAAGACCGATGTACTGCCAGTGAGCGTGCCGGGCAATCGCGGTCAGGTACTCGATATCGTTTTCCAAATGGTGACTCATTACGACAACCGCGTCGTAATGCTGCATCTCAAGGTCTCGGGTGAGTTCAGCGACAGAGTCACCGGTGATCACAATCGCACCTTCCGCCGCCCTCACGTCCGCATAGTGCGGACGGTGCTCTGCCACCGTCACCCGCCATCCCATGGTCGTTGCCAGATCGACAAGCGGCGAGACGTCTTCGCCGCCGCCGCACACCAGGACATTAGGGCTCGCAGTAATCAGGAAACCGCCAGATACGCTCGTGTCAGAAAGCTCAAATGATGTCGCTCCATGCGCGGCTTCGGCAAGGTGCCATCGCAGCTGTTGCAGACTGCCTTCAAGCGTTACATCTGAAGCATTGCCATCCGCGTATCGATTGGCGAGTTCAACGAATACCCGTAGCGCGTCACCACGCAGACACTGAAGAAGAATCTGGAGGCGACCATCGCAACCGGCGCCCATCCCCCAAAGCGCATCGTGCTCCCCTCCAAGGTCGTAGTCGACGATAGCGGCACCACCACTTCGCAACACATCCTGAGCGCGAAGCGCGAGGTCGCCCTCGACACATCCGCCGGACAGCAACCCCTGGAACAGGCCGCTTTCGGTGATCAACATGAAATCGCCGGGCTTGGCATACGTCGAACCTGAGGTGGCAACCACGAGAGCAAACACCATCTCGTGGCCGTCACTTCGCCAGACTTCGAACTGCCTGAAGAGCCGATTCTTGTGCCGCACTCACTACCTCGGTTGCATGCCACCTTTGCCCTGCGCATGATACCGGCCACGACATCTGAAGGGGACAATCATGGCTGAATCAACGTCAGTCCGACTGCTCGGCTACTATCGCAGCTCTACGACCTATCGGACACGGATCGCCTTGAATCTGAAAGGCATCGCGTTTGAGAGTGTCGACGTTCGTCTGGACCGAGGCGCGCAACACGATGCCGCGTTCACACAAAAAAACCCGATGGCGGCCGTACCAGTGCTTGAAATCGACGGTCTGGAACTACTGCAGTCACCCGCGATAATCGATTACCTTGAGGAGCACTACCCAGAACCTGCGCTACTGCCCTCTGACACTGCGCCGCGTCAACGGGTGCGCGAGCTCAGCGCCTTGATTGGTTGCGACATTCACCCAGTCAACAACCTCAGGATACTGCAACACTTGCGCGCCGAGTTTGGCGCAGACACAGAAGCGATTGGCGCGTGGAATCGCCATTGGATGTCAAAAGGATTCACTGCGTTCGAAGCACTGCTGAATCGTACCGATAGAGCGCCCGGATTTTGCGTCGGCGATCACACGACGATCGCCGAGTGTTTTTTGGTGCCGCAGCTGTACAACGCGCGACGATTCAAGGTCGACCTATCGGTCTATCCCGAGATAGCCCAGATTGAGTACCGCTGCCTGAACGAGCCCGCGTTTATTGATGCCCACCCGGACCAATTCAAACCCGTCGATTAAGTGGGATCATTCGCTCGAGCCAAGTCACCCGGCAGATGCACGCCCGCGCGGTAGAAGTGCCACATACTCCACACTGCAATGCCATTTAACGACAGTAATGCATAGCGCATGCTGTCGTTACCATATCGCGGCGCCAGGAAGTCGGATACTGCACCGACAACCAACGGGCCTAATGCCAGCCCAATCAGATTGATGATCAGAAGCAAAACCGCCGCAGCCATACCTCGCATCCGCAAATTCGCAAGACTCTGCGTCTGAGCGAAACTGGTCGCCTGATAAAAGTTACTCAACGCCGCAGGGATAACAAAAATCCAAAGCGCCACATAGGGGCTGTCAACGAGGTAGACCGCGATGGAGAACGGGAGAGAGATCACACCAGCAAGGACAACTGTCCACAGTTTCCACCGAGCGTCAGTCAGCCCGAATTTATCGGAGGCGTAACCACCAAAGAAAATGCCGGCGCCACCAGATATACCCAGAATCAAACCCAACCAAAATCCAATTTCCCCGGTCGGCATGGCATGCGTTCGGACGAGGAACGTCGGAAAAAAGGTGACTACGCCATAACCGGTGAACGCTGCTAAACCCGCACCGAATGCCAGGTGAATGAACGAGCGTCGGCGAAGCATGAATTCGAAGGTATCTACGATACTCGGCCGCCCTTCCCCAGTCTCCCGGGCCTCGGAGTGACCGCGGGGCGGCTCCCAAACCGTGAATCTGAAAATCAGCGCCAACAGAATGCCAGGGACGCCCACGATGAAGAATGCCACCCGCCAGCCGTAGAGCTCATCGATACGTCCGCCGATGAACAATCCGAACATGATGCCGAGCGAGATGCCCAACGAGTAAACACCGAGTGCAGTGGCTCGGTGTTTTGGCGGAAAGTAATCGGAAATCATGCTGTGCGCTGGCGGACTGCAACCCGCCTCTCCAACACCGACACCCATCCGGGCAAGCCCCAGTTGCACGAAGTTCTGCGCCATGCCGCAGAGTGCGGTCATCGCACTCCAGACGGTCAACGCAATCGCAATCAGATTGCGTCGGTTTCCGCGGTCGGCAATGGTCGCGATCGGTACACCCAGCGTCGCGTAGAACAGAGCGAAGAACGCCCCAGCCAGCAAGCCGGCCTGCTTGTCGCTGATAACAAGCTCTTCCTGAATCGAGGGCAGCAGGATCGATATGATCTGACGATCAATGAAGTTCAGCGTGTAGACGACAGTAAGAATGCCGAGCGCGTAATACGCTCGTGGGTCTATACGACCGGACTCCTGAGACATGTCGACCCCCCGGCGACGTGATCAAGGTGCCGATACTACGCACATCGGTACACGCTTGGCCAGTCAACCCGCCTTGGCTTGGCGCGAGGCGCGTTTTCTATCGGATTCTCCGAGCAGTTTTTTCCGTAGTCGGATACTGGTCGGCGTCACCTCGACAAGTTCATCGTCGTCGATAAACTCAAGCGCCTGTTCGAGCGACATCTTCACCGGCGGCGTCAAAAGCAAATTTTCATCGGAACCGGCAGCACGGATATTCGTCAACTGCTTCGCCTTGGTTGGATTAACGACGAGGTCATTCCCACGACTATGAATACCGACGAGCATGCCCTCGTAGACTTCCGCACCGTGATCTACAAACAATCGGCCCCGCTCCTGCAGATTGAACAACGCATACGCTAACGCCTTGCCCGCCACATTTGAAATCAGGACACCGTTGTTTCTCTGACCAATCGCCTGCTCGACCTTGGGCCCGTACGCTTCGAAGACGTGATAGATCAATCCTGTCCCCGCCGTTGCACTCAAGTATTCGGTTCGGAAACCGATGAGACCACGCGAGGGGATTCGGTATTCGAGTCGACTCCTGCCCTGCTGCTCGGCGGTCATCGACAGCAATTCGCCCTTACGCTCGGCCAAGCGTGTCATGACGGCACCTTGATAATCATCGTCGAAGTCGACTGTGAGCATCTCGTAGGGCTCAAGTATCTGCCCGTCACGCTCGATTTCGATCACTTCCGGGCGGGATACCGCCAGCTCATAACCCTCGCGCCGCATTGTTTCGATCAATACCGACAGATGTAACTCGCCCCGGCCCGACACTTTGAATTTGTCCGGGTCGTCCAGTTGCTCAACACGAAGCGCAACGTTGTGTTTGAGCTCCTGCTGCAAGCGTTCACTGATTTGACGGCTGGTCAGGTATTTCCCCTCGCGCCCCGACATCGGCGATTGATTGACCTGAAACGTCATGCTGATGGTGGGCTCATCGACGGTTAACGCGGGTAGTGCATCCGCCTCTCCCCGCGGACACAACGTATCCGAAATCGACAGCGGATCGACGCCACTGAACGCAACGATGTCGCCCGCATTGGCTTCATCGATGCGCACACGGTTCAGTCCGTGGAACCCGTACAGCTCGAGAATACGCGCGTTGCGCTCGTTGCCCATCGCATCGACAACGGTCAGCGGCGTATTCGGGATTGCCTGGCCGCGACTGACACGACCGATGCCGATCACACCAACATAGGGATCGTAATCGAGGCTCGACACCTGCAACTGCAATGCACCCTGAGCGTCGACGTCTGGCGCCGGCACGTGACGCGTGATGGCATCGAACAGCGGCTGCATATCGCCCTCTCTGACGGTGTCGTCCTCGCTTGCATAGCCTGCGAGCCCGCTTGCGTAGATCACAGGGAAGTCCAGCTGCTCATCCGTCGCACCGAGTCGATCAAACAGATCGAAGGTTTGATCCAGCACCCAGTCAGGACGTGCGCCGTCTCGATCGATCTTGTTGATCACCACCAGCGGCGTGAAGCCCCGGGCGAATGCCTTTGCCGTGACAAAACGCGTTTGCGGCATCGGTCCCTCGACGGCATCCACCAGCAACAACACGCTATCTACCATCGACAACACGCGCTCAACCTCACCACCGAAGTCGGCGTGCCCTGGCGTATCCACAATGTTGATCCGCCAGTCATTCCATGAAATCGCCGTATTTTTCGACAGGATCGTGATCCCGCGCTCGCGCTCCAAATCGTTCGAATCCATGATCCGATCCGGCGCGTCCGCGCGAGCATCGAGCGTTCCTGACTGGCTCAGCAACTGATCGACCAATGTGGTCTTGCCATGGTCGACATGCGCAATAATCGCAATATTGCGAAGCTTCAGAGGCGTGGTCATTGTGTGTTCCTAGAATGAGCAGGGTGTCGCGCTGGTTCTGCAATCAAGACCATCCGGTCCAAGTGCTAGCGCATCGGGTCTGCGCGGGTCTGCAGCGCCTCGGAATAAACCGCCGTCGATTGAAATCGTTTGGGCGCTGCCTTGAGTGAGACCTCGCTCGCGCACATTGTGACCCATTGCTTTGAGTAAATCGATGGTATCGGGGCTAAAACCCGGTTCCAGCTCGAGGCGATCAGGCAACCACTGGTGATGGAACCGGGGAGCAGCGACCGCATCCAGCACCGGCATCTCATGGTCGATCACGTTGACGATCACCTGGAGCACCGTGCTGATGATCTTGCTGCCACCGGGAGAGCCTGTCAGCAGCACCGGACGTCCGTCTTTGAACACCAGCGTCGGCGTCATCGATGACAAAGGGCGCTTGCCAGGTTGAATCTCATTGGCTTCAGCTCCAATCAAGCCGTAGCCATTCGGCGAACCAGGCTTTGCCGAGAAATCATCCATCTCGTTATTCAGAAGAATGCCGGTGCCGCGGGCGGTGATCCCGGAGCCATAGGAGAAGTTGAGCGTGTAAGTGTTGACCACCGCATTACCCGCGGCATCGACAACCGCATAGTGGGTCGTGTCCGGGCTCTCGTAGCTCTGATTGACCCCTGGCGCCACATCGCTCGACTTGCGCGCCTCGCGCACGTCGATCTGGTCTGCAATGTTGCGCGCATAGGCTTTGCTCATCAGCCATTCGAATTCCTCCGCGTAGAAATCCGGATCACCGAGATGCTCGCTGCGGTCCGCATAGGCCGTTCGCATGGCTTCAGTCATCACGTGGATCGTCTTCGCACTGCCGAAACCGAACCCCCGCATATCGAATTGCTCAAGGACATTCAGCATCTGGACAATCAAAACACCACCCGAGCTTGGTGGTGGCATAGACACGATCTCGTAACCCCGATAGTCGCCTCGTACTGGAGTGCGCACCGCCACCTCGTAGTCCGCGAGATCCTGCTCGTTGATCAATCCGCCGTTGGCGCGCATATCCGCCACGATCCTTTTGCCCACCTCACCACGATAGAGCGCATCAGGCCCTTCGTCAGACAGTTGTTGCAACGACCATGCAAGATCCGGTTGGCGGAGAATCTCGCCTGGCGCATAGGTGCTGCCGTCAGGCTTGTAGAACACACGGCGGGTCTCCGGATGCGAACCTAGCCACTCCCGCTCGCTCGCCAGATTGGTCGCAAGATCATTGCTCACACGGATGCCATCACGCGCAAGCTCAATGGCTGGAGCAATTGCCTCTTCCCAACTCAGGGTTCCGTATTCGCGCAACGCCTTATACAGGCCCGCAACTGTGCCCGGCACACCGACGCTGCGATAGCTGTAACGCGCTGCGCGATCATCGGCCTCCCCGGATTCGGTGATGAACATATCGCGCGATGCGCCGGCCGGCGCTCGCTCGCGGTAGTCGAGCGCGATCGTCTCTTTCGTTTTGGCATCGTAGATCAGCATGAACCCGCCGCCGCCGATGTTCCCGGCACGCGGAAGGGTGACCGCCAGAGCCAGTCCGACAGCGACAGCCGCGTCGACGGCATTTCCACCCTCGGCAAGAACTGCGGCGCCCACTTCTGCGGCGATCGCGTTCTGCACCGCAACCATGCCACGCGAATCCACCGCCGCATGATGCCGCGACGAGTAGTCGATGATCGGCTCAATCGAAACCGGCTCGGCCAGCACCTTTGCAGGCCCCGCGATCACCACGACGATCATCGCGGCGCCTAGTGCCCGCAGGAAGCCGCGAACCGTGCCTGACCGAAGAGGCATCATTCAGCAGCCACCTGCACAACCTGCTTACCGAGATTGCCGCCGCGCAACATGCTGATGAACGCCTCGGGTGCGCTCGCGAGACCTTCGGAAACGGTTTCGTGGTATTGCAGTTGTCCGGTCGAAAGCAGTCTTCCAGCCAGTGCCGCCCACTTTGCAGCCGCGTCCGGATAGTTACTGACAATAAAGCCCTGCAGCGCAACATTTCGCCCGATCAGCTGCGTCATGCCCTTGGGTCCCGGGGGCAACGCGTCGCGCTCCACGTTGTAGTCCGCGATCATTCCGCACAGCGCGATACGACCAAACACGGCCATGTTGGCAATAGCCGCTTCGAATTGCGGGCCACCCACATTCTCGAACAGCACATCGATGCCTTTCGGAAAGTGGTGGCGCAGCGTCTTGCGAAGATCGCTCTCTGCACGGTAATCAAAGGCAGCAGAAAAACCGAGCGTGTTCGTCAGATGCGCGACCTTATCGGGACCACCCGCGCTCCCCACCACGTAACAGCCCATCGCCCGAGCAATCTGGCCAACCACCGACCCAACAGCGCCAGCGGCTGCATTGACGAACACACTGTCTCCCGGCTGGAGCTTGGCCACTTCCATCAGCCCCACATAAGCGGTCATGCCAGGCATACCAAGAATGCCGAGGTGCCAGGATAGCGGCGCATTGACCGCCGGCACCTTACGCAGACCCTCCGGGCGCATCGCCGAGAACTCCGTCCATGGCAGCATGCCGACGACAAGATCACCTTTTTGCCAACCCTCGGCTTGGCTCTCCATGACCTCAGCTACGCCGCCCCCGACGACCGGCTCACCCATCTGGAACGGTGGTACGTAACTCTTCACATCATTCATGCGTCCGCGCATGTAGGGATCTACAGACAGGAAGCGGTGACGCAACAGGAGCTCGCCGGTTTTGGCTGTCGGCAAAGGCGCCGACTGCAATGCAAAATGTTCGGGCTTTACCCAACCGTCGGGGCGACCAGCGAGCACGATGCTCTGTTGTGTTTCACTCATGACATACCTTTAGCGGAGAATCTGGCGCGCCAGTATACTTCACGGCCTCTTCTCTATCGGCATCGCGCTGTGTTGACTTTTTCTTACACGCTATTGATCACCGCTGGCGTCGTTGCCGGCCTCATGGCGGGGCTACTCGGCATTGGCGGCGGCATTGTGCTTGTGCCGGTTCTTGTCGTCTGGCTGGAGACCAGCGGCATCGATCCTGCGGTCTCAACCCACATCGCAATCGCGACAGCGCTGACCACGATGCTGGCAACAGCGCCGGCGTCTGCCTTGAGTCACCACCGGCGCGGCGCAATCGATTGGCCGCGAATCCAGCATTGGGGACTGCCAATGGCCATAGGCGCAATCACGGGTGCGCTGTTGGCGCGGTATATCTCAGGGAGTGCATTGCGGCTTTTGTTCTCTGGTCTTGCCGCCCTGATCGGGGCGCGCATGTTACTCGGCAGCGCATCCGCGTTGCGATTACCCGCAACTGCGGATCGATCGGCGATACCCGCGGTGATCGGCACGCTTTCTGCCTGGCTCGGCATTGGCGGCGGCAGCTTTTCGGTACCAACACTGACCGGCTTCGGATTACCCGTTCGGCGTGCGGTTGGCACCTCAGCGCTGTTAGGTCTATTTATCGCGGTTCCCGCGGTGATCGGCTATGTCGTCGGCGGCACGGGCGTAGCGCTGAGGCCGGCACAGACGCTGGGCTACGTGCATTTGCCAGCCGCGGGGCTCCTCGCAGTGACGGCTGCTTTGTTTGCCCCGGTCGGCGCAGCACTCGCACACCGAGTATCGCCCACAGGACTCAAGCGGATTTTCGGCGTTTTCCTGATTGCCGCGGCAATTCGCTTACTCATCAGTGTCCTGTGATCAAGCTGCGCCCGCGACGATATCGCTGTTAAACTCCGCGCTGGGACAGCGCAGGCCGGCATTGTGGGGAAGTCCTCAACGAGCGGCCAACACAAGACAGATCAGACGAATTTCAATACTCCGGTGATAAATCCGGCCGCGAAGCGGTCAAACCAACATGACCAGTCGCAAGGGTTTGCGTCGATCTTTCGAAGGGGAATCGGTAATGAGTTCAACGCAGCTTGATCGACAAGGCATAGACATCTGCCTACCCAGGGCTGATCTTGTTTCCGCGGTATCCCAGGAAATCGGCAAGTACCGGCTTCGGCTTGCGATGAATGCCGCAGACGCCGAGTCTCTCTATCGCTTGCGTTTCGAGGTCTTTAATCTCGAACTCGAAGAAGGGCTCGAGGCGTCTTACCAGACAGGCCTGGATCAGGACGCTCATGATCAGTTCTGTCATCACCTGCTGGTCGAACACCTCGAGTCGGGAGACGTGGTCGGGACGTATCGGTTGCAGGATGGGCGAATGGCCAGCCAGGGACCCGGGTTTTACTCGCAAGCAGAATTTGACCTGACGCTGCTCGGCGAGGATTTGCTGGGACAATCCGTAGAGCTTGGTCGAGCGTGCATCGCTCGTGAGCATCGCAACACCCGAGTGCTTTTCCTGCTTTGGCGTGGACTGGCGGCATACATGAACGCGACAGGAAACCGCTATTTCTTCGGTTGTTGTTCACTGACGAGCACCGACCCGGCAGAAGGACACGCGCTTTATGATGTGCTCGTAAGCAAAGGTCACATCGATCGCGAAAAGCGCGTGACCGTGCAATCAGATTACGCCTGCCCGCCGGCTGGAGCCGGCAGACCGAACGTGAGAATTCCCAAGCTGATGCGCTTGTACCTCGGCTACGGTGCGACGATCGTCAGCGGCCCAGCGATGGATCGCGAGTTTCGCACGATCGACTATCTCGCCCTTTTTGATATGGAAGCGCTGAGCGATGAGCATAAGCGCCTCTTCCTGGAGCCTCGCTAGAGCGCTTGCGCAGCATGGTCGAGCAATCGGACAGCTTCAGCCTTTGGAGGCGTTGCGTCGCGCTATGGCGATTGGTGCTCATCAGCGGATTCACGCTCCTGATCGTAATTTCCCTGTCGAGCGGACGAGCGTTTCTGCGACCCTGGCCGAGTCGGCGGCGCGCGTGGCGCGTTGCGCACTTCTCTCTCTGGGCACGCGGCGTGGTTGCGCTTATCGGTGGACGCGTGGTGTGGCACGGCACTCCGCCCGAAGCGCCATTCTTTCTTGCCAGTAACCATCTCGGTTATCTCGACATCGTCGTGCTTGCGCAAAGGCTGCCAGCGGTTTTCGTATCCAAAGCGGATGTAAAACACTGGCCGGTAATCGGCATGTTGACCAGACTTGCTGACACGCTCTACATCAATCGTGAGCGCCACCGGGACATTCCCCGCGCGAACGCGACGATCCTCGAAGCGCTGGAGCGCGGCGATGGCGTCGTCCTGTTCCCGGAAGGCACGAGCTCCGAGTCCGACTTTGTTCTACCGATCCGGCCTTCTCTACTCGAGATGCCGGCGCGGCACACATACCCGGTCAACACGGCAGCGATTTACTTCGAAACCCACGCCGGCGATCCACACGCGCATCGTGCAATCTGCTATTACGGCGACATGGCTTTCGCACCGCACGTATGGAAGTTAATGCATCTGCGGGGGTTCACCGCGACGGTTCGCTTTTCGAGCACTGAGCAACTTGCGACGGATCGCAAAGAACTAGCACTCAAGGTGCGTGAGGATATCCACGCACTACAGCTCAAGAACTTTCCTGACGCGGCGACGGTCGAGTCAGGAGCTGTCCCAAAATCGGCTAACGATTCGCTGAATATTCATGAACAACATCAGGACCACGACCATGATCGCGCTGCACGCTGACAACATTGCTGGACTGCGACGTCTGCGTGACGTTGTCGCTCAAATGACAGCAGAGCAATACACGGCCTCCGTAAGCCCCTGCGATAGTGGAATTGGCGCACACGTACGCCATGTTCTGGATCACTATGATGCGCTTTGGATTGGTTTGGAACGCGGGCATATCAATTACGACGAACGTCAACGCGATCCTCGAACCGAACAGGATATCGATTACGCATTGCAGCGGATCGACGACCAAATCGATCGACTGGGTAAACTTCAAACCGTCGATCCTGCACTCGCACTGACGGTGTGCATGGACTGCGGCTCCACACAAAGCACAGAGGTTGCAGCACCGACCTCACTACAACGGGAGCTTCAGTTCCTGGTGAGCCATACTGTGCATCATGATGCGTTGATCGCTGCCGCAGCTGCCCAGCTTTCGCTGACCACAACCGCTGACTTTGGAGTAGCGCCCTCGACTCTGCGCCACGCAAGCGGCACCTGATCACCCGATGCGCAGATTTCTCTGGTTGTGGCTCGTACTGCTGCTTGCATCCAATGGTCTGCGACTCCTTAACGACGACGCGCTTCCGCTTCAATCGGATCAAATTGCCGTAACGCTCGCTGAGCGCGACGGGAGTGTGTTGACGGGCGCCACTGTCGACGTCGCCGTACGCCGCTATGGTGATCCGACCAAGCCGGCAATACTGCTCCTTCACGGGACGCCCGTTGCATCACCGGCACTCCGTTCGCTGGCTGAGTTACTCAAAGGGGATTTCTATGTCATATCTCCTGATTTGCCCGGGTTTGGCCGCTCCACACTGAAGCTCGCTGACTATTCCAGCATTACGCACGGTCACTACGTCGCCGACCTGCTCGATGCTATGGACATCGAGTCGGCCCATATCATTGGCTACAGTCAGGGTGGCGCGCCCGCCATTGTCCTCGCCAGCGATTATGCTGAACGCGTTGAGAGCCTGACGCTACTAGCCGCAATCGGTGTACAGGAGCTGGAGCTGTTCGGCAGCTACCCCGTCAATCATGCCGTGTACGCAGGACAACTCGCTCTGATCAATGCCTGCGAGTGGCTCTTGCCACACTTCGGTTTCCTCGACGGTGCGATCCTCGGGCGTGGCTATGCAAAAAATCTTGTCGATACCGATCAGCGAGTGCTGCGAGAGAAATTGACTCGCATCGTGGTACCGACGTTGATTGTGCATGGTGAGCGTGACGGGTTAGTGCCATTTGCGGCTGCTGAAGAACACTTCAGGCTTGTACCGCAGAGCACACTGGTCGCCGTCGATGCTGGACATGAAATCGGCTACGGAACCCCGGAGCTTACGACGCCGGCAATTCGGGCATTCATCAACCGGGTAAATGCCGGCGAGGAGAAAACTCGGGCGACAGCTGATCCGTCGCGACTCAAAGCAGCCGAGCTACCCTACGTCGTTGGTGAGCGCGAACCACTATCGGGATTCCCTCTGGTCGTACTGTTTCTGGCCATTGTCGTCGCGGCCTACGTCAGTGAAGACCTGACCTGCATCGCCTCTGGCTTTTTGGTTGCGCAAGGCATCTTGTCGTTGCCGATAGCGATTCTCGCCTGCCTCATTGGACTATTTACGAGCGACGTTGCCCTTTTTTTCGTTGGCCGCTGGTTTGGTGCGCCTGCTGTGAGGCGACTGGTCAGCGATTCGGCGATTGATCGGGCGGCAGACTGGCTTACCCGTCGTGGACCTCTGGTGATCATCATCAGTCGGTTTACACCTGGCACCCGGCTTCCGACCTATTTGGTTGCGGGCGCATTACGCATGCCTACGCCTGTGTTTATCAGCTACTTCGCGCTCGCAACGGCGATCTGGACACCGATTCTGGTTGGCGCCGCAGCAACGTACGGTGCAATTGTTGAACGGTGGTTCGAGGAATATGCAGCGTCGGCCATCTGGTTGTTCCTCGGTGGCGCGTTGCTGTTGGTGTTTGCCGCGCGCATCCTGCCACCACTGTTTACCCGGCGAGGTCGTCGGCTAGCACTGGGAAAGTGGCGCCGAATGGCACGTTTTGAATATTGGCCGCGCTGGGGGTATTACGCCCCCGTGGTCATGTTCAACGTTGGGATGGCGCTTCGCTATCGCTCTTTGACGCTGTTCACGATCGCCAATCCAGCGATCCCACTCAGCGGTCTCACTGGTGAATCCAAGTCACAAATTCTCAGTGCGCTTGCTCCCTCTGGTGCCGTAGCCCCATTCACCACGATCGACAGTGACGACCCTTGCGTCGGTTTGAACCAAGTCCGTGAATTTGTTGCTGCACGCGGAGGCTACCCCATTGTAATGAAACCCGATGCGGGCGAGCGTGGTCGGGAAGTCGAGGTCATACACACCGATTCGCAGGCGAGCAGTTATCTCGAGAACGCGAGTGGCATGATCATCGCGCAACAGATGGTTAGCGGCGAGGAATACGGTGTCATGTACTGCCGGCTACCGAACGCCGCAACCGGCAGCGTGACCTCAATCGCTCACAAAGGACACACAATCGTCACGGGCGACGGGGCGTCGACGCTAGAGCAATTGATTCTCGACGACGATCGCGCGGTGAACATGGCACCGTTCTTTCTCGACACGCACTCTCGGGACCTCCACAGTGTGCCCGGCAACGGCGAGTCCGTAAGACTGAATGCCATCGGCACGCACAGTCGAGGCAGCATCTTCACGGATGCTCGTCATCTGAATAGCGAACAACTGATTCAAACTCTCGACCGAATCACGGGGCACTTCGACGGCTTTTTTCTCGGTCGATTCGATCTGTTTGTCCCAGACGCTAAGTCACTGACTGAAGGAAGATCGCTGTCCATCGTCGAATTGAACGGATTAACCTCCGAACCCGCACATATATATCACCCGGGCGCCTCTCTACTCGACGGCCTCAAGGCGACCTGCGCCCACTGGGCATCTGCGTGGCAAATCGGCGCGCAACTCTCCAAGTCGGGACACCGACCACCCGGTGCGATACAAGTGATTAGAGAGTTGCGGGCGCTGACACAACCTGCCGAAACAAAATAGTCTGTTAGTATCCGGCTCATGCGTATATTCGCCGCCACGCTCTGCCTCTTACTTTCGGCAATAGCCCAGTCTGATGAGACCATCATCGATTTGCTCATCGAATATCAGCGTGCGTCTGGCGTCGCGGTAAGTGGACTCGATCAAGACAGCTTATCGAAGCTATACGAGGGTGCGGTGGTCTACCGTAAGGTCTCGGTGACTGAGAGCCATGACGGCGAAGAAACAACTTCACTCCGAGTGATTGGCTACCGATTGATCGAACAAGCCAGAGAACCACTCTGGCTTGCAGCACTCGCTTTCGACGCAGGATACAGCAGCCGCCTCACCGAGCGACTGCTGGAAACCAACACCCTCGGCGGCGGTGATTGGTATCAACACCTCGACATGCCGTGGCCGCTGCGCGATCGGCACTGGCTCATCCGCACAGAGAAGAACACGACACTTGCGCACAATTCGGCGAATCGATTGTGGGAGCACCGGTGGTCACTCGTGCCGAGTGCATCCAGCCGGGTAAGTGAGCTTTTCAGTGATGGCGCGTTTGCGGGCATTTCCGCCAAGCAAGCTGAGAAGTCTGTACCACTACCGCTAAACAATGGTGCTTGGGTGATGGGCGCTGCAGGACCTGAGCGAACTCTTGTCATGGTGCATGCGACCGTCGATCTCGGCGGCATCGTGCCCGACGGATTGGTCGCAAGACAGACGCGCAAGAACCTGACCAAGATGCTAGGGAAGATCGAGCAGGATGCCGACGAAGCGTGGGCGAAATATGACTCGAGCTATCTCATCTATCGCGGGGATGGCAGCTTGATCAAGCCGCGACAACCGCAAACCAATGTCACCGAAGCAAGCGTGCGCCAGAGCGCGAGATAGTGCCTTCAGACTGGCGTCGCACGCGGCGTCAATGCAATTCTCTGTACGAACCAACTGAGCAACCACAGGCCGAGCAACCATGGCAGGAAGATCCCACGCCGCATTTGCTGTGGTGCCGGCTGCACCGATTCACCGTTGCCGACCGTCCCGACAACGGCACCAGTAACCGACAGCGCGGCGCGTGAACGCGCTCCAGACCAACTCTGGTCGCTGGCAACGTAACGCTCGGTGCTCAACCCGTTCGATTCAAATCGGTACCATCCAGCCCCGTCGGGCCAAATCCAAGCGCACTGCTGCCCAAGGCGCAGAGGAGATTCGAAAAGTTGCTGCTCGCTTCTGCCGCCGTCTGGCGACGTCACCTGCAGTGCCCCTGCAAACCCGCTGGAGGGTACGCAAACCTGCAATCGCTCATACGCCACGGGTCTTGCAGGAAACACCATCAGTTGCGACCTATCTGAAGGCCGCGCCATACGCTCGATGATGGGAGACCAGAGTTCCGCATAAGCCTCGACACCACCAGCCCCCTGGATTCGGAACGAATCTCGAATCAGCGATATTGCAAAGGAAGGATTGTCTTGTCGCACGACGATTAATGAATCGCCCGCGAGATCAGTAAATACCGGACGCCACAACGCACCTTCAAACCTGACGTTCAATCTTGAAAGACCCGATTCAACGTGATCGACACTAGCTTCGACTTGATAGATCACATCCAACGGATTCTCCCGAGCAACAAGACCAGGCATCGACCTAACCGCTTTCAGGTCGTCCGTATCGTGAATGAGCACGAGGACTCCAACACCCGATTTCGAATGAACGAGACGTTCGCGCTCCTCTCTACTCAATGCCCCGAGCGCTGCCCCGCTAATCACCACAAGATCTACCGCGTCCAACAGCGAGTCGTCGAGCCTATCCAGACTGACGCGATTGCGGTTTACAAACCGTGTTATGAGTCTCTCTTCTGAAACCTGTGTACGCGCTGCTACCGCCGCACCTGTGGAGCCGGCCCAGGCAAAGAAGTAGCGTCCTTCGAATCCGGGTGCGTCCTGCACCAACAGGATTCGGGCCAGTTCCGGTTGTATCGCGTTAACGCCAAATGCGACACGCTCCAACTCCATGCCATCACGAGAAACAACCAAATCGAATGTTCGTCTGCCCGCAGGCAACGCTGGAAGCGTTAGGGTTCGACGGTCACCCGAATCCGATGTTGCTATACGCTCGCCCTCGCTGCCGACAATCTCGACATGCACGCCATCAGACTCGGGGGCCAACGTTGCTACTGCCGAGTAAGAACGGCCCGCCACCACTTCGGTCGGAAGATCGAAATGCATGAGCAGCCCATCCGGATCGGTCGCATCGTGCTGTACACGTTGTGGCCTTGGCCGCTCATACCATTGCTGCGGCGTCAGCCCATGACCCACCACGGTCAGATTTTCGGAGAGCACACCCCCTTGCTGCCGAACCCGCCGCTCGGTATTCAGCATCTCGGGCATCACGCGATCGGCTGTTAGACCCTCAACGTCACCGCCCGTCGTCAGCAACACACTTTCGCCGGACTCCCCTGGCCTGCTAGGTGGGAATACCATCAACAACAGACAGAACACAGCAGCCAGTTGCAACGGCCACCAGACGCAACGCGCCAACCACGAAAGTCGGCGAGAAATCATGAACGACGCAAAAAGCGCAGTGGCTACTAGCCAGAGGAGCGTGGGCAACATCTCTGCCCCACTCCAGACATCAAACCACTCGCGCCACATCATGGGGTTGCGGACCCATCAAACCAGTTTGTCGGTTGGCGCTGCCGGGCCGGCGGTGCTGTCGGTACCGGACCTTGCCGTTGCCAGACTGTCTGCACTGTTTGCCGGCAGTCCGAGCACTCCGCCACTTTCTGCCAGGTGGCCAGCGCAGCGAGAAGCTCGCGGAAGTCGCGCTCTGTATCCACATCGCCCGCTGCGCTCGCCTCCGTCGAGCGAGCGCGAGCCCAGTTGCGGACCTCGTCCGCGTCTTCCGGCCGAAAATCGCTACTTGCAATCAGGGCGACAACCGCCTCGCTCGGGACTGCAGATGCATCGACCGCACTCTGCCCTGCATCGAGATCTCGAAGCGCCGGAATCTCATCCAGCTCCCCCGTCAGAGTTCTAGAAAAATCGATTGGGGTAATACTGACCCCCACTTTGTTGACCACGACGCGTGAGCGATCCTGAACCCGCTTGATCAATGCCAAGGCGCGGTACTGATGAGGCAAACTACTCTTCGGGTCATGCTGAAGCAGAAACCCCTCCGCACGCCACATCGCAGAAAGCGCCTGACCCAACAACGTGCGGGTTTCCGGATCGAAAATGGTGGCCTGCTCTTCCTGGTCATGAAAGTGCGCATAGGGCGAGATCGCTGCCATGACATTGCCAAACTCGCGCCTTGCTTCCAGAGCAAACTCTCGCTCATCGTGGTTGTGACCATCCCCAACATAATGGCCCTGGGTGCCGAGCTGACGCGCCCCTGCGACCGGCTCACCGGATGCCTCTTCCCCCATAAACTCGCCGTACCGAAAACGGAGTGCCCGCTCGTCGAACGCAAGCGACTGCGCGCGGTTCGAAAACATCTCTGCGGTTATCGAGTCCTCGGCCTCCAACAGCGCTTCACTGTCGATGATAATCTGCCGTTGGCTCCTGAAATACTCGGGCTCGACGACCACGATCTGATTGTCGAGAACAATATCGGGGCTGCCACTCTCAACATCCCAGCGCACAATAAGCGATGTACTGACCGTCTTATTCGGCGACTCTGGTCGACCGTCTTCGGCTTCGAACGCCAGGTAAACCTCTCTGCCCGGTGCAGCGCCCAGGGACTCGAGATCAAGAGACGCAGTGACCTTGCCGTCGTTGCCGATCAGGCCGCTGAGATCCTGCTGCTTACGCTCGAAAGTCACTTGCTCGCCGTCGCCTTCTGCAGTCGTCGCGACCACGTTAAGTGTCTTCACGCCATAGTCATCGGAAAGTGACAGCGTCGCGTCCAGTACTCTTGGCTCCGATTCTGTCAGCGTACGAATCCGGTCGACCGGAGCCACAATACGCAACGCGGGTGGTCGATCAGGAACCACAATGATTCGATGCTCGATGCTCGACTCAAGTTCCTGTGGAACGCCATCGACCAACACTTGGTAGTTGGCGGCTGTTGCAGGCACCCACTCACTCTGCCAAAAACCGTCCGCAGCTGCATACAGCACAACGCGCTGATCTTCCTGCGATTGGATACTCACCGATCCAGCATCGCCTTCCACTTGGAACGTCCATCGGATCATCGAAAAGGCTTTGGCATCGAAGGACAGCGATGCGTGACTGATGGACGGTAGGCCGGTGTATTCGGCTGGCCGTTCATCCACCTGGACGGAAATCACTACCGGCTCGGTTGAGCCTGTTGGTCGCCCGACGTCGACCGACACACTGCGAGGCAACCACCAGCCGAGGTTCAACAAAACCGCACACGCGCCCAGTGCCGCCGTCATTGGCACCATATTGGTAGCACCATGCGACAGTGCGCCACGTGCTTCGAGCTCGTTGATGGTGACCGCGACCCGCAGCTGCTGAAGCCGCGCAACACGCGATAGTCCTTTTTCATTCGCGAAAACAAGATGCGTACTGTCTTGCAGCTCCTCGAACCGCCGGTCAAGATGTTGTGACACGCGAGACAGTGTGGGGTAGGTACGACGGCGTGCAAGACCCAACACCAACACGGACAGCAATCCCGTGGTGGCAGCGCATATCAACGCAGCCGCTACCGTCAGCGACGTCCACCGCGCGACAACGAACGCCAGCACCGCCAGCGGCAGACTCCACCACAGCTGATGCACGAGCCAACGCCGGCGCCTGACCGACGCGTAACGTTTGATGGTCGAGCGCGCGCCCGTCATCGCCGACCTGCCTGTGCCGCAAGTAGTCGCTCGACGCCAAACAGCAGCGCGATCAGCCACCATGCACCAGAAAGGCCAGCCACCTCTCGGGAAGGGCTCGCCGAAAGCGGTTGTAAATCCGGATTAATCTCCGCGCTAAGTCGCGCCGGCATCGCATGGACGGGCCGCGCGCTTTCGAATGCGATCAGTGCACTCCACAATCGACTGGCGAACTTAACGCCCTCTCCCGGCGTCGGCGGTGCGACCACTTCCCAACCCGCACCCACACTGGTGGGCAAATCCGCAACCAAAACACCAAAGGGAATTGTTGGCATTGAACCCCCGCGCCACCAAATCACCGGGTGCTCGGCTGATACGGCACCAGGCTCAATCCAGCGAACGTCAGTCTCGCCGAGCAAGCCGTAGTTTCGCCATACGACAATCACCTGTTCAAGCATGGATCGATGCTCGTCGGTGTCGACCAACAACTGGAGTCGTTCCGGCCACGCCTCAAACGTTGGCATTCGCTCTTGAGCTATCCAGTCCCATTCGATAACACGCCGTAACACGGGTGACCTCACGGGCCAGTCACGTGCTGTCGCCCAGCCGGTCACTCGAATGCCGGACGACAGCGGAATCTTGCGATCCGCATCCAGCAGCGCCTGCACCCAATCTGCAGATACTGGTGATTGCGAAACCGGTGTGAGGTCGGCGTCCAGCCAACGCACATCAACCCCCGACGCGGCAATCGAAAGTGCGACTTCTGTCGAGGTATTTGGAGTAACAAGGACAACCTGGTCACCGAAGCGTGCTCGTTCGAAGTCAATCAGTGATGTGAGCAGCACCACGATCACCAATGACAGCAGCAGCAGCCTCACCAGAAGCAGCAGTGGCTCATACAGACGTGTCAGGCGCAAGCGAGGTCGGACCAGATCGCCGAAGGGTTCCAGCGTCGCAACCTCAAGCGTCTTTCGGGCCCCGCGAAACAACCAGTGGATCGCGATTGTCAAAACACCGGCACCGATACCAAGCAGCGCGATTACTGTTGGACTCATGCGCCACCTACCGAGACCAGCAGTCGTTTACTGCCGGGCAACTCCGGGTGCAAGACGGCACGTAAAGTCGCGCTGAGTTGGGTATCGGTACTGGTGCGTACAAAGCGCGCACCGATGCCAACGTGCGTCCGCCGCATCTCACGTAGCATTTGATCCAGGCGTTTTTCGTAATCAGCACGAAAAGAGCGCACATCGAATAGCTGCGTACCCCCGCGCTCGCGCTCCACTAATCTTACCTGCCCAACCCTCGGCAAGCTCAACTCCTGGTTCAGCAAGATCTGCACACTGGTCATCGAAAAACTACGACTCGCGAGTTTCGCGAGACTATCGGTCGTCTGTTCATCCGTCGAGAGGAAATCACTCAATACAATCAGTGCACTCCTCGCGGGAATTTGCTCAAGGGCATTGTGCACCTCGACCGATGTAGGTGACGGCCCTTCAGGCGTAGCCTGGGACAGAATTCGAAGCATGCGCTCCAGCTGTAATTGACCAAACCCCGAGGGAACGACCAGTGGACGCCCACCACCAAGCCCAAGCAGCATGAGGTCATGCCGTTGTTCATTGGCCAACCACGTTAACGCACCGATTAACTTGCAGGCATATTCGTACCGGGATTGACCGTTGGCATCTTCCATGGACATCGAACCACTGAGATCAAGAACGAATACGATCGTCAGACGACCCTCGCGTTCCGCCTCGCGCACCAACAGACGATCGCTGCGCCCGAATGCACGCCAATCAACGCGACGCAGATCATCTCCCGGCTGGAAGCTTCGGTATTGTTGGAACTCGGTGCCTACATCACGGTGAGCACTCGGGTTAGCAGCGCGAACTGGACTCTCAACTCTGTGCTGTGGTGCGATTAGGAATCGCGAGATCAGCTGCCGCAGATCTGCCCCGGGCAGCCAAAGTTGATCCCTGGCATCACGCACTCTGTTCTGAGGCGGCTTCCAGCGGGTCAGCGGGGCCCGGCAGAGCGCCGATCAGCTCCTGCACGACCTGATCACTGCTGTGATGCTCGGACTGTGCATGGAAATTCAGTATCAGGCGATGCCGCAAAACAGAGGGGGCGACCGCGTGTAAATCTGCAAGCGTAACGGCCAACCGACCATCCAGCATCGCACGCGCTTTCGCCGCAACCACCAGAGCTTGTCCGGCCCGCGGCCCTGCACCCCAGCGAATCCACTCCGTGGTCGCCGCCGTGGCAAGCGCATCCTCGGGTCGCGTCGCACGCACCAGCATCGCGGCATACCGGATCAACTCCGAACTGATCGGCACTTCACGCACCAGCGTTCGAGCTAACGCGATATCCTCGCGATTCATGACGGCGCGAGCACGAGCCTTGTGCGTTCCCGTCGTGCGCTCAAGCACCTCGATTTCCTCGTCGAGCGTCGGGTAGTCGATGTTGATCATCAGCAAAAAACGATCGAGCTGCGCCTCGGGCAACGGATATGTGCCGGCTTGTTCCAGTGGGTTCTGCGTCGCCATCACGAAGAACGGGTCCGGAAGCGCATGTACTTTTCCAGCCCAGGTAACCGACGACTCCGCCATCGCCTCGAGCAACGCAGACTGGGTGCGTGGCGGTGTTCGATTGATCTCATCCGCCAGCAAGAGCGATGTGAAAACAGGCCCCTCCTGGAACTCAAACTTGCGCCCACCGGATTCGCTTTCGACCAACAATTCACTGCCAATTATGTCTGCCGGCATCAGGTCCGGGGTGAACTGGATCCGACCGAACGGCAAATCCAGCGCCGTCGCGAGTGTACGCAGTAAGAGGGTTTTGCCGAGTCCCGGCACGCCCTGCAGCAAACAATGACCGCCGGCGATCAATGCGACCAACAAGTCATCTACCACCGACTGCTGACCGACAATGACCTGGGCGACGCTAGCGCGAACCGCACCGAGGCTTTCCAGTGTTTGTTGAATTTCCTGCGTGTCACTCATAGTCAGTAGTTCAGTGCGTACATCACGATGTTGACCGCGAACTGGGTGTTATCCACGGCAAGCCACCGTTTGTTGCGGTAGTCGTAGTCCCACTCGCAACCATAATCCTTATTGCTGTAGAGCACGGCAGTGCGACCATTGACCTCAATGCCACGCAAGTAGTCGTGAACGAGATCATCTCCCCACCCGTTCAATTCGAAGCTGGTTGTCGGCGGACCATCAAAATCGAAAAAACTGGAATAGACAGGATGGTCTTCCGGTAACTTCTGAAGACAATCGACACCGAACAGTCTTTCCATCTGCCGTGTAAAGCTCGTCGCAAAAAGCGCGTCGATATCGTGGTTGCAATCGTCAACGAACACGAACCCACCACGCTGCACATAGTTCACGAACATCTCAGCCTCACGATCGCTGAACTCGACAAGCTTGTGCCCGGCCATATAACAAAACGGAGATTGCAGCATGGCTGGGTCTGACAGGGCGATCACGCGCTCTTCCGGATCCACGTTGAGCGTGGTGTATTCCACAAGGCTATTGAGGACGTTGATCGGCATCCGGGGATCGACTCCCCAGTTGCCCGATTCGTACATCAAGCGGGTGAAGAAAAAATCAAAGCCATTTGCGCTCGCGCTAAACGGTAGTGCTGCCAGCGCCGAAACGCTGGCAGCCTCCGTCAGGAACCTTCTGCGTGAAAAGCGCGGCCGAATCAAACCGCGTCGGACAAACTTGAGAATGTGAATTCGCGAATTCGCATCGACGGCATCATGACCGGCAAGCCGAACAGATTCACACGAACGCTCTCGCCGAGCTCATCGAGATTGTTCAGCATGATCACAGGGCTATCGTTGAAGCGGAAATTCTTGACCGGATACTTGATCTCACCATCCTCGATGTAGAACGTTCCGTCACGCGTCAAACCCGTATACAGCTGAGTTTGCGGATCCAGACCGCGGATGTACCAGAGGCGGGAAACCAGGATGCCACGCTCGGTGTTCTTGATCAGTTCGGCCTGAGACTTGGTGCCACCAACC
The DNA here is from genome assembly GCA_963922335.1 of uncultured Chromatiales bacterium. Lineage (GTDB taxonomy): Bacteria > Pseudomonadota > Gammaproteobacteria > Steroidobacterales > Woeseiaceae > CALBPI01. The sequence continues at coordinate 260,487 of CAWUIB010000001.1, read as the reverse complement.
ATGATGATGTTGCTCGGCTGGGGTACAGGCTCAACATCTTTCTGTTCCGCCCAGTAGCGGCTGTAGAACATATTTTCTACAACACCGTTTTTGATAATGCTGAGCTTGTTCAATGCCTGCCCATCGCCGCTCCAGGTTGCGCTGGGTACGCGCGGGTCCAGCGGGTCACTGTAAGCGGTGACCCGCTCATCAAAGACCTGCTCGCCGAGACGATTTCCACCGCCCTTCTTGGTCAGGAAGCTACGACCTTCGTCAGCCTGTCGCGCCCCGAATGCGAAGAACATCCGACCAAGAATCTGGCCAGCCGCGTCCGGCTCGAGAATGACGGTGTATTTGCCCGGCTCGAGTGCCTTCGCCTCGCGTGAGGCAAGCGCTTTCTGTAGCGCCACCTCCGACGTCGCGGAAGTATCGATTCGCGATACGTCATTGTCATCACTGGAGGCCCAGCCGGACCCGGTACCGTCATCTGTACGCACAGTAACCGTGAAGTTGACGTTGGTTTCAGTGTGATAAGCGAACAAGCCTTCGCTGTTCATCATCGCGCTGAAACCAGCGCTGTCGTTCAAGAACCCCGCCGCGGTCGCCGCGTTCTTTGCAGCCGGCGCAATACTCGCCGCAGCAGCTTCGGCTCGATACTGAGGTTTGATGTCAGCAGTCTTCTGGACGAAGGCCTTCCCTTCAGCGTATTTCTGTTGTGCCAGCACCGGCATAAACTCCGGAGACTCCGGTGCGAGCTTCGCGGTTTCCTCAGCACGCGCTACCACTTTTGCAAGCGAAGCATCGTCGAATTCGTTGATAGTCGCAGTGCCCACTTTCTTGCCGTAGTTACACTGAACCACCAAGTCCACATTACGGGTCTCGCCGGCAGTCGACACGCTGTTGCGTGCATACCGGATATTGCCTTCCACAGAACCTGACAGGTTCGCTTCACAACCGTCCGCTTTCGACAGGGAAACTACTTTTTCAAGGATCGTACGTGCGTCGTCACGTGTCATGATCGTCATGTCTATCTCTCTCTATCCGTTGCGGACCCGTTAGCCCAATTTACGCGCAGTGTTGATGACGTTCACATCATCGAAACGCGTGGTGGAGCAGCCGTGCGAAACCGCACTGACCTGCGAGGGTTGTCCTTTGCCGTCAAAGAATGATCCGCCGAGACGGTAGTCTCGTTCGTCGCAGATGGCGGTACAGGAGTTCCAGAATTCCTGCGTGTTGGACTGATAGGCAACGTCTTCAATCTGCTGCGTGATCTCGCCATCCTTGATCTCGTAGAACAACTGGCCGCCAAACTGGAAGTTGTAGCGCTGTTGGTCAATCGAGTAAGAGCCGCGTCCGACGATGTAAATACCGTCTTCAACGTCTGCGATCATCTCATCGACAGAGAGTTTCTCCTCACCTGGTGCGAGAGATACGTTTGGCATCCGCTGGAACTGAACATCGCTCCAGCTCTGCGCGTAGCAACAACCGTGCGACTCTTCCTCATTAATGATGTGCGCCTGATCGCGAATGGCCTGATAGTTGACGAGAATGCCGTCTTTGACGAGATCCCATTTCTTGGTTTTCACGCCTTCATCGTCGTAACCGACCGCGCCGAGCGAGTGCGGTTGAATCTTGTCTGCGAACAGATTGACGATCTTCGAGCCATACTCGAACTCACCACTCTCCCACTTGTCCAGCGTCGCGAAGCTGGTGCCTGCGTAGTTGGCCTCATAGCCCAGTACCCGGTCCAGCTCGAGCGGGTGACCGACAGACTCATGGATCGTCAGCATCAGGTGCGTGGGATCCAGTACGAGGCTGTATTTGCCGGGTTTTACGGACGGTGCGCTAAGCTTCTGGCGCGCCTGCTGGGCGGCCAGTGTGGCGTCCTCCACCATATCGTAGGCGTAGCGATATCGCGTGGTGACACCCGGAATCTTCTCCGACTTATCACCCGAGAAATACTCCCAGCCCATGCCCATCGGGTCAGACAGACCATTCCGACTGCGGAACTTGCCGGTCTCCTTGTCGACCGCGGTGACGCCCATCGGCGCCCAGATTCGGTGCACATCCTGGTCGATGTAGGAGCCATCGGTTGACGCGAAGTACTTCTGTTCATTCACGAGATAGAGCGTGGAGTTTACGTAGTCAGCGCCGTTATCGAGGGCCGCCTCGTTTACCGCCATCAGCATGTCGACCTTGTCGGCGATGGGAATTTCCATACCGTTCTGTTTGATCGGCGTACGCCAGCTCACCTCGCCCACGCCTTTCACCGGCGCAAGCTTCACGGGTTCCGTCTGGTAGACCGCGTTGGCCTTGGCAATGGCGACGGCATTCTGGGCTGCCTCGGCGACCGCTTCAGGCGTCAGACTCGAGGTGGCTGCGAAGCCCCATGTGTCCTTCGCGATGACACGAACGCCGACGCCGACCGACTCAGTGTTCACAATGTTCTGAACTTTAAGCTCGCGGGTAACTACAAACTGGTTCAAATAACGTCCGATTCGAACATCTGCGTAGGTTGCACCGGCAGCTTTTGCAGCTTTCAATGCCGCGTCTGCGAGCATTTGCTGAGCGGCAGAATTGGCAGGCTTGAGCAGCTCCTCCGCCGCAATCGCCTGACCTGTGATTGGCAGCGCGATCGTGCCCGCACCTACGCCGGCGACTTTCAAGAATTTGCGTCGATCCATCTAAGTGACCCTCTGAACAATGGGGAACGACACGGCCCCTGACCGTGTTAACCCGACCACACTAAAGCAAGCAATATGGCGATGCCAGAAACGCCAAGCCGTACCGCAAGTAATGATACAAAGTTACAATTCGAACCCTGGTACCTCCAACTAATTGTTAAAATTGACAATTCCGTATATTCGATCTGATTTCTACGAGTGTAGATGCAATGGCGCGGAACGAGGAACCGGGTTCGAGCGCCAATGTGGGTGCGACTGAATCGAGTCGCGCTGCGCGGTGAAGTGCAATCGCCCCCCGCAGAGGGCAAGATGTCGCCTCCCAAGGAGTGAGCGCACGATGTCTCGACAAACAACCATTCATATCCGCAATCAGTACCTCAAGTTCTCCGCGGCCCATTTCACAATCTTCTCGGCCGAAGAACGAGAGCGACTGCATGGTCATAACTTCGCCGTCCGAGCAGACATTACCGCGGCGGTAGGAGCGGACGGTTTGTGCTTCGATTACAACGTGATGAAGAAAAAGCTGCGAAGCCTTTGTGACAGTTTGGATGAATACATGTTGCTGCCAGAACACTCCCCGCATCTTAAGGTCTCGAGAAGCGATGACGAACAGACCGTGATTGCGCGCTTCGGGGAGGAGACCATGTATTTTGTCGCAGCCGATACTCTGATCCTTCCGCTCGCCAATATTACTGCAGAGGAACTCTCATGGTGGCTGCTCTCTCGCTTACTCGAGGGCAATGTCGCCGAGCAGTATGAAATCTCAGAGGCTATGGTTGATGTCGGCTCCGGAGAAGGACAGTCGGCCAGCACGCGCTGGCGTCTTGGGGAGGGATTCCTGTGAGCAAATTAGCCGTTATCACGGGCGCCAGCGCCGGCATTGGTTTCGCGACTGCGAAACAGTTGCTCCAGGCTGGGTATGAGGTCGTTAACCTATCAAGACGGCCTTGCAAACTCGACGGAGTGATCTCCCGCCCAGTCGATCTCACTGATCCCGTAGACGAAGCACTGATTGATACCTTACGCACTCAGCTTGCCGAGGCGACTGCTTCCACGGTGGTGCATTGCGCAGGATTGCTGAGCTCCGATACCGCAGCCACGCTCGACAGATCGGAGCTGCAGCGCTCACTCAACGTCAATGTGGTCGCGCCTGCCGCCCTCAATGCCGCATTTATACCGGTCATGAAGCCAGGATCGAGCATCATCTTTGTTAGCAGCACCCTCGGCGACAAAGCCGTGCCAGGCGCGTTCAGCTACGTCACCAGCAAACATGCGGTCAATGGAATGATGCGTGCCACATGTCAGGATCTCACCGGGACGGGTATGCACACTGCAGCCGTGAGCCCAGGTTTTACCGACACCGAAATGTTGCGCAACCATGTTGGCAATGACGAGAGCATTCTCGAAGCACTGGCGACCAACATGTGTCTTGGACGTTTGGCAACGCCGGACGAAATCGCTGCCACCATCGTTTTCTGCGTCCAAAACCCCGTGATCAATGGCAGCGTGATCCACGCTAACCTCGGTCAAATCGAGAGTTAGTCCTCAGGGATTGAGTGGATCCACGACTACAATTTCGCTGACGCTCGGATCGGCCGTGTCCAGAATGATCACGCGCACAACTGTACCGGGCAACAGCTCAAGTGGAATACGCTCTGAGCGCGTGACTTGTTCAATCGAATCGACGACCAACATATCCACGGTCTGCGGCTGGAACACCGATTCGGTCTGACTCCTTGATCCCTCGAGTCGCGCTTGTGCTCGCTCAGTCTCAAATTCCTCGTCCTCCTCCAGAAGGAAAAAGTCGACGGCGATGGTGTCCTGGACGCCGTTGAAGATGCCCAAGCGCGCGGCATCAAACACCACCCGTTGATTGCTGGGAAGTGCGAGCAACAGTGTGTTGTCGTCCGCCTGTCGTCCAGTGAAAAAGATAATGCTGTTTTGTGCATCAAGGATTGTCAGCTCTCGCTCCACAAGAATGACACCGGTATCCCCAGCAGGCGTCACTGAGAGGCTGACGGTGGCGCCGTCGTCGGCTTCCGCCAGTATGACTGGCGCCGTGATCTCCCCAGGGCCAACGTTGGTTGCCAATGGGTTTTGCAGATCTGAGGTCAAATAGATATCAACCGGTCCGGACGAAAACGAGGCGTTGCTGAATTGTGCCTCTGGCAAAGCGCGATCGTCGATCAACAGACCTGTACTAACGGTGCCGCCGACACTCAGTGCGTAGTCGCCCAAAACCTCATTGGAAGCGTCGAGAAGCGTGATAAGCAAAGTCTCGCCGGCTGTCACTCCGGTCGGTTCCGATCGAAACAACACCGCTGCAGGATTGCCGGTCTCCGTCACCACGAACTCGCCACTCTGCGCTTCGATCTCAACTGTCGCCGAAGCCGTCGTAGGTGCAATCCCTGTCGCCAGCGGCGCGACGCTCGCAGGGTCAAAACCCTCTGCACCGAGATAGAAATCGACGGCAGGCGCGGTAGTCGAGAAATTTGAGAACCAGATTTCAAGTACGGTGCTCCCAGCAGCAAAATCACGCTCCGGTTGCTGCAGAACTGTAACTCTCGGTGCCGCAGCCGTCCCGTGCAGCACGAGGGTGTATGCGGTGTTGACGTCCAACGTCTGTGTGATCGACGCAAGGCGCTCCTGGTCACCGGTCACACCGCTCGCGTAGTCGAAATTGAAGTCATACTCGAGTGCATCGAACACGTTAAATGGCGTTGTCCGCAGGAACAGCACGTTTTCAAGCTGTGTTTCCTCAATCAGGAATGCGACAGAGCTGACGTCACTGATCGCGTTGATGGCCTGCACAGTGCCCTGGCCGGCCGCCTCTTCTGGCGTGTCAGTACAGGCGGTGCCGAAGATCGCCAGCAGCAGGAGCAGCATCTTCGGAATCGATTTCCACACGTGTTTAGACATCGTCACTCAACTACCTCTGAAATCAGCCGCGCATGATACCACCGCCCGATCCGAAGGCGACGACATAACGCCTATTTCGACCCCCAACTCGAGCCCGAGTTCGGTACAATATCGGGATGCCTGAAAGCACCCGAAAGCCGCGCGAAGAGGATGCGGCAGCCTATCGCTGCGCGCTGGGACAATTCCCCACAGGAGTCTGCATTGTGAGCAGCCCGGGTTGCGTCGAGCACTCAGCCCCGTTTGCGATTACGGTAAGTTCATTTGTCTCTGTGTCTCTTGAGCCGCGCCTGATCTCGTGGTGCATCCAGCATGGATCATCCAGTTACTCCCTGTGGATGGCGAGCCAGGAATTCTCGGTTAGCGTCCTCGCAGCGGGTCAGGCAGCGCTCTGCGAGCACTATGCTCGAAAGGGCCAACACGCAATCGCCGACGATGATCGATTCCAGACCACCTCGGCCGGCAATCCGGCCGTTCGCGACGCTTGTGCCACATTCGACGCACGCACCGTAGCGACGCACGAGGCCGGCGATCACACGATCATCGTCGCGGAGGTGGTCGACTTCGCTGCTGCTCCTGACCGCCCTGCCCTGATCTACCACCAGGGAGTCACGCGTGCATCGACGTGATCTGCTGCGACTGCTAGCGCTCGGCGGGCTTGCTGCAGCCACCGGCTGCGGCGGCAAACAACGCGGGGTTTCAGTTCAATCCATCGCGGACCTTGATTGTATCGACCAGCATGATCTCGTGATCACCGGCGAGCTGACTGCACAAGAGCTCGTCGCCGCTGCAATCGACCGAATTGATGCGGTCAACAAGCAGTTAAATGCAGTGATAACCCGAGACGATGCTCGAGCGCTCGCGCGAGCCGAGGTTGCCGAGGGTGCACTTGCCGGTGTGCCCTACTTACTTAAAGATCTGAATCCGTACCGCGATATGCGAACCACATTCGGCTCTGCGCTCTATCGAGATCGGATCGCAACCGGACAGACACCGTATACCGATCGAATCGACGAGTCCGGGCTTGTAGTGCTTGGCAAAACGAACACACCAGAGTTTGGCTTGCTACCTTCAACGTCCCCGAAGCTCCATGGCCCGACGCGCAACCCATGGAATCCCGATCACACTCCGGGCGGCTCGAGCGGTGGTGCGGCCGCTGCCGTGGCAGCACGAATGGTGCCAGCCGCACAGGCCAGTGACGGCGGTGGGTCGATTCGGATACCTGCTGCTCAATGTGGATTGTTCGGGCTAAAGCCATCCATCGGTCGATTTCCGGATCAGGGACACAGCGCGCAAGCCTGGCCAATTTCGGTGAAGCATGCGCTCACCCGCTCTGTGCGCGACAGCGCGCTGATCCTTGCACTTACCGAACAGACGGAAGGCGGACCACTACTGCCTGTTGGTTTTGTGACTCGAGAGAAAACCAAGCCGTTGCGGATCGCCCTCAGCCTGACTACCGCTGCAGGACCAGCGTCAGCTGAAATTGCCGGAGCTATTCGTTCAACGGCGCGCGTCCTCACAACCCTTGGTCATGAAATCATCGAGACGGAGGAGACTCCGCACGCGAACGCGGAGCTTGCCGGGCACCTGTTTACACTCTGGGGCGCAGGGGTTTTTCCCATCGTCCAGCAAATCGCCGAGGAGACGGGTGGTGATGTGTTGGCAACAGGCTTGCTCGAGCCGGCGACCGTCACGTTGGCGGAGCGGTACGGCAAACTCCCGGCCTCGGCCATGGATAATGCACTAGCCTTCTTCAGCCTTTACCAACGTGAAGTGGCCGAGTTCTTCGAAGAGTACGACGCTTGGTTGTCTCCGGTAACGGGAACAACGGCACCGGAAATCGGTCATTTGGATCCAGCGTTAGATTTTGATCTGCTTTCCGAGCGAGTAACCGAATTTGCGAGTTTCACAGCGACTCACAACGTCGCCGGCACACCGGCGATGTCGGTTCCTGCGGGACGCAGCGAATCGGGATTACCTATCGGTGCGCAGCTTTCCACCGCGATCGATGGTGATGCTGCGCTTTTGCAACTGGCCTACCAACTCGAGGAAGCAGCACCGTGGCGGGACGCACTACCACCGGTGCACGCCTGAGACGTTATGGACAAAACCAACCTCAGTAACATCACCCCGCTGAAGGCGCCGCGAAAAACGCTCCAGTTCCGACGAGCTTGGCGCCAGTACACACTGCGCTATGGTGACGCCATGCTCGCCATTGAAGCGAGACTGGGCAGACAACAGCGTGTCGAGAGGCACGACCTTTTGCTGTTAAACCCCCTGTTCGTTTTTGAGGCATACGATCTCTCAGTGCTGCACCATCCGTGCCGTCACTTTTTGCTGACGCTCGCGTTGGCGGCGATCGTGCACTTCTCGGCATTCAGTGCAGACCTGCCGCTACTCGCGCCGGCACTTTCCCTTCTCAGCCTATATTGGCTGGTTCGGATGATTCACCTGTGGCGGGACAATGGACCGAGGACAGTGATTTGCGACACCAGCGGAAACACGGTGGTGGAGATACCGCACGGGGCGGTCGATGAGTCATTGAGATTAGGGTTCGAATCGGGACTTCGAAAAAACATAGAGACGCGCGACGCCCGTTGGCATAACGGGGAGCTCTAGCGCGCACAAGGAGGACAACACCATGAGCAACACAAGCGCAGGTGCACGCTTCAGGGCAGCACTTGAGGCGGAACAACCGCTGCAAATCGTCGGCGCGATCAACGCCTACGCCGCGATGATGGCAACGGCCACCGGGTTCCGTGCAATCTATCTTTCAGGTGCCGGTGTCGCCAATGCAAGTTACGGACTGCCGGATCTCGGCATGACCTCTTTGGACAATGTGCTGGAGGATGCACGTCGGATTACTGCTGCGACACCAACGCCGTTACTGGTCGACATCGACACCGGTTGGGGCGGCGCATTCAATATCGCACGGACGATCCGGGAAATGACGGCGGCAGGTGTTGCAGCCGTGCACATCGAAGACCAGGTGGGTCAGAAACGCTGCGGCCACAGACCGAACAAGTCGCTCGTGAGCGCCGACGAAATGACCGATCGGATCAAGGCTGCTGTCGACGCAAAGACAGACGAGGATTTTGTGGTCATGGCCAGAACTGACGCGCTTGCCGTGGAGGGCATGGAGCCGATGCTGGAACGCATCCATCGATATCAAGAAGCAGGCGCCGACGCGATTTTCGCCGAAGCGATGACCGACATCGAACTCTATCGAAAGGTCACAGAGACTGTGCAAATTCCGGTACTTGCGAATCTGACCGAGTTTGGGATGACGCCGCTATACACCATCGACGAGCTGAAATCGGTCGGTATTCGGATGGCGCTATATCCGCTCTCCGCTTTCCGAGCAATGAATCAGGCGGCACTCAAGATGTTCCGCGAGATCAGAGAACGCGGCACGCAGGCAGAGGCGCTGGCGCAAATGCAAACGCGTGAGGAACTCTATGAGTTTCTCGATTACCACGCATTCGAAGAGAAACTGGACGCCTTGTTCGGCTCAAACGATCAAGGCTGAAATTCACACAATTCATGCAGAACTGAGAAGACTATGGTTGATAAGAAACTTGGTGGCGCAGGACTTCGGGGTCAAAGCGCCGGTGAGACACGGTTGTGTACTGTCGGGAAATCCGGCAGCGGACTCACCTATTGCGGTTATGACATCAGCGAACTGGCAGAGCACTCCACGTTCGAGGAAGTTGCCTGGCTGTTGTTTCATGGCGAACTTCCCTCGGCGACCGAACTTGCCGGCTACAAGGAAAAACTGTCGGGCCTGAGGAAATTGCCGGCCGCGTTACGCGAGGTGCTCGAACGCATTCCTGCATCGGCACATCCGATGGACGTGATGCGAACGGGTTGCTCGATGCTCGGCAACCTCGAGCCCGAACACAGCTTCGAGGAACAGCAAGACATCGCGGACCGCCTCCTTGCCACCCTGCCTGGCATCATCGCCTACTGGTATCGGTTCTCGCATGACGGCGTGCGCGTCGACACAGAAGTGGAAGCCGAAAATATCGCCGAACACTTCCTGACTTTGCTTCACGGACAGACGCCTGAAGCACTGCACAAACGCGTGATGGACGTGTCACTAATTCTGTATGCCGAACACGAGTTCAACGCATCCACCTTTACGGCTCGAGTATGTGCATCAACTTTGTCGGACATGCACTCGTGCGTCACCGGCGCAATCGGCTCGCTGCGCGGTCCGCTGCACGGTGGTGCCAACGAAGCGGCGATGGAATTGATCGATGGCTTCTCGAGCGTTGAAGATGCGAAGTCCGGAATCCTCGGCATGCTCGAGCGCAAGGACAAGATCATGGGCTTTGGTCACGCCGTCTACAGAGAGAGTGACCCCAGAAACGCACTAATCAAGCGCTGGTCAAAAGCACTATCGGATGCGGTCGGCGACGACAAGCTATTTGCAATCTCCGAAGCGATCGAAACGCTCATGTGGAATGAGAAAAAGCTATTTCCAAACGCCGATTTCTTCCACGCCTCCGCTTACCGTTTCATGCAGATCCCCACAAAACTGTTCACACCCATTTTCGTGATGTCGCGAACCAGTGGGTGGACAGCGCATGTGATGGAGCAACGCAGCAACAATCGAATCATCCGCCCGAGTGCCGACTATGTCGGCCCGGACGCACGCAGTTACGTACCGCTCGATAAACGATCGAGTTAACAGGAAACACTAATGAGTAATCGAGTAGAGACCAACGTTCGACCGGATCCCGATCAGGAGCTGGTCGCCATCGCCGACTACGTCGCGAACGCCGAAATCGACAGCGAACTCGCCTATACGACCGCGCGCCATTGCCTGATGGACACGCTCGGCTGTGGATTCCTCGCGTTGTCATTCCCCGAGTGTGCAAAACACATCGGCCCCATCGTACCCGGCACTGTCGTGCCTGGCGGTGCGAGAGTACCCGGAACGCAACACGTTATGGACCCGGTGAAGGCCGCTTGGGACATCGGCTGCATGATTCGTTGGCTGGATTTCAACGATACCTGGTTGGCCGCCGAGTGGGGTCACCCGTCTGACAATCTTGGCGGTATTCTCGCGGTCGCTGATTTCCTGAGTCGGCAACGCGTGGCTGCAGGTGAAGCACCGCTGACCATGCGCGATGTGCTCACTGCGATGATCAAGGCCCACGAAATTCAGGGTGTACTCGCACTCGACAACAGCTTCAACAGAGTGGGACTCGACCATGTGCTGCTGGTGCGCGTTGCATCAACGGCGGTGGTCACAAAGATGCTAGGCGGCAACCGCGATCAGATTATTGATGCCCTCTCTCATGCGTGGGTGGATGGATCCAGCCTTCGAACGTACCGACACGCACCGAATGCGGGTCCGAGGAAATCTTGGGCTGCCGGTGACGCGACCAGTCGCGCTGTGCGACTCGCCATGCTCGTGATGAAAGGTGAAATCGGTTACCCCAGTGTGCTGACGGCACCGACCTGGGGTTTCTACGACGTATCGTTTAAAGGGAAGTCGTTTTCGTTCCAGCGTCCATTCGGCAGCTACGTGATGGAGCAAGTGCTCTTCAAGATTTCCTTCCCCGCGGAGTTTCACGCACAAACCGCAGTCGAGGCCGCCGTTCGTCTGCACCCGGCTGTACACGATCGAATCGATGAAATCGACCGTATCGTTTTGACGACTCACGAGTCAGCTATTCGAATCATCTCGAAAGAAGGCAAGCTGAACAATCCGGCAGATCGGGACCACTGCCTGCAATACATGGCCGCGATCGGTCTCTTAAAAGGCAACCTTGTCGCGGAAGACTACGAGGACGATGTAGCGGCGGATCCGCGCGTAGACGCACTGCGCGAACTGATGGTCGTTGAGGAAGACGAACGATACAGCCGCGAATACCACGAACCGGACAAGCGCTCGATCGCCAACGCGATGCAGGTGTTCTTTAAGGATGGCAGCAAAACGGAACGCATCGAGATCGAATACCCGATTGGCCACAAGCGCAGGCGTGAGGAAGGCATTCCTGTACTTGAGGCAAAGTTCGCTCGAAATCTGGCCACTCGCTTTCCGGCGGCACAGACTGCGCGCATTATCGAGATGTGCTCCGATCAGTCCACACTTGAAGCGACTACGGTCAACGAATTCGTTGACGCAATGACCATCTGATCTGCAGAACAAAACCACTTAGCCCAGAGACGCCCCTTTCCAGGGCCCTGTCACTGGGCTATTTTTTTTGGGTGTGGACATTGTCTAGATCATCTTGTCGCTTAACGGCACATCCTTACTAGACCAGCCGCTCCTATGGTGCGAGAGCGAATGTCGGCATTCGGCCAGAATGCCGCCATTATTCGCTCTTCGCTTCGGCCTTCGCGTAGATGTTACGTGGGGGGCTGTCGAAGTACTTTAGAAGCGCGGGACAGAGCCAGCCCTCCAAGTCATGCTCGACCAAGCGGTACCAGTTGCCTTCCATCTCCTCTCTCACCCACTCTCCGTGGGCCTGGTAGCCCGGAAACGGCCCATGCGAGAACAGCAATTTGAATCCAGCACTGGAGTCCGAAATATCGGCGACCATCCAATCTATAATGTCATCAGCTCCAAAAACGAAGGGTTCTTTGTCCAACGCCTTCGATTCGTCATCGAAGACCCAAACACCTTCGTACTTATAGGGAAAAATCACTTGAAGAAAGTTGCTCATTGGAATCTACGTTTGTATGCCGCGATTGGGCGGATACGCTCTCGTTCAATAGCAGTGATGATAGCAGCCATTCTGCGTGCTATAGGAGTCAGCCAGTAGCGCTCATCGAATTGCTACTCATTCTCTGAGCTCAGATAGGCTTCCAGCTCTGCGCCGCGCATCGAGTTCACAGTATCCTCAATCACTTCCAGAGCTATGAAACTACCGCGGCTCGTGACGAAACGCTCTTCGTAAGACGTCAGCTTTCGACTAAGGCGCTTCTGACACTCTTCGAGTATCTGAGTGTGAAAATTCCCAACTAATTTACGATTGTCCATTGGTGTGCCGAGTTACAACTTAGTGTCCGAACCGGTAATCCTACGTGCTGCCGGGATCGGCCAATTGCGGACGTTGGCCACCTTGCACCTCACCCGGTCTTCTACAGTTGTTACCATCGAGAGTGTCGGTGGTTCTAAGGCCGTATCACCCAAGAAGATACGCAGTATTGCGGTACGGTAGAAGTCGGGCTTGGCGACATGGGATAGAGACTCATTACTAGACGCATTGATTACGAACGATTGTATGTGTTCCTGGGGTTCCCTGACGGTGGTGTAGACCATTTGGACGTGAGACTTGGATTTGAAGAACAGACTCATCTCGCACGCGGCGGCTTTTTGGCTGACACGCCTATAAGAGCCACCTTAGAAAGAGCTCGCGGAAAAGCTCCTAGTCCGCTCGCAGGGACAACGACAATCCCGCTCAAAGGGATTCGAAACGAGTTTCTGCCAGAGCTTGAAACACTCACTGGCTGGAGTCCGGTGCCTGTTGCATTGGAGAGTACCGACATCAACGACGCTTACTCTTTGATTTCAATTTGCGGGAGAGCTGGACCATTTGATCCACACCGCGTCACCGTTATTCCTTGTGATAACCCTTATGACGCCGATGATTTTGAGGTGAAGGGGTTCTTCTTTGTGAATGATGAATGGGACGGTTCTGATATATTTGTCTTACAAGAATATGCCTTCTTTGTACTGATGTCTGACCGTGCAAAGCACTGCATTGAAGACATATGCGATGGTTTTTGCGTCCCAGAGTTCACGCCCTTGGCGGAGGTCACGCAGCATTGGCTTGGTGTGCAGAGCCTAATCAAGACTCAAAGACGGAGCGGCTTTGTTACAGTTGGCAAGTCATGGAGACCAGACAAGATTGATCGAACAACCTGACTGTCTACCGCAACGAGATGTGGTGCCTTTGCTGTATCTCAATCGTCATCAGAGGATAAAACGACTAATCCTACGAGCGACTGCAAAGGGTCAGCGACGACCAGTTTACCTGAGGTCGCCTCGGTTGCTCGATTCGGCCAGAACCAGCCGCCGAGACCCCAAACAACTGGTCCGATTTTATGGGGCCAAACCACTCGGCCAAGAGCGGTCCTTGCCCATCTTGCAACTCGCATGGTCATCTACAATTATCACCATGAAGAGTGTCTAGAGTTCCCAGGCCGCATCGAACGTTTGGACGGTAGAAAGTAATGATTGAAATTCGCAATCTAGGTCACTTTTCCTCTTCAGGAGTGTGCCGGCCGGTACTGGTGTTCGTCGTGGTCTGCCTGGTTGCGACCCCAGCTATCGCACAAGAGGAGCTCATTGGGGTACGAGCAATGGACCCATTTTGCAATCCGTTTGTAGGAAAAAAACCGAAGCTGGGTGAAACTCGTGCGGTTTCAGATTTTGACGGTAACTTCATTGTTGTTGCGACGTCCGGTTGGCCTAACGATGAAGAAGACGACGAGGTTCTGATTGCGGAGCGGCAAACGAAAATTGAAATTTTCAAACGGGAGAACGATAAATATGTGGAGCAGTTCGATGACCTCTTCATATACTACTTCCCTGTGTCGGACAGCGAATTACATGTTTCGAGCAATGGGAGCGTAGTTGTAGGACCGATAAGGAACGAGGAGGGATTCTTTCATACGATTGAGGTCTACTCTCCGGATGGTTCGTTACGTTTCAAAATCGATCATCTGGATGTCGATTACTCGAGCTTTAATGCAGACTGTTTACCCAGAAAGCCATGGTATTGTCCGAGCCTGCCAATTGAGCTGTTTGAAGAGAAGCTGTACCTCTATGATCTCAACGGTCACTCAGTCAGTATTGACCTGTTGACTGGGGAGGCGGTCCGCGGTCAATCACCAAGCCTGACATGTAGAGTCACTCCTGAAAAACTCGCGGATGACCCGGATAATTGAAGCTTCGCTTTCATCAGTTGGCTTAAAAATCATTCGTTCCGCGACACGATTCGAGGAGAAACCCAGGTCGGTCGATCTGCTCACCATCGGCTCCAGTGTAGTGAATGTCGCTCTCTACGTTTTGCTCCAGAAAGCAGACCAAACTTCCTGCAAGAGGTCCCCAGTCTCCCGCATCTTCGTGCGGATATACAGAGAGGCCATGCCGGCCTTCCTCGAAAACACCTCCAGAGCTGAATACAACGTCGTCATTGCAGAGTGATCGCTGCTGAGATTCTGGGACATACGGGTGTGCTCTCACGCTGAGTTCGTGCGAATGGGCGAACTCATCGTAGAGCATGTCTATTCTTGCTCGGTCGCGCTCGGAAAGCTGGAACCGCAAGCGAAGCTCAGGTCTAGCTGAGATTCGTCCGCCTCGGAACGTGTTGTGGCAGGATGGGTCTGTGGCGGATTTTGAGACCATGACAGGTGCAGGCAACACGAGAAAGACCAGAAGCAACCCAACTCTACCGGGGTTTTTCCAGCTTTCCGGTCTTCGCCGGAGAGGTCTTCGTGGAGAAACCGTCACGACGACGAACAACCAAGCAGATAGCGAGGCCGCAACAACGATAAGGCTTTCCGGGACCAAAATTAGATCCCGCCAGTCTGTTGCGTACGGGTTCTTTGCCGCTCGGTACGCGCCGATACCAAGGCCAACAAACAGGTGCAGCAAAAAGTACGCGATCTCGCTGATGTTTCCCCGAGCCCAGAAAAAGACGGGGGCCAGAGCGAGTGTACACATAAAGGCGATCACAAGGGCGACAAGTGCCGCGAACCCTCCGACAACATGCGCGCGATAGTCGAAGAAGATAGTGAAGGCGACAACAACAGCTGAATACACTGCAGCCAACGCAAACATAGAGAATCCGGTGCGTCCGCTGACATCAGTGCGATCGACTATAGGATTCTCCACCTTTCATTTTTCCCGTACGAATAATCGATTGAACTTGGACTCGCCTTAAGTGCTCTGCGAAATCCAGGCTTGCCGTTTGGGTCAGCGACCGTCATCGTAGCAGAGGGGATTCGGGCGTCGATTCACGGCCAATACCTGACATCCGAATCGGGTGCAGCTAGGCAGCGAACACTTCCTGAATGACATCGGGTCGTTTTGCGGCCACGGCAAGCAATGAGCGGGCCGGTCCATTTGGTTGACGTCGTCCTTGCTCCCATTCCTGCAGTGTGCGAGTCGAGACGTTCAACATCGCAGCAAATGCACTCTGGGATACGCCCACCTTTTCTCGTACAGCTTTGATTTGCTCAGGCGTGAGATAGACATGTACGCGGCCTACATCACCAGCCTTGATCTCGTTTATCGAGTCTAGAATTTCTTGTCCGATATCCCGCTTAGCCATTGCTCATCGCCTCTTTGATCTTCCTCAGCATTGGTCCAGGAATACTATCCACATCCCCTTTGCCGTAGATCGTTAACATCCAGAACGAGTCCCCGTCTGGAACATAATAGATCACTCGTACGCCGCCGCTTTTACCCTTGCCACTGACGCTCCATCGGAGCTTTCGCACACCCCCTGAGCCACGAATGACAGGGCCCGCTTTGGGGTGCTCCAGCATGTGAACTTGCAAAGCAGAATATTGCTCATCGTCCAAATAATCGCCGACGTGCTTAGTAAAGACATGCGATTCAATGAATAGACGGTGGTTCACAAAACAAACTATACGTCATTGACGTATAGAATGTCAATTTGACTGTCCGCGTAAGTTATTGGTTTATCCTGAGTCGACCGTACAGCGCGAGCGTCTCTTATGGGTCAGTTGCAGTCGTCGAGCATATCTCCACCGCGACCGCCCTAGGTTCGGGTATCGCGCTGTGAGCGGTCGCCGAGTTCGGCAGTCATTCCTGACCCGAGAGCCGTCTGGCGAAAATATCAACTTATGCGTCTCTTCGAGATGAAATCTCAGCTTATGGTTCAACCCACAGACGGTTACTGGTATCGCGCCAGTAACCGACGCTTGTAAAGCTTTCCGTTGTCGTGTCTCGGAAGCTCCGGATCGAAGTCGATGGCCTTTGGCACTTTGATGTGTGAAAGGCGATCCCTAAGAAACGCAATCAGGCGCCCTTCTAACGATGCTTGATCAATCGCTTGATTCATTGGCTGGACCACTGCGTGGACTCGCTCACCGAATTCCGGATCGGGTAATCCGAAAACGGCCGCGTCTGCCACCTCAGGATGCGTCACCAGGGCATTTTCAATTTCCTGTGGATACACGTTCACACCACCGGTGATGATCATGTAGTGCTTGCGATCGGTGAGGTACAGAAAACCATCGTCATCGAGGTAGCCGACATCGCCGACCGTTGCCCACCCGTCCTGTGTAAAGGACTGCGCCGTTTTTTCCGGCTCTTTGTGATAGTGGAACGGTTGATCGTTTCCTGAGAAGTAGACGGTACCGACATCTCCGGTCGGTACGTCCTCACCATCATCGTCGAGAATGCGAATCTCGCAACCCACTGGCACACCGACAGACCCGCGGTGTTGTAACCAGTTTGCCGAGTCGATCGCCGTAAATCCTGCTCCTTCCGTCGACGCGTAATATTCAAACAGTCGTGGTCCCCACCAGTCGATCATCTGTTGCTTGATCTCGACCGGACAAGGCGCCGCCGCATGGATCGCGATTTGCTGCGAAGAGACATCGTACTTATCGCGCACCGACTCAGGCAGTTTCAACATGCGCACGAACATGATCGGTACCCACTGGCTATGCGTCACACCATATCGCTCAATCGCGGCGAGCGCAGCCTCCGGATCGAATTTGTCCATGATCACACTGGTCCCACCGAGTGCCATGGAGATCGTGTTAAAGGTGAGCGGTGCTGCATGGTATAGCGGTGCCGGAGACAGGTACACGGAGTCAGTACCAATGCCAAAATTGCTGACTAACGCCAGCGCGACTTTGGAGTGCTCTGTGATCGGCGTGTTGGGTGGGCGCGCCATCAATACGCCTTTCGGCAGTCCGGTCGTGCCCGACGAGTACATCATGACCGCCCCGGCCTCTTCGTCTGCGACAGGAGTAGTGGGCATGTCCGCGACGGCCGCTTCGAGGGAAACAAAGCCGTTCGATTCACCACGCAACATGAATGCCTGCTCAACACCCGGTGAAGTGCTTCTTGCCTCAGAGGCAACCCGCGCCAGTCGCTCGCTGGTGATGAGGACTTTGGCTCCGCTGTTATCGAGGATATACGCAACCTCATGCTCAAGAAGGTGCGTACTGATCGGCGTGTAGGTGAGCCCGGTGCGTTGCGCCCCCCAAACCAAGGGCAAGTACTCGAGGCAGTTCTCGAGAAAAATTGCGATGTGATCGCGCGGCTGTAACCCGAGACTACGAAACAGCTGGGCGTATTGGTTGGATAGTTTGTCGACTTCTGCGTAAGTCAGGCGATCGCCTGTACTCGCCATGATGATCGCCGGATGATCCGGCCGCGACTTCGCGTGCACGCTTGGATGCATTGTTTCCCCCTCCAATGGTCCCCACCGATATAATGGCTGCAGGTCCTTAACCGACGCAAGTCATGCGTCGAAAGAGATATCGATCATGGCAGTCGCCAAAAGCGAATTGTTCTACTCAGAAATTGAACCTCCCAAGCCTGGTGAGACTGTGTCTCTGGCCGACGAGCTGGAGTGGCTTCGGATGCCGCTGCCCTTCATGTTGGGGCACATCAATCTTTGGCTACTCGGGACACCCGACGCCACGACAATTGTCGATACGGGACTGAACAGCAAAGAGACGCGCGAGCTCTGGACGCAGTTGCTCGATGGACGGGATGTTAAGAGCGTCATTGTCACGCACATGCACCCCGACCATGTCGGTAGCGCGGGCTGGCTGGTCGAACAACTCGACGTGCCGCTTTACATGTCCCGCGCGGAATATCTGATGTGCAGGGTCCTGGTCGCCGATACGGGCAAGGACGCACCGGAAGCCGGCGTCACGTTCTACCGCAGTGCAGGGTTCGATGAAGACGCTTTGCAACGTTACAAGGACAAGTTCGGTATGTTCGGGCGTGCCGTTTACACAATGCCCGATGCCTATCGCCGAATTTATGAAGATGACGTCTTCCACATTGGCGGGCACGAGTGGCGTGCGGTGACCACCAGCGGTCACTGCCCTGAACACGTGTCACTCTATGATGAACGCCGGAACATGATTATCGCTGGTGACCAGCTATTGCCGACGATTTCGTCTAACGTCAGTGTGTGGCCCACAGAGCCTGACAGTGATCCACTAGGGCATTGGATCAGCAGCTGCCGCAAGCTGAAGGCGCTGCTCGATGACCAGACGCTGGTCTTGCCGTCACATGGCAAACCATTCCGTGGTGCGCCCGCTCGATTGCAGGCGTTAATTGACGAGCACGACGATAACCTAAACGGACTACAAGACTTGTGCCGCGAGCCGCAGCGTGTTGTGGACACCTTTGAACTGTTGTTCCGAAGCCGAATCAACGACGGCAATCTGATTATGGCGACAGGTGAGGCCCGCGCACACCTCAACTACCTCGTCGACCGCGATGTACTGACAGTGCGACGTGATGACGACGGCGTCGACTGGTTTGAAACACGAACCCGACCCTGACAGTCCGTGCGGTATGTAATCAGCAACGATCAGCACCTTTGAAGACATCTGTCGACGTCACCATTGTTGGATTCGGCCTCGCGGGCGCAGCGATCGCTTGGGCACTTCATGAGCGCGGACTGCGCCTGCGTGTATTCGACGCGGATCTGGATGGCGCATCATCGAAGGTCGCTGCAGGGCTGATCACACCCGTTACTGGCAAGAAGCTCAAACCCGAGAGTGATTTTCTAAATCTGCGGAAACGCGCGGTTGGACATTATCGATCGATCGAACGCCTGACAGATGTGCCCTGCCTTCTCGAACGTCCGGCGCTCCGACTGCTCGAGTCTGAGCGAGAGATCGCGGCCCTCGACCGCCCGACAGAGTCTCCGCTTGAATTAATGCGGCAAGGGGACACGTTCAATTGGTCGGGTTTCCGAGCGCTCGGACAAGCGCTGCTAATGCCGCTCGCCGCGAGGCTGGATACACGTGCTTACCTGAGCGCATCTTGGCGGGCACTTTCCGAGACGCACGAGATGCTGAATTCCACGCCCAACATCATCCACGGCCCGGTAGTGTGGTGTTGCGGCTTTCACGAATCACAAGCCAACCGAGCACAAGCACTACAGTGGCGACCGGCGAAAGGTGAAATTGTGGTGATTCACTCTGATGAGTTGAGGTTACCCGGCACACTCCACGCACGCGGTATTTGGGTCACACCGGACGGCGATGGTCAGTTACTGGCAGGAGCAACCTATAGTTGGGATGTGCTTGACGGTAAGCCAACAAACCAGGCACGCGACGAGATCGCAAAGACATTGGATGCCGTTCTCGATGTGCCCTATAGGATCACAGGCCAGCGCGCGGGCGTAAGACCGATCGTCCAGGGTCGCAAGCCCGTGATCGGTCGCTTGGACGCTTTAAACCCACAGTGGATATTCAACGGTCTTGGTTCGAAAGGCAGCCTTTACGCGCCCAGCTTGGGCGAGCTTTTGGCCGAGCAAATCGTGAACGACAGCGAAGTTCCTGCTAGGTTTGATTACAGGCAGCGTATCGATCATTCATGAAGCTCACACAGATTGCACATCAAATTGTGCGACAACACATACCTGAGGGTGGTATCGCGGTCGATGCCACCGCCGGCAATGGGTATGACACAAGCTTCCTGGCCAGGTGCGTGGGCGAAACCGGCCACGTCTACGCTTTCGACATTCAACAGCGCGCAATAGCAGCAACAGAGTATCGGTTAGCCTCAAGACAGCTACTCGACCGTGTTTCATTGATTTGCGACAGCCACGTCAATCTGCCCTCGCGAATCGATGAGGCAGCACACGGGCGCGTGAACGCGATCGTGTTTAATCTCGGCTATCTTCCTGGAGGTGACAAGACACTAACGACCAACGCGGAAACGACACTGACCGCGATTGCGGGCGCAATAGACTTGCTCAGCGACAATGGCGTATTGAGCGTCATGGCATATCGCGGCCATGCCGGTGGTATATCGGAGTTTTCGGCGGTGTCGAGCTGGATCAGCGAACAGTCAGCCACGCACGCACTGCTAGACCACCAGGAGAGCCCGAACGGCGGACCCGCCTGGTGGTTGCTTGCTCGCTAAGCGGCGTCTTGCTGCTTCTTGTTGTCGACAGCCTTCGGCTTCTTCGCACGCGGATCGAGGCCGATAGAACGGGCGATGATCTCTCGCATGATTTCCGACGAACCCGCGTAGATTCTGGAGATGCGTGCATCGGTAAACATCCGTGAAATTTTGTACTCGTCCATGTATCCGGCGCCGCCATGCAGCTGCACACAGGCATCCATGACGCGACCTTCCAGTTCACTGCCGTACAGTTTGATTTGCGCTGCCAGTTCGGCGGTCAACTTGCCGGCGTTGTGCTCTTCAACACAACGGTCAAGGAACACCTGTGCAAGATCGATTTCCGTGCGCATGTCAGCCATCTTGAAGCGCGTGTTTTGGAAATCGGCAATGGTCTGTCCAAATGCCTTGCGCTCTTTGATGAAGTCCATCGTGATATCGAACGCATGCTGGGCAGCAGCGACATAGCCAGCCGCACCAAGTAGGCGCTCCTCAGCGAGGAACTGCATCAGGTAATAGAATCCTCTTGTCGGATCGCCGAGTACGTTTTCTTTCGGAATCTTGACGTCGTTGAAGAACAGCTCGGCGGTGTCTTGCGCGCTTAGCCCCATCTTCTTCAGATTTCTGCCACGCTCAAATCCTTCCATTCCGCGTTCAACAACGAATAAGCCCAGCCCATGTGATGCATCGGTGGTCCGCGCGGCCACGAGAATCAGGTCTGCGTTGATGCCATTGGAGATGTAGGTTTTCGATCCGTTGAGTACCCAGTGGTCGCCCGCATCGACCGCTCGTGTCTTCATCCCAGCGACGTCACTTCCGGCGCCGGGTTCTGTCATCGCAATCGCAAGGATGTTCTCGCCGGATACGCACTTCGGCAGCCAACGTGCTTTCTGCTCTTCCGTGCCGAGCTCTCCGATATAGGGCGCAACCAGCCGCGAATGCAGCGTCATAAAGAAACCGGGATCCCCATGTTTAGTGAGCTCCTCGATCAGGACTTGCTCGTAGCGGAAATCCTTAACGCCAGCACCGCCGTATTGCTCATCCGCCCACATCAACAAAAGCCCCTGCTCGCCGGCCTTTCTGAACGCTTCGCGATCGACGATGCCCGCCTCACGCCACGCCTCCGCATGCGGACCGATCTCATTGATCATGAACTGACGCACCGCGTCGCGGAACATCTCGTGATCTTCGTTATAGCAATTACGTTCCATGATGACTCCCCGTCATTTACTCTGCTGAAAGGTCGCGTTGCCGGCGACCTCTTTATTTGCCCTTGAACTGTGGTTGCCGCTTCTCAAAAAATGCAGCGACACCTTCAACGTTGTCCTCTGAACCAATCAGGCTCGTTTGAATTTGCGCCTCCATGTCGAACGCGGACTCCCAGCTGCCCGCCTCCGCATGACGCATTGTGCGTTTGGTCGCCTGCAACGAGAGTGGCGCTCGGGCGGCAAGCGTTTGCGCCCAGGCTTGCGCTTCGGAAAGCACATCTTCGTTAGGCACAACCCGATTGACCAAACCCCAATCGAGACAACGCTGTGCGTCGATACGTTCAGCCTCGACCGCTAGCTGAAACGCGCGTCGGTATCCAAGTTGTTTTTGCAGCAACCACGTTGCCCCGCCATCGGGTACCAGAGAGATCGTGGAGAACGGCGCCAAAAGGAAGGCGCCCTCGCCCATGACGGCAAGATCGGTCGCCATTGCATAGGACATCCCGATGCCCGCCGCCGCACCATTGATCGCCGCGATAACCGGTTTTGGCATTGTTCGAATTTCGTCGAACGACGGTCGGTACTCCCGTTGCAGCTGGGCCTCAACCGTCTTGTCCTCCGGGAATCCTGCGGTCAGATCGGCACCGGCAGAGAAACCTCTGCCGGCACCTGTCAGGACAACTGCGCGGATCGAGGTATCGCTCGACGCACGGCGCAATGCATCAGTGAGTTCAGCCCGCATTTGCTGGTCGAAACTGTTCATCGCGTCCGGACGATTCAATGTGACCGTTGCGACAGCACCACTGACCTCGTACAACACCACCGTGTCATCGCTCATGACAGCTCCTACGCTGCGCTTCGCGCGGCCACGCTGTCTTCAGCGTAAAAACCACGGCCCGCTTTTGCTTGCTCGCGAAGGCTGTCCGGTACGGCGAAGCGCTCACCGTAAGCGGCCGCCATTCGGTCGCACTCATCAACGAAAGTCTGCAACCCTACCGTCTCGATCAACGAGAGTGTGCCACCCGTATACGGCGGGAAACCCCACCCGAGAATGGAGCCGATATCACCATCGGCCGGGTGGGTCAGTACGCCCTCATCAAGACAACGGACGGTGTCCAGCGCTTGCACGTAGAGCAAGCGCTTGCGTACCTCATCCGGCGACGGCTGTGGGTCGGCCAATGGGTAGACTTCTGCCAGTCCCGGCCATAGATGCTTCTTGCCGTTTTCCGGGTAGTCGTAAAACCCTTTACCAAAGCGCTTGCCCCGACGATCGAGCTCTTCGACGAATCGCTCAATGACCGGCGAGCCTGTGGTCGGCTTGTAATCGTCGCCCAGTGCAGCCGCCGTGGCTTTGCCGACGTGATAGCCAAGCTCGAGCGTCACCTCATCCATCACCGCTAGCGGTCCGACGGCCATGCCTGCTTGTTTCGCCACATTCTCAATCAACGCGGGCGAGATGCCTTCGGATAGCATCGTCATGCCTTCGTTGGTGTAGGTGCCAAACACACGCGAAGTGTAGAAACCTCGGCTGTCATTAACGACGATCGGTGTCTTGCGGATCTGCTGGATGTAATCGAGCGCAACAGCTGTCGCGCGATCTCCTGTCTTCTCGCCCAAAATCACCTCAACCAGCGGCATCTTGTCAACCGGCGAGAAGAAGTGAATACCGATGAACTGCTCGGGACGCTGTGAGGCTTCGGCGAGACCCGTGATCGGCAGTGTGGAAGTGTTGGATGCAAAAATCGCATCTTCAGGAATCACCGCTTCGGTCTTCGCCGTGACATCCGCCTTGATGCCTTTGTCCTCGAACACCGCCTCAATAACGAGTTCGCAACCCTCAAGCTCTGCATAGTCATCCGTGGTGACGATACGCTCAAGAATCTCTTGCGCTTTCTCAGGCGCCATCTTGCCGCGATCTATACGTTTTTGCAGCAACGCACGGGAGTAGTCTTTGCCCTTTTCCGCCGCATCGCGATCGCGATCCAGCAGCACCACCTTCATTCCGGCATAGGCAGACACGTAAGCGATGCCGGCACCCATCATCCCGGCACCCAACATGCCGAGCTTGGTTACCTTGGTCTTGTCGATTCCCTGCGGACGTCGTACAAGCTTGTCCGCTGCGCCTTTATTGATGAACAACGTGCGCGTCATGTTGCGCGACACCGGATCCATCAGCAGCGTCACGAAGTACTTCGATTCGATATCAAGACCAGCATCGATCGGCAACACTGTGCCTTCGTAGACGCAAGACATGATCGCGATCGGGGCTGGATAGTTGTGGTTGGTTTCCTTGGCGATCAACGCGCTACCTACCATCAGAGTCTGTATAGAGCCCGGATGCATAAGACCAGCGCCGCCCGGCACCTTGAAGCCCTTCTTGTCCCACGGCTGCACAGGATCGCCCTTCTCGAGCACCCATCGCTTCGCGGCAGGCACGAGATCATCGAGCGCAACAACGTCATGAACAATACCTTGCTCAAGCGCGGCCTTGGGCTTCAAATGTGTGCCTTGCGTCATTAGCTGCAACGCAGCCTGCTGGCCAATCAGGCGAGGCAAACGCTGTGTGCCACCACCGCCCGGGAGCAAGCCCACTTGTACCTCAGGCAGACCCAGTACCGACTTGGGCACATCCGCGGCGACGCGGTAGTGGCAGGCAAGACAGATTTCCAGACCACCACCGAGTGCGGTGCCGTTGATCGCCGCAGCGACCGGCTTGCCGCAGGTCTCCAAGCGTCTCAGGATCTGCTGGAAGCCGCGAGCGTACTCGTACTTTTCAGCAGCTGAGCGACCGTCCTCGTAGGCATTGACCATCGACATCAGATCAGCACCAGCGACGAAAGAGGATTTCGCCGAGGTAATGACCGCGCCCTTGATGGCATCGTCCGAAGAAATCTTGTCGATACTCTCAGAAAGATCTGCTTGCAGCTCCGGCGTCAAAACGTTCATTGAACGCTCCGCCACGTCGATCGTCAGCAGCGCAATCCCATCACTGTCGACTTCAAAACGAATCGTTTTCATAGTGTTGTCCTCAAGTATGACGGGCGCTTACACGCGCTCGATGATGGTTGCGGTACCCATGCCGCCGCCAACGCAAAGATTGATCAGTGCAGTCGACTGGTCACGACGCTCAAGCTCATCCAGCACAGTGCCGAAAATCATCGCGCCGGTTGCACCTAATGGATGCCCCATAGCGATTGCGCCACCATTCACGTTGATCTTGTCGTGGTCGACGTCCAGTTGTTGCATAAACAGCAGCACCACGGATGCGAACGCTTCGTTGAGCTCGAACAGGTCGATGTCGTTGGTCGTCATACCGCAACGCTTCAACACCTTCTCGGCGGAGGGTGCTGGGCCGGTCAACATGATGGTGGGTTCAGTACCGATTGACGCAAAGCCTTTAATCCGCGCACGGGGTTTGAGGCCCAACGCGTCGCCAATATCCTTGCTGCCAATGAGCACCCCTGCTGCGCCATCAACGATACCGCTGGAGTTGCCGCCCGTGTGTACGTGATGAATCGCCTCGACTTCCGGATAGCGCTGCAGTGCAACAGCATCGAAGCCGGCTTGCTCACCAGGAATCACAAACGCCGGATTCAGGTTACCCAGATCATCTTTGGTCGTACCTGGACGCATATGTTCGTCGTGATCGAGCACCGTCATGCCCAACCGGTCGACAACGGGCACAACCGAATTCTTGAAGTAGCCCTGCTCCCACGCATTCGCGGCGCGCTTCTGGCTTTCTACGGCGTAGCCGTCGACATCGTCGCGCGAGAATCCGTACTTGGACGCAATCAAATCGGCACTGATGCCCTGTGGCGCGAAATAGGTGTCGTACGCGACGCGCGGGTCGGCGGCCATTGCGCCGGAATCCGAACCCATCGGAACACGCGACATACATTCAACGCCGCCACCGATCGCAAGATCAGATTGACCCGCCATGACCTGCGATGCGGCTGTGTTGATCGCTTCAAGTCCGGACGCACAAAAACGATTGAGCTGCTTGCCCGGTACGTTTTGTTCGTAGCCGGCAGTGAGGACACTGACACGCGCGATATTGGCGCCCTGCTCGCCCACCGGCGACACACAACCGAGCACAACGTCGTCGAGGTAACTGGTATCCAGTTCATTGCGGTCGCGCAAGGACGACAGCATTTGCGAGGTCAATTCGACCGGCGTGATGGGATGCAGCGAACCGCTGGCTTTGCCGCGCCCCCGCGGCGTGCGTACATGGTCATAAACAAAGGCGTCAGCCATTGTGAGTCTCCCTATGGATGGTCAGGCCGCCAGTCGCTCACGCAACGTGCGGATAAAGTCTTGGTGAATCCGAGTGAAATCAATGTCCCCGGGGTTTAGCAACCAGATGTAGGTAAGGCCGGCGATGTGCGCGACATACTGAGCCGCGATGGACCGTGGATCGACGTCCTCCCGAATCGATCCGGACGCAAGGCCGTCCTCTACCCAGCGTTCTGCGTCAGCCACCTGGCGGGAAAAGGCCTGCTTGGCCAGCCCGCGCACATCAGAATTTGGCGACGCACCGCCATAATACAGTATGTGCAGGACGCGAATTTCCTGAGGGAAGTCGAGCACAAAGCGGTGAAAGGCGCTGGCGGCGTTGCATAAGGCGTCGATTCCGGAATCCTCGCCGACCGCCGCGGTCATGTAATCCGACCAATGTCGCTGGATATTGCTGGAAACTTCTTGGAAAAGGCCGGCTTTTGAGCCGAAACGGTAAGTAGCAAGCCCACGGCTGTACCCGGCGCGCTCACCGATGGCCGCCAGCGTCGTACCGTCCATCCCGTTTTCAAGGATCAACGCCATCGCCGCATCGAGCATGGCCTTGTCCGACGCCGCCACACGCTGCGCCTGCGTCTTGCCAGCGGTATTTTGTACGGTCGATGCGGTCTTGGGCTGTGTCAAAGTGGGTCCGTATCTTGGTAGAGACGCGGGGGCAATGCTGCGCTTCAGAATACTTGTTGTCAACAAGCAAGTAACCTAATATCGAAGCATCATCGAACTTCGGGGGACGCGGAGGATGGCGGAGCAAGCGCTGAAATCAACGGCAGGGACTCGAGCTAGCGACGATGTGATGCACATTCCTGGAGAGGACGGTCTGCCGTTTTTCGGTCTGGCGTACGAGTTTCTGACCGACCCTCGCGGGATGTCACGGCGTATGCGGGACACCTACGGCGCAGCTTATCGGATCCGTTTTCTTGGCCAGCGCACTGTCGCACTGACCGGTGCGGACGCGCTGCAGTTGGTGCTTCAGGACCGCGAAAAGAATTTCTCCAGCGCCGGTGGTTGGGACCATTCGATTGGACGACTGTTCTCGCGCGGCCTGATGCTCATGGACTTCGATGAACACCGCCTGCACCGTAGAATGATGCAAAGTGCATTTAAACGGGATGCACTCGTGCACTACATGCAGGCGATGCATGACATTGCGCGCCAACACATCCAGTCTTGGCGTCACCAGAAAGACTTCCACTTTTATCCGTCCATCAAACAGCTAACACTCGACAATGCGGCAGTCGCGTTTCTTGGGATCGAACTGGATGAACGCGCCGATGCCTTGAATCAGGCATTCGTGGACACCGTCGCTGCGTCACTTGCCGTTATCCGCGTACCGGTGCCGGGACTCTCGCTGTGGCGCGGACTACGCGGGCGCAAGCAGCTCGAGAATTTCTTCCGCACGCAAATAGCGGCACGTCGAGCAGGCGATGGACAGGATATGTTCACACGGCTGTGCCAGACGGTAGACGAGGATGGTAACCCCTACTCGGATGATGACATCGTCAATCACATCATCTTCCTGATGATGGCCGCACACGACACCGTGACAAGCTCGCTGACCACCGCCGTGCACGCGCTGGCAAAGTACCCGGAATGGCAGCAAAGACTTCGTGACGAAGCCGACGCGTTTGGCGATGCCGCGTTGAGCTATGACGACCAGGTTGAGCTAAAGCAAAGCGAGATGTTGTTCAACGAAGCCCTGCGTCTGTGGGGACCGGTTCCTTACATTCCTCGCCGTACGCTTCGCGAATTCAAATTCGAAGGGGTCAGAATTCCAGCGAACGTTCAAGTCGGGGTATCACCCGATGGCGCACACTACGACGACCAATACTGGACTGACCCAGAGCAATTCGATCCGGAGCGCTTCTCGGACGCAAGGGCTGAGCACCGACGACATCCGTTCGCGTTTGTCCCCTACGGCGGCGGTGCACACAAGTGCATCGGGATGCACTTCGCACAAATTTTGGCAAAAGTGTTTCTGCGAGAGCTGGTCAATCAGTATGAAATCTCACTGCCGGTCAACTATCGACTGAATATGCAGCAGATTCCGATCCCCAAACCCAAAGACGGTTTACCGTTGGTGCTGACGCCCAGGGGATAAGCAGGAGCTCAGCGCACCTTCGCGCGATCTCGGTCGCGAAGTCGAAAAACACACTGACCCTGCGCGCAGAGTTGCGTCTCACGGTTATCACCGGCACTGGGATCCAGAATGTGAGATTCGGTAAAGGCCGTTGAACCGGTACGCCGCACAACACGACCCTCGGCAACCAGAACCTCACCGGTAACGGATCGAATGAAATTTGTATTCTGCGAGACCGTGATCGACACCTGATCGTGATCGCTATGCATGTGCGCACTAAAGGCGCCAGCAATATCCAGCATGCTCATAATGATGCCGCCATGCGCCATGCCCATTGTGTTCGTATGCTGCCGATTGAGTGGCATTTCCATGCGCACGAAACCGGGCTCAGCGTCGACAACTCGAAAGTCGAGAAAATCGAGATAGGTGCCCAGGTAGTCCGGAATCCCCAAGTCTTCCAACGACATCGGCTGCTTCATTTCAGAAACTCTGCCAGTCGTTCGTTAGTGTCCGCGATGTCATACTGAGAATCAGTCTCAATCGCGATGCCTTCGTCCAGTGCCAAGCCTTCGCTTCGGCGCCAGAGATCTTTGTAGGCAGCAATCACATCGGGGCTGTTGTCGAGAATCGCCTCAATCTGATCATCGACGAGCGCATCCAGCGCCTCCGGTTCAGCGACCCCACTGACCAAGCCCCACTCGTGCGCTTTCGCAGCGCTGAACGGGCGAGCTGTCAGACCGACATATTTGGCTCTCGCATAACCGATGCGGCGTGGCAGCCGCTGGGACATACCCCAGGTTGGACGCACGCCCCATTTCGCGTGGGTATCGCCGAACTTGGTTTTCGACGACGAGAACAAGAGGTCACAGCCCAACGCCAACTCGAGCGCACCGGTAAAGCAATGCCCGTTAATCTTTCCGATAACGACCTGCGGCATGCGCGCCATGCACTCAATGGCTGATCGTGCAGGAACATCGAGAATATCGCCCACCATACCGCGCTCTATCGGGCGCCCACCAAGCGCCTTCAAGTCGACGCCGGCGGAAAAGGCGCGGCCCGCACCGGTGATCACCACACAGCGCAAACTCTCGTCCGCTTCCGCTACGAGCAATTCGGAAGACAAGCTTTCGAGCATCTGCGGTGTCAATGCGTTGAGCGCATCGGGCCGGTTCAAAGTCAATGTGAGTACGGCGCCGTCCCGGTCGACCGCCAAATGGTCATGTTCACTCGTCATCGAACTACATATTCCTGCGGTATTCACCACCGACCGCATAGAGCGCACCAGAGATCTGGCCAAGCGAACACACCTGCACTGCGTCCATCAATGCGTCAAACAGGTTTCCGCGCTCACGAGCGACCGCTTGTAGTTTGGCTAACGCCTGCTCGGTTGCGGCCTCAGAGTTTCGTTGGAACGCTCTCAACGAGCCAATTTGTTGATGCTTTTCTTCGTCCGTTGATCGAATCAACTCAAGTTCATGAATCTCGTCTTCCTGACCTTCCGGCGGCAAGAAGGTGTTCACACCAATGAGCGGTAAACTGCCGTCGTGCTTCTTGCTCTCGTAGTAGAGGCTCTCTTCCTGAATCTTGCCGCGCTGATACATCGTGTCCATCGCGCCCAATACACCGCCGCGTTCAGAGATTCTCTCAAACTCCTGATACACCGCCTCTTCCACGAGGTCCGTAAGCGCATCAACGATGTAAGACCCTTGCCAGGGGTTCTCGCAGAAATTCAAACCCAACTCTCGATTGATGATCAGCTGGATCGCCACCGCACGCCGTACCGATTGTTCAGTCGGCGTGGTGATCGCCTCATCAAACGCGTTGGTATGCAGCGAATTACAGTTATCAAACAACGCATACATCGCCTGCAGCGTCGTTCGGATATCGTTAAAGCTAATTTCCTGTGCATGCAAGCTGCGCCCGGAAGTCTGGATGTGATACTTCATCATCTGGCTTCTTGCACTCGCCCCGTAGCGCTCGCGCATCGCCCGCGCCCAGATGCGTCGTGCGACGCGTCCAATCACCGTGTACTCCGGATCCATCCCGTTGGAAAAGAAGAACGAGAGGTTCGGCGCGAAATCGTCGATATCCATACCGCGCGCGAGATAGTACTCGACGATCGTAAACCCGTTGGATAGCGTAAATGCCAGTTGCGAGATCGGGTTCGCCCCGGCTTCTGCGATGTGGTAGCCGCTAATCGAGACGCTGTAGTAGTTTCTGACCTTGTGATCGATGAAGTACTGCTGCACATCGCCCATCATCTTCATCGCAAACTCTGTCGAGAAGATACAGGTGTTCTGCGCCTGATCCTCTTTCAGAATATCGGCCTGAACTGTGCCGCGGACCGTCTTCAACGTTTCCACACGAATGCGTTCATACGTCTCGGCGTCGACCACCTCATGCCCGGGAATACCCAGTAACCGCAGCCCCAACCCATTGTGACCATCGGGCAACTCCGCGTCATAACCCGGCTTCTCACGACTTGAGAAATAGGCATCGATGCGCGCTTGCGCGGCGTCCCAGCCATTGGTTTCGTCGAGATGTTTCTCAACCTGCTGATCGATTGCCGTATTCATGAAAAACGCCAGGATGATCGGCGCCGGCCCGTTGATCGTCATCGACACAGACGTTGTCGGAGCGCACAGATCAAAACCCGAATACAGTTTCTTCATGTCATCGACCGTCGCGATCGATACGCCAGAGTTTCCAACTTTACCGAAGATGTCTGGTCGCTCATGCGGGTCCTCACCGTATAGCGTGACGGAGTCGAACGCTGTCGACAATCGCGCCGCCGGTTGTCCCTTCGATAAGAAGTGGAAACGCCGATTGGTGCGCTCTGGTGTCCCTTCACCCGCAAACATTCGAATCGGGTCTTCACCGGTACGACGGTAAGGGTAGACCCCACCGGTATACGGATATGCACCCGGCAAGTTCTCTCGCATGAGGAAACGCAACTGTTCACCCCAGCTATCCGTGCGCGGTGGCGCAATCTTCGGAACGCGCTGATGGCTGAGCGTTTCACGATAGTTGTTTCCGGTGATCGTCTTTCCGCGAACTGAGTATTCGAACTGTTCGGCGGTCACACCCTCGCGACGTTCCGGCCATTCGTCGAGTAGCTTTTGCGCTTCCCCAGTCAGCGAACCGATCGCCTCCTGGTAACGTTGGCGCAATGTCAGCAGCGTCGCATCGCCCTCCCCGGTCAGCGCTTCGGGCGCATATCGACCGCGCGGACGCGGCAGGTGCGGATCCTCCAGTGCACTCAGTGATTCGTAGTAGTGCTGTGCGGCTGCCGCCTGCTCCGCTTGGCGATCAACGCTCTCGTTTATCGCTCGACCTTGTTCCGCAATCTCGGCGAGATACCGCTGACGGGCACCGGGAATCAACGCCGTGGCACGAGGCTCTTTATGACCTGGCGCCAAATCCAGCGTCCAACGCTCTGCATCAAGGTGTAGCTTTTCTGCCAGACGCTGGCACAGCTGAGAGAACATCCAGGTCAGGCCCGGGTCATTGAATTGGCTGGCGATGGTTGGATAGACCGGGACAGCCTCATCGTCCATCTGGAACTCGAGCCGGTTTCGCTTCCATTGTTTACGGATATCTCGCAGGGCATCCTCCGCGCCGCGTTTGTCGTACTTGTTCAGAACAACCAGATCCGCAAAGTCCAGCATGTCGATCTTTTCGAGCTGACTGGCCGCGCCATAGTCAGACGTCATCACATACATAGCAAAGTCGACCAGATCGACAATCTGGCTATCGCTTTGCCCAATACCTGCCGTCTCCACAATGACGAGATCAAAACCGGAGTGCTTCAGGAACGCCACAATATCGCCGAGCATCTCGCTGGTTGCCAAGTGTTGCCGGCGAGTGGCGATCGAGCGCATGAACAAGTTCGGATGACGCAGTGTGTTCATGCGGATTCTATCGCCCAGCAATGCGCCGCCGGTGCGACGACGGGTTGGGTCAACCGCAACGACGGCGATCTTGTGCTCCGGAAAATACTGTGTGAAGCGATTGAGTAGCTCGTCGGTAACGCTCGACTTGCCTGCACCACCCGTCCCGGTAATGCCGATCACGGGAACCGCCGCCGACAGCGACCAGGTCTTTCTTAAGTGCGAGAGCGTATCGAGGTCAAAACCCTGTTGCTCGATCGCCGAAATCATCGCCGCGAGCGTCGCCATGTCGTTCGGATTTGGCTCTTCGGGAGCACTGAGCAACGCGCGGGTAGCTCGCCCCTCGCGAGTCTTGGTGATCAGATCTTCGATCATCGCGTCAAGACCCATGTTCATCCCGTCATTGGGGTGATAGATTCTGGCGACCCCGTAGTCCATGAGGTCCTTGATCTCTTCGGGCGTAATCGTGCCACCGCCGCCACCGAATACGCGGATGTGGCCGGCGTTGTGCTCAGCGAGCATATCGACCATGTAGCGGAAGTACTCGTTGTGCCCGCCCTGATAGGAGCTGATCGCAATGCCGTCCGCATCTTCCTGAATCGCGGCGCGAACGACGTCTGCGACGCTCCGGTTGTGGCCGAGATGAACAACCTCTGCACCTTTACTCTGGATCAGACGACGCATGATGTTAATCGCGGCATCGTGGCCATCGAACAAAGAGGCTGCGGTGACGAATCTGAGCGGCACGGCTTCACGGCGGGACGCCGTCGACGTAGCCTCGTTAGCAACAACGCTCATGGGAACCCCCCGGGGTTTGGTTGGGACAACTCAAGACCGGGATGTGTGGCACCCCGGTTTTAATCATGATTAAAATACGGAACGATGGTCACAAATTCAACCAAATCCGCCACTTCCGCGTTTGGTGACAAGCGCGAGCAATTGCTGCGTGCAGCAGCCCGTTGTTTCAATGAAAAGGGCTACAGCGGCACTTCGCTGAAGGACGTGAGCGCGCATCTCGGCCTCACTGATGCCGCGATCTATTACTACATCGATGGCAAACAGCAGTTGGTCTACGAGTGTTACCGCCGCGCAGCCGACATTGGACGAGCAGCTCTGGACGATGCGATTGCGAACGGCGGCAGCGGCCTCGACATCGCACGCGACTACGTGAAGCGCCACGTGGACGCACACTGCGGCAGTGCTGGGCCTATCGCAATCATGAGCGAAATTCCTTCGCTGCGAGATGATGATCGCGAACACATTCTTGCCCTCTCACGCGAACACAGCGCACGTTTTGAGCAGGTGCTCGAGCAAGGCATCGAGGATGGCAGTATTCTCGCATGCGACGTGAGAATGACCGGCAACGCAATCATGGGCGCAATCAACTGGATCCCGAAATGGTTTCACGGCGACGATGCGGTAGCGCAACGCGTAGCTGCTACCTTCCCTGATTACCTGACGCGTGGCCTCAGCGCGTGATCTCAAGACTCCTCGTTGCAACCGCAGGATGGCTTCTGTCCACTGCGGCGTTCGGACAGTCCATGCAAGTTCCGAGCAGCAGTGCCAACGGCGAGGGATTGCCTCTCTGGGAGGTTGGCGTTGGGGTCGGTGGTGCGTGGACACCAGATTATCCCGGCGCAACGTCTCAAACCGCCCGTGGGTTGCCCCTCCCTGTCGTCATCTATCGTGGAAATTTCCTGCGTATTGGTGATGGCAATGTCGCGTCAGGTCAGCTATTCCAGAACGACAAAGTCGATTTCGGAATCAGCCTGAACGGCTCTTTCGATGCCGAGAGTGATGACGTGGGCGCCCGCGCCGGCATGCCCGATCTTGGATTTGTATTCGAGGTCGGACCCGAGATTGAGATTCAACTGGCACAGTTTGCCGAGGGCACTCGTCGCATTGAGCTCGAGCTACCCGTTCGCGCTGCATTTTCCTTTGACGACGATGGGCTGCGGGATCGAGGGTTCGTGTTCAGCCCGGAGTTGGAATACGAACACGAGTTTGCCGATCGCCAATTCGAGTGGTCAGTCAGCGTTTCACCCGCCTTCGCGAGCGAGCGCTTGCAATCCTACTTTTTCGATGTCGCCCCGGAATTCGCCACCGTGGATCGACCAAGCTTCAGTGCCAGCGGTGGTTACCTGCAGACCCGCCTCGGGCTGGGCTTACAGTGGCGCGGTGAGGGACGGTTTGCAGCCATAGGGGTTAGCTACGCCTTCCTGAACGGCAGCGCCAACGAGGATTCTCCATTGTTCCGGCAAGACTACGGCGTGAGCGTCGGATTCGTCTTTGTCCAGCGCCTGTGGCAGAGCAAACGACGCGTCAAAGCGCGTCGAGGACTTTTTTCGGGTCGCTCACAGGATCGCTGAAGTCTGGCGAACGCTTTTGCAGATTCGCCATGACCGCCTCTTTCTGATTCGCGCTCTGCAACATCGCCCATTGAAGATGCGCCTCAATCTTGAGCGCCGTTTCCGGTGCCGCGTCACACGCGGTATCGATCAGCGTCTTGATCGCACGTACGGCATCCGGCGAGCGTTCTGTCAGAGTCTTCGCTAGCGCTAGCGCCGCATCCATCGGCGCGTCGCTCACCTCCGACACGAGACCATGACTTGCCGCCGCCTGAGCATCGATGATCTCTGAGGTCCAGGACAGACGCTTTAAGACGTCACGCCGCACCACACCGCGCAATACCGCTGTCATCCCCATGTCGGGGACCAGGCCCCATTTACTCTCCATGATCGAAAAGCGCGCATCAGGGGCCGCAATGCGAATATCGGCACCCGATGCAACCTGGAACCCGCCTCCGAAACAGATTCCTTCCAAAACGGCGATCACGGGAATCTGCATCGCATGCCACACCCAGACAGGGTGCTGGAACCGATTGGCGGGCGTGCCCATTAGCCCCTTGAAGGCCTGATCCGGGAAATCGCTCAGCGCCGAGCTGCCCATACCCGATACATCCAGACCGGCGGAGAAATTACCGCCTGCGCCACGAAGAATGACCGCACGCACGTCTGATCGAGCCGAGATGTCCGCGCCCGCCTTGCTCAGTGCGTCGAACGTCTCGGGGTCGAGTGCATTCAGTTTTTCTGGTCGGTTTAGTGTGACAACGGCAATACCGTCTTGCTCTTCGATGAGAACGCGCTCGCTCATTGGTTACTCCCCTTAAGTTGGGAGGTATTATACCGACATCGGCCTTGGGGCCCCTTTTTCCCGGCGACACGACCCATGCGAAAAATCGTAGTGTTCATAACCGCGCTGACCGCGTTGCTTTCGGGCTGCGCGCCGGTAACGCAGTCCACGGCCCCTGGGGTAGAGAGCGCGGACGGTGTGACGCGGGTTGAACCCGCACAGGAGCCGGCACCAGACGCAGAACGATTTGCTGTGGTCCCGGCCAACAGTCGCGTCACCGTGCTGACGTTTCGCGCGGGCACCATGGCACGACTCGGCCACAATCATGCCATCAGCAGTTCCGGACTGACCGGCACAGTTTGGGTTGCGCCGAATCTCGAAGAAACGATCGCACGCATTGTGCTGCCAGTCACCACGCTCGTGGTGGATGATCCTGCTGTGCGCGCAGGGGAGGGGGCTGAGTTCGAAGCACCGGTACCTGAAAAAGATCGGATCGGCACGCGCAACAACATGCTGGGGGCAGACTTTCTCGATGCGGATAACCACGCGTTCATTCGGGTCGCCTGTCGCGATATCCAAATGGATACGGAACCCGCGACAGCGGCATGTGACATTACCGTTATCGGCAGGACCGTCGCGTTGCGTATGCCCCTCTCGATAGAGCAATCGGAGAACCAACTTCAGGTAACCGGCGAAGTCACCCTGACGCACGAACAACTCGGTTTAACGCCCTTCTCAGCAGCGGGCGGCGCTGTGAGAGTGGCCGAAGGAATGACTGTGCGTTACGAAATTAATGCACAACGACTATCGCGTGCGAAGAGCCCCGAAACCGCGGATTGATTCGGCCGTCACACCAACAGTCTGCAGTAGCCGTGGTCCAACACGGTCACGTTGCGCGAATCCACTCGACAACGGAACGAGACATCCTCACCCTCCTGCCACATCAGTGTTGTGATGACCTCACCGGGAAACACCGGCCCGGTAAATCGCGCATTGAATTCGCCAATCAGGGTGTGATCAAAATCGCAAATCGTTTCTA
Organism: uncultured Chromatiales bacterium; assembly: GCA_963922335.1. Taxonomy (GTDB): domain Bacteria; phylum Pseudomonadota; class Gammaproteobacteria; order Steroidobacterales; family Woeseiaceae; genus CALBPI01. Next base: position 224,166 of record CAWUIB010000001.1, on the reverse strand, counting down.
AAATCGCGCGGCAGGCGAAACCGTATGTACATAGCCCTTGCAGGATTGGTTTCGGAAACCCCGCCAATCGCGCTGCATCTGAGCGCAAGTGCAGCGGATTGTGGTCACCGTTAAAGCGATAGAGAAACGCCTGCTCAGGCCGGGTAGGTGCATGGTGGGTTAGGTCCGGTGAACGGTCGGGCACCACGTGCAGCGATGGTAATGCATCCTGCGGTCCATCGAAGCCGCCATCCCCGCGCGCAACCAGTGTTGAGCCAAGCGTAAACAACGGCGAACCATCGGATGCCCGTCTCGCATCGACGCGCGTGACAATCATCGCGGGGCGGTTGACCCCTTTGTCGTGGACTCGATCGACGGAGAAATCTGCGAGCAGGTCTTCTGCCGGTCGCAAAGGTCGATGAAGGCGAAGGTACTGCTCGCCATGCAGCATCTGTTCGTACTGCCAACCGTAGTCTTGCTCGAAGACATTCACAGTCATGACAGAAGCCATGGTCGGCACAGCGCGTTGTGTTGCCCCTGGCAACAAATACTCTTGCTCGGCGCGACTATCGACCTCGCGCCCGAAACCGATACTGAGGGCATAGAGACCCGACTGGTTCGGACGCCAGCTAAACGGTAAGTCTTTGCGGGCAAGCGAACTTAGCCGTTGCGCATCGAGCGCCATGGCTAACCCGAGGCGCCAGCGCGCTGCGCGTAATGCCACCCCGTCTCAGCCAACGGTCGAACACCGGCAATCGCATTGGCGGCGTGCGCACTCGCCGCAGTACCGTCTCGTACGCGGCCAGCGATTCCTTGAAGAATTGCGGCGATACGGAAAAAGTTGAACGCTGAATAGAAATCTCTGTTCTCTATGCCGTCGCGACCCGTGCGCTCGCAGTAAGCTTCAACGTAAGCTTGTTCTGTCGGTATGCCGAGCTCGGAGACATCTTTACCAACCAGTCCGCTGGAACCAATCCCGATGTCCGGCATTTGCCACACCATCAGGTGATAGGTGAAATCGGCGAGCGGATGCCCGATCGTCGATAACTCCCAATCGAGGATCGCCGCCACAGAATTACCGGTCGGACGGAACACCATGTTATCGAGACGATAGTCGCCGTGGACAATGCTCTCCGACTGGTCCGAAGGTACGTTGCCCTCGAGCCACGCCATCAGCTTGTCCATAGGCTCGATCGTTTCGGTTTCGGAGGCGATGTATTGCTTCGACCACCGGGAAATCTGCCGCTCAAAGTAGTTGCCGGCTTTACCGTAATCCTCAAGGCCAATCGCCTTGAAATCGATCGAGTGAAGACGCGCGATGGTGCGGTTCATCGAATCATAGATTTCCGCTCGCGATCCGGTATCACATTGGGGTAAGTCCGGTTCCCAATAGATTGGTCCGTCAACGCAATCCATCACGTAAAACATCGTACCGATCACATCGTCGTCTTCGCATAACAGATGTGGCCTCGCGACCGGAAACCCGGTCTCGTGCAAAGCGCTGATGACACGATACTCACGATCAACGGCGTGCGCAGAAGGCAACAGTTTGCCCGGCGGCTTACGCCGGAGCACATACGAGTGTTTCGGGGTCTCGAGCTTGTAGGTTGGGTTGGACTGGCCGCCTTTGAATTGCGATACCGTCAGTGGACCTTCAAACCCGGAAATGTGATCGCCGAGATATTCAAAAAGCCGGGACTCGTCGATTCGATGCGCTTCGCGAACCGGACGAGTCCCGCTATTTTGTTCTTGTCGACTCAAGGCGCGGCAGGTTCCGACGCGGCTGACTGCCTGGCCTTCCCGGCTGACTCTGGCCCGATGTGCTTATCGAGGAACGTCGAAAGGGTTTGCCAGAAGTTCACGATGTTCTCAGGATTATAGAGCGTATGCGCTTCATTCGGGATCAGCAGAGACTCGTAAGGAATCCCTGCCTCATCAAGGCTGTTGGTCAGCGAGTAGAACTGCTGGACCGGCACTCGTATGTCTGCCTTACCCTGCGCCACGTATAATGGTGTGACGATGCTCTCGACATTGTAGGCGGGCGAACGTGCTTCCATGTCCGTGCGGTCACTACCGATTGCCTGGTCGAGGAATGTCCGGCCTCCCTCCGTATCATTGGTGTCACCGCGGCGTTCCATCAACGGCAAGTCGTACACGCCCGCCATTGCAAAAGCACACGTGTAGAGCTCCGGCTCTTTAATCACACCCGCCAGCGTCGCATAGCCACCGTAACTCCACCCAAAAATACACGTGCGGTTCGCGTCCGCGATGCCTTCCTCGAATGCCCATAGCGTGGCATCAGTCACATCGTCCTGCATCTCCAAGCCCCAACGCTTGAATCCCATTTCGACAAACTGTTCGCCGCGGCCACCCGACCCGCGAAAGTTTGGTTGGATTACGGCGTAGCCTTGGCGTGCAATGATTTCCGCAAATCCATCAAACGACCAGCCATCACGTTGGTAGAACGGACCACCATGCGGCACGACAACCGCGGGCATCGGACCCTCGGGTGCATTAGCCGGTCGAGTCACATAGACCTGCATGTCGAGTCCATCTCGAGCCTCAATCCAATAAGCTTGCCTTGTGCCGATGTCGTCAGCATCAACGCCAGGTCTACTGTCGAATAGGTAGACGGCGGAAGGCTGCCATGGGTCCAACGCAAAGTATCTCGCCGGCTGACGATCACTCCAGACCGTCATCAGCGATTTCAGCCGATCCTCGTCTAGTGTGAAGAATACCGCCATTCCTGGAAACGATGCCGAAAGGCCCTTGTGCAGCTGCACCCAGCGACTGTCGGGATTCAGATATTCAATTTGAAGCGAGTCCGGTTCGTAAATGACCGCAACGACTTCGTCGCCGTCCTCGCCTTCCTCAACAATCCAGTTAGATACAGCGACCTTCGGATGACTGCTCAGGAATCGATACTCACGAGTTTCAAGGTCCAGTTCGATAATCCCTGAGTCTCTAAAGTCATTCTTCCTAAACACCGCTTTGGTACCGGAGTCGTTGATGCTGATGAAATCGACTTCCGCATCGAACGGGTTCTCGAACTCGACCCACTCTCCCTCGGGGTCTGGCTTGTAGGCATATACAAAAGAAAGATCTTCCTCGAACTGCTTCGACGCAAAGCGGGCCCGGTTCTTGCTGTCGGCAAACAACTGCCCAGCATCAAATGGGGAGGTCTCTACAGTGCTGCGCTTCCCGGTGTAAATATTAAGAATCTCGAAAATCGGCCCACGATCACCGAAAAACGGCTGGGAGCGAACGAGGATTCGATATTTATCATCTGGCATTAAATCGATGATGTCACCGAAGCTGAAAAAGGAGACGCCAACGCCGGCGCCCATGATGACCCGCCCACGTTTACCGTTGTAATTGATAGCGTAGATTCGACCGGTGAGTTGCTCCTCGTTCTGACCTGCCTGCGTGTCGGTCGTGGTGTACATGACACGCTCGTCATTCGCCCAACGAATCGAATTGATGGACTCACCTTGGTTCTGTTGCAGCGAGTATGTGACTGTTGGCTGTCGGGGATCAGAGATGTCAAGGATCACCATGTTGTAATCACGGTCCACTCTGACCGTCGCTGCTGCACGCTGTCCGTTTGGTGAAAGCGCAACATTAGAGTACTGCGGCGGGAGCACCAAATTCAGAATTTCTTCTTCAGTAACGCTCCCTGAAGCAACAGCACTTAGCGTCAGCGCGACTAGCGCCAACGTGGTGACAATAATTCGATTCATTTCTTCCGCCCTCTCGGAAAAATTGGATGACTGGGTTAACTCATAAGAATGGGGCATCGTCAGTATCGACGCAAGCGGCTACCCGAACACTAGGTAGACACTCAGATTATGTCCGCCAGCGACGCAATACTTTCAATGTTTGTTGAGTCACTGTGTTCGTCGAATCGGCCGCCTTCGGGTTCGCAACGGCGGGTGCCAGTGCTGAGGCCATTTTCTTCCCGAGCTCGACACCCCATTGATCAAAGCTGTTGATGCCCCACACCACCCCTTCGACGAACACCTTGTGCTCGTAAAGCGCGATCAACTGCCCGAGCGTTTTTGGCGTTAGCGACTTCATCAAAATGACGCTGCTCGGATGATCCCCGGGATGGACCTTGTGCGCGGCCAGTTTTCGCACTTCACTCGATGGCAAACCACGCGCCCTGAGCTCAGCGGTGGCCGCCTTCTCGTCGTATCCGTAGGCCATCGCATCCGCCTGCGCGAGGCAGTTCGCGATCGCGAGATCTTGCTGGGCTTGTGATGCTCCGGATGAACGCGCCGGCAGAATGAAATCAGCCGAAAACTCGCGGGTACCTTGATGCAAGAGTTGATAGAACGAATGCTGGGCGTTGGAACCCGGCTCTCCCCAGATCACCGCACCGGTTTCACACCGTACCCGCTTACCGTCGCGCCGTGTCGACTTACCGTTGCTCTCCATCTGTAACTGCTGAAGGTATGCTGGCAGGCGATGGAGTCGATTGTCATACGGCAACACCGCGTGGGTTGTCGCGCCGAGGAAGTTGTTGTTCCAGACCGCTAGCATTGCGAGCAGTACCGGCAAATTCTGATCCAATGGCGCCTGTTCAAAATGCCGGTCCATCGCACGCGCACCGCTCAACAGCTCCCGAAAAGCGCCTGACCCGATGGCAAGAGCGATCGAGAGCCCGACGGCGGACCAGAGCGAGTAGCGCCCACCGACCCAATCCCAGAACCCAAAACGACGTTCATGATCGATATCGAAAGCATCCATGGCCGGGTGGTTGGTTGATGCCGCCGCAAAGTGTTTCGCAACAGCTGACTTGCCGAGTGATGACGCAATCCAGGCACGCGCCGCGTTGGCATTCGTCATAGTCTCGAGTGTCGTGAACGTCTTGGAGCAAACGACGATCAACGTCGTCTCCGGATCAAGACGCTGCTGTAGATCAGCGAGCTGCGTCCCATCGACGTTAGACACCGCGTGAAGACGTAAACCCGTACCGACATGCGACAATGCCTCGGCGGCCATCACAATGCCAAGATCCGAGCCGCCGATACCGATGTTCACGACATCGGTGAACCGTTTACCGGAACTGCCGAGCAAGTGCCCGCTGTGCACCTGATCGACAAAACGCAACATACGTCGCAGCACCGACTGCACCTCGCGCGAGGCTTCCGCTAAATCGTGGTTCGCAGGCAGTCTTCCGGCACGTAAAAGCGTGTGCAGTACAGCACGACCCTCAGTGTCGTTGATCGGGGCGCCCGCGAGCATTTCATCGCGTCGCTGAGCGACCTCGCATTGGCGCGCAAGCATGAGAAGCTGCTTTATCGTCGAGGTCCGCGCGAGCTGCCGCGAGAAGTCGAGTACGAGGTCTGCGCCTTTCACACTGCAACGATCAAAGCGTTGCTTATCGCGCGACACGACTTTCGCGAGGCCAAGCTTCCGCACAGCTTTCGCTTCTTCTTTGAGCCTGCGCCAGGCCGGAAGATCGGTTGGGTATCGAGCGCTCATCGCCATCGGTGTCTTCATACCTTGTAGTACTCCCGATACCAATCGACGAAGTTACGAATGCCCACTTCTACCGGAGTCGCAGGCTTGTAATCGACATCCGCAACCAGGTCTTCAACGTTGGCGTAGGTGTCGGGTACGTCCCCGGGTTGCAGCGGGAGCAGGTTCTTCTCTGCTTTCTTGCCGACGCACTCCTCAATGACTTCTATGTAGCGAAGCAACTCGACCGGCTCATTGTTACCGATGTTGTAGATACGGTACGGCGCTTTGCTCGTGCCGGGATCCGGAGACATAGGGTCCCAGCCCGCATTCGGCGAGGCCACATTGTCCATCGTGCGAATAACACCTTCGACAATGTCATCGACATAGGTGAAGTCGCGACGATGCTTGCCGTAATTGAACACATCGATGGGTTTGCCTTCGATAATGTTCTTCGTGAACAGGAACAGCGCCATATCCGGGCGGCCGTAAGGGCCATACACGGTAAAGAACCGGAGCCCCGTCGTCGGCAGTTCGTAGAGATTGGAGTACGAATGCGCCATGAGTTCATTAGCTTTTTTGGTCGCACCGTATAACGCCAATGGGTGATCAACGTTGTCGTGAATCGAGAACGGCATATTGGCGTTGGCGCCATAAACACTGCTCGATGATGCATACACGAGATGCTCAACCCCGTGGTGGCGGCACCCTTCCAACACGTGGAGCGTGCCGACGATATTGCTCTCGATATAGGTGTGCGGGTTCTCGATCGAGTAGCGCACACCCGCCTGGGCGGCCAGATGCACGACACGTTGTATATCGTAATTGCGAAACACGCGCTCTACCCCCTCCCGATCCTCGAGGGCGATGCGCTCGAGCGTGAAGCGGTCGTACTCGGCGAGCAGTTTGAGGCGTGCCTCTTTTAGCGTCGGGTCGTAATAGTCATTGACACAGTCGAGACCGATCACAGTGTCGCCGCGCTCGAGCAGGTAGCGCGAAGTGAAAAAACCAATAAAGCCGGCAGCGCCGGTCACCAGGACGTTCATGGAGCTCTCCGTGCCTAAAGGCGCTCGTCAGTCGCGTCCTCAGGCAGCAAATATTTGATGTCGTAGATTACGCCGTGTGGCTTGCACAGGGAACGAATTCTTTCTGCACCCCACTGAAGGAACTGATGGTGTGCCACCGCGATCACTACGGTGTCGTAGTTACCGGGCTCTGGCGCCTCCAGAAGATCGATGCCGTACTCAGCCTTGGCCTCAGCCGCATCTGCCCACGGATCGTGAACGTCGACGTTCACGCCGTAGCTTTCGAGCTCAGCGATGAGGTCGATCACCTTGGTGTTGCGAACATCCGGACAGTCTTCCTTGAAGGTAAGGCCGAGCACGAGCGCACGTGCGCCCTTGGGCCGCACTTCGCGTCCGATCATGAGCTTGATGATTCTGCCCGCGACGTACAGCGCCATGTTGTCGTTGATTCGTCGTCCGGCGAGGATCATTTCGGGGTGATAACCGAGTTCGACCGCCTTGTGCGTGAGGTAGTAAGGGTCGACGCCAATGCAATGTCCGCCGACCATGCCGGGACGGAATGGCAGAAAGTTCCATTTGGTACCTGCAGCTTTCAGCACGTCCTCGGTATCGATGCCGACGCGATCAAAAATCATCGCAAGTTCGTTCACCAGCGCGATGTTGACGTCACGCTGGGTGTTCTCTATGACCTTTGCCGCTTCGGCCACCTTGATGGAAGTGGCCTGATAGGTACCCGCCGTGATGATGCTCGAATACAGATCGTCGATGAACTTCGCAGCAGCGTCACTCGAACCCGAAGTGACCTTCAGGATATCCGGCAATCGGTGCTGTTTGTCGCCTGGATTGATCCGCTCGGGGCTGTAACCCGCGAAGAAATCCTCGTTGAGCTTGAGACCCGATTGCGCTTCGAGAATCGGCACACAAAATTCTTCAGTGGCACCTGGGTACACTGTCGACTCGTACACCACGACATCGCCCGGTTTAAGCAATGCTCCGATCGCCTCACTTGCCGACTTCAATGGTGCGAGAATCGGTCTGTTGTTCTGCCCGACCGGGGTCGGCACTGTCACGATGTAGACGTTGCAGTCGCCAAGATCACTAGCACTGTCGGTGTAGGAAAGGTGCGTGGCTGTTGCAAGGAGCTCGGGCTCCACCTCGAGCGTGCTGTCCTGGCCCGCACGCAGTTCCGCAATGCGTGCCGACTTGAGGTCGAATCCAACCGTCGGATACCGCTTGCCGAACTCTACCGCGAGCGGTAAGCCCACGTAACCGAGCCCGACGATCCCGAGCCGGACCTCATCCAGCGTTCGCATTGTTAATCCCCGACGTTGCCTACAAGAGATAGATCACGGCCAAAAAGCCCGTGAGACTCATTGTAATCGTGTAGGGCAATGCCATGTAAACCATCCGGCCATAAGACAACCGAATCAGCGGCGCCAAAGCAGACGTCAACAGGAACAGGAATGCAGCCTGACCGTTCGGAGTCGCAACACTCGGAATGTTCGTGCCGGTGTTGATGGCGACGATCAGCATATCGAACTGGGCGCGGTCGATGATCAGACTCTCGAGCGCTTCCTTGATTTGGCCTACATAGACGGTCGCCACGAACACGTTGTCACTGATCATCGAAAGCACGCCGTTCGCGACGTAGAACAACACCGCCTGAGTCTTACCTTCGTAGTCCAACAGCGCGTCGGTAATCGGCGAGAAAAGGTGCTGTTCATGAATGACGCCGACGATCGCAAAAAACACGACCAACAGCGCGGTGAACGGAAGTGCCTCTTCGAACGCCTTGCCGAGGTCGTGCTCCTCGATCACGCCATTGAACGCGGTGGCGAGAATAATGATGCCGAGGCCGATGATGCCGGGGGTCGCCACGTGCGTGAACAAACCGACCACCAGCAGAACCGCGACCACGCCCTGGACGACGAGCTTCGCAACATCCTGAGGGGTGCGTTTTTCGGTTTCCTTCTTATCGAAGTCCTCGAGCACTTCACGCACGCTTTGCGGCAACTCTGCGCCGTAACTGAACCACTTGAGCTTCTCGAGTAACAGACAAGTCACAAGACCTACGGCCAGCACCGGCATCGACACTGGAGCCACACGCAGGAAGAACTCCGTGAAACCCCAACCTGCCTCCTCGGCCAGCAGCAGGTTCTGCGGTTCGCCAACAAGCGTTGTGACACCGCCGAGCGCCGTGCCCACAGCGCCATGCATCATAAGGCTGCGCAGGAAACTGCGGAACTGCTCGAGGTCTTGACGACGCTCATCGGCGACATTGCCATCGTCGTTTCGGTCGTAGACACGATCATCAAGCTTGCCGCTACTCACATAGCGGTGGTAGACGCCGAAAAAGCCCACGGCAACCGCGATGATGACTGCGGTCACCGTCAGCGCGTCGAGGAAAGCACTCAGGATGGCCGCTGTGCCGCTGAAGAACAGGGACAACAGCGCTTTCGAACGAATCACGAGGAGAATCTTAGTAAAGATGTACAGCAACATGGTCTTCAGGAAGTAGACCCCCGCAACCATGAACATCAACAGGAGGATCACCTCGAGATTGTGCTCAATCTCATGCAACACCGTGTATGGGGTTGCCAACCCAAGCGCCAACGCCTCGATAGCCAGCAGTCCGCCCGGCTGCAGCGGGTAACACTTTAGTGCCATTGCCAGCGTGAAGATAAATTCCGCAATCAACACCCAACCGAGGACAAACGGTGTGGCGATGAAGAGCAGAATTGGGTTCAGAATCAGGAACCCAATGATCGTGAGTTTGTACCAGTCCGGGGCTTTTCCCAGAAAATTGGCGCGTAGTGCCTGACCGAGGCTGTTAACCATTGGGCTGATTCCTTCAACTATAGGCGGAGACTGCGGCTCGGTCGCCGCGACCGCCGGATTGTAAAGGAAGCGGCCGTAACGTGCAGTTATTTAGTCACTTTTCCGGCTCGGGACCATACTGGCTCGCCGCCGCATGCGTCGGCGATGCGCTCCAACAGGGCGGCATGAGCCGCAAGCTCCTCAGCGGTGGGCTCGATAACCGGCGTGTCCAGACGCGGTAGGGGCACCCGTTGATCCAGTTGCGCCGCTTGATCAGAGGACTCGGCGCTTTGGCGCACACCGTCGTCAAACAAGGCGTTTTGCCCACCGGTCATCAACAGGTACACATCGCCCAACAACCGCGCATCAAGCAGCGCACCGTGCAACTCACGACCGGAGTTATCGACCTGGTAGCGTTTACACAACGCATCGAGACTGTTGCGCGCCCCTGGGTGTTTCTCCCTTGCCAACACCAATGAATCCAGCACCGGGCAAAGATCCGAGAGGCGCTGCCGCTTGTGGTCCATCCGACGCAGCTCGTGCTCTATGAACCCAACATCGAACGGCGCGTTGTGGATGACCAGCTCCGCGCCAACGATGAATTCCAGAAACTCATCGGCTACGTCCGGAAAGCGCGGCTGATCGGCCAGATCCTCGTTGCGAATGCCGTGAACCGCGATCGCACCCTCGTCGATGCGCCGATCCGGATTAAGGTAGCGATGCCAGGTCTTGCCGGTTATACGACGATTGACGAGTTCAACACAGCCGATTTCGATGATGCGGTGATCATGTGCCGGGTCCAGGCCCGTCGTTTCGGTGTCCAGAACGATTTGGCGGTTGTGACTCACGATTGCTCCAACAACGCGTCGAGACCTTGATTCGCGAGCATATCAGCCGCCTCGTTACCCGGGTCACCCGCGTGTCCCTTGACCCAATGCCAACGCACTTCGTGGTTGCCCGTCATTTCATCCAACGCCATCCAGAGGTCTTGGTTTTTCACGGGTTTCTTTGCCGCCGTCTTCCAGCCGCGCGCTTTCCAATTGGTCAGCCATTTGGTGATACCTTCGCGTACGTAAGTCGAGTCGGTATACAGATCGACAACACAACGGCGCCGCAATGCACGCAACGCCTCTATCGCGGCGGTAAGCTCCATCCGGTTATTGGTGGTCTCCAACTCGCCGCCCTTAATTTCGCGCTCATTATCGCCATAGCGCAGCAGCGCACCCCATCCCCCCGGACCCGGATTGCCGCGACAGGCACCGTCCGTGTAGATCGTCACTGGATCAGACATCAGCCAGGTGTGGGATCGTGATCGCCGGGTGTGCTGTCGCCGACCCTCGCCACCGGTCGTAAACCCGATTCATTGACGCCGACCACGCGAGCACGCGTGCGCCAGCTCGGGCGAACCGGTGTCACTGCGGCGACGCGCTTGCGGGCTGTGATCAGCTGGCAAGCGGCGAATTCGGGCCACCAACGCTGACCAAAAGCCTCCCAGCGTGGCGACAATGAACCGCTCAACCGGTCGAAAGGCAGACGGAAAAAGAATCGCTGGTAATCGTCAACACGCATATTCAGCAGCGCAAACCAGTCTCGAAGGTTGCGCTCGCCATGCAGGCGTTCGGCGCCAGCAGGAAATCCACCGGGCGTAACGAGGTTTCTAAGGCCCCAAAACCCAAACGGTTTGAACGCCAGAATGATCATTTTGCCTTCGGACCGCAGCACTCGATGCGATTCACGCAATACATCGTGGGGTCGTTTCGAAAAATCCAGCGTATGCGGCATGACCAAGGAATCGACGCTGCCCGTGGTAAACGGAAGTCGCCAGAACTCTGCGCTCACGTCGCCGCCCTCTCCTGGCCCGTAGACGGTCGTCGCTGTCTGGGTTCGGGCAAATGGCTTTACGCCCTGAACGGCCCCCCATCGCCCGACCTGGAGCAGATGCTCACCGAACACCCCTTCCAATTGCGTGCGTAAGCGGTCGGTCTCGGCACCAATCAATGCCGATCCGACGCCGTCCTGAAGCCAGACAGGATACGCATCCGGGGTTTGCGTGCCGCATGATTCCATCCCCCAACCCTAGCGCGCCCAACCTGCAAAGTGAAGGGACGCTTGCAAAGCACCGCCTCATCCGTAGGATCGAAATAATGTGCAAGAAAGTCCCCGAAACCCGTGCGATGCGCGCATCGCAGCATCGCGCGCGCCTCATGTCGTCCACGATCACCCTGCTATTGGCTGGTACCGCGAGCGGTGGGCCGCTCGGCGCGGAAGGACCGGTAGCGGCTGCAGACGGTCTACCGGGGATTGAATCGTGGTCGACCCACCAGCACTCCGATTTGTGGTTCCGCGCGACCACCGAGGGTGACGCGGAACCTAAAAAAGTAGCGTCGGACAACGACCTCTTACAGCGTATGCGCGGCGGCTTCGAATTGCCGGTTGTTGATCATTCGCGGACGGTGGCCCAGCGAAACTGGTATATCAGGCATCCTGGCTATCTCGAGCGCGTGTTCAACCGAAGTCGTCCCTACCTCCACCATATCGTGGAGGAAATCGAGCGTCGGGGCATGCCACTTGAGCTGGCATTGCTGCCGATCGTTGAGAGTGCTTTCGACCCCTTTGCCTACTCACACGGGCGCGCAGCAGGCCTCTGGCAGATTATTCCGGGTACTGGCCGCAGATTCGGCCTCGACCAGAACTGGTGGTACGACGGTCGGCGCGACGTCATCGCCTCGACGCGAGCGGCGCTGGATTATCTTGAGTTCCTGGCGAACCGGTACGACGGCGACTATGAGCTCGCGGTGGCTGCCTACAATTCCGGCGAGGGCACCGTCGACCGTGCAATCCGCCGCAACAAAGCTGCTGGCAAACCCACCAGCTTTTGGGACCTGAAGCTACCGAGAGAAACCTCGAGCTATGTCCCCAAATTGCTAGCGTTGGCAGATATCGTTGCGAACCCGGCACGCTATGAAATCACGTTGCCTGAGATTGCTGACACCAAAGAACTCGGTGTAGTGGATACTGGCGGGCAAATCGACCTGGCGCTCGCCGCAGACCTTGCGGGTATCGATATCGAAACTCTGTACAAACTGAATCCGGGGTTCAACCAATGGGCCACAGCGCCATCGGGCCCCCATCAACTGGTCGTCCCCATCGCCGCAGAATCCCGATTCCAGGAAGCCATCGCAGAGCTGCCGGACAACCAGAAAATGCGCTGGCAGAGACACAAAATCCGCACTGGCGAATCGCTCTCTGAGATCGCCGAGCAATATGGCGTGACCGTCTCGACACTCAAGCAGACCAACAGAATTTCCGGTTCAATGATTCGCGCAGGCCAGTACCTGCTCGTGCCAACAGCAAGCGCGCCGAAGGGGAGCTATGCACTGAGCGCCGCCGCACGGTTGTCGCGACAGCAAAATCGCGAACGCCGCGGAAATCGTATTGAACACCGCGTTGTTTCTGGCGAGAGCCTATGGACAATTGCGCAACGCTATTCGGTGAGCACGAGAGCACTGGCCAGCTGGAACGGCATGGCGCCCCGCGACACTCTGTCGGTCGGCCGAACCCTGGTCGTGTGGACCGATGCGCCGGTCGCGTCTCGTCGGGGCGGTAGCGCAATGACGCGCAAAGTGAACTACACGGTTCGTAGCGGAGATTCGCTCGCGAAAATCGCTTCGCGCTTTCGGGTGCGTGTCGCGGACCTCGCCCGGTGGAACAACCTCGACGTCGAGAAAATTCTAAGACCTGGCCAAAAGCTGACCATGTTTGTCGACGTCACTCGCCAATCCAGCTGAACCTGTCTGAAATCCTGCTAAACTCTCGCGCACTTTAGAGGGGGATAGCTATGGGTTTTATGCAGGGTAAACGCGCGCTGATCGTCGGACTCGCCAGCAAGCGATCGATCGCTTACGGCATCGCAAGCGCAATGTCACGAGAAGGTGCCGAGCTCGCCCTCACCTATCAAAACGAGAAGCTTGGCGAGCGGGTCAAAGGGATGGCCGCTGAGTTCGGATCCGACATCACCGCAGAGATGGACGTCGCCTCGGATCGGAGTATCGAGGATGCATTTGGCGCCATCACCGACCGGTGGTCGGACGGCTTCGACATTGTTGTGCATTCGGTCGGCTTCGCACCTCGTGAGCAACTCGCTGGGGGATTTACGGATGCCGTGACTCGGGAAGGCTTTCAGATTGCGCATGATATTTCCGCCTACTCGTTTGCCGCATTGGCCAAGGCTGCTAAACCGCACATGGCGGGACGCGATGGCGCCTTGCTGACGCTGAGCTATCTCGGTGCCATTCGGGCTATCCCAAACTACAACGTGATGGGGCTCGCGAAAGCGAGTCTTGAAGCGAGCGTAAGATTCCTGGCAGCGGACCTTGGACCTCAGGGGATTCGAGTCAACGGCGTTTCCGCAGGTCCGATCAAGACTCTGGCCGCCTCAGGCGTCGGAGGTATTCGTAAGATGCTGTCGCACGCTGAGGAAACCTCGCCGATCCGCCGAAACGTTACGATCATGGACGTTGGTAACACCGCCGCATTCCTGTGCTCGGATCTTGCGGCCGGCATCACTGGCGAGATTGTGTATGTCGACGGCGGCTACAGCCACATCGGTATGTCGCTCGACTGATCGGATGTGACTCGATATTACGAGTCGACAATATCCTCAGGGCGCACGGCGCCAATCGGCGTACTTGCCACCGTGGTTTCCTCGCCCTCAAGACGGGCAACGATGGTCGCGCAGCAAGAATCTCCGAAGATGTTGACGGCAGTGCGCGCCATGTCCAGCACGCGATCGAACACCAAAAGCACGCCGATTGCCTCGACCGGCAATCCAATAGACTCAAGAATCACGGCAATCGCGACGAGCGAGGCGTGAGGTACCCCCGCAACACCGATCGAAGTCAGAAGCGCGATCAGGACAATTGAGACCTGAACCGAAAATCCAAGCTCGAGCCCGTAGGCCTGCGCGAGGAACATCGCGGCCGTACATTCATACAACGCCGTGCCGTTCATGTTGACTGTCGCACCGAGTGGCAAAACGAAAGACGAAATTCGTCGTGATACCCCCACCCGATTTTCGACGCAGTCCATTGTGACCGGGAGTGTCGCTGAGGATGAAGCCGTCGAAAACGCGGTCAGCATCGCCGGGCTCATCTTCGCGAGCATCGAATACGGACGTAACCCGACCACACGCATGAGCAGCGGAAGCGTCAGGAATACGTGAAACGCCAGCGCCGCAACCACGACCGCAGAGAATGTGAGTAGCACACCCAACAACTTGTCCGAACCTTCCAGCCCCACCTGCGCCACTGTTTCTGCGACCAGCCCAAACACGCCAATCGGAGCTAGCTTCATCACGAACTCAGTGATGCTGGTCATCACACGGAACACGCCATCCCAGAAGGTGAACATCGGGTCGCGATGACTATCCGGCAGGCGAGTGAGGAAATAACCGAACAGCAACGCGAAAAAGATCAGCCCCAACAACTGGCCGTTGTCAGTCGCCGCCGCAAAAATGTTCGGCGGCACCATGCGAAGGAATACACCGGCAAAATCGCCAGCCCCTTTGCCTTCAACCTTGTCGCGCACATCGGAGGCGTCTTCAGTCAGTGCCAGAATGTCTCGCACTGGCTCGCCGTTACTGTCATACCCCGGCCCAACCACGTTGATCAATGCGAGGCCGATCAGAATCGCCAGCAGCGTGGTCGTGGCGTAAAACGCAATAGTCTTGCCGCCAAGGCGGCCCAGATTGCCGGAGTCGCCAATGCCCGCAACGCCGACAACAATGGAAGACGTCACCAGCGGCACAATGATCATCTTCAAGGCATTCAGGAAGAGTGTGCCAATGAAGTCGAACAGGTCGACAAAGCGAAAATTGCCCGCGATGGTTGCCTGGTCGCCCAGGACGCCACCGATCACTGCCGCGAGGACAATCGCAAGCAGAATCTGCCAATGCAGCTCAAGTTTGCGCATACGGATCAGGGTGTCGCAGTCTGTCGTTCAAGGATTGGACCGATCTCAACGTCAGCCGAGTTGCGCAACGCCCGAGCCAGTGCGTCCACCTGCAAAGCCGCTCGCTGTTGTGCGATCTGGTTTCGGGTCGCATCCAATTGCTGCTGCGGCAACGCCGACGGATCACCCGGCACGACGCGTGTCATACGATAGATTACGAACCCCGCGCCTGGTGCGGCAACGCTGCCCGTGTGCGGCGCATCTGTCGTTACGTCGCTGGGGGCATCGAACACTGCTGCGGCCAACGCTGCCGGGATGATCGACGAATTGCGGCTGACCAGCTGCTTCTCGAACGCTTCTGCTTCGGTATTCAATACCAGTGCTTCGAAACTGATATCCGGGTCAGTCGACAGCACGCTCGACAGTTGCGCACCACGCTCATCGGCAACTGCCTGTGCCGCCTGCTCGGTGAGTAACTCGCGGATCTGACCAGCCACATTCTCGATAGGCTGACGACCGGCGGCCCGACGTTCGTTAACGCGGATCAGCACCGACGCCTCATCGTACTGAACGAATCGGGTGCTCGTGTCGTTCTCGGCAGCGCCTTCACCAAACAACGCATCGCGAATTTCAGCAATCTCACCAAATGGCTGCTGGCGACGCTCATGGTAGCCCTCAAAACTCTCGACGGTGAGACCGGTTTGTTCAGCAATCGACTCTAAGGTCGCACCCTCGAATTCCAGATCGCTAACCCGTGCCTGCAGGTCGAACAGCGCATCGTCGACCAAAGAGTCCCGGTAGCGCTCCTCAACCTCCTCGCGAACATCCGCGAGCGTTGCGGCACCGCCGCCGCGCACATCGTCCAGGCGCAAGATGTGCAGGCCAAACTCACTTTGCACGACCTCAGACAATTCGCCGACTTCAAGCGCGAACACAGCGTCTTCGACCGGTCCGACGAAATCACCAGGGCGAACCCAGCCGAGGTCCCCGCCCTGTCGAGCGCTACCACCGTCGATCGAGAACTCGCTGGCGAGCGTTTCAAAGGATTCACCCGCCACAAGCCGTTGGCGCAAGGCCATTGCCTCGGTTTTCGCCGCCTCAGCATCATCACCGATGGCAAGAAGGATTTGGCGAGCACGCCGCTCTTCAGGCGCTGTGTACTCTTCAGCCACCGATTCGAAGTACTCGGCAAGCGCTTCCTCGGTGAACGTGAGGTTCGCGCGCGCTGCAGCACTATCGACATTGAGGTAGTCGATGTCGACCTTCTCTGGCGTGCGGTAAGTGTCGGGTTTGGATTCAAAATACGCCGTGACATCCGCGTCGGTAACTGTCACCTGATCGATAAACGCATCCGGACTGACGACCGCGTATTCAATTTCGCGTTGCTCATCACGTAGTTCGATGAACTCGCGGATTTCGGCCGGTGTGACGAACTCCGTGCCAATCAGCGTTCCGAGATATTGCTGGGTCGCGAGTACACGACGCAGGTTGTTTTCGTACTGCGCCGGTGTGAATCCATTGTTGGCGAGTGTGACCTGGTAGGTCTCCTGATCAAAACGACCATCTATCTGGAAACCAGGCACCTGAATCAAAAAATCGCGTACCTGCTCATCGGAAATCGCATACCCGGCATCGGCGAGGTGTTGTTCCACACTTCTCGTTTGCAATACCTGCTCGATAGCCTGATCGCGCAACTGGTTGAGGAAAAACTCGGGAATCTGCTGATCACCGAACTGAGAGACCAAGCCCCGGTACTCCCGGTCGAACTCAATCGCCGGAATCTCTTCACCATTAACCTTCGCCGCGAATTGCTTCGGCGTAATCGTGTAATTCAGACCGGTCCCGGCGAGCAGCAACAAGATGACACCCAGCACAATCTTGCCCGTAGTGCCGATGAAGGTTTCGCGGATATCCTGCAACATCGTGATCTATTCCCAGTGCCCCAAACCCAACACTTCTGTCGTTCAAAAAAAAAGCCGCCTGTCATACAGGCGGCTGTCGTTCAATGGCGGAGTGGACGGGACTCGAACCCGCGACCCCCGGCGTGACAGGCCGGTATTCTAACCAACTGAACTACCACTCCTAATATGGTGGGTGCTGAGGGGATCGAACCCCCGACCTTCGCGGTGTAAACGCGACGCTCTTCCAGCTGAGCTAAGCACCCGTCAGCGTGCGTCGCAGTCGCGCTGAACCGCCGAGCGGCTTGCCCGTTCGATTGCCCCGCCGCTGCGAAGGCGCGCTAGTTTACGGCATCCTTCAGGGCTTTGCCAGCCTTGAAAGAAGGCACGTTGCTGGCCGCAATCGGGATCTCAGCGCCGGTCTGTGGGTTGCGACCCATACGTGCTGCGCGATGCTTAACGCTGAAGGTGCCAAAGCCGACGAGCGAGACGCTGTCACCTTTTTTCAGGCTGCCGGTGATGCTTTCCAGCACACCATCAACCGCTTTGCCAGCATCAGCTTTGGAGATGTCCGCAGCAGATGCTACAGCGTCAATCAGGTCGCCCTTGTTCATATTAAATTCCTTATATGTGCTCAAAACGCAGCGTCTGCGAGATCAGGTCTCTTGCTGCTCCCCCTCGTGCCTCAATATCCGATTGGACATTAATCACAGATTCGAATCTTTATACCAAGCGCAAAAAAACACTGTCAACAAAGTGTTCAAGTGCGCTTGAGTATCAATGGGCGGTAACGCCGCCCTTGCGAGGCTTCGAACGCTTCTTGCTGGATTGCGTTTCCGATTCCGTCTCACGCGGTGACGGCATATGTTGCAGCGCCACCTGCAACACTTCATCGATCCAACGCACTGCAACAATGTTCAGCTTGTCTTTGATGTTCTTCGGAATTTCAGCCAGATCCTTTTCGTTTTCCTCGGGAATCACGACCGTCTCGATGCCACCCCGGTGCGCGGCCAGCAGCTTCTCTTTCAAGCCGCCGATTGGCAGCACTTCGCCACGCAAGGTTATTTCACCCGTCATGGCGACCTCAGCGCGTACCGGAATTCCCGTAAATGCTGAGACCAGGGCCGTACACATTCCAACACCTGCGCTGGGTCCGTCTTTCGGTGTCGCACCTTCCGGAACGTGAATATGCACATCCGCCTTTTGGTGAAACTCTTCATCCAAACCCAAGGTCTGCGTGCGGCTGCGCACAACAGTCATCGCAGCTTGAATCGACTCTTGCATCACATCACCGAGTTGCCCGGTGTGCATCAGTTTGCCTTTGCCAGGAACGGTCGTCGCCTCGATGGTCAAAAGATCGCCGCCCACCTGAGTCCACGCAAGACCAGTCACCTGGCCAACCTGGTCCTCCTGCTCGGCCTGCCCATGCCGGAATCGTTCCACACCGAGAAACTTTCCAACATTCTTCGGTGTGATCCGTACATGCTTGCTGCGCTCCTCAAGCAGGAGCTTTTTGACGGCTTTACGGCATAACTTCGAGATTTCGCGCTCGAGATTCCGAACGCCTGCCTCTCGCGTGTAATGTCGGATTACGTGAGTCAGCGTTGCTCGCGAAACACTGATCTCCCCATCCTCCAATCCGTTTTCCTTGATCTGCTTCGGCAGCAAGTAACGTTCCGCAATCGCGAGCTTCTCGTCTTCCGTGTAACCCGGAATCCGGATCACTTCCATTCGGTCGAGCAGTGGCCCGGGAATGTTCATGCTGTTCGCAGTGCAAACGAACATGACATCGGAGAGATCAAAGTCAACTTCGAGGTAATGGTCGTTGAAAGTCGCGTTCTGTTCCGGGTCCAGAACCTCCAACAAAGCCGAACTCGGGTCGCCACGGAAATCCATCGCCATCTTGTCGATTTCGTCGAGCAAGAATAGCGGGTTGCGGTTTTTGACTTTGGCGAGGTTCTGTATGACCTTGCCGGGCATCGAGCCGATATAGGTTCGCCTGTGACCGCGAATCTCTGCCTCGTCACGGACGCCGCCTAAGGACATCCTCGCAAACTTGCGGTTGGTCGCACGTGCGATGCTCTTGCCGAGCGACGTTTTACCGACCCCTGGTGGTCCGACCAAACACAGAATCGGCCCTTTGAGTTTCTTAACCCGCTGTTGAACCGCAAGGTACTCGAGAATCCGTTCTTTAACCTTCTCAAGTCCGTAGTGATCTTCCTCAAGCACCGACTCCGCCAACGCGAGATCACGATGAATCTTGCTGCGTTGTTTCCAGGGTGCTTTGACCAGCCAATCGATGTAGTTGCGCACGACTGTCGCTTCCGCCGACATCGGCGACATCAACTTCAGTTTGTTGAGCTCGGATGTTGCCTTTTCAAGCGCATCCTTGGGCATACCCGCCGCGTCGATCTTCTTCTCGAGCTCGGCCAGTTCGTTTGGCGCATCGTCCATCTCGCCGAGCTCTTTCTGAATCGCCTTCATCTGCTCATTCAGGTAGTACTCGCGCTGGCTCTTCTCCATCTGCTGCTTCACACGGCCGCGAATACGTTTTTCGATCTGCAGCAGATCGATCTCGCCCTCAATCAACGACAGCACCTGCTCGAGGCGCCCTTTGATATCACCAATTTCCAGAATCTTCTGTTTATCGTCGAGTTTGAGCGCCATATGCGCTGCGACGGTATCCGCCATCCGGCCCGGCTGCTCAATGCCGTTCAACGATGTCAGAATCTCTGGCGGAACTTTCTTGTTCAGCTTCACATACTGTTCGAACTGCGAAATGATCGAGCGCGTCAGTACATCGACTTCCCGCTCGTCAAAGCGCGTCTCTTCCTCCAGAACGGTGATCTCAGCAGCGAAGTGCGGCCCGCTGTGCAGAGCGTCGATCTGCGCACGTGAGCCGCCCTCAACCAAGACCTTGACGGTGCCATCCGGCATTTTGAGAAGCTGAAGAATCGTCGCCAAGGTGCCGATCTCGTAAAGATCTCCAGGTTTGGGGTCTTCAAGGTCAGCACTGCGTTGGGCAACCAGCAGTATTTCTTTACCGCTGTCCATCGCAAGGTCCAATGCCACTTTGGACTTATCGCGGCCGACAAACAGCGGAATCACCATATGCGGGTAAACCACTACGTCACGCAGTGGCAATACCGGCACAAGCGATCTCTGCTCGTCATTAAATAGGCTACTGGTCTGTTGATCGGTCACTAGAAATTGCTCCGGTGGGCGTCGGCGTGCGTGAAACCGCAAGCGATGAATTGAGGGTACCACTCACAGAACGAGATGGGGGCGCGAGTCACAAGAATCAAGCACAAAAAAAACCGGGGTGCACCACGCTGGCGCACCCCGGCTTTAGTTACGCGATATCAGTCTGAGCCAGTAGCCCGGGGCTCAACCTCAGGATCATCCGACTCGTAGATGATGTACGGCGCATTCTCACCGACGACCACCGACTCGTCGACAACGACTTTGCTGGCGTTGGTTAAAGATGGAAGATCGTACATCGTGTCAAGCAAGACATTCTCAAGAATCGTCCGCAATCCTCGAGCACCTGTCTTGCGCTCCATGGCCTTGCGCGCTACCGCGGTCAAAGCGTCTTTGCGGAATTCAAGCTCCACGCCTTCCATATCGAACAGCTTCTTGTACTGCTTGGTCAGGGCGTTTCGAGGCTCGACGAGAATCGTGACAAGTGCGTCCTCGTCCAGCTCTTCCAGTGTTGCGACAACAGGAAGCCTGCCGACGAACTCAGGAATCAGGCCGAACCTGATGAGATCCTCTGGCTCAACATCGTGCAACAGCTCGCCAATTGCGCCGTCGTCTTCGTTGTTGCGCACTTCGGCAACAAAACCGATGCCGCTCTTCGAGGAGCGATCCCGGATAATTTTTTCAAGACCCGCAAACGCCCCGCCGCAAATGAACAGGATGTTGGAGGTGTCTACCTGCAGAAATTCCTGCTGAGGGTGCTTTCGACCGCCCTGCGGTGGGACCGAAGCTACGGTGCCTTCAATCAATTTCAGCAGCGCCTGCTGGACGCCCTCGCCGGAAACATCCCGGGTAATCGAGGGGTTGTCAGACTTTCTTGAAATCTTGTCGATTTCGTCGATGTAAACGATACCGGTCTGCGCCTTCTCGACGTCGTAGTCGCACTTTTGAAGGAGCTTTTGAATGATGTTCTCGACATCTTCCCCGACGTAACCAGCCTCTGTCAGCGTCGTCGCGTCAGCGATCGTGAACGGTACGTTCAATAGTCTCGCGAGCGTCTCGGCCAGCAGTGTCTTACCGCAACCCGTAGGGCCGACCAGCAGAATGTTGCTCTTGGCGAGTTCGACCTCATCGCGACCGCGATCGCTCGCTTTGCTCTCCAACCGTTTGTAGTGGTTGTAGACCGCAACCGAGAGTACCCGCTTGGCGCGCGCCTGACCGATAACGTAGTCGTCGAGCGTCGCATTGATCTCCGCAGGCTTTGGCAACTTCTGACTGCCGAGCTCCGAACTCTCTTCGAGCTCTTCGCGGATAATGTCGTTGCAGAGCTCCACGCACTCATCACAGATGAATACGGATGGGCCCGCAATCAGTTTGCGAACCTCGTGCTGGCTCTTGCCGCAAAAAGAACAATAAAGCAGCTTGCTGTCGTCGCCCTTGCCGCGTTTCTCGTCTGTCATACCTGCTGTTACCTCTGCTCCGGCCTTACCCAAAGAGACCGGACTATTAGCTCGTATATAACACGCCTGTTACGGCCGCCGCAAAACCTGAAACCCGCCTTGGGGGCCCTATCACAGATCCTATGCCGGAGGCCTTGGCCTTGGCGTCAATCTCCTGTCGACATACTCTCCGGGCGACGCTCCAGGACAGTATCGATCAAACCGTACTCACGAGCTGCTTCACTACTCATGAAGTTGTCCCGCTCGGTGTCCTGTTGAATCTTGTCGAATGGTTGTCCGGTGTGGCGAGCCATGATTTCGTTCAAGCGCTTTTTCATCTCCAGGATTTCGCGCGCGTGTATGTCGATATCGGTGGCCTGACCCGAGAAACCCGCGCTTGGCTGATGCACCATGATGCGCGAATGAGGCAGTGCAAACCGTTTGCCTTCAGCGCCGCCACACAGCAGCAATGCACCCATGCTCGCCGCCTGACCTACGCAGATCGTACTGACGTCGCATTTGATGAACTGCATCGTGTCGTAGATCGCGAGCCCGGCTGTCACGGCACCGCCCGGCGAGTTGATATAGAAATGAATATCTTTGTCCGGATTCTCTGACTCCAGGAACAGCAGCTGCGCGACAATGAGATTGGCCATGTGGTCTTCGACGGGACCCACCATAAACAACACTCGCTCCTTCAAAAGTCGCGAATAGATGTCGTAAGAACGCTCTCCCCGGGCGGTTTGTTCTACCACCATCGGGACCAGATTTAGTGCGGTCGGGGTTGTTTGCATGTGCTCCACTACCAATTTTGCTGTTTCGATTTGTCTCGAACTATACGCTTAGACGACCTAATGCTCTATGAGTTCTATGCATAACTCAGCGCGCGTCCATATATTCCTGAAAACCCACCTTCTTGCTGCTTTCCGTCGCCTTCGTACGAAGCGCTTCGATTGCTTGTTCTTCCATCACCATCGGTTCGATCTGCTGCAAAAAACGAGGGTCGTTCGCGTAGTTAGCGACCATTTCCTCGTTTTCATCATAGCCAGCAAACAACGATTTGATTTTCTCCGGAATTCTCGACCGATCAAGCTCTAATTTCTCGGCGCTGATGAATTCCTGGATCAGAAGGCTGATCTGCACGCGACGCGTTGCACCTGACAAAAACTCTGTCAGCGCCGGTGCTTTCTCGGGATCTTCAATACCCATCTGACGCATGGCCTGTTGTTGCATGGCCGCTGCCTCCTGATGGACTAACGCCTTGGGCACCTCGATGGGATTGTGTTCGAGTAGTTGCTCGAAGACCTGCTGCTTGGTGTCCGCTGCAAGTTTGGTAGCGAGCTCAGCCTGCATGTTTTGTCGGACCTCGCTCTTCAGCGTGGCTAGGCTACCGTCTTCCACACCGAACGACTTGACGAACTCCTCGTCGATTTCCGGAACGATGCGCTCGTTAACGGCGCTTACGGTTGCAGTGAACTGCCCGACCTTCCCTGCCAGCTCTTCCGCCGGATAATCCTCGGGGTAGGAAACATCAAACTCTCGCGTCTCGCCCGCTGCGATACCAGCAAGGGCGTTCTCGAAGTCATCGAGCATCTGACCAGCGCCCAGCTCGACCGGAACGTTCTTTCCGGAACCGTTCGGAATCTCTTCGCCATCCAGCTTCCCTTCGAAATCGACTATGACCTGGTCGCCATCGCCCGCCGCGCGATCAACCGCTTCCCAAGTCGACCGCTGCGTGCGCAGGCTATCGATCACTTTGTCGACGTCGGCGTCTTCAATTTCGACCTCAGCCAACTCGATGGACATCTTGTCGAGATCCTTGAGCTCAACTTCCGGGAAAACCTCAAAGGTCGCAATGTAGGTGAAGTCCTCGCCCGCATCCGCAGCCTCGGTCTCGATGCTGGGGTTACCGGCGGGCGCCAGCGCTTCCTTCTGGATCGCCTGCGCGTAGCTCGACTGCATCACCTCCGAGATCACCTCCTGGCGAATCTGCGGCCCGTAGCGCTTGGCCACGACCTTGGCCGGAACCTTGCCGGGTCGGAAGCCCTCGACCTTGGCATTTCGCCCAACCTGCTTTAGACGCTCAGAGACTTTTTGATCGATCTCATTCGCGGGGACTTGGACTCGCATCCGGCGCTCAAGTGCGCCGCTGGACTCAACGGATACCATCATCGGTGATTACCTTCCGATCTCTTCTGTTACCGGGGATTAACGGGCGGTGCGCAATTCTCAGCACACCGTTTTGGAGCAAAGGCTGGTGCGAAAGGAGAGACTCGAACTCTCACGGGTTGCCCCACTGGAACCTAAATCCAGCGCGTCTACCAATTCCGCCACTCTCGCATCTATGCCTGAAAGTAGCCCGCTAGTATAACGCAGGATGTGCGCTTGTAGAACGCCTCTAAAGATCAGCTTTTCGAGGTTCGGTAGCCGCAAGGTCAGTGATTCGATCCAGATCGCTGCGATCCAGCGGCTTGTGCAGAACCATGCGGACTGCCGGGTGCGATTCGGCGCGGCGCTGATCGGCCTCGATCATCGCGTCCGACATCATGACCACCTTGGTGCCCCCCAGCGAATCACCAAGAGACTGTGACGCTGCATCGAGAAACTCGAACCCGTCCATGGACGGCATGTTGAGGTCAAGAAGGACCACATCCGGCGAATCGTTCTGCGAAGCACGCTCAACCAGGTCGGTCAGTGCCTGCTTGGCAGCCGGATATCGAAATAAGCGCATCGCGAATCTCGCCTTGCCTAGCAAGCGCTCACACTGCATCCGGTCGACTTCACAGTCATCGATCAACATGACGCTGCTGATCTCGATCTTGGTATCACCATTCTTGCTGGCGTCAGATCCCATGCTCCCCTCCCTGGGAATGGGGTGGACGATGGGACTCGAACCCACGACGACCGGGATCACAACCCGGGGCTCTACCAACTGAGCTACGCCCACCACAGATTTTTCGGCGCTATGCGCCTCCCCTGTAACCGGGACCCTGGCACGCCCGGCAGGACTCGAACCTGCAACCGCCGGCTTAGAAGGCCGATGCTCTATCCAGTTGAGCTACGGGCGCGTTGTCCGGATCCTATCTGCAAAAGACGTTACAACCGTGGTCGGGGCAGAGAGATTCGAACTCCCGACCCTCTGCTCCCAAAGCAGATGCGCTACCAGACTGCGCCATGCCCCGGTTACGGATGCTTGTACGCTTTTGCGACGCGCATTATGCGCGCGCGAGCGAAGCAGCGTCAACGACGCAGGTACCGATCAATGGTCTGCTCTGCTATGTTCCGCGGCATTCGACAAATTATGGAGCGGTTTCCCATGTTTACACGCGGCGCACTTGCGACATTAATGTGCATCCTCCTGACCACCGCTGGGCAGACGCCCGCCCAAGCGCAATCTGCCGGGCTGGTTGGTGGCTATCCGCAAATTCTCATGGAAACCAGTCAGGGCGAGTTCATAGTTGAGCTAGACGCGCGTCGCGCGCCCCTGACCGCAAAACACTTCGTGACACTGGTGGACGAGGGCTTCTATGACGGTACGATCTTTCACCGTGTGATTGGCACGTTCGTCGCGCAAGGCGGTAGCCATACGATCGACTATCGAGCGAAGGAAGGCGCACCAGCCGTGGTCAACGAATCGGGGAATGGACTAAGCAATCAGCGCGGGACCATCGCAATGGCCCGGACCGATGACCCTCACAGCGCAACGGCAAGTTTCTACATCAACCTCGCCGACAATTCCCGACTCGACCCGAGACCAGACCGATGGGGTTACACCGTTTTTGGTCAGGTCATCGAAGGCATGGAGACACTCGATAGAATCGCGGCAGCACCAACGGGCCCAGGAGGACCGTTCGCAGAGGATGTGCCAGCTCTGCCGATTATCATTAAGCGCGCCACACGACTGTCGCAAGAGGAAATCGCGAAAAGAGCCCAGGCGGCGCTGGAAGCTGCAGAGGCAGATCTGGAAGCACTGCAGGACACCGAGTGACTACGCTTTTCATTTCCGATCTGCACATCGATCCGCGCGCGCCGGAGATCGCGCACCAATTGATCGACTTTCTGGCAGGCGATGCCAAAAAGGCCGACGCGCTCTACGTACTCGGCGATCTGTTCGAGGCGTGGATTGGCGACGATGATCCCGAGCCCCACTATGCGACGGTTCAGGATGCGTTCGCAGCATTCAGCAGGCTGGGCATCCCCACGTTCTTCATGCACGGTAACCGCGATTTTCTCGTCGGCGAGCAATTCGCGCATCGTACGGGCATGACGGTCCTGAACGATCCCGTTGTGCATGAGATCGAAGGCACACGCGTTTTGCTCAGTCACGGCGACCGCTATTGCACCGATGACGTCGAGTACCAGGCAGTTCGCAAGACCGTACGCGATCCAGCCTGGCAACAGCAGGTGCTATCGCTGCCGATTGAGGCGCGACGTCAGATGGCGGGGCAAGCGCGAAGTGAGAGCGCGTCGGCGAACGCCGCGAAGTCAATGGACATCATGGACGTGAACGCGCAAGCCATTGAAGCGGCACTTGTCGAGCACGATGTGACGTGCATGCTGCACGGACATACCCATCGGCCCGCGATTCACAACCTCACCTTGCCCGACGGCCGGTCTGCGCAACGCTTTGTCCTCGGCGACTGGTACACCCAGGGAAGCGTCGGTAGATGGGAACAATCTGGCTTCAGGCTCGAATCGCTGCCTCGATAGCGATCGATGGCGGGCCACTGTGGAAGCGTACTTCAGTCGCCGGCTGCGCGATCAGGCCCTGTTCGCGGCGTCGAATTGCATCGACTCGCGACTCGATCGACTCCTGCGAGAACGACTGGGCCAATTCCAGGTAGTGCGCGAAATGGCGTGCCTCTGAAGCCAACAAGCCACGATAAAAGCGAGCAAGCCGTTCCGGCAGCTCGGGTGCGATCAACGCAAAACGCTCACAAGAGCGAGCCTCAATAAATGCACCGATGATCAGCGTATCGATCAGCCGTTGCGGTTCATTTTGCGATATCTCAGCTCGCAGCCCTGCGGCGTAAACCGAGGCGCTTCGCGGCGCCCATTCAACACCTAACTCTGTAGCGATTTGCCTCACTTGCTCATAATGGCGAAGCTCTTCCCGAGCCAGACGTGACATGCGCCAGACCAACGCATCGTGTTGCGCATACTTGTGCAACAGCGACAACGCAGTGCTCGCCGCTTTGAGTTCGCAATTGCCGTGATCGATCAACAGCGTCGACAAATCCGCAGCGGCCGCCTCGGCCCACGCTCGTGATGAAGGCTCTTGCAGAAATTGCCGAATCGCCTCCGGCACCTCTGCCGCGAACGAGCCCTCTCGCTGTTCAGCCCGCAGCATGTTTGGCACCTCCAACATGTTTCAGTGCAGGGCGTTCCCCGCGCTGGTTCGCCACGCGTTGAAGGTAGTCATCCGTGACATCCCCTGTGACGTAGTCACCAGAAAAACAGGAAGTATCGAAATCCTGGATTCCCGCGTGATCATGTTTGACGGATTCAATCAGACCATCGAGGTCCTGGTAGATCAGCCAGTCCGCCTCAATAGCCTGCTCGATTTGGCTATCGGTTCTTTCGTGAGCGATCAGCTCACGCGCAGCAGGCATATCGATACCGTAGACGTTCGGGTATCGCACAGGCGGTGCGGCCGAGGCAAAGTACACATTCCGTGCACCTGCTTCTCGCGCCATGCGGATGATCTGTTGTGATGTCGTACCACGCACGATTGAATCGTCGACCAGGAGGACGTTTTTGCCGCGAAACTCGAGATCAATGGCATTGAGCTTTCTGCGTACCGAACGCTCACGCTGCTCCTGACCGGGCATGATGAATGTTCTGCCGATATAGCGATTCTTGATGAAACCTTCGCGATACTTCACACCCAAGCCATGGGCAACCTGTACCGCAGCTGTCCTGCTCGTATCAGGGATGGGAATAACAACGTCGATGTCGTGGTCCGGCCGTAAGCGCAGAATCTTTTCGGCCAGGCAATCACCCATCCGCAGGCGCGCCTTGTAAACAGAAATGTTATCGATGATCGAATCCGGTCGCGCGAAATACACGTACTCGAATATGCACGGTGAGTAGGACTGTCGCATCACGCACTGCTGGGCGTGCAAGCGACCGTTCGCATCGATCAACACGGCTTCCCCGGGTGCGATGTCACGCTCACGAGTGAAACCCAACGCATCGAGTGCAACCGACTCGGATGCGATCATGTATTCGGTGCGTCCATCATCTTCGCGACTGCCCAAGACCAGCGGCCGAATACCCCAAGGGTCGCGAAACCCGACCAAACCATGCCCGATCACCATAGCAACTACGGCATATCCACCAACACAACGCTTCGCCATGGCCTCAATCGCCGCAAACAGCGTACCGGGGCGAAACCCCTCCTCGTCCGTTGCAGCGGCCAGCTCATGTGCGAACACATTAAGTAGCACCTCAGAATCGGAACCGGTGTTGATATGACGACGCTCGCTCTGCACCAGCATATCGCCGAGGGCATCGGCGTTGGTCAGGTTGCCGTTGTGGGCAAGCACAATGCCGTAGGGTGAATTCACATAGAAAGGCTGCGCCTCGCCAGAACTCGAGCAACCGGCGGTGGGATAGCGCACATGGCCGATACCGGCATTGCCGACAAGACGCTCCATGTGGCGCTGCTGGAAAACATCACGAACCAGTCCATTCTTCTTGCGCGCGAAGACGTTGCGGTTGTCGGTCGTCACTATGCCCGCTGCATCCTGGCCGCGGTGCTGCATGACGGTCAGAGCATCGTAAATCGCTTGATTGACCGGTGCGCCGCCGCCCGCGATACCGACCACACCACACATCTCAGACGTCCTCCTCGGAGTCCGATGGCGGTTCCGGCTCAGCGGGTTGCAACGTCGGTGCCGGCAGTGTGATCTCTTCTCGCAGGTAGTCGAGGGCGCGCGGTGCCAGAATGGCAATGCCATCCGCAACCTTCTGCATGTACGGCATCATCCGTGAATTCTGCCAGGCGCTGTCGCGATCCAGCTCAAGGTAAGGTCCGACAAGAACAATCAAGCCAGCGATCAAGGCGCCACGCGCGAGACCGAAGCCGAGTCCCAGCGTTCGGTCGACACCGGACATACCGACCTGGTTGATGAATCGTGAAATTGCCCAGCCAACAAGGCCACCCAGCATCAGCACCAATGTGAAGATGATAATTCGAGCTGCCCATACTCTCGCTGCAGCCGACCCAACCCACTCCGCGAGCAGGTCCTCGCCAATTGGCGCGAAAGTGAAAGAGGCCCAAACCGCAATAAGCAGGGAACCGACAGAAATCGCCTCTTTCACGAAACCTCGGAACACCCCCACGATCATCGAAATCGCGAGAATCGCCGTGAACACCCAGTCAAAAACCGTCATAGTCGATCCGACACACCATCCGCAGCGCGCATGTTACCAAACCCACAGTAGGCTGCCTCACGGAAAATTCAGGGATACGGGACGCTGCGTGCAGAGTCCTGGCCCGCTCCCTTCAACTTCGTAACCATGTCATCTGCAGCTGCGCGGTTCTTCTGGGGCCCAACGCGCACTCGATGCATCGTCCCGCTGGAAGTCTGGATCTCGCTGACGAACGCGGGAAAACCCGCATCGATCAGGGTTTTCATGAGCGTCTCAGCATTCGCGCGTTGACCGAAACTGCCTACCTGAACGACCCATAGTTCCGCGCTTTGTGACGTCGAGGTATCTGCTTCGACAGCCTTCGGTGTGACCACCGCCGGAGGTGGTGAAACCTCGGGCTCCGATGCGACATCGACAACGACCTCGTCTTCAAGCTCGGGCTCCGGCTCGATATCCGGAGACGTTTGCGCCTCGGACACAACGTTGTCGGGCGACGACTCCATCGAATGGTCAGAATCGTCTGCACGCTCTGTGATGCGTTCCGGCGCGGGTAGCTCGATTTCCACAGGTGGCTCTGTGAGTGCCGGCTCCCGTGCAGCGCTTTCGCGCGAGCGCAGTGTAATCGTGCGCATCTGGTCATCGGTGTCGCTGGATGCATCATCAACGCCCGGCAGGCTAACGGTGCGCGTCGTCAGGGCATCTGGGGCATCCGGGCTACTATCCAGAAACACCGGGATCAATAGCCATGCCACCGTGACAAGCACCACCGCCCCGATCAGTCGTTCTTTCATTGCGCGTTCCATATCCAGAATTATAGCGCCGCTCGGATGGCACCGACGACAGGGAATGATCCGGCGACGACGATTCTGCCATCCTCTGGTGTCAGCTTCGCAGCGCTGCGGAATCCAGCGAGCGGCGATCCACCGACGAGCGCAGGTGAACCCGCCGCTTGCGCCATTACCGAAGCGAGCTCAGCGCTCGCCATGGCGCGTTCAAGATCCGCAGCCACGGCGACCCATCGATGCGTCACCGGCGCTAAACGTTCGACCAGTTGTGCGACTGGTTTGTCTCGCATCGCGCCCATGACCAGTGTATTTCCACCCAGCGCAGGATGCGCTTCAAGCCACGCCACCAACCGACCAATCGATTGCGGGTTGTGTGCAACATCGAGGAGCACTTCTCGCTCCCGGCTAATCAACTCGAGACGGGCAGGAACCGGTGCCCGCAGCGCTGACTGGATATCGTTGGTATCGATGCGCACCAAAAGGCCTAACGACTCGAGCACCGCCAGCACACCCGCCAAAAGCTGCAGCTGCACCGAGTCATTCGACTCTGGCAATTCCAGTCTACGGTCGCGCCCCTGATAGTGACCCGCGACGACCGTGAAATCCGTGCCTGCCTGCCAAAGATCCGCCGATATTGCCCGTGCGGTTTCAATAACCGACCGAGGCGGATTGGGCATCGCCACCACAGCGGGCACGCTCGCCCGGAATATCCCGGCCTTCTCTCGCCCAATCGCTTCGAGCGTGTCGCCGAGCCACTTTTGATGATCGTAGTCGACGCCGGTCAGCAAACACGCATCGGGAATAACCGCATTGACGGCGTCCAGGCGTCCACCCAAACCGACCTCGAGCACCTGAGCGGCCACGCCCGCACGAGAGAACACAACGAGCGCCGCGAGCGTGGTGAATTCAAAATAGGTTAACGGCGTATCAAGCTGCGCTGTAGCAACCGTCTCAAAGGCCTGGACAAGCTCGGAATCCGATACCGGCTCATCATCGATCGCAATTCGCTCATTGAAACGCGACAAATGCGGCGATGTGTAGCGACCTACACGATGGCCACTCGCGCGCAGCAGTGAATCCAACAAATGCACAGACGTGCCTTTGCCGTTCGTGCCCGCCACCGAGATAGTAAGGATGTCCCGATCGATTCCCAACCGAGGAAGCACCGCGGTGACGCGTGCCAGCCCGAGTTCAATACGCGATGGGTCCAGCGTATTGATCTTGCCCAGCCACTCAGCGAGCTGGGGTGAGACAGGCTCACTCCGTATCTGAATCACTCAAGTCCAGTGCCTTTATGCTAACGGTGTTGTCGGAAATACGCATCGGCTGTTTCGTGAGCTTTCGCAATAGATCGCTGATCACCGGTCGCATCTCCCGTCGATCGACAATCATGTCGAGTGCGCCGTGCTCCAGCAGAAATTCGCTCCGCTGAAAACCCTCCGGCAACGTCTCACGTACGGTCTGTTCGATGACACGCCGCCCGGCGAACCCAATCAGCGCTTTCGGCTCGGCAAGGTTGAGATCCCCAAGCATCGCGAGACTTGCCGAAACGCCGCCCGTGGTGGGATCGGTCAACACCGAAATGTAAGGCAGCCCCGCTTCAGAAAGCGACGCGAGTGCAGCGCTTGTTTTGGCCATTTGGAACAGTGAGAACAGCGCCTCCTGCATCCTCGCACCGCCGCTTGCGGAGAAGCAGACCAGCGGTGTGCGTTGCTCAATCGCGTGCCTGACAGCCACCGCGAAACGCTCACCGACCACCGATCCCATGGAGCCACCCATGAATCGAAATTCGAAAGCGACTACTGTGATGGGCTTGTCATAAAGGTTGCCGGTCGCCGCGATCAACGCATCGTTCTCGCCGGTCGCCTTCTGCGCTGCAGTAATGCGATCCCGATAACGTTTGCTATCACGGAATTTCAACGGGTCCTGCGGTTGCAGGTCAGCAGCGAGCTCACTCATGCTGCCTTCATCGAGAAACGTCATCAGCCGTTCGCGCGCTCCCATTCGCATGTGGTGGGAGCATTTGGGGCAAACCAGCAAATTTCTCGCAAGCTCGGCGCGGTAAAGTTGTGCACCGCACTTTTCGCACTGAATCCAGATGCCTTCCGGCACAGACTTGGTGCGCCGCTCGGTGGTGATGCGCGAAGGCATCAATTTCTCGAACCAACTCATCCCCGCATTGTAACGCGATCTGCAAAAGGATGGAGCAGCGCTATGCTCGCAGTGGAATCAATGGCTCGAGCGGTAACAAATCGTCATCCTGCTCATCGGGCTGGGGCAGATCAAAATGCCCTGGATAACGGACTTCGGTGAGGTAGAGTCCGGCCGCAGGCGCCGCAACCGGTGCCTTCGTGCGATCCCGCGCTGCCAGCAACTCGTATACCGACTCAGCGCTACTGCGTCCAGACCCGACGTGCCAGAGCATGCCTGTCATGTTACGCACCATGTGCTGTAAGAAAGCGTTCGCAGCAACATCGATGATGGTCCATGGCCCACGCTGCGACACACGTAGCTGCTTCAGCAGGCGTACGGGATGCTTCGCCTGGCATCCCGCGGCCCGAAAAGATGAGAAATCATGTTCGCCGAGCAGTGCGTTTGCTGCGGCCTGCATTGCGTGTTGATCCAGTTCATGTGGCTGGACCCAAGCTCGATTAGCGTATAACGCAGACCGGCTTGCGCTCGACAAAATCAGATAGCGGTAACGTCGTTCGACCGCGGCAAAACGGGCATGGAATCCATCGGTTACCCAACGCGACCAGCGCACCGATACATCGCTTGGCAGGTGGCTGTTGGTACCGAGTGTCAGACCGCGCAAGGAGCGCTCAACATGGGTATCGAAGTGGACAATCTGACCCGTAGCATGAACACCGGTATCCGTGCGTCCCGCGCAGACTACTTCCACCTGTTGATCAAGCACCCGGCCGAGCGCATCCTGCAATACCGCCTGGACGCTCGTGGAGTGATGTTGGAACTGCCAGCCGTGGTATCGACTGCCGTCGTACTCGACACACAGGCACGCTCGGCGCACCGGCTTCACTCAGGCGCCGAGTGCCTCCAACAGCTTCTGGGCTTCGGCCTGCTGTGATTCATCGCCTTCGTTCAGAACTTCTTTCAGAATGCTTCTGGCACCTTCAGGATCGCCCATGTCGACGTACGCTCGAGCGAGATCGAGTTTGGTACCGACCTCCGCCACGTTGGTCTCGCCAGTATCATCCAGCGCCAAATTCAAACCAGTGTCCGCGTCACTGTCAGCGTCGCCGGCAAAAACCTCATCGGAAAACAGCGTGGCATCACCATTCCCTACCGGCAATTCCTGAGTCGCCGCGCTGATGTCATCGACGCGCAGCTCCGAGGTGAGATCGGCGACATCCAAATCGACTTCGCCGTCATTGTTGGCCAGAGGCATGATGTTGGTTGAATCCGCCGAGTCACCCGTGTCGAGGTTGAGGTCATCGAGCACCAGACCCGAGGTGTCAGCGAGCAGCGTCTCCGCATCGTCGGAAACCTCTGCAGGTTCGGACGGCAGGTCGACCTTAAAGTCGTCCGGCAATACCGATGTGACACCGGTTGCATCCAGCAAATCCGCGCCGATTTCCGCGGTTGCATCGCCGGTGGTCTCGGTCATTGCCTCTGTACTCTCGTCAAGCACGCTCATCGACGAGAGATCGATACCCTCGCGTTCCGCCGTATTCTCGATATCTGCATCCAGATCATCCAGGTCTACCGGCTGCTCAACGGTGTCGCCACCGGAGCTGGTCTCCACCTCATCGTCGAGTCCGTCCAGCGAAAAATCGATCGCCGCATCATCCTCGCCGAAATCAATTGGCGCTTCTTCGGTCTCGTCGTTGGATTCGTTGCTGCTCGCCAGCGTCTCGTCGAACTCGAAATCGATACCACTCATGTCAGCAAGCTGTTCAACCGTTCCGGTATCCCCGTCTCCGCTGAACACTTCCTCGAAAGTGCCGGTATTGCCTGATGGTGGTTCGATCGCTGCATCGATATCTGCTGCCTCGAGCGCACGTGTCTCGTCGAACGAGAGATCGAGATCACCACTACCGCCGGACACCACTGCGCCGCTGAATAACTCATGTGCGGGCGCAATCTGCTGTCCCATGATCAGGACGCTGTTCCACGCCGGATCATTCGCCGGGACACTCGCTTTGAGTTTCTGCGCCGCATCAACGAAGCCGTCTTGCTTGCCCCATTGGAAATAAATCTCGCACAGCTTCTGCTGCAGACGAACATCAGAGCTGTCTACCGCCAGCGCACCGTTGATCAGATCCGCGGCTTGATCGAACAGCCCGTAAGCCATGTGGAAATCAGCCTCAGCCAGAGGGTCGGATTGATCGAGGTTGATCGCCGTATCGGAGCTGAAGGTGTCCTCAATGTTGAACTCTTCGCTCGGCGCGCTGGACGCGGCCGGCGCAGCAGAAGGCGTTGGCACTTCCTCGACCGGCGAGGTCTGCTCCATCGCATCTTCGACCGATGGCGCCTCGATCGGCTTGCGGATTGTGTCTCCGCCCTTGTTCAATTCACGCAGTCGACCCGTCGCGGCCAGTGTGCCATCGAGATCTTCCAGATCAGAGGCGTCTAGTGCTTCCCAGGTTCCAGTCGTATCGGATTCGGCACGGCGGCGCACGGCGGCCACGCCCAACAAGGCGAGCACCAGCGCAGCACCTGCTGCGACATACGTCCACGTGCTGCCAAGAATCTTGTCGATCAGACTCTCGGAGCTCGATGTTGTCGTGGTGACGGTCGGCGTGGAGACCTGTGGTCGCGCTGCGACCGGCTCCGGCTCAGGGTCCGCTGCAGCTTCTGTCGTGTCACTGTCTGTAGTGTCGGTTGATTCAGCAAACACCTCGGTCGCATCGTCCGCCGCTGGCTCATCCTCACCATATAGGGGTGCTTCAGACTCGGTGGTGTCGGGAACGACTGGCTCGGGCTCCACGGCTGCAACGACAGGCTCATCGTCTTGCTCCGCTGCCTCCGATTCGGCGCGCTGCTGCTCGGCAAGCTGCTCACGCAACCGAGCGAGCTCTGCGTTGCGCAACGCGAGTTGCCGTTCCGCAGCCTGGAGCTCGGAGCGCAGCGCTTGCGCATCAGCACCATCACTTGCGCTAGCGCCGGATGAAGCCGCGCCGCTACCCAGACCGCCGAGCTCGGTATCTTCGTCAGGCGCCACCAGCGTCAATGAGCCCGTGCCTCTCCAACTCTGGTTCTGTCGACGCACCTCCGCTAGCGCGTTCTGCCGATTGATGGCGAAAAGCTCCTGCTCGGTAGGCACCTGCAGCGTGGCGCCAGCGCGTAAAAGATTGATGTTGCCGTCAAACGCACCCGGGTTGGCCTCGTAGAGCGCGAGCATGACCTGGTTGATGTCGGTTCCCTGCGGCCGGATGCGATTCGCGATCTCCCAAAGAGTATCGTTGCGCTGCACCTGGTACTGAGCGCCGGTGAATGCCGGGCGGTTCGTCGGTGCCGGGCTTGGGGCACCAGACGAGCGCGCTGGCCTTTGAATGACGCCGCCGGCTGTCTGCGCAGGTGCGGCGTTCCGCGTGACGGGCGCCGTGGCACCTGCTGCGGGCGACGCGTAGGTCGGCGGATCCAACAAAATGGTGTATTCGCGAAGCAGTCGGCCGCGCGGCCAAACCACTTCCACGAGCAAGGTGACGAACGGCTCTGTAATCGGTTGCGTTGACGTGACTTCAACGACTGCACGCTCAGGCCGGACCCGGAACCGCAAGCGTGAAAGGAAGCCAGCACGAACGATGCCATTGCGTTCAAACGTTTCTGCGGGCGCCAGTCTGACTTCTAAATTACGAAGCTCGTCTCGGGTTGCGCCGAGTAGCTGGATTTCTGCTCGCATCGGTTCATTCAATGCGGAACGCGCTGTGATTTCCCCGAGGCCCAGTGCTGCGGCGGTCTGCGACAGCATGAGTGTCAGGCCACAAACCAGCGCAGCCAACCAACGATGCATATTCCTATCTCCAGCCTGCCCGTCCGCAGGTGTTTTCTTTGTTTTGGCGGGTTTTCCGCAAGACATAATCTGTCCGTCCAAGCGCGCGCAATGATAGCTCATAAATGATTTTCCGCCAATATTTCAGCAATTTGCACGCTATTTAGCGCCGCGCCCTTACGTATGTTGTCCGCCACAATCCATAGGTTAATCGCCTGCGGGTGGCTTATGTCGTCTCGAATGCGGCCAATAAATACAGGATCATGGCCCGCGGCTTCTGTGACGGGCGTCGGATATCCGCCAGAAACTGGTTCATCCATCACAGAAACACCTGGAGCCGAGTCTAGGATTTCACGGACTTTTTCAGCACTAATTGGTGTTCGGGTCTCCACATTGACGGCCTCGGAATGTCCGTAAAACACCGGGATTCGAACAGCGGTCGCATTGACCATGATGGTGTCGTCCTCGAGAATTTTGCGCGTCTCCCAGAGCATCTTCATTTCTTCACGGGTGTACCCGTTGTCCTGAAAGACGTCGATATGCGGCACCGCATTGAACGCGTACTGAGGTTCTCCATCTTCGAGGTCCAGCGGCTTGCCGTTCAATAGTCGCGCCGTCTGCCCAGCTAGCGCCTCAATAGTAGCCCTGCCCGCACCCGATACGGCCTGATAGGTCGCGACATTGATCCGTGCAATACCTGCGGCGTCGTGAATCGGTTTCAACGCCACCAGCATCTGCATGGTCGAACAGTTCGGGTTGGCAATGATGTTGTGATTCTTATAGTCCGCAATTCGCTGCGGATTGACCTCTGCGACGACCAGCGGAATACCTTCCTCCTGACGAAAGTGGGATGTGTTGTCGATAACGACACAGCCGGCTTCTGCCGCCTTGGGTGCGAAAGTCGCGGACACGCTCCCACCCGCAGAAAACAGGGCAATGCTCACTTTGGAGAAATCGAACGTGGCGAGATCAGCGACCTTCAGTGTGCGATCGCCGTAGCTGACACGTTTACCAACAGATCGCTCACTGGCGAGTGCGTGCACCTCGCCCTTAGTGAATTTACGTTCGGCGAGAATCTCCAGCATGACTTCGCCGACCGCACCCGTAGCACCGACGACGGCAACATCAATATTTCGTTCAGTCATTACCTTCGGCCTCGAAAACCGGGACAGCGGCATTGCCTGCCGCAAGATCCGAGGCGGTTACCTGCCCTCGTTGGCGCATGGCATGGTCCATCAGCGTGAGGCACATCATAGCCTCGGCAATAGGCGTCGCACGCAGTCCGACACACGGGTCATGCCGGCCGGTCGTGACCACATCGGTCGCTTCGCCCGAACGGTCGATCGTCTTGCCGGGTCGTGTGATGCTGGAGGTTGGCTTCAGCGCAATACTTGCGACAACATCCTGACCGCTCGAGATGCCACCCAGCGTCCCGCCGGCATCGTTCTTGGTGAAGCCATCCGGCGTGATCTCATCGCGATGCTCCGAGCCTCTTTGGGAAACCACGCTAAAACCTGCGCCGAACTCGACGCCCTTGACGGCATTAATGCTCATCAACCCGCGCGCGAGTGTTGCCTCTAACTTGTCGAACACCGGATCGCCCCAGCCGACCGGTACACCCGAAGCCGTGACCGTAATCCTCGCGCCGATTGAATCACCATCGCGGCGTAGCTGATCCATGTACTGCGCCAATGCATCCAACTGTTCGGGGTCAGCACAAAAGAACGGGTTGTCGTCGACGATCGATAAATCCTTGGCGGCCAGCTCAAACGGCCCGAGCGCAGTCAGGTAGCCTGAAACACGAACGCCGAAGGCGGTATCGAGATACTTGCGGGCAACCGCACCCGCCGCAACACGCATGACGGTTTCGCGCGCCGATGCACGACCGCCGCCCCGATAATCGCGCACGCCATACTTGTGCTGGTAGGTAAAATCCGCATGGCCAGGACGGAATGTATTGCGGATCTTCGAGTAGTCTCTTGAGCGTTGATCCGTATTCCTGATCAGTAAACCGATCGGCGTGCCTGTAGTGACCCCTTCGAACACCCCGGAGAGGATCTCGACCGCATCAGGCTCTTTACGCTGACTCGTGTATCGAGATTTACCACTGCGTCGACGTTCCAAATCGACTTGGATATCTTCGGCCTCCAGCGCCATGCCCGGAGGGCATCCGTCGATGATGCAACCGAGTGCGGGGCCGTGACTTTCACCAAAAGTTGTGACGCGGAATGCTTGTCCGTAGGTGTTGCCCGTCATGCTGACCTCAATGCCTCCGCATGCGCCTGCAACTGTTCACGCTCCATGATCAAAATTCCGTATCCCTGATCGTCTGATAACCACCAAGTGAATGGTACCGTGGGATAAGCCGCTTGCAACGCCTCGTCGCTCGCGCCCACCTCCATCACCAACAGCCCACCGGGCCGCAGTCTCTCCGCTGCATCGCGAAGAATCCGGCGCGCAAGATCGAGACCGTCGCCTCCGGCCGCGAGCCCGAGTTCGGGCTCAGCGCGAAACTCGCTCGGACGCAGGGCCATTTCCTCGGCATCGACATACGGCGGGTTCGTGACAATTACATCGTAGGCCTCAGGTGTTGGCAGCGCCGTGTACAGATCACCCTGCATGAGCGTCACGCGATCGCCAACGCCGTGTTCCGCCACATTGATCTTGGCGACTTCAAGCGCTTCAACCGACAGATCGGACGCATGAACCAACGCATCGGGGAAGCGATGCGCGGCATTAATCGCGAGGCATCCACTGCCGGTACAAAGATCAAGCACACGACTCACCGATGTCGCATCCAACCAAGGCTCAAACCCCGCATCGATCAGCGCACCGATCGGCGAGCGAGGAACCAGCACACGCTCATCTACGAAATAAGACCGACCATAAAACCACGCACGGTTGAGAAGATAGGCCAACGGCTGACGTGAGCAAATCCTGCGCTCGGCCAGTGCAATGACTCGCTCCTGTTCTGCTTCCGTCAACGAGCGCTCGAGAAGGGTCGCGAACTGCGCTTGCCAGTTGACATCGTCGTAATCGATGCCGCC
The DNA here is from genome assembly GCA_963922335.1 of uncultured Chromatiales bacterium. Lineage (GTDB taxonomy): Bacteria > Pseudomonadota > Gammaproteobacteria > Steroidobacterales > Woeseiaceae > CALBPI01. Next base: position 185,236 of record CAWUIB010000001.1, on the reverse strand, counting down.
TGTATCAGCGACCAGCCAAGCTGCTTCATCCGCTGCATTGGTCGTCCCATGGCCAAAGTACAAACCCGCATTCGAGAAGGACTCCGCTAGTGTGTTGATCCAGTGCGCACCAGAAACTGATTTGCCGAGGAGATCGCGAAGCTCAGTTGCGCCGTCAGTCATGGCAATTGCAACCCCACCGCATCGTCAATGGTTTCTCCATTTGGAGGCAATGTGAAATAATCTTCGCGTCCTCTTTATCTCTTTGTCCGGCAACACCCGCCGAGCGTCTTTTCGAATTATGAACAGAATTGCACTCGTTTGCGCAGCGATCATCGGATTGGCGGGAGGCATCGCGGTGAGCCTCGTGAACTCCGCGCCCGAGCCTGTCGTACTGGAATCCGGAACGTTGCTCGACCCGCCGCGCGAGATCGCCAGCTTTACGCTGACCAACAAAGCAACCCGATTCGATAACGAATCGTTAATTGGACAGTGGCAGTTAGTGTTTTTCGGATTTACGCGGTGCCCAGACATTTGTCCGACCACCTTGCAACTCCTGGTCGATACGCGGAACGACCTGTCAGCGAAGCTCGAGCGGTCACAGTTGCCGGAAATCATCCTGGTCAGTGTTGATCCGCAGCACGACACACCGGCGCGCCTTGCTGACTACACCGAATTCTTTGACCCGAGCGTGCGTGGTGTCGTCGGATCCGAAGAAGAGCTCGCGCGCTTCTCGAAAAACCTGGGTGTTCTGTATCAGAAAATTCCGCTCGAAGACGGTGACTACACGATGGACCACTCGGGTGCGGTCATAGCGATCAATCCTCAAGGCGAGTGGGCTGCCGTGTTTAGCCCGCCTTTGCGCAGGAATGCGCTCGTCGGTGACCTCGAACTATTACTGGGAGACATCTGAACATGAGTCTGCGCAACACAGTGCTGTTAACTGCCTTGCTCCTGCTGGCAGGCTGCACCCCGGACACACCGGCATCTGTCTCGGACGCTTGGATCCGGTTGCCTGCACCCGGGAGCACCAACTCAGCCGCTTACATGACGATCAACAATCATGCATCAACCGACCTTGTACTGACCGAGGTTCGCAGTCCGAAATTCGAGCGAATCGAAATTCACAGAACACAAATGGTTGCTGGCGTCATGCAGATGCGCATGGTCCCGGAACTGAGCATTCCGCCCAGCGGTCAACTTGAACTCAAGCCAGGTGGACTGCACTTGATGCTCATGGCCCCCACATCGCCGATTGCCGAGGGTGAGCGCATTCCGCTGACGTTGATGACCAACGGCGAACCGGTACTTGAGCTGAACCTGACCGTGTCGCGCCAGGCACCTTGATGGAGTTCCTGCAACGCGCGGGACGTGCGCTATTCATCACGATGCAATACGTGCTGCCCCAGCAGCTGCTAACTCGGGGGATGCGCTGGCTATCCGCTCGTCAAACACCGTGGGTTAAAAACCTGATCATCCGAAGCCTCACGCGGATGTTTGACATCAACGTCGCCGAAGCGGGTCAGGCAGTTCCGGACGGTTACGCTTCAGCTAACGAATTTTTTACGCGAGAGTTGCGTGCGGGTGCTCGGCCTCTGGCGCTGGCCCCGGCTTGGGTCTCCCCCTGCGACGGTGTGGTCAGTCAATGCGGCGATATTGAGAACGGCACGTTGCTCCAAGCAAAAGGCTATCGCTACAGTCTGGCCGAGCTGTTGGGTGATGATGATGTTGCCGCGAGTTATCGCGGCGGGCAGTTCGTGACCATTTACCTTGCGCCCAGCGACTACCACCGCGTACATACTCCGGTAACCGGACTGATCACGACACACAGACACATTCCCGGACAATTGTTCTCCGTGAACAACGCGACCGCTGCGGCTGTGCCGCGATTGTTTTCGCGCAATGAGCGTCGCGTTTTCTGCTTTGGCAGCGCGGGTAGCGAAGCCGCGGTTGTGATGGTCGGTGCTCTGAATGTCGGCAGTATTTCCACACCGTGGGGTGCCGATAGCGAGGCCGGTGCGTTACACAGCGTGACATCGTTACCATTGCCACCCGAGCGACTGGCGCGGGGCGAAACTCTGGGGTGGTTTAACCTCGGTTCAACGGTAATTCTGGCACTGCCGCCCAGCATCAAACTCGAAGCGGATGTAAAGCCAGGAGCAGTCATGCGCATGGGGCGAGCAATCGCTCAACCTGTCACTGAATAATGGATTGGCGCCCTTCGTCCACACTGGCGGCCAATCAGGCACGCGCGGGTATGCTGGCGGCTATCCGCGAGTACATGGCAGACCAAGCAGTGCTCGAAGTGAATACGCCCACACTGGTGACCGCACCGGTGACCGAGCCAAATATTGAAAGCCTGACGGCTCACGGTCGCGAAGTGAACTCAAAATGGTTCATGCGCACTTCCCCCGAGTATGCGATGAAGCGCCTGCTCGCTGCCGGCTGGCCGGACATCTACGAGTTGGGGCCGGTATACAGGGACGGCGAGATCGGGAATCGACATCAACCCGAGTTCTGGATGCTGGAGTGGTATCGACACAATTATTCACTGCCACACATCGTAGAGGACACCGTCGCATTGCTCGACGCTGCGCTTAGCGGGTCCGGTGGCCGCACGGTCCAGCACACCATCACCAGAACCTATGATGAGTGGCTCATGCACGAGCTGGGGGTTATGAGCGACTGCGCACTGGACACGCTGTGCGCAATTGCGGGACCGGACACTTCCCGCACGTTTGGGGAAGATCGTGACGCACTTCTCGGCTGGGTGTTTGATACCCATGTCGCCAGTACGTTCGCCGAAAACAAGTTTTCGGTCGTGACCCACTTCCCAGCCTCTCAGGCAGCGCTGGCGACGATCGAACAACACAGCGGCCGAGCACTGCGGTTTGAGGTCTATCTCGGCAGTCTTGAAATCGCCAACGGGTTTGTAGAGCTGACGGACGCCAAGGAACAGCGATCCCGATTCGAGCGCGATAACGCCGTTCGTATTGAGCGTGGCCAATCACCGCTGGAGATCGACGACGCATTCCTCGAGGCGCTGCAAGTGGGATTGCCTCAGTGCTCCGGAGTGGCCGTGGGGATAGAGCGGGTATTGATGTTCGCTTTGGAGACCGCACATATTGATGAGACGGTAACCTTCTCCCACAGCAAGAGGCACAGCCATGACTGATCTTAAAGTCGATTACGCTCTGCTCGCCGCACAAACCAAAGCGCTTTGTGAAGGCGAGACCGATGCCCTTGCGAACCTCGCTAACGTAGCGGCGCTGATTTACAACACGCTCCCTAATGTGAACTGGGCGGGTTTCTATCTGATGCGGGAAGGCGAACTCGTGCTCGGTCCATTCCAGGGTCAGAGCGCGTGTGTTCGTATTCCCGTCGGCAGCGGCGTTTGCGGCACCGCGGTGTCTGAGCGGCGTGTGCAGCGCGTTTCCGATGTGCACGAGTTCCCAGGGCACATCGCTTGCGATGCTGCCAGCGAATCGGAAATTGTTTTTCCACTCAGGCGCGCTGGAGAGATCGTCGGGGTACTTGACGTCGACAGTCCGGTAAAGGACCGCTTCAGCGAGACCGACGAGAAAGGGCTGCTTGAGACCGTCGGCCTGATCGAAAAGATGCTACACGGTGACGTAACGTCGTTGGGATTAGCCTGAAGTTCAGCGCGTCTACTTGACGCGAGACACATACTCGCCGGAGCGTGTATCCACGCGGATCATTTCACCTTCTTCAAGAAATAGCGGAACGCGAACACTGGCGCCCGTTTCCAGTCGCGCAGGCTTCACACCGCCTTGCGCCGTGTCACCTTTCAATCCCGGATCCGTCTCCACGATCTTCAGCTCGACAAAGTTGGGTGGCTCGACGGCAAGCGGCACATTATTCCAAAGCGTCACACTGCAAACATCCTGGTCTTTCAACCATTGTGACGCTTCGGAAACTGCGGCCTCCGGCGCGGCGTATTGTTCATAGGAGTTCGGATCCATGAAATGCCAGAATTCTCCATCGGAGTAGAGATACTGCATATCGGTTTCCATGACGTCAGCCGCCTCAACCGATTCGCCTGATTTGAAGGTCTTGTCGAGCACCTTGCTCGTCTTCAGATTCTTGACCTTTACGCGATTGAACGCCTGACCTTTTCCAGGCTTCACGAATTCGTTTTCCACGATGTTGTAAGGATCGCCGTCCAGAATAATCTTTAGTCCGGAACGAAACTCATTTGTGTTGTAGGTCGCCATGCTGCGTTGCCAATCCGATGCACTCTAGAACCGCCATGGTAACAGTGCAGTCACCCTGGTTGCACGAGACCGCGAGCCGCTCCGATCCACCGAAGTGCGACCAAATTCGCGGTCGAGGCGGTACGAACCCGGAACTACGTCACGTTTTGGCGGCAACCTGATCTGGGCAGGCACCCCCTTGTAATAACATGGGTCCCATATAAGGAGCGCAGCGCAGGGCGCTCCCTGCCCACAGGAACACACATTTGAGTCAGCCGCTGAGCATCGATGTCGACGTCATCTCGCCAGTCCAGGAGGACAGCGAGCGGCTTAACCGCGCTTTGCGCGAAAGTCATGTTGCAGCACGCTGTACCTGGCACCCCGATGTACCGACGTTCTGTGCAGCCGGCGTCGACGGTCACAATTTGGTAGTCATCCGTCCGGTCGACGACAACAACGAACTCATCGAAGCGGTGCGACAAAACGCACCTGACTGCAGCATCCTCATCTTGTGCGACGAGTTTGACGAAGACACCGCCGGTGACTTTATGCAGCTGGGTGCAGAAGACATCATCACACTGCAGAACGAGCAGAGGCTTAAGTGCACACTTATCCGGACTGTGCGCAACATCGGGCTCAGTGAACGCGTCGCACTGGATCGCACGGCAGCGGTTAAAGTGCAGGAGCAAATCACGAGCCTGATGGACAACGCAGCAGATGCGATCGCCCACATTCAGGAGGGCATCGTCGTTGAGGTGAACAAAGCGTGGCAGGAACTGTTCGGTTTCAGCGATGACGAAGACTGCGTTGCGACCCCTGTGATGGACCTGGTGCACAGCGACAACCAAGCCACCATTAAAGGGGCGTTGGTCGCTGTAGCAAAAAACAAATGGGGCGATGCGCCCCTGACGGTCAGCATCCTGCAGAAAGGTGGAAAGCGCCGCGAGGTCCAAATGGGCTTGCAAGCGGCAACTTTTGACGGTGAACCTGCCGTGCGGATCGCGATCAAAGCTGAGGTCAAAGAGGATAAACGCAGCGCGTCACTGATGCGCGATGCGGTGAACAAGGATCAAAGCACCTTCCTCTACCACCGCCAGCACTTCCTGAAGATGATGACCCATCGCCTGCGCCAACCTCTGGAGAGCGGTATGCGCCTCTTAGCCTGGATTCGCATCGATGAATTCAAGCGCGTACGCGATGACCTCGGCGTCATACGTAGCGAAGAGGCGATTGCCGACTTTGCTGAACTTTTGCGCAAGCGATTGGAGAAAGGCGATATCGCCGGTCGCTTCGAAGGCACTGCATTCACGGTGTTACTCGAGCGGGGCTCGGAGCAAGATGCCATAGCGTGGGGCGATGCGTTCGTGCAAATGGTCAAGGACCACACCTTCGAAGCGGGAGAACGATCGATTGGTCTGACCTGCTCGATTGGCTTGTGCCCGTTCGGAGACCTTGTCAAAACACCGGCCGCCTTGATCGAAAAAGCGGAAAGCAATTATCGACTGGCTCGCCAGTCCGGGGATCCTGGTGCCGTTCAAATTGAAACCGCAAGCGAAGAAGATACGCGCATGCGGCGCCACGATGCGATCTGGGTCAAGCGCCTGACGAGCGCGCTTAAAGAGAATCGCTTTCGACTGCTGCAACAGCCGATCGCAGCGCTTGATGGGGAAGGACAATCGTTGTTTGACCTGCTTGTGCGCCTGGCCGACGAGCAGGGCGAATCGGTCGCCCCTTCCGAATTCCTGCCGGTTGCACGCCGCAACAACATGATGCAAGCACTGGACCGTTGGGTCGTCGGTGCAGCGCTCGCGCTCTGCCGGGAGCGCAAGCCGGGAATGGTCTTCATCCGCCTGTCCGAACAGTCGTTGGCGGACAAGTCTTTCCTCCCATGGCTCAAAGCCATTGTTTCCCGCAGCCAGCTAAAACCCTCCGTGCTGTGTTTTCAGGTACCGGAGACGGTTGCCATCAAGTATCTCAAGGCATCAGGTCGAGTCTCACAGCTCGTTCGATCCATGGGCTGCAGCTTTGCGATTGAGCACTGTGGGCGCGCACCGCAATCGGTGAAGCTACTGCAGTCATTCCCGCTCGATTTCGTGAAGATCGATGGCGCATTGATTTCCGCTCTGTCGAGCGATGCCGATGCGCATGAAACAACAGCGAAACTCGTTGAAATTGCGAAGCAGCGTGGTATCAATACAATCGCGGAGAAAGTCGAGGACGCCAACACGATGGCGGCATTGTGGCAGCTTGGAATCAGTTACATGCAGGGACACTACGTACAAGAACCAGAAGTCGTTCTGCAGGAGTCGGCATGACGCAGTGGCGTAAGCTTAAGCTCGCAGGTCTCGCCGGCAGCCTCTTGTGCGCCGCCAACTCAGCACATGCCTTGTCATTTGGAGAGGCGACGGTACGTTCGGCGCTCGGCGAGCGTCTGGTTGCGGAAATTCCGCTCTCAGCCAATGACACAACACCGACTAGCTGTTTTGTCGTCCGTGGAGATGGTTATGTACCTGGTCTATACCGACTCGAGCGTCGTCGCACAGCACTGATCATTCGAACCACGCAGGCTGTCCGCGAGCCGTTGCTGAGCTTCACGCTCAGCGCATCCTGCGCCGGCGAAGCAAGACTGTCTCGGCGCTACGACCTTTTCGTAGACCCGGCGAATCGTGTGTCACCCGAACAACGCGCAATTGCGGCTTCGGCTGAATCGCAACCGATCCTCCGCGCTCGCCCACGACCCGCGGTCGCCCGACAAGCTGCGCCTTCGACGCCGGCTTTAGCATCCAGCCGTTACACCGTCACCGCCGGCGATACGCTATGGGATATCGCCGGGGAATTGGGTGCTACGGGCACATCACGATGGGCGTTGATCGACGAAATTGTGGCATCAAATCCCGACGCCTTCGTAAACGGTGATGCTGACCGGCTGATCGGTGGTGCCGTGCTCAGCCTGCCCGGAAGTGTCACGCCGGTGGCATCCGTCGAGGCCACGAGCGATCCAGACACAACCGCGGTCGCTTTCGATGAATCGGGCGGGACACAGAACGGCGAGGTAAAGACTGCCCCAGCAAACGCTTCTACCGAAAGCGATCAGGGCTCACGGAATGCACTTGAGGTTGAAGAAGCGCAACGCACGGCAGCGCTCCTCAGTGTGCTCAGTCAGCCCTCGAGTCCCTTCAAGAATGAAGAGGCAGAAGTTGAGCCCATAACAGCGGATGTACCCGCACCAGAACAGGCTGTCGACGCCGCACCAACACCGATCGAGGCCGATAGCGCCGTCGAAGACGGAGTACTGCTGGCGCCGCCAGACACGAAACCGAGCTGGGGCGCAAGACTCGGCGCGTTGCTAGCAGGCATTTGTATTGCGATCGCGGGCTATGTTGCCTACCAGCTAATGCTGGGTATCGCGGCCCGTAAACGGCGCATCGCACGCTCGCGCGATCTGCAACCAACTCGTCGACCAACCCCCGCACGCCTTGAGACTGCGCCGATCCCGACCGCAGCGCGAAGCGCACAGAGGCCAGCGACGCCAGAGGCGCCGAAACCGAAACCGGAATACGTTGCCGAGCCAGAGCACGTCGTGGAGTTTGAAGCGCAGGACCGGCTCGCGACGATCGACTACGAATTCAAGCCGAAGCAGGCACCCGATCTCGATCTTGAGATCGGTGCGACCACATTCTCTGGTATCGAAGAAGTCGATTGGATGGACTCGGACACTCAAAACCTGCTGGAGCAGGACTACGAAGCGGAGATGTCCCGCACCCAACAAATTCAAAAAGAGTTGGCAGAGGCTGCACTGAAACTACGTGCCGACATCGCCGAGCAAGACCACACGACCGCGTCGACCGAAGACGACACCGTGAACATGCCGACAGCCGAGTATGAGGTCAGCGTCGAAGAGCTCGACCTGGCTGATGCCGCGATCGCCGAATTCACTGCTTCACTGACCGTTGAAGATGATCTCGGCGCCGCAGAGGATAGTCAGCGAACCGCATCACTGGACGTTGCGGAGCTTGAGACGACAGACGACCCCGACAGCACGGAAGTCATGCCACCGGCCAAGCGCGCCGGCGGCTAGCCCGCGCTCAGCCGATCGACGCGACGGTAGTTGCGCGACAACATCTGGCCGCGGTTGCCACGCGTTCCCACGTAACGACCAAGATCGGCACCTTTGAGCGTCATGTGGCGCTCGCCACAATGAACGACCAACGCCTGACCTTCAGCAACTACTGCCACGGCAACCATGTGCTCTTCACCGCTGACAAACTTCTTGCGCGGAATATCCATCAATTTGTTGCCTTTCCCTCTCGCCAGTTCTGGAAGATCGTCCAGATCAAACACTAGAAGCCGTCCAATATTGCTGACCGCAGCAACGCGATGGCCACTGCCCTCGCCTACCGGTTGCGGGACCAATACGGCGGCGCCCTCTGGCACTGTCAGCATGGCCTTGCCAGCCTTAGCCCGACTCACCAATGCGCTGGTATTGACGACGAATCCATAGCCGGCACTCGTAGCCACACACCATCGTGAGTCTGCCGCGCCAAACAGCACACCACGGAACGTCGCACCGTCCGGTGGGTTGAAATGGCCGGACAACGGCTCGCCCTGCCCGCGCGCGGAGGGCAGTGCGTGTGCGAGCACACTGTAGACACGGCCCGTGCTGTCCATGAAGAGCGCCGTCTGGTTGCTTCTGCCGCGCGCCGACGCGAGGTACCCATCGCCCGCCTTGTAGTTCAATGCTGCCGGATCGATCTCATGCCCTTTGGCTGCGCGAGCCCAACCCCGCTCGGAGAGAACGACCGTCACCGGTTCGCTCGCAACCAGAGCGGTCTCATCCAACGCTTTGGCCGGCTCACGTTCAACGATTTGGGTTCGACGTGCATCCGAATATTCGTCGACGTCAGCTTTGATCTCCCGCTTCATCAACGTTTTCAATCGCGCATCGGAGCCGAGTATCGTTTCGATCTCCTGCTTTTCCTTGGCGAGCTCATCCTGCTCACCGCGAATACGCATCTCTTCGAGCTTCGCGAGGTTGCGCAGTCTGAGATTCAAGATGGCTTCGGCCTGTCGCTCCGAGAGTGCGAAACGCTGGATAAGCTCCTGACGAGGCTCGTCATGTTCCCGAATGATTGCGATCACCTCATCGATGTTGAGATAGGCAATCAGAAGACCCTCGAGAATGTGCAGGCGATCATCGACCTGACCCAGACGGTGCTCGAGGCGTCTTACGACGGTGGCTTTGCGGAATTGCAGCCACTCACGCAGCAGCCCTCGCAAATCAAACACCCGCGGCGTGCCGGCAAGACTGATGACGTTGAGGTTTGCTCTGACAGTTCGCTCCAGCGAGGTGGTGGCGAACAGATGTGCCATCAGGGGCTCCACCTCAACACGACGTGACTTCAGTTCGAGCACCAGCCTGACCGGCGCCTCGTGATCGGATTCATCGCGAATCGTCTCGACCATCGGTAGTTTCTTGTTCCGAAGCTGGGCGGAAACCTGCTCGACCACCTTCGCTCCCGAGGTCTGGAACGGCAGCTCGGTGATCACGACTGTGTCATCTTCGCGATGCCATACCGCTCGAACCCGAAGCGTTCCGTTACCGGTTTTGTAGATGTTTGCGATATCAGAACGTGGCGAAACAATCTCACCGCCGGTCGGAAAGTCGGGTCCCGGAAGATGTTCGATTAGCTCATCGACATCCGCTCTCGGATTCTCGATCAGGTGCACCAGCGCCGCCCCGACTTCACGCAGATTGTGCGGCGGAATATCGGTGGACATGCCGACCGCGATTCCGCTTGTGCCATTGAGCAACAGATTCGGGAGTCGCGCGGGTAGTACAACGGGTTCGTCGATAGTGCCGTCGAAATTGGGCTGCCAATCGACTGTACCCTGCCCCAACTCGCTGAGAAGCGTCGTTGCGTAGGCCTGCAATTTGGCCTCGGTGTAGCGCATCGCGGCGAATGACTTGGGGTCATCCGGCGAACCCCAGTTGCCTTGCCCAAACACCAAGGGATAGCGGTAGGAGAACGGCTGCGCCATTAACACCATCGCTTCATAACATGCGGAATCGCCGTGCGGATGGAACTTGCCGATCACATCACCCACCGTGCGAGCCGACTTCTTCGGCTTGGCTCGCGCGCCAAGATTCAACTCGCTCATCGCGTAGACGATGCGACGTTGTACCGGCTTCAAACCATCGCCGATATGAGGCAAAGCGCGATCGAGGATCACGTACATCGAATAATCGAGGTATGCCTTCTCTGTATAGTCGCGCAACGCCAGTTGCTCGATCCCTTCGAAGTTCAGTTCGTCCTGCATCGGTCTATCCTTCAGACATCGGCGAGGTTACCGCTCGACTCGAGCCATGACCGCCGATCAGAAGCGCGCTTTTTGCTAAGAAGCATATCTAGCGTACTGTCGGTGTCGGCATCGGCCTCGATCGTCAGGCGCACCAAACGTCGCGTGTCCGGATTCATTGTCGTCTCTCGCAATTGCCCGGGACTCATCTCCCCCAACCCCTTGAAGCGTGTCACGGTAACTTTCGCCCGTCGCTTCTCTGCCGGAAGACTGTCGATAATGGACTGGCGCTCGGCCTCATCCAGCGCATAGAAGACCTCTTTCGCGACATCAATTCGATACAGCGGCGGCATCGCAACATAGATGTGGCCCGCCGCGACCAGCGGTCGGAAATGTCTCAGGAACAACGCGCACAGCAGAGTCGCGATATGCGCGCCATCCGAGTCCGCGTCCGCGAGAATACAAACCTTGTGGTAGCGCAGTGTGGAGGTATCGGTTGCGCCGGGATCGACGCCCAGAGCAACACTGATGTCGTGCACCTCTTGCGAGGCCAGGATCTGACCCGTCTCCACCTCCCAGGTGTTCAAGATTTTGCCGCGCAACGGCATGATCGCCTGAGTTTCCCGGTCCCGCGCCTGCTTCGCAGAACCGCCGGCGGAATCACCTTCGACCAGAAACAGCTCACTTCGCTCGGGTTCCTGGGCGGCACAATCCGCCAACTTGCCGGGAAGCGCCGGTCCTCCCACCACTTTCTTGCGTACGACCTTCTTGGCCGCTTTCAACCGCTGCTGGGCTTTGGCGATCGCAATTTGAGCGATCTGCTCTCCGGCATCCGGATGCTGGTTTAACCACAGCGCAAACGCATCTTTGACCACACCGGTGACAAACCCGGCCGCCTCTCGCGTCGACAGCCGTTCCTTGGTCTGCCCGGAGAACTGAGGATCTTCCAGCTTCACAGAAACGACGTAACTCACGCGATCCCAGACGTCGTCAGGCGCAAGCTTCACACCACGCGGCAAAATATTGCGAAACTCACAGAAGTCACGAATCGCTTCTGTCAGTCCGGTTCGCAATCCATTCACATGCGTGCCGCCCTGCGCTGTGGGAATCAGGTTAACGTAACTTTCGCCCACCAGCGGTCGATCATCCGGTAACCAGCCGACCGCCCAGTCGATCCCGGCATTTGCCTCCGCGACGCTGCCAGAGAGCGTTTCGGCCGGCAGCACAGGGCCCTCACCAATCGCTTCCAGCAAATACTCCTCGAGCCCGCCCTCGTAGTGCCAGACCGTCTCTTCCCCGGTTTTAGCCTCTTTGAACGAGACTCTCAGACCAGGGCACAACACCGCCTTCGCGCGAAGCGTATGGCGCAGGCGCGAGATCGAGAATTTTGCCGAATCGAAATACTGGGCGTCAGGCAGAAACTTCACTGTTGTGCCAGTGTTCGCTTTGCCGACCTTGTCGACCACCTTCAACGCTTTCGTTCGTTTGCCGCCGGAAAACGCAATGTAGTGCTTCTGACCACCGCGCTTGATCCAAACCTCGAGCTGCTCCGATAGCGCGTTCACCACCGAGACTCCAACGCCGTGCAAACCACCGGAGAACTGATAGTTGTCGCTCGAGAATTTGCCGCCGGCGTGTAGCCGAGTGAGGATCAGCTCAACGCCAGGGATCTTTTCCTTCGGATGGATGTCCACGGGCATGCCGCGCCCGTTGTCCGAGACCTCCAACGAACCGTCCTTGTGCAAGATGACATCGATGCGATCGCAATGCTTGCCAAGCGCCTCATCAACACTGTTGTCTATAACTTCGTGAGCGAGGTGATTCGGGCGTGCTGTATCCGTATACATGCCTGGGCGACGGCGCACAGGCTCAAGGCCGCTGAGGACTTCAATGTCAGCGGCGTTGTAGGTTTTGCTCATTCAGCCTTCCACTGCGGTGGTATCTAGCTCGCCTCGGTATGGATGTTGGCGCGCAGGTAGTCGTAATGAGACGGAAGTTTACCGATTTCCTGCTGTTTGTAGGCAGACATTTCCTGCTGGAACAGCTTCGCCTTGGGAAGGTTGTTCGTGATCGCAGGTTCGAACGGTCCTGCGCCACCACGGAATTGACCGTAGTTGATCGGCATGTGATTCATACCGATCAGCACCGCTTCCCAACCGTCGGTGAAGCTGTAATCCGCAAACGTCGGTCGAAAGATCTGTCGTACCACGGGCGCATCAACAAAGGTCAATCGTGCATAACGCAGAATTTCAGCCAGTTGATCAGAGACCTTCATACCGTATTTTACGTCGCGCCAGTAAGGCGTATCTTCACGAGCGGTCAACATGTAATGCGCGCAAAGGAAGTCACGAACGTTTTCGAAGAAATCGGTGACAATTCTGTTATACATCGTCACGTCGCCAACGTTGTAGTCGTTGCGACCACCACTGAGCATTCTGGCCAACGTTTCCGCCTGCAACTGCACGGCAAATAGTCCCGTCGATTCCAGCGGCTCAAGGAAGCCAGCAGCCAGTCCAATCGCGACGCAGTTTTTCGCCCAGACCCGCTCGTGCTTACCGACACGAATCTTGATATGTCGAGCGTCGAGGTCCTTCACACGATCCTCGCCGAGGTACCGACGGAATTCCGCCTCCGCCTCATCCGCGGAGATGTATCGGTCGCAGTAGACATAACCGGAACCGCGTCTCGAGAACAGCGGCACCTCCCAAATCCAACCTGCAGACTGCGCTGTGCAGTTCGTGTAGGAGATCATCTCCTTCTCAGGCGATTCGTACGGAAAACGCAGTGCAACCGCGTGGGTGTTGAAGAGATAGTCGTAGTACTCCTCGAAAGGCTCTTCCAGAGTCTTGCCGAGCAACATTGAGCTAAAGCCGGTGCAGTCCACGAACAGATCCGCCGTGATCGACTCGCCGTTCTCCCGATGGAGTGTGCCAATACCGCCGTGTTCGTTCAGTTCAACGCCGGTGATGGTGTCGATGATGCGGGTGACGCCTCGCTCCAGGGAGTACTTGGCCAGAAAGTCTCCCAACAATCCCGCGTCAACGTGGTAGGACGGCCCGGCAGGCATCAGGGAGCGGATCGTGCCACCCCGGTTCAAGACATCCGGAGTGACAAAGCAGTAGTCGTAAAAGGACATACGATCCACGTTGGCTGGATCATTCAAGTAGTGATTCTGCCAATAGCGGTTGATCGGACGACCTTCCACCTGCTGCATCGGCTCGAAGGTGTAGAAGTAGCCGTGTCCCTTCTCGTAAAAGTCGTTGAAGCGAATCGCGCTCTTGTAAGTCGCATTCACGTGCGGCATCCAGTCCGCCTCTTCGAGTCCGAGGTTGCGCATGTAGTCGACCATCGGCACGATCGTCGACTCGCCGACCCCGATGATCGGGATGTCGCTTGATTCGATCAGCGAGATATTTACGCCCTTGAGCTGATTAGCGAGCGCGGCCGCAGTCATCCAGCCTGCGCTGCCACCACCGACGATAACGATATCCTTGACCATAACCTTCTTGCTTACCTGGAGACCGGGACAACGGCCAATGATAGCAGCCGCGGCATGCACGACCAGCCAATACTCAGTTTCCACAGATCAACGCAGGTTCGACACCGCAAATCAGGCAAATTTGCCGCCTTTTGGCTACACTTCGCGCCGTACGCGACTGGGGAAATACATTGGCAAAGAAACTCGATCTCGAGCAAGCACTCGAGGAGCTCGAAACTATCGTAGGTGAGCTGGAAACCGGTGAGCTGTCGCTCGACGACGCGATGAAGCGGTTCGAGCGCGGCGTTAAGCTGACTCGGGATTGCCAAACAGCGCTGGGCGCCGCGGAGCAGAAGGTCGATATGCTACTCGCCGATGCGGGTATCGATGATGACGCAGTGCCTTTCGAGGCAAATGAGGATTAGCCCTATCCTGTCTCTAGGTTCTCGGACCGCCGGCGCGTTGTAGCCGCTCGATCAGTGAGCGCAGGAATACCTTGTTGAAGCGCAACTGACAGCTGGACGAAACCTGCTCCATCAAGGTCGCACTGACACGCAGCAAGTTCACCGGTGTTCTGGCGCGAATGGATGCATTGCGCTTGGCTTCGGACAGATAGCTCGACTCACCAAAACAGTCGCCGCGCCCCAGTTCGCCGACAGCATCGCCACCGGCAACGACATCCGCCTCTCCCGTGACGATGATGTAGAAACGATCATCGATCTCACCCTCACGGACGATTTCATCGCCCGCTTCGTATTCGCTGATCTCCCCTGCGCGCAGCACCTCCCAGATTTCAGCATGTGAGAAATCGTGGAAAAAACTCAGCCGACGTAACAGGTCGAAGTGCTCCTGATTGTCGAACTGATCCGCTTTGGCTCGCAGCGTCTGATAGACCTGAGTTAACTCCGCAGCGAGCGCAAGGCCGTTGGCGTAGCGCTTCTCTGGAGACTTCTGCAAAAGAACAGCGACGATATTCTCAAGTTCATCCGGAACATCTTCTCGATAACGATGAATTGGCGGTGGCGTTGCGAACACGATCTGGTGCAGGAGCTTCGACAAGTTGCCGGCGCGGAACGGACGGAAGCCGGTCAGGAGCTCATACATGACAGCACCCAGTGAGTACAAATCCGAACGATTGCTTAGCTCTTCGCTTTGTACCTGTTCGGGAGACATATAGCTCGGCGAACCGGCGATACCTTCGATACGAGACACCTCGGCGTCCTTGATGATCGCAATTCCGAAATCGATCACTCGAACGTCATTGTCCATCGTCAGCATGATATTGCTGGGCTTGATATCACGGTGAATTACGCCGCGCCCATGCGCGTAGTGAAGCGCTTTCGCGGTCTTGTAGATGATCTCGATCACGTCATCCACCGGCAGCAGCCGGTCTGGCTTGCAGTAAGACGCTAGCGTTCTGGCACCATGAATGTGCTCAGTGACGACGTAGTACTTGCCGCTCTCCTCACCGGCATCATAGATCGGCAGAATGTTCGGGTGCTGCAACATCCCGACCATGTGCGCCTCGTTGAAGAACATCTTGCGAGTCACGCGCGCACGCTCTGCCTCGTCGTCTTCCGACCCGATGTTGTAGACCTTGATGGCGACGTCGCGACGATAATAGGGGTCGTGAGACAGGTACACGGTGCCCGTGCTGCCCTTGCCCACTTCGTTAACGATCACGTATTTGCCGAACTTCTCCGGGATCTCATTATCCCGAATGGAATTGGCCGCGGTAGTTGCCATGTGCCCCTCAGCTCAGGGCACTAACCACCCTGAAATCATTGCCAATATGGCCGCGCCAATCAGAGCAGCCAGAACGTCATCGAGCATAATTCCCAGCCCGCCGTGGAGTCTGTGATCCAGTTCTCTTATCGGCCAGGGCTTAACAATATCCAGAATCCGAAACGTGACGAACCCCGCAATCAGCCAGGGCCAGGTGCGTGGAATGGGTAGGAAAATCAGGTAAGCGCCAGCGATCTCATCCCAGACGATACCGCCGTGATCGTGTACGCCTAGCTTGCGAGCGCTCGCGCCACAGATAGGAATGCCAACGAGGATAAGGAAGACGGCAAGCGCTAACTCGTACTGCCACATCCAGCTTGCTGTTGCGAACGCCAGTAACACACCCCAGATGCTCCCGGCGGTGCCTGGCGCATTTGGCGCAAGTCCAGCGCCAAAGCCAAATGCAAGCAAGTGCACAGGATCGCCGAAGACGACACTCGCGGCCGGCGCTGTATGTTTAGGAGACGCGGAAGTGTTCATAACCCACGCTGTCGAGACTAATTGCTAAACCCTCGCGCCGAACTTCAACGCCGTCGCCTGCAACGATGTTGCCAATCACACTGCAGTTCGAGAACTGCGACTCGGCAGGGGCCGTGAACAGCAACACATAATCGTCACCACCTGCCAACGCTAATTGCTCAGCGCGCTCGCGACCGACGGTCGACACTAGCGAATCGGAGAGCGGCAGACGCTCAGTGTGTATGACCGCGCCGCAACCACTGGCGTTACAAATATGCCCAAGATCGGCGACCAGACCGTCGGAAACGTCGATCGCCGCATTCGCGCGACTGACCAGACTCTGGCCCAGTTCAACCTGAGGTTGCGGATACAGAAAAGCGCTAATCAACTCATCGACACTCGCATCGGCAGCGCCACGACGAGGCCAGCAAGCCAAACCACCCGCTGCATCCCCTGGCTGACCGCCGATCCATATCTGATCACCGACGCGCGCACCCGAGCGCTGGAGCGCGCCATCGACCTCGCCAAATACCGTCACGGAAATGGTGAGCGGGCCACGCGTCGTGTCCCCGCCGATCAGCCCCACGTCGAAACGCTCGGCGAGCGAAAGAAGGCCAGACGAAAATGCGGAGACCCAATCGGCGCTGTACTCGGGCAGCGTGAGCGCAAGTGTCATCCACCGAGGCGTTGCCCCCATTGATGCGAGATCGCTTAAGTTGACTGCAAGAGCTCTGTGCCCCGTCGACTCAGCAGGAGCCGATTCGGGAAAGTGCACGTCAACGACAAGTGTGTCGGTCGCAACCGCCAGCGTTGTGCCACCGACGTCAAACAAAGCGGCGTCATCGCCGACACCAAGTCGCGCACCGTTGTGATGTCCCGCGAAGTGCTGTTGGATCAGGTCGAACTCGCTCACGGCGACCGTCACCTCACCGCGAGGCCTTCGCCGCACGCATTTCGATTGCGCGATGCTGTTCGGCCGCCTTGTCCAACACAGCGTTCACATACTTGTGCGCAGCTTCGGCCCCAAAACGATGCGTAAGATCGACCGCTTCGTTGATGACCACTCTGAAAGGAATATCGATGCGCTCACGAAGCTCGGTCAATGCCACTCGGAGGATCGCCACCTCTACGGGACCGAGTTGCTCCAACTCTCTATCCGCATGCTGCTCGATATCTTGCGTCAGCTCAGGCAGCAAGTGCATCGACCGCTCTACCAACATCGTGAAGTATTCCGGATCGACACGCTCATGCTCACGTTTGTCGCGAAACTGTTCGAGTAACTCTGCACGCGTTGAATCATTCAACTGCTGCTGGTAGTGCGCCTGCACCGCCAAGGATCGCGCGAAGCTGCGACCGCGGTGTGATTTCGGTGAAGCGGTCATCTAGTCGATCGAACGAAGCAAATTGACCATCTCGATCGCGGTATGCGCCGCTTCCGCGCCTTTGTTGCCGGCCTTGCTGCCCGCTCGCTCAATCGCCTGCTCGATCGTATCGACGGTGAGGACGCCAAAAATCACAGGCAGACCATGCCGCTCTCCTGCGCTTGCGAGCCCCTTGGCAACGCCACCAGAAACGTATTCGAAGTGTGCTGTGGCGCCCCGAATCACCGCACCCAGCGCGATTACCGCATCGTAACGCCGCGTGCCCGCGAGCTTGTCCGCTATGAGTGGCAGCTCCCACGCACCGGGCACCCAAGCCAGATCGATCTCGCCCGCATCGACGCCGCTGCGCACCAGCGCGTCACGTGCACCTGCGACCAACTTATCGACAATAAAGTCGTTAAACCGCGAGGCCACGATTGCGTAACGCCCATCGCGCGCAACCAGGCTGCCTTCATACACTGTCATCATTCAATCCCTGCTCGTCGCGTGGCGCTAGCCATTATCTATGTATTCGGCAATCTCAAGACCAAAGCCCGAGATCGCATGCATCTGCACCGGCGCAGACAGTACACGCATACGTCGCACACCCAGCTCACGCAGAATTTGTGCGCCGACACCGTACTGGCGCAACTCGTTGACGGGTTCAGGCTCACTGCGCTCAACCGGCTCTGCCTCAGTCAACATCTGAAGACCGTCGATCAACTCACGAGGACCCTCCGGATAGCGAAGAACCACCACGACTCCAGCCCCGTCGGCGACAACACGCGCCATCGCATCACGAATCGGCCATCCCAGTCGGCGATCATTGACCCCGATAATGTCCCCAAGCGTGTCGGTGACATGCACACGCACCAGCGGTGCGTCGGCGGCTTGTAAGTCACCATGAACAAGCGCGAGGTGCACGTTGCGGTTCACGTGGTCTTCATAGGCGTGCAGCTCAAACTCACCTTCCGGGGTGGAAACCGGCACGGAGTAAATTTTCTCGACTGCCACCTCTTTTTCAAGACGGTAGCGAATCAGGTCAGCGATCGTGCCCATCAGCAAACCGTGCTCTCGAGCAAAGGTCTCAAGATCCGGACGGCGCGCCATCGTTCCATCCTCATTAAGCACCTCAACGATAACCGCCGCCGGCTCTGACTCCCCGGCAAGCCGGGCAAGATCGCAACCCGCTTCGGTATGTCCTGCACGGATGAGTACGCCACCGGGCTGCGCCATGATCGGGAAAATATGGCCCGGCTGGACAAGATCGCCGGGTCGCGCACTGCCGGCGACAGCGGCCTGAATCGTTCGGGCTCGGTCGTGTGCAGAGATCCCGGTCGTAATGCCCTCCGCCGCCTCAATCG
Organism: uncultured Chromatiales bacterium; assembly: GCA_963922335.1. Classification (GTDB taxonomy): domain Bacteria; phylum Pseudomonadota; class Gammaproteobacteria; order Steroidobacterales; family Woeseiaceae; genus CALBPI01. The sequence continues at coordinate 166,299 of CAWUIB010000001.1, read as the reverse complement.
AAATCGTGAAGTTCGTGGTCTGCTGGACGTGGGTTCCACTCACCATCAACGGCAGACGCAGTTGCTCGCAACGCGCTTGTGTCAACGTCAGGCAAATCAAACCACGGCCGTAACGAGCCATGTAGTTGATCGCCTCCGGAGTCACTTTGCTCGCAAGCATGATGAGATCGCCTTCGTTCTCGCGGTCTTCATCGTCGACCATGATGACCATTTGGCCGTCACGCAACGCATCGAGGATGTCCTCAATGTCAGCGAAATTGTGCAGGTTTGCTTCTACAGGTTTCAGAGTCATGGTTACGCGGCCCCCCGGTCGCTTGTCGCCGCAAAACCGTGCTGGCGAAGAAAGTCTTCATCGATGCTGCCGTTCGCGCCGGCGAAACCCAACAGCCTTTGCGCGTAGCGCGCCAGGAGGTCAACCTCGATGTTCACACGATCGCCCGCTTGCAACGCACCCAGCGTCGTTTCCGCGGCCGTGTGCGGAATGATGTTGACCTCGAAGCCGCTGTGATCGGCCTCGTTAACCGTCAGGCTAACGCCGGAGACAGCGACCGAGCCCTTCTTCGCTATGAAAGGCAGCAAACTGGAGTCTGCGGTGAAACGCAAGCGGATCGAGCGCGCATCGTCCTGTCTGGATTCGAGTACAGCAACACCGTCGGTATGACCGGTAACCAGATGTCCGCCCAATCGGTCGCCAATGGCGAGCGACGGTTCGAGGTTCACATGAGAACCCACGCGCCAGTCGCCAAGTGCAGTCACGTTCAGTGTCTCGCGTGAGACGTCAGCGGAAAACCCTTGGGCATCAATGTTCAATGCGGTCAGACAAACACCAGACACGGCGATACTCTCGCCCTCTGCGAATCGCTCCGGGTCAAGCTCCGGGCATTCGATGCGGATCACAACATCGCCGCCTTTCGGGTCCAGCGCAGCGACGCGCCCTTTCGCCAATATGATTCCGGTAAACACTTCAGTCTGTCTCGCTCTCGGGGACGAGCTGCACGCGCAGATCACGCCCCACGGTTACTACATTTTCAATGGTCAGTCGCGCGCCGTCAGACAATCCGGTCCAGGACGGTGTGATCGCGACACCCCGGGTTTCGCTGCCAAGCACGGTCGGGGCAACGTAGGCCACGATACGATCGACCAAACCTCTGGCCATCAGGGCGCCGGTCAGTGTTGCTCCCGCTTCCACCATCAACTCGTTGGTACCAATAGCACCAAGATGCTGAAGCAAAGCAGTCAGATCCACGCGACCATCGCTGCCAGCCGGGCTCTGCCAGCACTCAACCGTACCGGTCAGTTCCCAATTATCGCACGCAAGCGGACTGACCATCAAAACGTCAGCATCAGGCGCCAGGACGCGAGCATGCTTCGGTGTTCGCTGTTGGGAGTCGACAATTACCCGGCGCGGTTGTCGAATCACTCCCGGCAGTCGCGCGGTCATCGAGGGATCATCCGCCAGGACCGTGCCTACGCCTGTAAGAATCGCACAGGCTCTGGCCCGCAGTCTGTGAGCATCCTCACGCGCGGCATCGCCGGTAATCCACTGGCTTTCGCCACCGCGCATGGCCGTCGCACCGTCCAGACTCTGTGCCCATTTCAACGTAACGAACGGCCGTCCTCGGCTTTGCCGCGAGATGTAGCCCTCGTTAAGGCCCGCTGCGATGTCGGCGAACAATCCATGGCGTACTGAAATACCGGCATCACGCAATTGATCGTAGCCCCGACCGTTGACCTCAGGATTCGGATCGCCCATCGCACAAACGACTTCGCGGATACCCGCGGCAATCAGTCCATCAACGCAAGGCGGCGTGCGACCGTCGACGGTACAAGGCTCGAGCGTGACATAAGCACTCGCCCCTCTCGCGCGCTCGCCGGCAAGCTCGAGGGCGCGCGCCTCTGCGTGGCCCTCCCCGGCGCGCTCGTGCCATGACTCGGCGATCACCGTCCCACCATCGGCAATGACACATCCCACCGCCGGATTCGGCGTCGTCGTATTCAAGCCATTGGCCGCGAGTTCCAACGCTCGCCGCATGTGTTGACGATCGGTGGCCGTAAACTCAGTCACGGGTCAGGGTTTCCGAGTTCGCGACGCTGACCGGGTGCGAGGCCCATCTGGAAGCAGGGACATCTGCTCACGATCGTCGGCTCGCGACATTGCCTCCAGCCGTCGGATCTCTTCCTGAAACTCGGTGACGTCCTGGAAACTCCGGTAAACCGACGCGTAGCGCACATAAGCGACCTCATCGAGGCGCCTCAGCGCATTCATTACCATCTCACCGAGCAGGCTCGAAGGCACTTCCCGCTCGCCCATGGTCTGCAACTCGTGCTCGATCTGGTTGAGCTCTGCCTCCAGCGCCTCGGCGGGGACCGGACGCTTTTCCAGTGCCCGCGTCATGCTGGCGCGCAACTTCACATCATCGAACGGCTGTCGCGATTGGTTGCTTTTGATGACCCTCGGCATGACCAGCGCCGCGACTTCGAATGTCGTAAATCGCTCGCGGCAATTGAGACACTGGCGGCGTCGGCGTACCTGCCCACCGTCCGCCGCCAGCCGCGAATCAGTGACCTTGGTCTCCTCGTGACCGCAGAACGGACAGTGCATGCCTTACGCGCCGGTGTTGCGCGCCTCCGTCTGCAGCTTCGCGTCGGAGTAAACCGGGAAGCGTGCACAAAGCGCCAGGACCTCGTTGCGCACCCGCGTCTGCCGCACCTCGTCCTCGATGTCATCGAGAATGTCAGCGATCCAGCCCGCGAGCATTGCACTCTCTTCAAGGTCAAAGCCTCGGGTTGTGATCGCAGGCGTGCCCATCCGCAAACCGCTGGTCACGAACGGCGAACGTGGATCATTCGGCACGGTGTTCATATTGACGGTGATGTTCGCTGCATGGAGCGCACGATCTGCGGCCTTGCCGGTGATGTCCTTGTCGATCAGATCCACGAGGAACAGATGATTGTCGGTGCCACCGGATACAATCTTGTAGCCACGCTCCTGGAGCACTTCCGCCATGCGACGTGCGTTGGCGATCACCTGCTCCTGATAAGCACGGAAACCCGGCTCTAGTGCTTCTTTGTATGCGACAGCCTTGGCAGCGATAACGTGCATCAACGGTCCGCCTTGCGTGCCCGGGAAAACCAGCGAATTGAACTTCTTGGTCAGCGCCTCATTTTCGCGCGCGAGGATCATGCCGCCACGCGGCCCTCGCAGCGTCTTGTGGGTCGTGGTGGTGACCACATCCGCGTGTGGGATTGGCGACGGATAGACGCCAGCGGCGACCAGTCCTGCGATGTGCGCCATATCGACGTGGAAATAGGCGCCGACGGATTGCGCGATCTCGGCAAGACGCGCCCAGTCCACGACGCGCGAATACGCCGAAAACCCGCCGATAAGGAGTTTCGGTTTGTGCGCTTCGGCAAGCCGTGCGACTTCGTCGTAATCGATCAGACCGTCGTCGTCCACACCGTACTGCACGGCGTTGAACAGCTTGCCCGAGAAGTTGACCTTCGCGCCGTGAGTCAAATGTCCGCCGTGCGACAGGCTCATGCCAAGAATGGTGTCGCCAGCTTCGAGCAACGCGAGATAGACCGCAGCATTGGCCTGCGAACCGGAGTGAGGCTGAACGTTGGCGTAGTCCGCCCCGAATAGCTCACAAGCGCGCTCGATAGCCAGCTTCTCCGCCACATCGACATGTTCGCAGCCACCGTAGTAGCGTTTCGACGGATACCCCTCAGCGTACTTATTTGTGAGCACCGAGCCTTGCGCAGCAAGCACTCTGGGGCTCGCGTAGTTTTCGGAGGCGATCAGCTCGATATGTTCCTCCTGTCGCACGGCCTCCCGCGCCATGGCCTCGGCCAATTCGTCGTCAAATCCTGCGATTGTGAAGGTGTCATCAAACATCGTGGTCACTCCGTGCGTGCTCGCAATAGCACGTCTGAACATTCCAAAAGTGTACCTGAGCCCTCGCTGACACGCAGCACGACGATTGCCGCCAACGGCTGCAACACCTCATAATTCGCGAATCTAAACGCACGCGAAAAGGTGGCGCAGTGGCGCAATACATCTACACCATGAACCGCGTCTCGAAGATTGTGCCGCCGAAACGGCAGATACTTCGCGACATCTCCCTGTCATTTTTCCCGGGCGCCAAGATTGGCGTGCTCGGCTTGAACGGCTCGGGCAAGTCATCTTTGCTCCGGATCATGGCCGGAGTTGATAAAGAGTTTGACGGTGAAGCGCGACCGCAGCCCGGTATCAACATCGGTTACCTGCCACAGGAACCGGAACTCGATCCCGACAAAGACGTACGCGGCAACGTCGAGGAAGGTGTGGGCGAAATCAAGGCACTGCTCGATCGCTTCAACGAAATCAGCATGAAGTTCGCGGAGCCGATGTCCGACGATGAGATGAACGATTTGCTGGCTGAGCAAGGCAAGCTGCAGGATAAGATTGACGCGGCCGGCGGTTGGGAGCTTGAACGCACCCTCGACATTGCCGCAGACGCGCTCCGCTTACCTCCCTGGGATGCGGATGTGACCAAGCTGTCCGGCGGGGAACGACGACGCGTGGCGCTCTGCCGGTTACTGCTCTCGAAACCAGACATGCTGCTGCTCGATGAGCCCACCAACCATCTGGACGCGGAATCAGTAGCATGGCTCGAGCGCTTCTTGGAAGAATATCCGGGCACCGTGATCGCGGTTACTCACGATCGCTACTTCCTCGACAACGTCGCTGGCTGGATTCTCGAGCTTGACCGTGGACATGGCATTCCTTGGGAAGGCAATTACAGCTCCTGGCTCGAGCAGAAGCAGGCGCGACTGCAGACGGAGGAGCGCACCGAGGCAGCACGCCAGAAAGCCATGCAACAGGAACTCGAGTGGGTTCGCACCAACCCGAAAGGTCGGCAAGCCAAGGCCAAGGCCCGACTCAAGCGCTTTGAGGAACTCTCATCGCAGGAATACCAGAAGCGCAGCGAGACCAACGAAATCTACATCCCGCCAGGACCGCGGCTGGGCGACGTCGTCATTCAGGCTGAGGGCGTCAAGAAAGCCTTTGGGGAGAAGCTGCTGGTGGACGGTCTTTCGTTCCAACTGCCGCCGGGCGGTATCGTCGGTGTCATCGGACCAAACGGTGCAGGCAAGACGACACTGTTTCGTATGATTACCGGGCAGGAAACGCCGGACGGCGGTGAGGTCTCGCTCGGGCAAACCGTAAAGGCGGCATACGTCGATCAATCGCGCGACTCGCTGGACGACAGCAAGACCGTCTGGGAAGAGATTTCCGACGGTCAGGACAACATCGTGATCGGCAACTACGAAATCCCCTCTCGCGCTTACGTTGGTCGTTTCAATTTCAAAGGTTCAGAGCAACAAAAGAAAATTGGCCTGCTGTCTGGCGGTGAACGCAACCGCGTACACCTGGCCAAGGTGTTGAGGTCGGGCGGTAACCTGCTGTTGCTCGATGAACCCACCAATGATCTCGATGTCGAGACCCTGCGTGCGCTCGAACAGGCACTGCTCGAATTTCCGGGATCCGCCGTTGTGATCTCTCACGATCGCTGGTTCCTTGATCGCATCGCCACACACATCCTCGCCTTCGAAGGCGACAGTGAAGTCGTGTTTTTCTCAGGCAACTTCGAAGACTACATCGAGGATCGAAAGCGCCGCCTGGGAGACGATGCTGTGAACCCGAGCCGCATCAAATACAAGCGCCTGTCTGCTTGAGTATGTCCGAGCGGCTGCAAATTCGTGAGCACCACAGTCTGCAGCAGCTGCTGGAGCCGGAGCTTGCACTCACCTGCCCGCATTGCGAAGTGTTTGCGCAGATGACACCGCAGCCGACACCATCCTGGCAGTGGTTGATGTCGCACCGCCCGAAGAGAATCGGGGTTAGCGCGTTGTGTCCCGCCTGCCATCGACCGGTGTTCCTGATCAGTGGGCCCGCCGTTTACTCCGGTGATCAGATCACTCTGGAGGGATCATGGGAGCCTGTCCTGAAGCCGCTCGAGCGTTTTGAGCTCGATCTGCTGCCCGCGTCGATCGTCGATACAGTGACAGAAGCGTTGAGCTGTTATCGCGACGGCTACTATCAGGCGTTCGTCCTGTTGAGCCACAGAATCACCGACATGAGCGCTCACGCACTGGGCGCTGACGGGCGCCTCAGATTATTCAACGCGGTCACCTTGGCTGCGGAACAGGCTGGCATCGACAACGCCCTCACCCGGCTGTGCCGGGAGATTCTCTTCAATCTCGATCACTCCAAGCCGCTGCCCGTGTTGTCCGCCAACGCGGCCAAGGTGCTGCTCGCACTGTTGCGCGACATCCTCTACGAGGCATTTGTGCGCCACCAGCGTCTTGCAGAAGCGATGCCGAAACGCGGCTGAATCGATCAGTCGAATGCGGCGCGCGCATTCAGGAACAAGCGTCTCCAGGGACCAAACTCACCCCAACCAGAGGGATGCCAACTGTGCTGCGCTGTGCGCAACGTGCGCTCCGGGTGCGGCATGCTGATAGCGACACGACCGTCCCGGCTGGTCAGCATCGCTGCCGAAAGCTCAGAGCCGTTAGGGTTCGCCGGATACCTCGTCGCTGCTGTGCCATCCGATTCAACGTAAGTCGCCGCGATGCAATCGGCAGCGTCGTCCGGTGCGCCCGAGAACACGGCACGCCCCTCGCCATGCGACACCACCACAGGAATGATCGAGCCCTGCATGCCCTCAAACCAGGGACCGGGGACTTCGCCAATCCTAACCTGCGAAAGACGCGCTTCGAATTGGGCGGAACGATTGCCAAGAAACCTCGGCCAGTGATCGCTACCGGGAATCAACGCCGTCAGCTGACTGAGCATCTGGCAACCGTTACAGACGCCGAGCGTCAATGTGTCTGAACGCGCAAACCAAGTGGCGAACGCATCACGCAACGGCAAGACTTCGAGAATCGACCGTGCCCAACCGCCACCCGCACCGAGCACGTCACCAAACGAAAATCCACCGCAAGCCGCCATCGCCTGGAACCCTTCCAGTTTCCTGCGGCCGGTCTCGATGTCGGTCATATGCACGTCGACCGCCTCGAAACCACAAGCCATAAACGCTGCGGCCATCTCCTGCTGGCTGTTAACCCCCTGGTCTCGCAGAACGGCGACCCGCGGTCGGGCGCCTGTCGAAACATACGGCGCTTGAAAGGCGTCCAGATCGAACGCCGGTGTTGCAATCAAACCGGGGTCTGCATCATCCGCAATCCGTTCGTACGCCTCTGCTGCGCAGCGCGGGTCATCACGCAACGCCTGCATGCGGAAACTGGTCTCTGACCAGGCGAGTTGCAGCTCGCGTCTTGGCACTTTAAGCAGCGTCTCGCCATTTCTGACGATCACAAGATCGACGTCATCGGTCACGCTACCCAGCGGGTGAATTCTCGACGCGAGCCCATGTGCACCAAAAGCTTCAAGGACCGTGGCCACATCAGACTCGCCGACTTGCACCAGGACTCCCGGTCCTTCACTGAACAACCAGCCCATTGTGCTGACTGTGTCCTGTGGCAGATCCAGTCTCACACCACGGCGTCCGGCGAAGATCATCTCGCACACCGCAGCGAGCAAACCACCATCAGAACGGTCGTGCCAGGCGAGCAGCCGTCCGGCTTTGCGTTGCTCGATGAGCGTCTCAAGCCCGGCTTTCACCACCTCAGGGGGTGCCGAGTCAGCGGCCTGACCGCCTTGCTGTTGCCAAGCCTGCGCCAGCGCACTGCGCCCGAGAGCGGAAACATCTTCGCTAAGGTCCAAAAACAAGAGACGACTGCCTGCATCACCTCGCAATTCCGGCGTCAGCGTCTTTCGCACGTCGCCAACCGGTGCGAATGCGGTCACAACAAGCGACACCGGTGCGGTGACTTCTTTTTCTGAAGCATCCGCTCCTTCCCAGGCCGTGCGCATCGACAACGAGTCTTTGCCAACGGGAATGGCGATACCAAGCGCTGGGCAAAGTTCGTGCCCTACAGCTTTCACCGCATCAAAAAGCGCCGCATCCTGACCGGGCTGGCCGGCCGCCGCCATCCAATTCGCCGACAGCTTGATGTCGCTTAGAGAATCGACATCGGCCGCCAGAATATTGGTGAGCGCCTCAACCACAGAAAGTCGCGCTGCAGCAGCAGGGGCCTCACAGGCAACAGGCGTTCGCTCGCCCATCGCCATCGCCTCTCCGGTCGTTGCCATATGCGTCGACAACGTGACCGCGACATCGCTGACCGGAACCTGCCACGGGCCGACAAGTTGATCGCGCGCGACAAGGCCCCCGACAGAGCGATCCCCAATGTGGATCAGGAAGCTCTTGTCCGCCACGCTCGGCACGGCGAGCACGCGACGCCAGGCGTCGGCCAAAGGAACTTCCCTGAAGTCAAAAGCGATCTCCGGCTCATGGACGTGCTGGACATCGCGCAACATGCGCGGCGTCTTGCCGAGAAGCACATCCATCGGCATGTCCACAGGCACATCCCCGAGCAGCGCGTCGGAAACCGTCAGCTGTGGATCGCGTTTGAGCTGCCCCAGAATGGCGAACGGACAACGCTCACGCTCGCAGAGCTCTGCAAACTCGGACGCCGCACCGGCCTCGATCAGCAGCACGTAGCGCTCCTGAGACTCGTTACACCAAATTTCCATCGGCGACATCCCGGGCTCATCGCTCGGCACGTTCCGGATGTCGAACACGCCCCCCAACGAGGAATGATCCACCGCCTCCGGTACCGCGTTGGACAACCCACCGGCACCCACGTCGTGAATCAGCAGGATCGGGTTTTCCTCACCCCTCGCCCAGCAGCGGTTGATCACCTCCTGCGCACGTCTTTGCATCTCGGGGTTGCCGCGCTGTACGGACGCATAATCGAGCTCGGCATCGCTGGTACCACTTGCCATGCTCGAGGCAGCCCCACCACCTAGCCCAATCAACATTGCAGGGCCGCCAAGCACCACCAGCAGCGCGTCGCTTGGCACATCGCGCTTCAGCGCGTGCTGGCGGCGGACGTTGCCTAACCCGCCAGCGATCATGATCGGCTTGTGGTAGCCCCAAAACTTCCCGCCGTCGCGATGCGACAGGAACGTGCGAAAGTAGCCGCCGAGGTTCGGTCGGCCGAACTCGTTATTGAAGGCTGCGGCGCCGATAGGTCCTTCCAGCATGATGTCCAACGCAGAGACAATGCGTTCCGGTCGCCCTGGATTGAGCTCCCACGGTTGACGCCAGTCCGGTATATCAAGGTCTGAGACACTGAACCCGCAGATGCCGGCCTTGGGTTGAGCACCGAGGCCCGTCGCCCCCTCGTCGCGAATCTCACCGCCCGCACCTGTCGCAGCGCCAGGGAACGGCGATATCGCCGTCGGGTGATTATGCGTCTCGACTTTGATCGCAATATCGACGGGCTCGGTGTGCGTGGTCCACACGCCCGACGCATCGGGAAACAGCCGCGGTGCCTCCGCCCCTTCGATCACCGCAGCGTTATCCGAATAGGCGCTCAAGAGCCCCTCCGGAGACACTGAACTCGTGTGCCGAATCATGTCGAACAATCGCTCTTCGCGGTCTTCGCCGTCGATTCGCCAGCCCGCATTGAAGATCTTGTGGCGGCAATGCTCCGAGTTGGCCTGCGCGAACATCATCAATTCAGCATCGGTTGGATCACGGCCGATCTCGCTGAAATGGCCCGCCAGGTAACCCTGTTCATCTTCTGACAACGCAAGCCCCATCGATCGGTTTGCCTGCGCAAGCGCCTGCAGCGCGTCATCACCCAGCGGAACGGTCTGCAATGGCCGTGCGGCGTGCTGTGCGAACAGCTGTGTCGCGACAGTCCCGGGCGCAAACATCGATTCGGTCATGCGATCGAACAAAAGTTGCCCGACAGGCGGCGAGATTGAATCGACCCCCTGCAGCCAGAACCGGCGCAAACGCTCCACGCGAATGACACTGGTGAGTCCGCAACGATGCAGGATATCGGTCGCTTTGCTGGACCATGGAGAAATCGTCCCGGCACGCGGCCCGATATCGACGGTTGCGGGCGCTTGCGGCATCTCGGCGGGTTGCGAACCTGTCAAGACGCGCGTGATTCGCTCCAGCGCACGATCGTCCGGGGCCTTCTCGCAATGCACGAGAAAAAAGTAACGCGCCTCGATACCGGTCAGTTGCGGCACGAGTATCGTTATTCGCCTTTCCAGGCGGTCTTTCTGAAAACCGGTAAGGGCAGGTGCCCCGGCTACTTCGATAAACGCGGGGGCGAGGCCGGTGTTGTCCATGGTGTCACGCTTTGCGCAGTTCTGACGCTCGCGCGCATCATACCTGTCTCACCACGTGACGGGGGCGTCTTCAGTCGTTTTTTACCGGTGAATAGACGCTCGTAGGGAACGCTGTCACGTTCGATCCATCGATCTTCGATATCTTGCTAATTCCCTGTTTTTCGACCTCGTCGATGCGAATCACGTTGTGCATAGGAATCAGCGTGCGTTTCACGCCCTCAAATTCGCTTTTGATGCGTTCTTCGGTGGGGTCAACGACCACCGCGCTGCGTTCACCGAACTTGAGCTCGGAAATCTCGAGAAAACCGAACAAATCGGCCTGGCCTACGGACTCGGCGAACACCTCGTAGATGCGCCCTTGGCTTGCGAACGAAATACGGTAAAGTCTGCTCATCGATTCCTCCTTGCACCAGCAAGGTGAGGCCAAGAATGCCAAGTTCAAGCCGGCAATGCAGCCGCGTTTTATGTAAATGTGACCCGATACCGGATTCGTGTGCACCTTGCGTCCATACTATCGATTGAAGGTCCGTCTGCTTTGAGCGTATCGACGCTATGCAATTGAAACTACAGGTAAGTAACGAGCTGCGCCAGAAGTTGGGAGCGCATGCCGAGCACGTTTTCGACCATCGTGGTGGAACGATCGGCAGGGCTGCGCACAACGACTGGGTGCTGCCGGACACCAATCGCTACGTATCGAGCGTACACGCGAGCATCGAAGCTCGTGATGGCGGCTTTTACCTGGTGGACACCAGCATGAATGGTGTCTACGTCAACGGCAGCAAAGAGCCGCTCGGACCGACACAGCCTTACAAACTCACCTTCGGCACACGCCTTCGCATGGGCAGCTTCCGAATGGTCGTCAGCGAGATCAAGACAGAGCTCGATGAAGACCAACAGACAATGCTGCGCAGCGACCTGTTTGAGGATCATGCTGCGATCGAGCCCTCAGCGGAGCTCTCTGTAGAGCTGCTGGTCGAAGATGAGATGGCCGACAAAATCGATCTCGAAGAGCTTCTCGACGACCGGATGGCCTCCGCGAACATGTCCATGGTGACAAATTCGCCATTTGAGGAAGTCGCGGGCGCAGCACTTGATGCATCTCCTGCCGATTCGATGGACGAGTTCGCAGACTCAACACAACCGCATACAGCAACGGTACATCGACTACCGAGCGCGCGACGCAGTGCTGACGTCACCAATGAGCGTCGCGACGTATCGACCTATCGTGCGATGCTGCGCGGCCTGGGTCTCGATCCTGCGACACTCGAAGCTCGGGCCGCGGATGAAATCGCCTATGCAGTCGGCAAGGCGCTCCGCACTGCACTTGAATCCTCCAAGGCCATGCGTACTGAGCGTGCGCGGGCTAAACAGCGACTTGGCATCTCACAGACGCAACAGGATGTTGACGATCTGACCCCGACCGACATCACTGACGATATCGCCGACCTGTTGTTGGGGCGCGGCCAACTCTATCCGCATCCTGCTGACAACGTCCGTGATCAATTCCGCCGACTGCAGCATCACGGCACTGCGGTTCAGGAAGCCGCAGAGGCCGCTTTCAAGGAAGTCATCGCGATGCTTGAGCCGACTGCCCTTAAGGAGCGACTCGAAACGCTCGGAGCCGGCAAGGGCATGTTCTCCGCCGCGAAGAAAGCCAATCTATGGGATCATTTTTGCCAGTACATCGAGGCGCTCGGACATTCAAGCGCCGGTGAACTGCCCCCGTTTATCCGTGACGAATTCGCACGCGCGTACGCAGCCCGTCTACAGACCATTACCTCCAGCGATCAGTGAAAGACCCCGAAGCGATCAACCGCGCGATTGCAGAAAAGCTGAAAGAAAAGCGAACCTCGATCATTCCCTACGTGATCGGTGGGTTTTTCTTTATCAATGTGATCGGGGCGCTAATGGAGTCGGGCAGCTGGAAAACCGTTCTGGTTGTACTGGCGTTCGTTGGATCCTGGGTGGTGTTTGTGGTGCTTCCGCGTGTGCGTCGCTCGCTCAGGGACATCGCGGAGGACGCAGGCGTGGCGACCCCGCGTGACGAGACTCGCAAAAGAATCAAAAGCGTAAAGCCCAAAGCGAAGACATTCAAGCTTTGCAAATCCTGCGATATCAAGCATTCAGCCGACACGCGCTACTGCCGCCGATGCGGTGCCCCGTTGCTGCGCTGATGCGCTAAACTCCAGCCATGTCAGTTACAAGGTGCTCGCACGTTGTCATTGCTTGGTGAGTTGAAGCGACGGAACGTTCTTCGTGTTAGCGCAGCGTATATTGTGGGTGCGTGGGCAGTCGCGCAGGTAGCGGATCTCGCGTTCGACAGTTTCGATGCGCCAAGTTGGGCGATGCAGGCTGTTCTAGTCCTCTTGCTGATCGGATTGCCCATTGCAGCGGCAGCTGCCTGGATTCTTGAGCTCGGTCCCGAAGGGCTACAAGTCGACCACGATGGCCAGTCCGAACCGGTATACCAACGCCGTACCGAGAAACGTCTGAATGCCCTGATCGCGGCGTTCGTCCTATTGGGTCTTGGCATGTTCGCGCTCACCTTCACGTTGCAATCGGGCTCCAGCGATAAAGCAGAAGCGGCATCGGTAGCCGCGATCACTGACGCGCTACAGACATCAGGCTCGATCGAACCCTCCATTGCTGTGCTGCCCTTTATCGATATGAGCCCGGCGCAGGATCAACGACATCTCGCCGATGGACTGCCGACGGAACTGATGACGGCGTTACATCGCGTCGATCGATTGCGGGTTGTTTCACGCACCTCTTCATTTGCGTTTCGTGACAGTGGCAAAAGCATTGCGGAGATTGCGGAGGCACTCGATGTTGATCATGTAGTCGAGGGGTCGATCCAGCGATCCGGGCAAGAGGTGCGTATCGAAGCCGCCCTTGTCGATGTGCGCACCGACGAAAGACTATGGAGCGAAAGCTACACCCAACCGATGGGCGACGCCTTTGCGCTACAAGCCGGCATCACGCGCAAGATTGCGTCTGCGCTGAAGGTGGTGATCGGAGACGAAACGGAGTCGAACATCGACCAGATTTTTGAGGCCACAGCGAACCCCGTGGCTTACGAGGAGTTTCTGTTAGGCACAACGCTGTGGGCAAGGCGCGGGGAGACTAATATCCGAAATGCGATTGAGCACCTGGAGCGTGCGATTGAGCTCGAACCCAACTTCGCACGTGCTGAAGCTGCATTGGCGAATGCGTACATCACGCTGCCCTCCTACACGTACGTTACCTCAAGCGAGGAGTGGGACGAACTCACCAGCGTCACGGGTGCAAAGGCGGTCGTACACGCGCAAAACGCGATGGCACTGAATCCAGACCTCGTCGCACCCTACGCTGCCCTCGGCGACATGGCACGACTCGACTCGCGCTGGATGGATGCCGAACGCTTTTATCAAAAGGGGCTGGATATCGACCCGGACGATGTCACGCTTGTGTTGTGGTACTCCGAGCACCTTGCCGACATCGGCAAGATCGACGAAGCGATGGCATTCTCACGTCGCGCCGTTGAGCTCGATCCGCTGTCACCGGGCGCTCACGTCGGGCTCGCCGGCGGATACATGATCGAGGGCGACTGTGAGTCGATGCAAACGCCAGCCCGGATTGCATTATCTCTGGGACACGACTTTGGACAGTATGTTCGCGTGCTGTGCAGTCTCTACGACGAAGACTGGGCGAAGACCCTGAACATTCTTGAAAATTTGGAAGTTCGCGATGATTGGCCGAGCGCCGAGGAATTGATCGACAAGCTTCGGCCGTTTGTGAACGCGAAAGATACTGAGACCAAAGCGACTGCTCGACGGGACCTGATCGCTTTTCTCGAGACCTGGGCCTACGATCCTTCCGTCATGTTTTTTCTCTCGGCGCTCGACGAAGTCGACAAAATGGCAGAGCTATACAATCAGGAAACCGAAGCGAACCCCACCTGGGCGAATGCGGCGAGGAGTTTTTGGGGCGCCGCCGGTCGAAAACTACGACAACACCCCTCCTTCCCTGAACTTTTGGAAATGTCCGGATTGCTGGCTTTCTATCGCGAGTCGGGTATCGTACCCGACGACTGCGAATGGATTGACGATAACCTCGATTGCACGGTTGGTTTATGAGCATGGAATGGAAAAAAGGTCGCGGCAAACGCGGCCCTCTACATCCGCTGGTCGGTAGATGGCGATATACCGGCGACAGTCCCATGGGTCCTGTCGACTGTACTCGGCACTTTGCGTGGGACCTAAACAACCAATGGTTGGTATTGGACGCTACGTGGGTCGGTACCGGCAAGGGCGGCAGCGACTACATCGAGCGCTGCTATTTCGGTGTCCTGCGAGACGGTGCGCTCGGTTTCGTGTCATTCATCAACGATGGTACGCAGTCGCAAGGTACGCTGACCGATGTTTCAGACATTCACCCCAAGGCGATCGGATTTCAAGCTGAAATGCCGGCCGGCATCGCGCGGCAGTGCTACTGGCCGCACGTCGAAGGTGGTCTGGGCTGGCGGGTAGAACGCCAGGTTAAGTCAGGCTGGTCGACGTTGGTCGAACACCGGTATGACCGGGTGGACTAACGATCTCGTAGTTTCCAGATCTCCCACGCGCAAAACGCAATCGGCAGCAGAAACCAGATGACGCCTTTTCCCAGGACAAGGATTGCTTCACTACTCATGGACGTAGTTTAAGCCGCCCCACTCGTACACGCACACAGAGTTCGAACTCATGTCAAACATCACAGGGAAAGTGAGACCGTTACGTGAGATCTGGTTGGCGCCGGAGTTGACCGTTTCCCGCGTCGCCCATGAGAACCCCGGTTATCGGATCATCGTGTTGCCAGTTTTGGCGAGTTTCGCCATATGGCCAGGGCTCCTGTTGGCCGGCTTTGACCCTGACGATCCGGTTGGACTGTTTTGGCAGGCGCTGCTTTCCTTTAATTTCGCGGTTGAGTTGCCTTTGCAGTTCGTCACGGCCTGGATGCTATTCGCTTCCAGTCGTTCCTTTGGCGGCCGCGCGAGCTTCAACGCGATCGTGTCTGCGCTTGCGTGGAGTCGCTTACCGATCGCGATTCTGGGCGTCATCAGCATTCCTTTGTTCATCGTCGGAGAAGCGCTCGCCGATGCTTTTCGCGGCGTTGTAGAACCTTGGGTGCGTTACGTTGGCTTTATCGCCACGCTACAAATCATTGCGATCAGCTGGTGGATTCTGGTGAAAGGATTGTCGTCGGTGCAGGGATACTCGGCTCGCAAAGCCACGCTGCACTTTGTGATTTGCTCTGGCGTGCTGGCGGGGCTCGCTCTCTCGTTAACCTGGTTATCGATCGGCACCGAAGCGACCCTCGACGTCTTGTTCTACGGGGCCAAGGAACATGTTGGCATCTGGGGCTACCGACCATGAACTGGAACACGTTGCTGTCTGCAACCGATAATGAATTTCGGATGCGGAACATCAGCGAGCTAGGCATGGCGGTAGTGGTCGTGTTTTTGGTCATGATGGTTGGAATACTGCCGGCCACCGAAACAATGGTACGGCGCGCCGAGGTCAGCGAGGCGCTCATGTTAATCAGCACCCAACGCGTCGAAATGGCAACCGAACGGGCCTACTCCGGGTCATGGTCTGGGAGCCGTCAGTCCGTGCGCCGTGACTCCCCTACGGACACCTCAGGAAAATTCGTCAAAAGTGTGGATTGGAGTGACGGAGTCCTCGCTGTGCAATTACGGGCTGAAATGAAATCTGGCGAAGGCGAGATGTTGTATTTCAAACCGGCAACCAACTCGGCGGATCCGGCAGCACCGATGCTTTGGGTTTGCGGCAACTGGAAGACGCCCGTCGGTTTTGAAACAAGGCCCGGCCCGACCACTAACATCCATCCGAAGTACCTTCCTCATATCTGCCGTGATCTCACGACAACCTTTGTGCCCTGAACAGTAAGACGGGAATTTTTGATGAGCCACAATCGAACCGCCGAGCACCTCGCCTTTCTCAGCCGACAGCTCAGTGCCCTCAGCGTCGAGCATGCGATGCCGGATGCGATTGCGAAGCTTCGCGAGGAGCTGCCCGAGGCCTATCAGGCCGATCTTGGGCGTCTCGAGGACATCGTGGTCAACACTACAAACCCAACGCGTACGCCTGGTGGGTCGGTACTAGCGGCTTACCCGCGTCTGGCCGAAGCACTGCCGGAATCGGCACGGTCTGGTCTGTTCCCCAGAGTGTCAGAGTTTGTCGACCAGCAGCGAAGTCTGTTCTCCACGTATTGGGCCGGACTGGTCAGTCAGATGTGGTATCTCGGTTGGATCGTGTTGGTCGCCGTTACGGTGGCGAGCATCATGTCCGGCGCTGTAATCCCGAGCTTCGAGGCCATGTTCTCCGGGTATAACGCGAGATTACCCGGTCTGACGCGTGCCGTGTTCCAGATGGAAGGGCTCTGGTTTGGCGCCCTGGTGTTGGCCGGCGCCGTTGCTGCTGCCGTGGCGATTGTCGGCATCGCTACGTTCAGCAAGCGCATTGCAAGTCTTGCCCCGGCATGGCAATGGCACCGATACATTCCCGGCTTTTCTCCTTCAGTCGCCGCTTACAACATGAGTCTGTTTTTGAATTTCACTCGCATTCTGGTCGAGTCGGGGCTTGAGGAGGAACAAGCTGTTCGCATCTCGCAGGACCTTTCGAGTATCGACGCGACGGTGCTGTTGAGTGAAGACTCTCCCTCTGGGGATCACGAAGTCTTGCCCAACCTCGTTGAGCTGCGCATCGCTCGTAGTCTCGGACTATTCCGAAACGAGCTTGAAGCACAGTGCGATTTTCATCCGGCGACACTCGCGACTGCACTCACAAAAACTCGCGATTCATTTTCCTGGGCGATGCGACTGATCCTTTATTTAGTGGTCGGCATTCTTGTCATCGCCTGCTACCTACCCATTTTTAGCCTCGGCACCGTCATATAGGGCTTATTGATATGAGAAACCAAGGATTCACGCTAATCGAGTTGATGATCGTTGTTGCGATCATCGGTATCCTCGCCGCGATCGCAATACCTGCGTATCAGGACTATACGATCCGAGCGCAGATCGTTGAGGCGTTCACCATCTCTGAGGAACTCAAGCCCAAGATTCGTGAGACGTATCGCTATCGAGGCACCTTCCCGGTTGATAACGACGATGCAGGCGTCCCGGCTCCAGAGCACCTCATCGGCAACTACACCCAACGCATCGAGGTCGCCGACGGTGCGCTGCACATCACGTTTGGGCACAACGCAAATGCACTCATTGCGGACAAGGTACTAACCTTGCGCCCAATGTACGTTACAGAGAGCCCCGTTAGTCCGATATCGTGGAATTGTGGAAATGCGGTTCCGCCGCCAGGGTTAACGCCTGCCGGGGAAAACCGAACCGCGGTCGAGAACAAATATCTGCCTGCCGCTTGCCGCTAGACCGCATCTCGATTAACGAAATTCCAGGCCTGCGACACCACGACTGAACCCTCTCCCACTGACGAGGCGACGCGCTTCACGGAGGTCGCGCGCACATCGCCGACGGCAAACAAACCGGGACATGAGGTTGCGTAAGAATCGTGCTGTTCGACGGCATCGCCGGTGAGCACGAAGCCGCGCTCATCGAGTTTGGCAAGGTCGCTCAGCCACGCAGTGTTGGGGGCGGCCCCCACCATGACAAAAACTCCGTTGCAGGGAATAGTGGTGTCTTGCTCTGTCGCCTTGTTATGCCAGGTTACCTGTTCGAGCGATTCATCCCCGGTGAGTGCGGTAACCTGAGATTGGAAGTGCACGGTGATTGCGGGATCCGCATACAACCGACTCGACAAGTACTCCGACATCGACGCTGCGAGCGACTGACCTCGCACCAAAACATGAACATGCTTGGCACTGCGGCTCAGGAACATCGCAGCCTGACCCGCAGAGTTCCCGCCACCAATAACAACCACCTCGGTGTTGCGGCAGTATCTAGCCTCCGATTCGGTGGCCGCGTAATAGACACCCGCCCTTTCGAAGTCTTCAAGCCGATCGAGTGGCAGCCGGCGATATTGAACCCCTGTCGCAATGATCACCGCGCGTGAGCGGACCTTGCGGCCATCATCAACCGAAGCAATGAAAAGATCATCCTGTCGCTCCAGCGAAGTGACGCGGCGCGGCACCAGAAAACGTGTGCCAAACTTCATGGCCTGAACCTCACCACGCCATACCAGGTCGGCGCCGGAAATACCGGTCGGGAAACCCATGTAATTTTCAATGCGTGAAGACGTCCCCGCCTGACCGCCAATAGCCAAAGACTCAACGACAATCGCACTAAGACCCTCTGCACCTGCGTAAACGCCAGCTGCGACACCGGAGGGTCCACCACCGACGATCAACACATCGACCGTCTCACCACAATCCACCGACATATCCATACCAAGGTATCGAGCGACCGATGATGGCGTCGCGTCCTCGATGACATGCTCTTTGCCGAACACGACTGCCGGTGTGTTTGTCGGAATCTTGCAACTCGCCGCGAGTGCATCAGCTTCGGCGGTGCCGAGCTCGACCTGACGAAACGGTAAGCGATTGCGCGTCGCGAACGCCTCAACCTGGCGCACACCTCGGTCGACCTCTGCACCCAACAACGTCAGACTGCCGTCGTTATCTTCGAGCTGGCGACGCCGACGCGCTGCGAGCACGGTGATAATGATGTCGCTCATCTCGGGAATCCGTGCCATCAAATCCAGCAACGCCTGACGTGGCGCGACGAGCGCGCGTGTCGGTACACAAGCC
Organism: uncultured Chromatiales bacterium; assembly: GCA_963922335.1. GTDB lineage: Bacteria > Pseudomonadota > Gammaproteobacteria > Steroidobacterales > Woeseiaceae > CALBPI01. The sequence continues at coordinate 147,284 of CAWUIB010000001.1, read as the reverse complement.
TGTAACGACATCGTGTGAGCGGTGCCCGAGATCAGAGCAATTTCACCGGCGAACTGCGTGGGGCCCAGTGAAGCCTCCAAATGACGTTCACCGGTGATCGGGTGCAATACGATGATCTCGCCCTCGAGTATGTACACGAATTGATTGGCCATCTCGCCAGCGCGAACGACAATCTCACCCTTCTCATAGGTAACCTCTTCTGAAATCTCCCGTAACGCTGCTACATGACTCTCGTGCAACGGCGTGCGGCGCATTTCTCGCAGATCACGAGCAATCGTTTCCATAGCGCAATTCCTGTCAGGAGTGATCTAGGCGTAGTCGAGCGTACCATCGCGTCTGACAATGTCGACAGATCGAATGACCTCGGTTTCAAAGTTACGCGTCTCGATGTTTGAGACTGCGACGAAGTCAGCCCGAGCCTGGGTATGTTCGAGCGTCAGTTTAACGTAGCCCCGATAACGACCATTCATCCACTCGATGCTGTCGTTGGTTTCGATCAGAAGCTCGTCATGCCGATCGTTAGCGATATCACCAAGCTCATACAACCCTCGGGGTGAAGAAATGCCTGAGGTGCCTAGTTCCACCCCAGCAGAGTCCCCGTTTGCGCGCCGCAGGTAGTTCTGCCCAAAAATATGAGTGTCTCCGGTGATGACGAGCAGATCCCGTGCCCCGGCATCGGCAGCAAGGGAATAGAGCCGCTCGCGCGCGGCAGGGTATCCGTCCCAGGCATCCAGGTTCGCCGGGATGCCGAGCTCTCCAATTTCAATCAGCGACTTTGCGTAGTTCGCGATCCACCCATCCAGATTTTCGGTGGCTTCGAGAAACACAGGATCATTCAGCGGCGCTGCTACTACCCGCGCGAGAATCGTCTGGTTCGCCAACACCCGCCAAGGTTGGCCTGCCTCGACAGATGCCTTGAGCCCTTCCGCGAGGAACATCTCGTCGGACCGGCTAATCATTTTGCGATTTTCGTCACCAACCACGCGTTCGTAGAACTCGGCGGCTGCCTCGGGCGATGTTAGCGAGTCTTTGTGCGCACCCAGGTCGATTTGTTCGGAGCGCGCCATGTGGCGTGTTTCGACGGCATAAAGACTGGCGAGATCACCAAAGCGAAAATGCGCACGACGCGACTCTCGTGATTCACCGACGTCCGGTTCGCGGACCGGCATCCATTCGTAGTACGCACGCAGTGAGACGCTACGACGATCGATCCACGCGCCCTCTCCCTCTTGGTGATTCTGCGCACCGCCGGACCATGGATTGTTCGCCGACTCATGGTCATCCCAAATTGCGATCAAGGGATGCATCGCATGCATGGCGAGCGACCCGGAATCGGATTTGTACTGAGCATGGCGTATCCGATAGTCGGACAGCGTTACCGTTTCGTGGCGCGGCTCATGCACACGTCCAAGGGCGCGCCCCTCATTGCCTCCGTACCCGTTCTCGTCGTACTCGTAGATGTAATCGCCGAGATGCACGACGATATCGATATCCGAGTCGTCAGCAATTGCCTGATACCCGTTGAATCGTCCGAAAGGATAGTTCGAGCAACTCGCGACCGCGATGACCAGCGACTCAACCTTTCCGGTAGACAGTGTTTGAGTTCGTCCTATCGGGGATACCACACCGCCGACGACGAACCGGTAATACAGCTGCGTCCCTGCCGGTAGCCCCTCGGGTATGACTTTCACGGTGTAGTCACGAATCTCGGATGTATAGACAGTGCCTTGGGTCACTGTGTCGCGCATGGCGGGGTCAGTCGCCACCGACCAGTCGACAGCAACTTCGCCAGCCTGACCCGACACGCGGGTCCACAAAACGACGCTATCCTCGCCCGGGTCGCCACTGGCCACACCGTGCAGGAATACTTCGTTGGAAAAAGACTGGCCACGAAGATCAGCGGCAACGCAGCGCGGCAGGATCAGAGCTGAGGTAAGCCCTAAAAGGGCTTTGCGACGATCGATTTCCATTCAAGATGTCCTTTAGCTGAGGGACCGACGACTCATGCCATGGATTTAGCGATCGCGAGCCCCCATGGCGTTGCCGAGAAAACCAGCCCCGCGATCAGCAAACCCACCAAGGTCAACGACCCGAGGAGTGTGGCTTTATGGATGTAACCTAGCGACTTGCGATCATACAGCCATATCGCAACGAGGAGTCCGCCAAAAGCCACCGGAATGAACAGCCCGTCTTCCCCGCGAAACACCGGCCAACGGGCGATTCGCGAAATGGCCGGACCGATGAAGCTGATCGAGGCCAGCAGCATCAGACGTTTATGAAAACCGGCACGCCGGCGAAAACCGATGCCAGCCCCCAAAAGCACCGCGAAAGCGATCGTACTCGCGATGTTCCCAAACACGAGCGCTGGTCCGAATTGCGCGACTGATATCCCTTCGATGCGCCGGGTGGGTTCTTCGCTCATGTCCGAATCCCAGCTCACCCCCGTGGCGAGCAGCGACTCGATTGCGGTCGTGGTTGCGAGCGGCCCTGTGACAACGCACACAGCACCAACGAGCGCGCCGACGACCCCGAGGGTCCTGTGCAGACGGACACTACCAGCCTGAATCAACGCGGACTGTACGACGAACCATACAAACCATGCAGTCAGCGTGACCGCGTGGATCAGGATATGCGTTCGCAACGGGGGCGCATCGGTTATCGGGCGCAGGAAAAAAGAAGGCGCAAAGCCAATAACCACAAAACCGAGAAGCGCGAGCGCCATCCAGAAAAAGAACCGATCGTAGCCATCGCCTTCGACCATTCGGTCTCCACTAGGACGTTGAGTCATAACTAATCTGGTAGCAAATCCGTCAGTGATTTCGATATCACTCGCTGCGTGGATGTAAAAAATCTTTGACAAAGTCTTTGATGTCAAATATTTTTTACATCAGGGTTACAAATACGGGAGGAACAAATGAACGCAGGATTCGAAGAAAAATCGGCTTGGGTGCAATTCGGGGCGTTAGTGCTGGTACTCGGCAGCTACTTTTTTGCAGCCACCAAAATGTACAGCGCCGGCGTCTACGACATTCGCGCATACGTCCCGGTGTTCTCGATCAGCGTCGTCCTGCTGGTCGTCACACTGATCGCCGGCAATATTGTGGCCGTCGCCACCAGCAAGGGTGATCAGTCGGACGAGCGAGATCGCATGATCGCCTGGCGGTCGGAATATTTGTCCTCTTGGGTCCTCGGCGTCGGGATCATCGGTGCGATCTGCGCCATGGTGTTCGGCATCAACAACGTACTGGTAGCTCACGGCCTACTCGCTTCGCTATTGCTGAGCACGCTGCTGTGCATGGGCTTGAGAATTCTGTTCTATCGACGTGGCGTGTAATGGGGAAGACGAAACTACCCATCGATAACTCGATTCGCACGCTCCGTGCGCAGCACGGCGAGATGACGCAACAAGCACTCGCGGACGCCATAGGCGTAACACGGCAAACAGTCATCGCTATCGAAGCGAGGAAGTATTCGCCCTCGCTAGAGGTCGCTTTTCGAATCGCGCGGGTATTCGACGAATCGCTGGAGACGGTGTTTCAGTACACCGGTTAGATGCAGTCTATGCTGTGTGCGGCAAACTCAAGCTCGCAATCAGACCACCAGACTGACCGTTCTGTAGCGATAGTTGTCCGCCCGACTGTTCGGCAAAACCCTTGACCATCGACAATCCAAGGCCTGACCCCTCTCCGCTTCTCTTGGTGGTATAGAAAGGTTCAGACGCGCGCTCAATCGTCTCCGCATCCATCCCAGGGCCCGTGTCGCTGACACGGATAACGACAAAACCCACAACCGCGCTTTCTTCGGCACTCACCGTAATACTCCCGACTGCATCGCCAATGGCATCGCGCGCGTTGATCACCAGATTGAGAATGGCAGTCTCCAGAAGCGTGGCGTCACCTCGGATGTGACGATCCTCCTCGCCGATGGCGACCTGCAACTCAATTTGCGGCGGTAACACTCGGCTCAGTACCGAGGAGAGCCTCGAAAAGAGCGCACCCAGACTGACGTCAGTCACCTCAAGTCGCGACTTGCGCACATAGGCCATAAGTTGCCGAATTAAAGTGGCGCCGCTTTGCGCTGCGGTCTCCGCATCGGTCAGGTACTTCTCGATACGATGTCGGTCACTGTCCGTTTTGGAGAGCTCAATATTGGCAAGGACAATCGCAAGCAGATTATTGAAGTCGTGAGCTACACCGCTTGTGAGCTGTCCGAGTGCTCGCATCTTTTGATCCTGCAGATCGGATTTCATGCTCGCTTCGAACGCCTCACGCTCGGCGATGATCTCTTTCAGGCAATGCCAGAAATAGCCGGCAACAAAGATGCCTCCTAACCCTGTCGCAAACCGAAGTGAAGGTGTTGGGATGTCTCTCGCCGCAATCACTGCGACGGCAATCGCCGGAATTATCGTTGCCGCCACGTCAACATAAGCGGAATAGGACCACTGGCGATTCATCATCAAGCAGTGCATGCCGGCGCCAACAACGCCGATGGCCGCGAGGATCAAATAGTAAGGATCTGGCAGGGTAACAATATAGATCAGCATCGCCGTGTACCACGACGCCATAACCACGCTGAGTATTGCGGTTAGGAACAGGCTCACTTTACTGATCGGGAATACCTGACGACTCAGGAAACTTGCGTAGACGACATTGACGACTGTGTAGCCGAAACCCCAAATCAGCATCACAGGCTGCTGCGTGGCAAACCATAGCGCAACGCCGACCGCCGCAACCAATACGGATCGAAGAACAAGATCTTTGCTGTTCGCGTCCCCGGCTTTAAACGCTTCGAACTGACGATTGCGTTCGAGTTGTTCTGCTGTGGTCGAATCAGGCTCGTGCATGCTGGGGTTAATCGAGTGCCTCTCCAAACACCGGATTGCCTGCTTCGTCGAAACGCAATTCGGTAAGCGAGTCCTCGGATGCCGGCGGTTCAATCCGTAACGAAACCAACGCCTTTTGCTGACTCCACTTCATAACATCCACGCAAATCTCCGCGATCTGCGCTTCATCAAAGTGTTCCGAGAGCGACTGCCGCAACGCCGGATCGATCGCCCCTGGATGAATGATCATCGCATCACACAGTGCGAGCGCCGCCTTGATCTTCGGACTGAAGTCACTGGACTCCCAGGCCCCGATCTTTTTCTGCATGTCTTCGTCGAAACCCGAGTCGAGTGCCTCACGGACACGCAGCGATCCGCATAGACGGCAATCGTGCATCTGGGCGCAACGCAATCGAATGATTTCGGTGGTGACAGGATCAATCGACCGCGCTCTGACGGCTGCCGCAGCAAAGGCCCCGATATGCTGCTCAAGCTCACTGCCAAAGAATGCGCCAAAACTCAGTTCATCGGCCGCTATGCGGGGTGATGGTGTACTCATGGCAGTACCGCCTCCAGCGTCAGGCCCAATCGCTTTGACATCTCGATCAAATACACCGCGTTCGCGTAGAGATAGACCTGATCGGGAGATAAGTGCTCACGCAAGGCCGCAACCTGCGCATCCTCAATGCTGGCGACCGATGCCATAAACTGACCGCAGTAATCGAGACAAGCCTTCTCGATGGGCGTCATGGACTCCGGCGGTTGCCACTGCTCACCACGCAAGCTGACATCAACAAAACGATCGGTCAGGCGGAGTAAATCGACCGGAATTGGCACGTCATCCAGCGCGTGCTCGAGGTTCTCAAGCTCAGTCGCCGCTTCACTATGCAAGCGAGTCAGTCGGTCCCGAGCCTCCGGCGATATCAGTTTCATACTCTGAATATAGCGGATTGAACCCGACCGCGTCAGTCAATTCGCAGCCACTCGAAAGCCCGACATCGCAAACGCCTGCGCACCATTCCAAGTTCCACGATATGCCGTTCGCAAGTAGAACGACCCGTAGTCTCCCCACGCACCGCCTCGGAACACACGCTTCTCGCAGGCATCGATATCGATAGCGGTGGCATCGGTCGGATGCTCGGCGAAGCTGTCTACGTAGCAGTCCGCCACCCATTCCCATACATTGCCGACCATGTCCTCGACGCCAAATGCATTGGGGCGCTTGTAGTAGCCAACCGGTGCGGTATAGAGAAATCCATCGTCACAATTGCCGGATCGCTCCCATCCGGAATAGGTTGCGCGGGCTGTCTGATCGACACCATTAGTGTATTCGCAGAAGTCGTCTTCTTCACTGCCCCACCAATAGGCCGTAGTTGTGCCAGCCCGTGCTGTATAGGCCCATTCCGCTTCGGAAAGCAGTCGATAGTTTGCATCGGTATCCTGAGTGTTCAACCACTGGATGTAGGCGTTGGCGGCTCCCCAAGTGACACATACGACCGGATGATCTTCGTCTTGGTCAAAACCCGGGTTGCGCCAGGAGGCATATGGGTCGAAGCCCCAGGTCCCATTCGGTGTCATGACGAAACAGCCGGCATCATCCGCATAACCCGTTGCATCTACGAATGCCCGAAACTGAGCGACTGTGATTTCGTAGCGAGAAATCGAAAATGCAGCGACGTTGATCTCCCTTTGCGGCCCTTCGTCGTCCACATGACCCGGTTCGTCTTCGGGTGAACCCAGCAGGAAAGTGCCCGCCTCGATGGCGACCATTTGCGGACAGTGCTCGCACGCGGCTGGTATCGCACTCTCGATCTCAGTCACCTCTTCATCGCATCCAACCAACCCCATGAATAAGGCACCGTAGGTGATTGCCGCATTGATGATGCCGTTGACGAATCGCAGAAGTTGCTCCATCGCTTGTACCCCGCACTACCGATGTGATGTTTCACTCAACTTGTAGCGCCGGGCTCGCGAATTGGTTACAACTCTTCAGCACACACGTGTTCGAGCGGTTACCTGCATGACGAAAAAGAAGTTTGAGTTTGAATGGCGCCAACTCATGTTGGAGGGCGTCGTGATCGTGATCAGCATCTTGTTGGCGTTCGCGATCGATGCCTGGTGGGACGAGCGGCAAGCCGCCGAGCGAGACTCCGAACGGCTGGTACGCGTACAGTCCGAGCTACGGCTCAACTCTGAAATGCTACAGCAGCGGATCAGCTTTCTGGACCGGGCCGCGACTTCTGTCTACGCAGTCCAGGGGTGGATGGGTCCGGAGCCCGAGATAGTAGATATCAATACGTTCACTGAGGCTTGGGACGGCGTTTTCAGTATTGGCACACTTTCCTTAGTCACTCGCGCTATCGACGATTTCCTTGCCGCAGGCTCAAGCACAAGCAACGCAAGCAACGCAAGAAACGAAGTCAACGACAAGCTATCAACCTGGTATTACCACGCGGATCAGCTTGAGGGGCAATACGAAATCCTGAGACAAGAGCACGACGCGTTGAGCCAGTACTCTACCGCTAATCCAAGAGTTCCCGCGCTCGGTGCGACAGGCGCTGTGGGTGCGCAACTAAACCTGCCGAAATCAAAGTTTCCTTACGATCAGAGCGCGCTCATGAGTGATCCGGTCCTCGAGAGCCTGTTAGCGTTGTACCTAATCCGTCTGAAATTCGTCATGTTCGTCGCCAAAGATCTGCGGACACGAAACAACGAATTGTTAGAGGACATCGCAGCCGTACTCAATGAATGACGTCTACGACTAGGCAGTTCGTGCGCCGTCAGAAAGCGGCGCTAGGTACCTCCTCTGCTCTAACCTGCCGCACAACCGGCTTGCTCGGATACCGCCAGCCCCAGGCAACCGCAGCGGTTGAGGTCGATAACGCAAATGCAGCGACCTGCCACATCGGTAGGTCAGCGATCCAGTTGGCGACCCCCGCATACCAGTCACTGCGGCCGACGGTGTAGTAGCCGACGATCATTGCGACGGTGCCGGCGAGCGCCCCGATGAACGGTGCGATCGGTTTGCCGTTCACGCGATCCTTGAATATCAGGAACACACAGAACGCCATCGCAATAATGAATGACGCATTGATCGCGGCGCCGAATTTCGGGAGCGTCTCAGCGCTTCGCACCAGAAAACCGGGTATGTAATTCGCGAAGAACCGACTGATCGCGGGTCCGCTCAAGACAATTAGCGTGGCGAGCATGTATCGAGCGTGCAGATCGGGTGTCCGACGATGCCGAAGCGCCATGGTGTATAGCGCAACAAAAGCCACGGAAAGGGCGATGTCTGCAACGGACAATGCTTGTCCAAACAGTTCACGAAACAAGCGCTCCGATTGCAGGGTGCGCTGTGTGACCAGTAGCCCACCCAGAGTGAACAAAGGTACGAGCGCCATACTCGCCATGCCGGACCACACGTGCGCGTTCCATTTGCGTCGATGCGCCGTCCAACTCTGGGTCCCCACGAGCACGATCCACGCGGTGGCGGTGATGCCATGCAGATGATGTAGCCACGGCGCCGTCGATAGCACCGCGAAGTACCAGGGGAGGAACGCTGCGAACGTCAACAGCAGGAAGAAAACGACAATTCGATGGGCATTTGGGAACGGCAACATAGCGATAAACCTCCGTGAACCGGCCTCCAGTGGACGCCGGCGAGCGCGTCTCAGCAATGGCGGCAGCCCTTGGCATCCGGGGCTTGCCGCTGATGACCGCACTTGGCCATATGCACCACACGCCCCGCCTTCGGTATCCTAGGCGCCTCTTTTCAAGGAACCGCGCATTCGTGGCAGCCGACGACTCCTCACAAGACTTCGAGTCCCGCCTTGTTGGCTGGAAACGGATCGGCAACTATCTCGGGTGTAGTGAACGCACGGCGAGACGCTGGGAGCGTGAGGAAGCCCTGCCCGTCCACCGCCAGCAACACGACAAGCGCAGCACGGTGTTTGCACTTCCAGCGGAGCTGGACCGGTGGCTGGCATCACGCGCCGAGTTCGCAGAGATCGCCGAACCTCTGGCCCCGCGGGCGCCGCAGCCCTCGAAAACATTTGCGCTGTTGGCGTCGGCCACCGTCGTGGTGGCACTGATCGCTGTGATTCTGGTTTGGCAGAACCTGCCGGCGAACCTCTCCCCTGACGGAGCGCGAGACCCTATCGTCGTCGACATGTATGAGCGTGGCACCGCTTTGTGGCGTCAACGTGGCGAAGCCAACAATCGGCAAGCAATAAAACTCCTGACACAGGCGGTTGAGCTCGATGAGACTTACGCGAGTGCATGGGTGGCGCTTGCTTCGGCCTGGCTGACGCTCCCCAGTTACTCGGATAGTGTTGACACGGATATCACGACCGGAGAAGCACTGCTGGCCGCAGATCGTGCGCTGCAGCTCGACCCTTCCCTCGTGCAGGCGCGCTCCGTCATGGCATCGATCGCGAAAGGCCGTGGCGACTGGCTCACCTCGGAACGTATCTTTCGGGAAGCGCTTGAGGTGGATCCGGACAATCCGACGCTTCTGCTCTGGCTTGCCGGCAACTACCGTGACCTTGGATGGATCGATGAGGCGGTGCGGCTCACAGAGGCAGCCAACCAGCTCGAACCCAACTCGCCGCCAATACTCGCGGAAATCGCAATGAATACGTTCCACCTCGGGGACGTGCAAGCAGCGAGCAACATGCTCGATTATTTGTGGCTCGATCTCGGCGTCGAGACTCCGATCGTCTGGATCGGTCGGTGGTTCATCATGATTGAGAACGAAGACTTTGAGCAGGCAGCCACCTGGATCGACGCGACCCCGTTTCGACCTTACGCCGACGCATTTCGCGCATACGTCGCCTACCGCGCAGGCGCCGGCAGTGATGGCGCTTCACTGATCGCCGCGGTCAACCTTGCGCACGAGGGCGGCTTACCCGGATGGTTAGGAGTACATATGCTCGATCAAGCAGGCCTGACCGACGCCGCGATCACGATGCTGGATCGTGACTCCCGCAATGGCTATTTCGATACGTCCGTGATTCTGTTCTTTGAACGCGAGGGCGCCATGCGCTACGACGATCGATTTGCTCAATATCTCGAACGACTCGGCTTCTTCGAGTACTGGACAACTCGCGGCGCGCCCGGCATTTGTGCGCGCCAGTCCGAACTCGATTTCTGCAGGCGTTTAGCGGTTTCTGAGTAAGCGCGCAGGGAGTGCGAAGACCTACCCGCCCAGCTGACCGATGCGCGCGATCAAATCCTCGGCTGAGGAGTAACCAGAAATAATCCAACCGCTTCGTAACACGATCATCGGCGTGCCTTGCAGCAGCGACGGTGGTGGCCAAGATCGGCTGGGTAACGATGACTTCACGATACCGAGCCTTGTGAGTTCATCCTGCTTCTCCTGACTTTGTTCGTCGCAGTAGAACCCATCGAAATTCAGATCATTTTTTGCCGCTGTTAGTTCGCGCTTGCGATTGGGTGAGCACCAGATGCGCGCCATGATTCTGGCCGAGCCCGGCTTTGCGGGATAAGCGATATAGCGAACCTCGATACCGGCGCTCATGAGCACGTCCATATCGTTGTGCAACTTCTTGCAGAACCCACAATTGACGTCGGTGAACACGGTGATGAAGGTGCGACGCCGTTCAGGTGAGTACACCACCAGCTGCTCTGGCCGCAGATCCGAGAGGTTGTTCTGCATATACGCCCTGCCCTCTGCGGTGATCCGGTTTCGATCCATCGCGGTCAGGTTCGAGTTGTCATCCAGATTCAGAATCTCACCGAGGAACGCGAAGTTCGCGTCGTTGGATACGTAAAACAGCATTCGGCTGTTTGCATACGGGATCGGAAAGCTGCTCGCCGCCATCGACCACTCGGGAATCGGACCAGCGGTCCACACAATCGCTCGCTGTTGCGCGGGCAACTCTTGATACCAATCCGGCAGATACGGATTCGAGCCAAAAGACTCGTGTGGGTCCAACGTGGTTTCGGTTTCGGACGGATACAAGCGAAGAGAACGAGCCATAGCCAGCTTCCGCGCTCTCCAGAATGCGAGCTCCGCGGGGTTAGGTTTACGCAGCGAGGTCTGCGCCTCGAAATACTGTCGCTCGTTCACCGCGAACTCAGCATCCAGATCGATCAATTCACCACGCAGCAAATACTTGAGGTCAGATGAGACGTAGTTGAGTCGGCCCTGCCCGAGATCGATGGCATACCAACCGTCCATCCAGCTCGGCGTGATTTGCTCTGGCTCAAGCTCACCCCATTTGTCGACAATGACCGCTCGCAGTTGATCTAGTTCAGCATCAGCGTTGACTGGTGCCGCAGGCATACTCATCAACGCAACCAACATCACGGATAACGCGGTCTTCTTCATCGTTCGTTTCATCGCCGTAATCGAAAACAGTCTTCGCACAGACTAAGCGAGACACCTACCAGTCGTACAGCGGATCCTGGAGTCCGTAATCGGATGCCTGATCCAGTCCAAGCGACATTCCTAAGGTTTGTTGTGTAGCGCTGCCCGCTAAGATCTTCGCCTTGACCATGTTCAGCATCCATTCCTCAAAGCGCATCGCCAGAGCACCGACAGCCTCCGAGACACTGGCTTTGCCCGCCCTCAAAACGTCAGGGTTTGGATCAGTGAATTCGAGAGCGAAGTAACGAGCAAGAGGGACGACAACTCCGCCCAGATGCTCGTACTCGTTTTTCTCCGCGAGGAACACCTCAACAGAGGTGCCCTCAGACGAGATCACGGATAAGCCCGCACCTGCATAAGTGACACCCTGATGGTCAGCCGTAACTATCCAAGCCTTGAATACACCGTCGGTGATCCCCGACTCGTTCCGAAAAGCTTCTACAACTGGGCTCTCGATGGTTTTGATCGCATCGAAACGCACATCTTGTAACCCCTCAAGCGCTAGAGCGTCGCTAACAGCTTTTCGGAATAGTTCTGGACTGGTCGACGCATCAAGCTCGGGCGTTGAGATCGACAGGACTCTGGCCGTTTTGAATCCGTCGCGTGCGTAAACAATGCGGTTCTTGGAGTGTGCCCGCACATCGAGTGTCCAGCCCTTCAATGAGCTGTAGATTCCGTCACCGGAAAAGGGAATGTGCTCGGGCGCAACGGGAACAAGCTCGGCGTGCGCAACACTCGTTTGCGCACCCACCCAGAGACTGATGAGCAACAGAGTTATTGATCGGGTTGGAGAAAGACGGGGCATCGAGTCCACTAGTGCTGTTTCAACTGACTAGAGGTTAACCGCTTTGCCGCTTGAAGGGGCGATGAGTTTAATCCTGTTATTGCGAATGCTCAGACAACAGTCGATTGCGGCCAGAAGAAATCAGGCAGCTCAATGGAACCAAATGGCACTCATCGATCAATACCGGCCGGCGAAAACATCGACTACAGTCGCTCAAGCTGGCGACGGAGTTGTCGGATTAAGCTTGTACGACCATCGTTTTCCGGTCTCGCCTCCAGCTTCGCAATTTCTTTTTCTAATGCGTGTTTTCGACGCACCTTGCCAAACTGTTTGTTCTCGACATCCTGACGTCGTCCACGAAAGTATTCCTCATGCAAGGCTTTCCATACCTCGGGTTTGGACTTCGGCGGAACAGAAATCTTGTACCCGATATTATTGCATTCCCTTCCGCACTCTGGGCATAGCACAGCATCACCAGAATAGGGCTCGCGCCGGACGGCGACGTGGCATTTGAAACAGACAAAATTTCTTTTGCTCATGTTTTGTCGCCGAGAGGTCGAAAGATGATGGATGACCGGATTGGATCAGAAGCGGAAAGAGTAGCAGACCTAGGATCGCTTCTCTTTCAAGCCACTAGCGGTCTTCAACCTTTTCACCTCAAGACTGGGGTCGCGCGAACCTGCCATTTACCAGACCAGGGTGTTGTTGCTTCCAGTAAACGATTTGTGGAACGTTTTGTGGGACGCAAGAGAAAGATTTCTTGCTTTCGTCCGAACGAACATAAACCTACGCGCTACAAGTGGCGGAGAGGGGGGGATTCGAACCCCCGGTACGGTATCACCGCACACTCGCTTTCCAGGCGAGCACCTTAAACCACTCAGCCACCTCTCCGAATTGTTACTTGTCGCCGTGTCTGCCTAGCTAGCGACACGGGCCGCGCATGCTACAGGCCTATTCGTCCGTTGCAAACCGTGGCGGCTTCTCCAGACATTCGCTGCTAACGTCTGGCGGCGTGCTGGCTACCGGAATCTCGAGTCGCGATTCGGTCGGTAAACCATCCTCTGCGTCAGGAATGCGGATCGGTGGCGTTTCTTGCACGCCCTGATAGTCAGTCCGGTTTTCGCACCGACCGGGACCGGCGCATGCACTGACGCTCGCAACCACCAGACAAAGCACTAACAGTCTCATATCAAATCCGCATTCTTCATAGCCGTGACGACCTGTTCATGATGTTCGTCAGCGAGCGTTACGAGCGGCGAGCGTATCGACCCGTCGCCAAACCCGAGCTTGTGCAGCGCCCACTTCACCGGAATGGGATTCGACTCGACGAACATCGCTTCGTTCAATGCCGCCAGGCGCGCATCAATCAACTTCGCCTTTTTCTTCTTGCCGGCAATTGCCTTTTTGCACAAATCGCTCATCAGGGCAGGCGCGACGTTGCCGGTCACCGACACGACACCGTGCCCCCCTCTCAGCATGAATTCACACCCGGTGAAATCATCGCCCGAGAAGAACCCAAAATCGGAGGGGCATACCGCCTGTTGCGCCGCCAGGCGATCCAAATCGCCCGTGGCGTCCTTGATCGCGACGATTCGCTCGTGCTGCGCCAACTCAGCCACCGTATCCGGGAGCATGTCGCCGACCGTTCTGCCTGGCACGTTGTAGAGCATGATCGGCTTGCTCACCGCATCCGCGATCGCTGTAAAGTGGTTCACCAGCCCACGCTGCGGTGGCTTGTTGTAGTACGGCACCACCAGCAAGAACCCGTCGACACCGTCGATATCGGTCGCCACCGACAGATCGACCGACTGACTGGTCGAGTTCGAGCCCGTGCCCGCGATGACCTGCATGCGCCCGGCGATCATCTCGACCGACCGCCCCACCAGCTCAGCATGCTCGTCGCGTGTCAGCGTCGCCGACTCTCCCGTCGTCCCGCCAATAACCAAACCGTCGGTGCCGGAGCTCGCGTGCCAGTCGATCAGTCGTTTGAGCGTCGCGTAATCAATGCCACCACCGGCCTCGAAAGGCGTGATGAGCGCGACTAGACTGCCTGAAAACATGCGGGGCTCCGGAAATTCAAGCCGGCAAGTTTAATCGCACGGATCACTTCGCGGCAAGCGGGAATAGGCGTACAATCAAGGGTTTCCCCGATCTGGCGGCCCCTCACCGCCGCCCCAGAATTTATGTCACAACTGATTGTTATTTCGGCCGTCGGCGCGGACCGAACCGGTGTGGTTCATGACCTCTCTCAAGTGGTGCTGAAGAACGACGGCAACATCCTCGAAAGCCGCATGGTCAATCTCGGCAGCGAGTTCGCGATGTTACTGCTGGTCTCCGGCCATTGGCACACCATCGGCAAGCTGGAATCCGCCCTCGACGCCTTCGGCGAGACGGCCGACCTGTCGATCAGCGTGCGCAAGACCACTCGCAAAAGCGAGGCGGAGCCTGAGATCCCGTATGCCGTGGATATCGTCTGCCTCGACCAGGAAGGTATCGTCTACAACGTATCGGGCTTCTTCAGCTCACGGAGCGTCGGCATTGGCGAGTTCAACACGCGAAGCTACCCGGCGGCCCACACCGGCGCGCCGATGTTCAGCGTCCAGGCCACGGTCCATATCCCGGCCAGCATGGGCATCGCGCCTCTGCGTGAAGAGTTCATGCAGTTCTGCGACCACATGAACATCGACGGCATTCTCGAACCCATCAAAGTCTAAGGAGGACACCCCCATGGCAGGACCTGCACTCAACCGCGTCGTCAAGGATTTCAAGGCGCCGGCGACCAGCGAAACCGAAGTACAGCTCAAGGCGCTGCGTGGCAAACAGGTGGTGCTCTACTTCTATCCGAAAGACAACACCCCGGGCTGCACCAACGAGAGCAAGGATTTTTCTGCGCTTAACAGTAAGTTTAAGCGTGCCAACACGGTCATCTTTGGCATATCACGGGACTCGATTGCATCCCATGAGAAGTTCAAGGCGAAGTTTGAGATGCCATTTGAGCTGATTTCGGACGCGGACGAAGCACTATGCGGGTACTTCGACGTGATCAAGGAAAAGAACATGTACGGGAAGAAGGTGATGGGTATCGAGCGCTCCACATTTTTGATCGATACCGATGGCAAACTTCGCGAAGAATGGCGTAAGGTGAAAGTGCCTGGTCATGCTGATGCGGTGCTGGAAGCCGCAAAGGCACTGAACAAGGGCTGATGCGGAACACACTGAGCGGATGAGGGTCTGAACTCCTGATGCAAGCGATTCGCACACTGCTGACTGTCCTCGGGGCGGCCATATTGGTCGCGCTCGCAGGCAGCGCTGCGCCTGACGCCAACGCACAGGACTTTGAACTGCCCAATATCGGCAGCCCGGCCGACGCCTTGTTGCCGCGCAATGAAGAGGCCCGGATCGGCCGTCAAATGATGCGCATGTTTTACGCACGCGACATGGTCGTCGATGATCCCGAGTTGACCGAATACATCAACGCGCTCGGCAACGAACTGGTTGGCCACGCCAACAATGGCGATTACAACTTCGAGTTCTTCGTGGTCGCCGATCCGTCAGTTAATGCGTTCGCATTGCCGGGTGGGTTTATCGGCGTACACACGGGCCTGATCCAGCTCACCCGCGGTGAGGACGAATTGGCGAGTGTTCTCGCGCACGAAATCGCGCACGTCACACAACGTCACATTGCGCGCACGATCCACGACAACTCCCGAGCCAGCATCCTGACGATGGCGGCGATGCTCGGCGCGATTGCGTTGTCCGCAGCCACCGGCGCCGGTGGTGAGGTGATCGAGGGCGCCATTGCTACCACGCAGGCTGTCTCTGTGCAGAGCCAGATCAACTTCACACGCGGTTACGAGTATGAGGCCGACCGTGTCGGCATCAATACGCTCGCGCAAGCCGGTTTTCAGGCAGATGCCATGGCCGACTTTTTCGCAAGAATGGGCAAGCGCACCAACAGCTCACTCAACACAAGCCTCGATCAGTTCGAGTATCTGCGCACGCACCCGGTTTCCAGCTCGCGGACTGCCGAAGCCAAAGCACGGGCACGCAAGATGCGGCCTATCGAGCCGCGCGAAGACAGCGTGAGCTATGGCTTGATGAAGGCGCGTACCCACGCGCTGTTTAGCGATTCAACCGCCATTGCGCTGGCCTACTTCAACGCGGAAACCGATGCGAGCCTTTACGGTCGCGGCCTCGTCGCACTCGCCGAAGACAAGCCTTTTGATGCGGTGGAGATTTTCGAGGAACTGATCGAAGACCAGAAAGAGGTCATCCCGTATCACATCGCGCTCGCACAAGCGTTGGTGGCCGCTGATGATGTGCCAAGGGCGCTCGACACGCTCGCCAAGGCGCAGGAGCTATTCCCGCGCAACGTGCCGCTCACGATCCGTTACGCCAAGATCCTGCTGGATACAGGCCGGGCAGAGCAGGCACATACCCTGCTCCTCGACCTTCTGAATAATGTGCCGCCGACTCCCGAGCAGGTTCGCCTGATCGCACGCGCAGCGATCGACTCGGGACAGACCGCAGAGGCGCATTACTACATGGCCGAATACAACATCATGACCGGCAACCTGGTGCAGGCTGTGATTCTCCTGCGCCGTGCATCCAGATTGGCTGGTGTCACGGATATCCAGAGAGCAAGATTTCTGGCGCGCGCTGACTTTGTCAGTGAGTACCTATCCGAGGCACAGAGGGTTGAGGTCCGGCGCGATCGTGGCTCTTCCTGAGCCGATCCGAGCGCACATCACTAAGGCATAACAAATGAAAGCGACACGGAATAGTTGGGGCGTGTGTCTCGTTGCACTGGCGGGCTTAGCCCTCGCGGGATGTGCGAGCACCGGTGAGAAAGTCTCGATGGGCGATCCTTGGGAACCCTACAACCGCCGAGTAAACAGCTTCAACAACGGCGTGGATCGAGTGTTGCTCAAACCGCTCGCCAAGGGCTACAAGTTCATTACTCCCGATCCCGTCGAACGCGGTGTCTCCAACGTGTTCTCCAATTTGAGAACACCGATCAGCATTGTGAACAATCTGCTGCAGGGCAAACCGGGCCCCGCGTTGTCTGAGACGGGGCGACTGGTCGTCAACTCGACCATCGGACTTGCGGGAATTTTTGATCCCGCAAGCGCCATGGGTCTGGATCAGAAGAGCGAAGACTTCGGCCAAACCCTGGCGGTTTGGGGCGTACCGAGTGGGCCCTATTTCGTACTACCGTTCTGGGGACCGTCGACGGTAAGAAGCGCCGTGGGTCTCGTACCTAACCAGCTTGTCCACGGTCGAAACTTCTTCGAGACCGGCGTTCGCGACAAACTGCTGATCAGCGAGATCATCACTGGTCGCGCATCACTTCTGGCGCTCGACAGTCAGATTGCCGCATCGAATGATCCCTATATTTTCGTGCGCGAGGCGTATCTACAGAACCGAAATTTCGTGATCTACGACGGCAATCCGCCGATCGTGGAAGACGAGTTTGAGGATGATTTCGACGAAGACCTCGATAGCTTCGACGACGATCTTTGAGCCCTAGAGGAATCCCTTCCAGCGCTCGCCTGCTTCAAGCAGCCCTTCTACCTCGCTGATCGCAGCGATGTTGATCAGCTTCTCGGGCGTGTTCTCGTAGATCATTTCGCGGACACTGTGGTTCGCCCACGTAACCCACTCGATCAATAGTGCGAGCCCGGCGCTGTCTGAATCCGTGATGCCGGATAAATCGACAACGATGCGGCTGTGCGGCTCGAACAGTTTGGTCGCACGATCGAGCAGCGCACCCACCGAATCGAAGGTCAGTGGTCCCTCGATCGAAAACGTGCCCTCTTCATCGCCTTCGGCGATCGTTGCTCGCATCAGGCGGCCTCGTCGTCTTCCTGTGCAGTTCCGGCCTCCGCTTCGAGACGCTCAATCACAGCGTCGAGGCTGGTCTTCTTGATCTCGGAATCGATTTCAGCCCGGAAGTTCCGGATGTAGCTGATGCCATCGATCGATACATCGAAGACCTGCCAGCCCGCGTCGCCGCGCTTGACCATCCGATACTCAACCGCGACGGCGCTGCCATCGTCCAGCGTGACTTCGGTATAAACCTGCGCTTTGTTGTCCGACAACTTGCCGCGCTCGGGCAGGACTTTGAGCCGATCTTCCTGGAATTCGAGAATACCGGTCGCGTAGCGTTGCAGCATCGCGCTGTAGAAACCTTGAATGAAGCGGCGCTTTTGCTCATTGCTCGCATCGCGCCAATGGCGCGCCAGTACCAGACGACCGGCGTAGTTGCGGTCGAACCTCGGCGCCAGGAGCGTGTCCACCCACTCGATCAACGCAGCCTCATCTTCGAGGTAGAGCTCGCGGTTCTCTGCAAGACCTGCCTTGATGTCCTCGATCGCGGCATCGACCACGTCCATCGGCGTGCCCTCTTCCTGCGCCAGCGCGGGAGTCACAAAGCCAACGGCAAGGACCAGTGCAGCCAGGGTCGAAACGGGTTTCCATAGTGTGTTCATGATTATGTCCATTATTGATCTATGTCGCGCGAGCTCGCATTTCGAGGCGGCGCGAGACGTTTGACTAGTCTCCGCCGCCAGCGTTCACCAGGAATTTGCCAATCAGGTTCTCAAGCACAATGGCAGACTGGGTGAATTCGAGCTCGCTGCCCTCTTCGAGATATATGTCCGACCCACCGGGTTGCAACCCAACGTACTGCGAGCCCAGTAGTCCTGCGGTGAGGATACTGGCATCGCTGTCTTCCGGTAGCTCGTCATATCGGGCATCGATTCGCAGCACTACCGCCGCGTCAAACTGTTCAGGATCGAACTCGATGGATTGGACACGGCCGATCTTCACGCCGGCCATGGCAACCGGCGATCGCACTTTAAGTCCGCCGATGTTGTCGAAGTGCGCTGTGACGTCGTAGTAGCCATCGTCAAAACTCTGAAGGTTGGCCGTCTGCGTCGTCAGGAAGAACAACGCGGCGAAACCCAGCAACACGAATGCGCCTGTACCGATTTCAACTGATCTTGTCTGTTGCATAGCAACGTCCTCAATTAATGGCGATTGCCGTAATCATGAAGTCAAAAATAAGCACCGTTACTGCTGAGATAACAACAGTTCGGGTGGTGGCCCTGCCGACGCCTTCCGCAGTCGGCTGGCAGTTATAGCCCTCCCAGACCGCGATGAAGCTCGACGCAACGCCGAAGACAATGCTCTTGATAATGCCTTCCCAGACATCAGCCTCAGCAACGCCCTGCTTCATCTCAGACCAGAATGCACCGGAATCGAGCCCCATCAACGGCACGCCGACCATGTACGCACCCAGAATGCCGATGCTTGTGAAAATCGCGACCAGCAGCGGCATCGAAATCGCACCACCAAGGAACCGGGGCACGGCGACGCGCACAACCGGGTCGATCGCCATCATCTCCATTGCCGAGAGCTGATCGGTGACCCGCATCAGGCCGATTTCCGACGCCAGTGCGGTGCCCGCCCGACCCGCGAACAACAAGGCGGTGATCACTGGGCCCAGTTCTTTCATCAAAGCCAGCGCCGAAAACGGACCGACCTGATCCTCAGCACCGAAGCGCGCGAGGTTCGAATACGACTGCAGGCCGATCACCGCGCCGACAAAAAAACCGCACACCATGATAAGAACCAGTGACATGGCACCGGCGTTGTGCACCTGACGAGACACGAGCGAGGGTCTCAGCAGTACGCGCGGCGATTCCGCCAGCAGCCGGAAAAAGAACAGCTGCGATGCGCCGAAGGTGCGAACGAACCCACCCAATGTCGCTATCAAGTCACGAATCATCTTGCGGGCTCTTGCTGATGCGACCGTCGTCGAACAACTGCGAGGCGTAGTCCTCAGCCGGGAAATGGAACGGCACCGGCCCGTCGGCCATGCCATGCATGAACTGGCGCACAAGCTCCGACTGTGCGTTATGCAGCTCGTCGGGGCTGCCGCCGGCTGCCACCTTGCCGTCCGAGATCAAATAGCTCGAGTCGGCCACCGAGCTGATTTCTTGCACATCATGGCTCACGACAATGGAGGAGATGCCCAGTGCATCGTTCATGCGCCGCACGAGCCGCACGATCACACCCATAGAAATTGGGTCGAGCCCAACAAACGGCTCGTCGTAAATCAGGATTTTCGGGTCAGTCGCCATAGCGCGCGCCAGAGCGACGCGGCGCGCCATACCGCCCGAAAGTTCCTGCGGCTGCATAAAGGCCGCGCCCCGCAATCCGACGGCATGCAGCTTGGTCAGCACGATATGACGAATGAGCCGGTCTGGCAGGTCGTAGTGTTCGCGCAACGGGAACGCCACGTTCTCAAAGACATCGAAGTCGGTCAGCAACGCCCCGTTCTGGAACAGCATGCCGATGCGGCGACGTAAACTGTAGAGCCCGGGCCGGCGCAGCTGGTCCAGCCACTCGCCATCGACCCGGACGCGCCCTTTGTCTGGCACCAGCTGCCCCGTAATCAGGCGCAGCAGCGTGGTCTTGCCGGTGCCGCTCGGGCCCATGATCGCTGTGACCTCACCGCGGCGAATCGCAAGGTTCAGGCCTTTGAAAATCTCACGAGATCCCCGCGCGTAGTGCAGGTCCTCGATCTCGACCACATTGTCAGACTGCATATTCATATCCGATGCTGTGCGCGAGCCCAGCAACGTTGTTGTATTTTGGAGACATTCGGCGCGGGTAAGCTGCCTACCCGTCAGCTTTTGGCCTTTCAATGCTTGGCATTATAGCAACACCCTCGACGGTTGATGATCAGTTTTAAATGGGACTAAAATAGTCCCCATTGATGTTCCCGACGGGGAAGCGACATGTTTCGAATCAGCAAAATGACCGACTACGGCACGCTTGTTCTCGCGCACCTCGCGGAGATGGGCGACCAACCCACAGCGGCCAGCGAAATCTCGGGGCGCACAGGTCTCGGTGCCGCGACGGTCAGCAAGCTTCTGAAGTCGCTGGCCCGGGCGGGCTTGGTGACAGCTCGGCGCGGCGCCACCGGAGGGTATCAACTGGCGCGCCGACCCTCGGAGATCAGCGCGGCCGACATTATCGACGCGATCGAAGGGCCAGTCGCGATCACCGACTGCTCCGACAACGGACACGGCTGTGATCTTGAGGCGGTTTGCGGGCTCGGTTCTGCCTGGCAGCAAATCAACTCGAATATCCGGAAGGCGCTGCGCGAGATCAGCCTGACCGACTTGAAGGGCGAACGGCCGATCCCCACTGAAATGCCGTTGCTGCCGATGAAACAGATTTTGCATAAGGATGCTTTGCGATGAGCACTGATAGCGCCGATGCGCGTGAGTTTGTTGGTAAGAAATACCAGCATGGATTCGTCACCGATATCGATTCGGATACATTGCCGCCCGGGCTGAACGAGGATGTCATTCGTGCCATCTCGGCTCGCAAGGAAGAGCCCGAGTACATGCTCGAGTGGCGCCTGCAAGCTTTCGAGACGTGGAAGAAGATGACCGAGCCCGAGTGGGCGCATGTTGAGTACCCGGCAATCGACTACCAGGCGATCTCCTACTTCTCTGCACCGAAGTCAGACGACGACAAGCCGAAAAGTCTCGATGAGGTCGATCCGAAGCTGCTTGAGACGTACGACAAGCTCGGCATTCCACTGCACGAGCGCGCACGACTTGCCGGCGTCGCCGTCGACGCGGTATTCGACTCGGTCTCTGTAACCACGACCTTCCGAGACAAGCTCGCAGAAGCGGGCGTGATTTTCTGCTCGTTCTCGGAAGCGGTGCGCGAGCATCCTGAGCTCATCAAGAAATATCTTGGTAGCGTGGTACCGCGTTCGGACAACTACTTCACCGCTTTGAACTCTGCGGTCTTCAGCGACGGCTCGTTCGTCTACATCCCGCCGGGTGTGCGCTGCCCGATGGAGTTGTCGACCTACTTCCGCATCAACGAAATGAACACGGGCCAGTTCGAGCGCACACTGATCATCGCCGACAAAGGCAGCTACGTCAGTTACCTCGAAGGCTGCACCGCACCGATGCGCGATGAAAACCAGCTGCACGCCGCGGTTGTGGAGCTCGTTGCACTCGAGGATGCCGAGATCAAGTATTCGACGGTTCAGAATTGGTATCCGGGCGACGAAGAAGGTCGCGGCGGGATCTATAACTTCGTGACCAAGCGCGGCGACTGCCGCGAAGATCGAGCGAAAATCTCATGGACACAGGTGGAGACCGGTTCGGCGATCACCTGGAAATACCCGAGCTGCATCCTGCGCGGAGACGACAGTGTCGGTGAGTTCTATTCGGTCGCGGTGACCAACAACCTGCAACAGGCAGACACCGGCACCAAGATGATCCACATCGGTAAGAATACGAAGAGCACGATTGTCTCGAAAGGCATCTCCGCGGGGCGTGCGCAACAGTCCTACCGTGGCCTCGTCAAAGTCATGCCACAGGCGAGCAACGCACGTAACTACACGCAGTGCGACTCCCTGCTGATCGGATCGGAGTGCGGCGCGCACACCTTCCCTTACATGGAAGTACGCAACGCGAGCACGACGGTGGAACATGAGGCGACGACATCGAAGATCGGTGAAGACCAATTGTTCTATTGCCGCCAGCGCGGCATCGGTGAGGAAGATGCTGTGAACCTGATCGTTAACGGGTTCTGCAAAGACGTATTCCGGGAACTTCCCATGGAGTTCGCTGTGGAAGCACAAGCACTTCTGAATGTCAGCCTCGAAGGCGCGGTAGGTTAAGGAACGCAACGCATGCTAGATATCAAATCACTCCACGCTTCAGTTGGCGGAACGGAAATCCTGAAAGGCCTCAATCTGGAGGTGAACGCTGGCGAAGTGCACGTCATCATGGGCCCGAACGGCTCGGGCAAGAGCACGCTGGCCAACGTGTTGGCCGGTCGCGATGACTATTCCGTAACCGGCGGTAGCGTCGAGTTTCACGGCAAGGACCTCTTGGAACTTGAGCCGGAAGAACGCGCGCAAGCGGGTCTGTTTCTGGCTTTCCAATATCCGGTAGAAGTCCCCGGTGTGAACAACACCTACCTGCTCCGCGCCGCACTCAACGCGGTGCGCGAAGCGCGTGGTGAACCGGAACTCAGTGCGGTTGAGTTTATGAAAATTGCACGTGAAAAAATGAAAGCCATGCAAATGGATCCCGGCTTTTTGAACCGCGGCGTGAACGAGGGTTTCTCGGGCGGTGAGAAGAAGCGAAACGAGGTATTCCAGATGTCGGTGTTGGAGCCGTCGCTGTGTGTGTTGGATGAAACAGACTCCGGCCTGGATATCGATGCGCTGAAGATCGTCGCCGAGGGTGTTAACGCACTCCGAGACCCGTCGCGTGCGTTCCTGATGGTCACTCACTACCAGCGCTTGCTCGACTACATCGAGCCTGACTTTGTTCACGTACTCGCTGGCGGGCGCATCATCCGCTCAGGTGACAAGTCGCTCGCGCTTGAGCTCGAGGCGCGCGGTTACGACTGGGTGCTGGAGGAAGCCGCTGCATGAGCGTCGAACAGATCATCGATGCGTTAAAGCCGACTGATGGCGGCGGCGATGTGAGCAAAGCGCTGGCAGCACTTTCCTCGCACGGTTTCCCGGCGCGCAAGACCGAGCGTTGGAAGTACACCCGGAGTGAACCCTTCGCGACGTTTGCCGCGGCGTCTTTAGCGAGCGATTCCGCGAGCAGCACCGACATCGACTCGATTTTGAGCGACTGGAAGTCCGAAACAGGTGCTTCTGCAGTCGCGGTTTTTGTCGGCGGCGTATTTGACGACGAGCGCAGCGATGTCCCAGGTGGTATCACCATTCAAGCGATTGATGTCGCCCCTGCGGTCGGCAGTGACAGCGACGCCGCGGATGCGCTCGTATGGCTGAACACTGCAGCAGCGAATGGTCGGTATCAAATCAGTGCAGAGAGTGCCGTCGAACAGACACTGCATTGTGTGCATCTGCCCGCTGGTGAAAACTCGCTGGCACAAACCCGCGTGCACATCAGCATCGCACCCAACGCGCGTCTGTCTATTGTGGACCATGTTCTTGATGGTGGCGTCAGCGCGAGCATGCAGACACTGATCACCACCGCAGATATCGGTCGTGAGGCACAACTCGATCACGTGCGACTACAACATGCGGCGGCAGCCGGGCTTGTCTATACCCGCTTCGACGCGGACATTGCGAATGCAGCGATTTGCCGCACGCTCACGCTGGATAGCGGCGGCTCGCTGGTTCGCAACGACCTGAACCTGAGACTGAATGCCGCGGGTGCCGAGGCACATCTGAACGGCATTTACCTCGCCAACGATCGCCAACACGTCGATAACCACACGCAGGTAGAACACGTCAGCCCGAACACGATCAGCCGCGAGAATTACCGCGGCATCCTGCGCGATCGCAGCAGAAGTGTTTTCAACGGCAAAGTGCTCGTTCATGAAGGTGCGGATGGCACCGATTCCGCACAATCGAACGCGACGCTGCTGCTCTCGGATCACGCAGAAATCGATACCAAGCCGGAACTTGAGATCTATGCGGACGATGTCAAATGTGCGCACGGCGCGACTGTGGGTCAGCTCGATCAGACCTCGCTGTTTTATCTCCAATCGCGCGGCATTGATAAGTCGATGGCGACGCAGTTGCTGACCTACGCATTTTGTCGCGAGATCACCTCGGAAATTGCCGACGATCACGTGCGCGGACTTGCGGATTCTGCAATCGCAGCTGAGATACCCAACTTCACCGCTTTGGAGGCGATTGCGTGAACGCAGCTTCTGTAGACAACGTGATATCGGATGACGCGCTGGAAGCCCGAATGCGTGCACTGCGCGATGACTTCCCGGCGCTGCACCAGGAAGTGAACGGCCAACCGCTCGTGTTTTTGGATAGTGCTGCCTCGTCTCAGCGCTCGAATGCCGTGATCGAAGCGATGCGACACTATGAGTCGCATGATCATGCGAACGTGCATCGCGGCGTCCATACCTTAAGTCACAGAGCCACTGACGCCTACGAAGGCGCGCGCGAGCGTGTCCGACAGTTCATGAATGCGGGCAGCGTCCGCGAGATCATTTTCACGCGAGGCACGACCGAAGCCATCAACCTTGTCGCCCAAACGTGGGGCGTGAGCAACCTCAAAGCCGGCGACGAGGTGGTCGTCACACATCTCGAGCACCATGCGAACATCGTGCCTTGGCAAATGCTTGCTGATCGCATCGGTATCAAGCTCGTCGTAGCGCCGGTAGAAGAGAACGGCGATGTGATCGCCGAGCGTGTGATCGAGTGCTTCACCGACCGCACGCGCTTGTTGGCGATTGCCTCGGTGTCTAACGCGCTAGGGACGATTCTGCCGCTGGAGACCGTGATTCCCGCCGCCAAGGAGCGCGGCATTACGGTGTTGGTCGACGGTGCGCAGCACGCCCCCCACGCGCCGATCGATGTTGCAAATCTCGGCGCCGATTTCTTCGTATTCTCAGGCCACAAAATGACCGGTCCTACAGGTATCGGGGTGTTGTGGGGTCGAGAGGCGCTGCTGGAGGCGATGCCGCCCTGGCAAGGCGGTGGCGATATGATCGAAACCGTCAGTTTCGAAGGCACCACCTACAACGCATTGCCATACAAGTTTGAGGCGGGTACGCCCTACATCGCAGGTGCGGTCGGACTGGCCGCGGCCATCGACTACCTCGAGGGCGTTGGCATGGATAACGTGCAGCGCTATGAGAGAATCCTGCTCGATTATCTGACCGAGCAAATGTTGGCCCAGGACGATATTCGCATCATTGGGACCGCACCGAAAAAGGCGTCGGTCGTTTCATTTCTGATGGATGACGTGCACCCACATGATCTCGGCACCATCGTGGACCAACGCGGCATTGCGGTGCGTACCGGCCACCATTGTGCGATGCCGGTCATGTCTCTGCTTGAAGTGCCCGGGACCGCGCGTGCCTCGCTCGCTTTGTACAACTGGCGCGAAGACATCGATGCATTGATTGATGCGCTCGCCACCGTGCGGAATCTGTTTCGATGAGCGTCGCTGCGCTCTATCGCGAGCAAGTTCTCAAACACGCGCGCGATCCGATCCACTTCAGACGCGTGGAACACGCGCAGCACGTGCCCGGCAACAACCCTCTGTGCGGTGACAAGCTCGACCTGTATGTCACGATCGACGGGGACACGATCACAGACGTCTCATTTCACGGCGTTGGCTGCGCAATCAGCATGGCCTCCGCATCCATGATGTCTGAGTTGTTGTCAGGCCTCGACACAGCGACTGCAGGCACACTCGTTGACGAGGTCAACGCCATGCTGGCCGAGTCGGTGGACTCGGTGGTTTCCGTCAATCTACAGGATTTGCCGATCGCGGCGCTCGGTGAAGTGCGCCGCTACCCTTCGCGCGTAAAATGCGCAACGCTCGCCTGGCATGCGATGGCCGCTGCCCTGCGAGGCGATTCAGACCCGGTTTCCACGGAGTAAGCCCCAGATGTATTCGAACGAAAGCGAGCCGTTTACCCTTCAAAGAGACGTATCGGCGGTCATCATTCCCGCCGGCATGAGCGTCACGCTGCGAAAGAGCACGAACGGCTACATCACGCAGGGCCTGGGTGGCAACTTCACCGTCTACGTCGACGGCAGCCTCTTTCGCATCGACGGGAAAGATGCTGATGCACTCGGCAAGGACCCGGTGAAACCACCGGAAGTGCCTGGTGACATCAGCGACGAGGACTTCGAGCAGATCATCTGGCAGCAGCTCAAGACCTGCTACGACCCGGAGATCCCTGTCGACATCGTGGAGCTGGGATTGATCTACCGAGTTGAGATCTCCCATCCGGAAGATGGCGTACGCAACGTTGAAGTCGATATGACGTTGACTGCGCCCGGTTGCGGCATGGGCGACATCCTTATCGAAGACGTACGTCAAAAAGTCGCAATCGTGCCCACGGTCGAATCGGTTCAAGTCGAACTGGTCTTCGATCCGCCCTGGAATCACATGATGATGAGCGATGAGGCGCGACTGCAAACCGGCATGATGTACTGAGCCATGTCCCGCGGATACACGCTGACATTGCTCC
Source organism: uncultured Chromatiales bacterium (assembly GCA_963922335.1). Lineage (GTDB taxonomy): Bacteria > Pseudomonadota > Gammaproteobacteria > Steroidobacterales > Woeseiaceae > CALBPI01. The sequence goes on along the minus strand of CAWUIB010000001.1, from coordinate 120,251 downwards.
GCCACGCTAAGTCGAGTTGGGATGATCCATCACTGAGCGATCATGATCGACCCTTGAACGAGCGCGGAAACCGCGATGCACCGGAGATGGGTCGTCGCCTGAAGGAAAGAGGGATTCGCCCGTCCGCACTGGTGGCGAGTTCGGCAACGCGGACTCGACACACCGCGCGACACGTAGCCCAAACCATTGGCTTTCCCATCGAGTTTATTCACGTTGAAAAGGCGCTCTACCACGCGAGTGCAGAGCAAATTCTAAAGGTGATCGGCGAGCAGGACGCGCAGTTTCAAAATCTGTTGGTGGTCGGCCATAACCCGGGCATATCAGAACTGGCAGAGCGGCTGAGCAATGGACTCGTGGTGAACATGCCCACTGCGGGCATGCTGACCATCTCGGCAGATCTCGGCAGCTGGGATGAGCTGCCCTATGTCGCGCATACCGTGGTCGGTTACGACTTCCCCAAAAACGCGAGTGGCGTCATCACCCGCTAGGTGCCCCGCTGGTCTCAAGCCTGCGCGTTAAGCACCTCGCTGCGGCGCAGCAGCGCCGCAGAGAAGATGCTCACCAGAACCCCCACAGGGAATATCTCGATAAAGGTAATCGGCAGACGGAACCAGGGCTTGGCGTAGTTTTCGGCCATCGATTCCAACTCGCCGACCAGCGTCGCATAGTCATCTGGCGAATCGCCACGTTCCTTGGCACTCGCCAGGGCGCCCTCGACGTACTGTTCCATGAATGCATAGTCGGTCAGGGCCAGATAAACCTCCCAGATGCCCACATACGCGAGCCCGGCGACTGCTGAAATCCCGAGACCGAGCCCCATCGCGGGCCAAAACCGGATGACGCCGCCCAACTCGAGGTCGCGATATCGCTTGATCGCCACAAAAATCGACGAAAGTGCGATAAACATGGCGGTGTAGCCGAAAATCTCGCTGCCGGCGCCCTCGAGCACCATGCCAACGATGATGCTGAGCACCACTGCCGAGCCGCTGATCAGACCGAATTTGATGATGTACTTCTGCATGTCCGTTCTCCTGTAATCGACGGGCTCAGATTCGGTCAAAACGGCCCGTCAGACCATCACCCAAATGGGTGATTTCAATAAATTCAGGCATTTGGACGACTCATGGGATCAGTCGTAATGAGCGAGCTCGCTGCACCGCAGCAGTGCGGCGGCCCACTTCCAGCTTCTCGAATAGCCGCGCGACGTGGGTCTTCACAGTGTTGGGCGACACGTTTAGGGTGCGCGCGATCTCTTTGTTGGTCTGACCCGCCGCGAGCGCCTCAAGCACGACGAACTCACGGTCGGTGATTCCCAGCGCCTTCAGACCCTGCTCGTTGCGCTCGAAACCCGTGCCCTGTCGCTTCCGCAGCACCGCGAGCGCGACCACGCCACCGACCCCCGCGAATACGATCGCGACAACGCCCGCGAACCACGGCCCCGAGATTGCTCGCGCCACATACCGGTATTCGAGCCATTGCAGCACAAATACGCCGGCCACCAGCATGGCCGAATACAGCAGGATTGTTCTTAGTTGTTGCATAGCATCCCCGACCCCGGGGACATGATGCCCCGTAACTTGCACCATCGACAAGCGGGCTTGTAACGATCGACGCACTACTCGGGTCTACTGATGGGAAGCCAATTTGGAGTGAAGCCCATGAACCCGAGAGTATTGCTGACGCTGGGACTGATGTTGAGTGCAGCGAGTCAGGCAGACGAAGCCACTCTGGTGCTGTCCAGCGGCAGCGAACCGGTCACGCTGGTGGAGTTGTTCACTTCAGAAGGATGCAATAGTTGCCCACCTGCAGATCGCCATCTATCGAGCCTGACGAATGATGACGGTTTGTGGCGGGACTACGTGCCGCTGGCATTTCACGTCGATTATTGGGACTACCTCGGCTGGCGGGACCGTTTCGCGGATGCCGATTACTCCGATCGCCAGCGTCGCTATGCACTCGAGGGCGGCGTCCGAGTGGTTTACACGCCGGGATTCTTCGCTGGCGGCAAGGAATGGCGAAACTGGCGTCGCGACGGTTTGCCGGCTGAAGCCAGTGGCATGCCCGGCGTTCTGCGCGCCGAGGTCACTGCCGATACGGTGAATGTGCACTGGGACGGTAATGGCGCAGACGCGCAACCGCTTGCGAGCGTTGCGCTCCTGGGTATGGCCTTGTCGAGCAGCGTTAAAGCGGGTGAAAACCGCGGCAAGAAACTCCGCCATGACTTCGTCGTGCTGGATGTTAGGTCTGCGTCGTTGATCCCGGTCGAAGACGGTTACGCCGTCTCTGCGCTGTTACCCGAAAGTTCCGTGGATGCCGAGCAGTTTGCAATCGCGGTTTGGGTCACTGACGGCCAGACACAGGCGCCGCTACAAGCCACGGGTGGTTACCTGCCAGCCAGATGATCGGTACCCGTACTAATCGAGACTGAGCAGACTCGCGTTGCCTCCGACCGCAGCAGTGTTGTTGCTGACCGCGTACTCCGTCGCGAACCGGGTGAGGTAATTGGGACCGCCGGCTTTGGGACCCGTCCCCGACAAACCAAGACCGCCGAACGGCTGCACGCCGACCACGGCGCCTACAGTGTTGCGATTGATGTAGACGTTGCCCGCACGGATGCGGCGCGCTAACTGACCGGCTCGACCGTCGATCCGTGTATGCACGCCGAACGTCAAACCGTAACCGCTGTGATTGATTTCATCGACTAATGCATCCAGCTCGCTGCCCTTGAAGCGATACAGATGCAGGATCGGCCCGAAGACCTCACGCTCCAAGGCGGACATTGCATCAATTTCGATCAGCGTTGGCGCGAAGAACACGCCGGCCTCCGTCGACTCGGGCAATTCGCACTGATGCAGGACGGTTTGCTGTTCGTGCATCCGCGCGACGTGCGCTTCCAACACCGCGCGTGCTGACTCGTCGATAACCGGACCGACATCGGTTCGAGGGTCCGCAGGGTCGCCGATCGCAAGCTCATCCATGGCGCCCTTCAACAACTCGATCACCCGCGGTGCAATGTCTTCTTGAACACACAAAATACGCAGTGCACTGCAGCGCTGTCCCGCGGAGTTGAACCCGGACTGAACGGCATCCAGCACCACCTGTTCGGGCAGCGCACTGGAATCGACAATCATCGCGTTCTGACCACCGGTCTCAGCGATCAGCGTGCCGATTTGTCCCTCGCGCGCCGCCAGTGTGCGATTAATCACCAGCGCCGTTTCGGTGCTCCCGGTAAACGCAACACCCGCAACTCGGGGATCGGCAATGGCCGGCGCAGCAGCACTGCCACCCTCGCCCGGCAAGAAATGCAAAGCGCTGGCGGGTACACCGGACTGCCACAGAAGTTCGCAGGCCCGATGGGCGATGATGCTTGTCTGCTCTGCAGGTTTGGCGATCACGCTATTGCCCGCAGCCAGCGCAGCGACGACCTGACCTGTGAAAATCGCGAGCGGGAAATTCCACGGGCTGACACAAACGAACACACCCCGCCCACGAAGCCCGTACACATTGCGCTCACCGGTCGGACCCGGCAACTCTTGTGGCTCAGTAAACCGGGCACGTGCCTGCGCTGCGTAATAGCGCAGGAAATCGACCGCCTCGCGAACCTCCGCGATTGCATCGGGCAGGGTCTTGCCCGCCTCACGGATACACAGCGTGCACAGCTCAGAGAGGTGCTGTTCATAGGCATCGGCGGCGGCCTCGAGAATGTCCGCGCGCCGCGTCGCCGGTGTCGCGTCCCACGGGGCAAACCCTTGGACAGCTGCGTCCACAGCGGTTTTCGGTGTCGCGCCATCCGCAAACTCGACCTCCCCGATAGTCTCAGTCACATCGAAGGGGTTAACGCTCTGGTTCGCGGCACCTTTAGCCCGTCGACCGTCGATCACCGGACCGACCGAGTAAGACTGTTGCGCATGCGACGCCATCGCGTCGTACAACGCGCTGGCCGTAGCTCGATCCGGAAGATTCACGCCGGTCGAATTCCTGCGCTCGTCTCCGAACAAGGCAGCGGGCAGCACGATCTTTTCATGCGGGATTTGATCAAGCGCCTTAACCGCGAGGATCGGGTCTGCGACGATCTCATCGATCGATTCATTCGGATCAACAATCTGGTTGACGAAGCTCGTATTCGCACCGTTTTCCAACAGGCGCCGGACCAGATAAGGCAACAGATCTTCGTGACTGCCGACGGGCGCGTATACGCGGCACTGGCGGTCGTAGCGCTCCGGGTCGATGACTGCAGAGTACAACTCCTCGCCCATACCGTGCAGTCGCTGGAACTCGTAGTCACGCCGGCTGCCGGCATGGTGGAACACGTAGGCGAGCGTGTGCGCGTTGTGGGTCGCAAACTGCGGATAGATGGCGTCACCAGCATCCAGCATCGCGCGCGCACATGCGAGGTAACTCACATCGGTATTCACCTTACGCGTGAACACCGGGTATCCCGCAAGACCCAGCTCCTGCGCGTGTTTAATTTCGGTATCCCAGTACGCACCTTTGACGAGGCGGACGGGAATTCTGCGCCCCACATCGCGTGAGAGCGAAGCCAGCCACTCGACCACAGCGAGACCGCGTTTTTGGTAGGCCTGCACTGCAAGGCCGAGCCCTTCGTAACCTTCAAGCGATGGATCGCGGAACACCGCTCCAAAGATATCCAGAGAGAGCTCCAACCGATCGGCTTCCTCGGCGTCCATCGTGAGGCCGATGCCAACGTCACGGGCCCGCTGCGCGAGCGCCAGGAGTTGCGGCGCCAACTCGTCCATCGCTTGTTGCCGGCGTGCGAATTCGTATCGAGGGTGAAGTGCGGAAAGCTTCACACTGATGCTGTGCGTGCTGAAGATATCGTCGCCGGAAGGCGCACCGCCGATCGCATCGATCGCGGCCGCATAAGCCTCGAAGTAACGCTGGGCATCCGCTCGAGTGAGGGCAGCCTCACCCAGCATGTCGAAACTGTAGCGGTAGTTTTTGTTGTCGCCTTTCCCTGCGCGCTTGATAGCCGCGCCGATATCGCGCCCCATCACGAACTGGTGCCCCATCACCTTCATCGCCTGTCGCATCGCGCTGCGAACCACTGGCTCACCGGCACGGCTAACCAACCGACGGAACAACTCGCGCGGATTGCGCTGATGCGCTTCATCCAGCGTTAGCATCTTGCCGGTTAGCATCAAGCCCCAGGTGCTGGCGTTCACAAACAGCGATTCGCTGGAGCCAAGATGCGAAGACCAGTCGGCAGCAGTGATCTTGTCGGCAATCAACGCGTCCGCCGTATCGGCATCGGGAATGCGGAGCAACGCCTCAGCAATACACATCAGCATGATCCCTTCCTGGCTCGAAAGATCGTACTTCTGCAGGAAGGCCTCGATCCCGCTGCGATCCTCATTCTGTTTGCGGACATGCTCGACCAGGCTGTGCGCCGTCTTATAAACGCTCGCACGCTCGGGTTCGGACTCGCCAGCGATATCCAGAAGTCGCCTTACTAAAACCGTCTCGTCGGCCAGGTACTCACCGCCGAGGTTCACGGTATCGCCAGAGCGGGTGTAGTCGGCTTCAAACCTCTGTCGCTTGCTGGCAGCTGAATCTTGAGTTTGACGGGCGGTCACCATGATTGCACTCCACGACGATGGCGAAAGGTCTGCCGCGATGCCGGCAGCCCTAAATTATAGCGCGCTTTTGCGAGCGCTCAGTCCTGCGTGTCTTTCCACTCGCGCAGTCTGCGACGCGTGTGTTTGTCCGGCCTGCCGGGCGTCTGTGGCATGGACAAACGATCACGACTAAGGGCATTAGCCAGAGCCTCACGAGCCGCCTGGCTTTCTTCAGACTCGACATAACAGGCACGCGCTTCCCGTGCCGGCCCTCGGCGCGGCGGAATACCCTGGACAGTGACGCGCCAGGTATATCGCCCACGTGTGATCGCCAGCTCATCGCCGATCCGCACCGGCTGGGCCGGTTTGGCACGCTCCCCCCCACGCGTCACATGCCCGCCCGCAACGGCCGCGCTCGCCTGCCCTCGCGTCTTGAAGAAGCGAGTGAAGAACAGCCATTTATCGATGCGAAGCGAATCGGCCATGAATGGTTTCCTGAGATATAATTCGCCGACCCGAGCCAGCCGGCCGGACGCGACAGGAGATGATAACGTGACCCAGCGCTTCCTCAAGCAACTCGCCTCCGATACCGAGGCGCTCCGCGATCAGGGCTTATTCAAGACCGAGAGACGCATTTCCAGCCCCCAGGAAGGCAGTGTTGACGTGGACGGGCTTGGACATGAGGTAATCAACCTCTGTGCGAACAACTATCTTGGCCTCGCGAATCACCCGGACGTTGTCGCGGCGGCGCATCGCGCATTGGATGACCATGGCTTCGGCATGGCCAGCGTGCGCTTCATCTGCGGCACACAGACGGTTCACACCGAACTTGAGCGTCGCATTAGCGAGTTTCTCGGCACCGAGGACACGATCCTCTACCCCTCGTGCTTTGATGCGAACGGCGGCCTGTTTGAGACCATCCTGACCGCAGAAGATGCGGTGATCAGCGATGCGCTGAACCATGCTTCGATCATCGACGGTATCCGTCTGTCGAAGGCGCAGCGCTACCGCTACTTACACAACGATATGGCTGACCTGAAATCCAAGCTGGTCGAAGCGAGCGACGCCCGGGTGCGGCTGATTGCTACTGACGGCGTGTTCTCCATGGACGGCACCATCGCCGACTTGCCCGCAATCGTCGATCTCGCCAAACGCTACGACGCGCTGACCTTCATGGACGATTGCCATGCGACTGGTTTCCTTGGAGCCGGGGGCCGCGGCACCCACGAGCATCACGATTTGATCGGTAAGATCGACATCATCACAGGCACGCTCGGCAAGGCGCTCGGCGGCGCATCGGGTGGCTACACGAGCGGGCGCAAGGAAATTATCGGCTGGTTGCGTCAGCGATCGCGTCCGTACCTGTTCTCCAACACACTAGCGCCTACCATTGCCGCTGCATCGATCGCCGTACTCGATCTGCTCCAAAGCGATGGCACGCTGCGCGATCAGCTTTGGCGAAACACGAAGTATTTCCGCGACGCGATGACACGACTCGGGTTCGAGTTGAAACCTGGCGAGCATCCGATCATTCCGGTGATGCTCGGCGATGCGAAGCTCGCAACTGACATGGCGGACGCGCTGCTTGAAGAGGGCGTGTACGTCGTCGGCTTCGCCTACCCGGTCGTACCCAAGGGTGAAGCGAGAATCCGGACCCAAATGTCAGCGGCTCACTCGATTGAAGAACTTGACCGCGCGATTGCCGCTTTCGAAACGGTGGGTAAGCGATTTGGCGTTATCGGTCGCGATGCAGCATGAAAGCGCTGACCAAGAAACACGCCGAACCCGGCATCTGGTTAGAAGACATCCCCGAACCGACGATCGGCCCGAACGATGTGCTAATCAAGGTTCAGCGAACCGCCATCTGCGGAACAGATATTCACATTTACCGCTGGGATGATTGGGCGCGCGCGACAATTCCGGTACCCATGGCGGTCGGGCATGAATTTTCTGGAGAAATCGTCGAGCTCGGCAGCGAAGTATATGGCCTTGAAGTCGGTGGTCGCGTTTCCGCGGAGGGTCACATCACTTGCGGAGTCTGTCGCAACTGTCGCGCTGGTCGCCGACATCTGTGCATCAACACTGTGGGTATCGGCGTCAATCGACCCGGTGCTTTCGCCGAGTACATCGCAGTGCCGGCCGCCAATGTGTTTCCGTTGCCGGACGACATCAGCGACGACATGGCCTCGATCCTGGACCCGTTTGGCAACGCAACACATACCGCACTGTCATTCGACCTCGTGGGTGAAGATGTTTTGATCACGGGCGCTGGCCCGATCGGCATCATGGCAGTCGCCATCGCGAGATTTGTCGGAGCGCGTCACGTGGTCGTTACCGATGTGAATGACTACCGGCTCGAACTGGCCAAACAGATGGGTGCATCGGTCACCGTCAACGTCGCGCAATCGACGATCGATGAGGCCATGCAATCACTGGGCATGACCGAGGGTTTTGATGTCGGCATGGAAATGTCCGGCAACGGCACAGCACTGCGTGAGTTGCTGCGTGTGATGCACCACGGTGGCAACGTCGCGCTCCTGGGAATTCCTCCGGACGACACCGCGGTCGACTGGAACCAGATCATTTTCAAAGGGCTTCATCTCAAAGGCATCTATGGCCGCGAGATGTTTGAGACCTGGTACAAAATGTCCAGCATGCTGCAAAGCGGACTGGATCTCTCACCCATCATCACGCATCGCTTCCCGGTAACGGATTACGCGGAAGCCTTCCGCATCATGGACAGCGGCAAATCCGGCAAGGTGATTCTCGACTGGGCGGCCTGAGCCACCCAGTCGGTAATGGTTATTGAATGGTGCAGAAGCACTCGGCGTAGCGATACATCGGGTCGTTGAATCGCGCGTAGTCCTGATACACGTCTTCAACGATCCGTCCGATTTCAGACACACCTTCGCGACGCTCGAGCAACGGCCCGAGATCGATGCCGAGCTTCCCGCCGGTAGCGAGCAAACTCATCAATAACTGCTGCTCTTCGGAGAGCTGAGGCTCGATGAAGCGTGTGCTGTACTCGCCCTCACTCAGCGACGCAGACTCGGCAGCAATCGCGATGGCATCCTCGAGCGTTCCGATGCTGTCCACCAGTCCATATTGCAATGCCGTAGGACCAATCCAGACCTGGCCCTGCGCGACTTCGTCGACTGCATCAAATTCCATGTTCCGGAACGAAGCGACGTTGCCGACGAACTCGCGGTAACCGTGCTCAATATTTTGTTGCAGGACATCGCGCACCTGCGGATCGATAGCACGATCGGTTCTGAGCGCACCCGCAATCCGTGTCGTCCCTACTCCGTCCGTATACAGACCGAGACGAGCAAACGACTCTTCGAAAGTTGGGAACATCGCAAAGATTCCGATCGAACCTGTAATCGTGTTTTCCTGCGCGACGATGTGATCGGCCGCCATCGAAATCCAATAGCCGCCAGACGCTGCAACACCACCCATCGATGCGATGACCGGCTTGCCCGCTTTCTGGATGTTCTGAATTTCGTCAGAAATCACCTCGGAGGCGAAAGCGCTACCACCACCCGAGTCGACCCTGAGCACCACCGCTTTCACGTCATCGTCGAGCCGAGCCTCGCGCAGCAGTCTTGCCGTCGAGTCACCGCCAATCATTCCCGGAGGTGCGGAGCCGTCAACGATGCTGCCAGACGCAACGACAACCGCAACGACGTCATCCGTCTCGACAGAAGGTTCGAGCACTCTCTTGGCGTTCAGATATGTTCGATAACCCACTTGATTAAACGTGCCCGGGTTATTGGCATCCTCGCCAACCAGGTCGATCATTCTTTCACGCACGGCACTCGAGGATGCCAGCTCGTCTACCAGACCATTTGCCAAAGCAAACTCGGAGAAGTTACCTCCGACTTTACGCAGTTCATCGGCGATATTGTCGGCCATGTTCTGGATCGTGTCAGGTTCCAGATCGCGCTGTGCCGTAATGTCGCGCTTGTAGTTCGACCAGAGCGCATCAAGCAGGCGCACTCTCTGCCCTCGGTCTTCATCCGACATGCTGGTGCGTGTGTAGGGTTCGATGAAGCTCTTGTGCGTGCCCACTTTGAAAATGTTCCAGGTGATTGAGAGCTTCTCGATCACTTCCGCATAGTAGGTTCGGTAAGTGCCGTACCCGTCGGCAATGACAACGCCGTTAGGATCGAGGATGACCTCATCGGCATGCGAAGCGAGGTAGTAGCCGCCTTGGGAATAGTAGGCCCCGAACGAGAGAATCTTCTTGCCGCTCTCCTTGAATCGCGTCAGCGCCTCACCAACCTCACGCAGTTTGGTGAGCTCCCCACCGCCAAGCACGTCTGCGCGTAAATAAATCATTTCGATTGCATCATCGTTGGCGGCAAGGTCGATCGCATCGACAAGGTCGCGCACCAGCACTTCAGCTATCGTGTCGCCGGTGATCTCCGCAATCGCTCGATCCAACGGTGTGCCTGACAATTGCTCCGTCAACACGCCGGCCGGTGCGACGACCAGCGCAGCTCGTTCTGGCAGAACAATATCTGACGGAGTAACCACCCGGATAAATATCGAAAACAGCACCAGCAACAATACGAGGTGCAACAGTTTCCGAAAGCCATCAATCAGGCTCCAGATACCGCCGAGCAGGCGAAACAACAGGTTGGGTTTGTCAGACATAACGCAATCCGGTTTGAGGGAATGGGAAGATCGGCAAGACTACCTGAAACGAGGTAATCGCGTGTGGCTGTTACACGAGCACCATCGAGAGCTGCGGCCAGAACGTAATCACGATCACCGATAACAGCAAGATCAAGAGAAACGGGAACGTGGCGCTGTAGACCTCGGTGATCGGTCGCTCGAAGCGATAGCTCGCGATAAACAGATTGAGACCGACCGGTGGTGTGAGATAGCCCAACTGCATCGCCGACAGGAACACCATACCGAGGTGGACCGGATCGACGTTGTACTGAGCCGCCACCGGCAGAATCAACGGCACGACGAGAACCAGCGCTGAGAAGATATCCAGAATCGCACCGAGTACCAACAGGAACAGCAAGAGCAGGATGAGGAAACTCGTTTGCGTGTCGACGAAGCCACTGACCCAGCCGAGAAGCTTCTGCGGCACGCCGGTATCGATCATGATGTTGGTAGAAGCGAGCGACATCCCGAGAATCACGAGGATGCCGCCAACCAACAGCATCGACTCGCGCATGAGATCCGGTAGCTCCTTGAAGCTGATTTCTCGCAGCACGATCACCTCAACGATGAGTGCGTACAGGGCGGTGACTGCGGCAGCCTCCGACACTGCGAAATAGCCCGAGTAGATGCCGCCCAGAACCACGATGGGTAACGGCAGCTCCCACTTACTTTCCCAAAGCGCACTGCCGACGGTCTTCCAGGAGAATCGCTTCAGGGTTTGCTTCTGACCGCGATTCACCCACAGACACCACCCTGCAAGCATGGCAAGCATGAGCATCCCAGGGAGCACCCCGGCGCGAAACAGCGTGTCGATCGAAATACCGGCGACGATGCCGTAGAGAATCAAGGGGAGTGACGGTGCGAACAAAAGACCAAGCGATCCTGCGGAAGTCACCAGACCCAAATTGAACTTCGGCTCATAACCGGACTGCTTCAGTGCCGGATACAAAATGGCACCGAGTGCGATGATCGTGACGCCCGATGCGCCGGTGAATGCCGTAAAGAACGCGCACGCAGCCAACGATACGATGGCGAGCCCCCCGGGCATCCATCCCAATAGCGCATCCGTCAAGCGCACCAATCGGCTCGGCGCTTTGCTTGCGCTCAGCAGATAACCGGCAAAGGTGAATAGGGGAATCGCCAATAGCACCGGCATCTCTGCGATCGAGAAAAACTCGATCGCAAGCGCAGACAGTTCGATGTCTTCGCGGTAGTAGGAGAACAGCGCACTTGCGGCGATCAGCGTGAACAACGGCGCGCCGAAGATGGCCAGCAAGAGCAGTAGTGCACCGAAAACAATCATGTGTCAGACACCGGCTGCTCCGGCTCCGATCGGCGACCGGCGATATCGAGAATCACGAACACCAAATACCGCCACGACATCAACGTGAACGCGATAGGCATGATGATCTGGAACCACCAGGCCGGCAGTCCGCCGAGCAATTCATCTTCGTATTCGCGAGCCTGCATCACGAAGTCTGCGGCGAACCAGGCGACGCACCCGCACACGATTGCGGTGAACAGGTTGGTGATCACACGCGTCAGTCTGCGCCCCCATGCTGGCAGGAACCGGGACGTCACGTCGATGGCGATATGTTTATCGGCCCGGCTGGCTGCGACCGCGCCTGCGAGCGCTAACCACAACACCATGAGGCGAAGCGCCTCATCACCCCAGATCAATCCGGCATCAAAAAAGTTTCGCAGCACAATCTGGCTGCACGCCAGTACGATCATCGCACCCAACAACAAGACGAGTACGGCGTCTTCGGCCGCCTTGCCCCAGCGGGCGAGCTGCTTCATCGAATTGGCCGTCAGTCAGAGGCTGCAGCGGCGCGCTCGGACCGGTACTCGCTCAGCAGATCGCGCATGCGATCGAACATCTCACGCGAGACGACATCCCGATCGGCGAGCTCCTCATTGGCTACCGCTACAGCGCTACGCCAGCTCTCAAGTTGACCTTCATCCAGCTCTACAAACTCGATGCCCACGCTCTCAAGCGCGGCCAGGGCATTCTCATTCTCAGCGCGATTATCTGCATCAAACTCGGCGTAGATATTAGTCAACACCTCGTTCACGATGGCCTGGTCTGCTTCGGAGATGCGATCGAACCGCTTCTTGTCGATGGCAATGAATGCCATGGTGTAGACGAGCGGCACGTTCGTCGCGTACTTCACTTTCGTGTGCCACTGAAGCACCAGCGCGCCGACCGGCGGCGTTGCCACAACGTCGAGCAAACCGGTTTGCAGGCCGGTGAGCACGTCAGTCAGCGGCAGCGTAACCGGCGCCAGATCGAGTGCTTGCATGCCGGCATAGCTGATCTCGTCACCCTCAGGCACCCAAACCTTCTTGTTCTTGAGATCAGAAAGTCCGCGAACCGGTGTATTGCCGAGAATCACGGCAAAACCGCCACCTGCAAAACCGAAACTGACAAAGCCCGCATCTTCAAGACCTTGCTTCAGATCTGCATCGAGCCGCGACCGTACAAAGTCGACTTCCTCCTGCGAGTTGAACACGAGCGGCAAACCGTAGATCGAGAGATCCGGATAAAAGCTCATCATGCTGCCGGCTGTAAACGCACCGCCATGCAGCTGGCCGATCCGCATCTTGCGCAACACTTTGCTGTCGTTGCCCTGGATGCCGCCGCCGAACAGCTTGATGGTGACGCGACCCTCGGTGCGTTCTTTGATCTCCTTGGCGCCGGCGCGCATCTTGCGCATCCATTCCGAGTTCTCTGGCGCGATTGTCGCTAGCTTGAACGTCTCGGCGTGTGCGACGGGCGCCGTCACTGACACCGCCAGAATTGCTGTCAACAAAGCAGCCAACAGGCCGCTGCTTCGGTAACTCATAACTACTCGTCTCCGTGAGTGCCGGTCGGTACCGGATATCGTATTCACCATAATACTGGGCAGATCGTGAAGATTCTGTGAACCGTGCACGCCCTCAGTCGCTTGCGACCGTAGACCGACGAACTGAAGCACTTGTTACAGGATCGCTAATCGATCAGAAGTAGTCTGCGCCACTCTCCAGCAGTTCTTTCGCGTCACGAACCGCCAGAGTATTCGTCAGGGTCAACCCATCAGATTCGACCTCCGATGCGAGCACTTCGTTCAATAACCGGTCGTGTAATTCCTGCTCATAAAGCAGACGGGCGTAGCCTCGTGCGTACTCGACCTTAATCGCAAGATCACGACCCTCGGTGAGTGCGATGGCGCGCTCGAAATAGTCGCGCCCAACTTCCGGCTTGCCGCCCAGCGCGGGCGGACGCAGCGTATTCAGGATACCGAGGTAGTTGTAGAGTGCGCCGCGATCCGCCTCCGGCGTCTCATCCACAACCCTCAGCAGCAAAGACTCGATGTGCGGCAAACGTGCCAACGCCGCCCAGTCATCGCTATGCGCACGAATATAGGCAAGTGACGCAACGCCGTAGGTTTCCGCCAGCGCCGCGTTGTCATCGTCGATTTCATCGAGCCCGGCTTCGAACTCGTCAAAGGTCGCGGTCGGCCATTCACAGCCATAATCGATTTCGAGACAAACCGCCCGCTCCGCGTATTCGAGCGCCCGCGCGGTCAGAATCTTGGCACGGTCGGGTTCGCGGGCGAATACAGCACCGTAGGCCGCGTACAGATCTGCCGCAGCAGCCAGCGCAACGGCGGAATCAGGGTTACCCTCGATAAGACTGTCGAGGAGCAACAGGTAGGCCGGTGCGCCGTCTTCCACGATACGCGGGTCAGGCTGATTGAACACAGCACTGCCCAAGTCTTCAGCGAACCCGCCGGCAATAGACGACACCAGGCCGCCGCACGCACTGGCGGTTGTGACGATCGCAAAAGCCGCCAGGGCCTTTGCGACCCTTGCAGCAGAAGACGGTGCCGTCAGCATCGTAAACGCGTTAGATCTTCTCGCGAATACGTGCAGCTTTACCGGTGCGGCCGCGCAGGTAGTAGAGCTTCGCGCGACGAACGTCACCACGGCGCTTCACCGTGATGTCGCCCAGCATTGGGCTGTAGGTCTGGAATACGCGCTCGACACCCTCGCCGTGAGAGATCTTGCGAACCGTGAATGAAGAGTTCAGACCGCGGTTTTTCTTCGCAATCACAACACCTTCGTAAGACTGCAGACGCTCGCGCTCGCCCTCTTTGACTCGCACCTGAACCACTACGGTGTCACCCGGACCAAATTCGGGAATCTCCCGAGTCATTTGTTCCGCGTCGATCGCATCAATAATCTTGCTCATCGTTCTCTTTCCAATGACGCACCAAGCGCCCGTTTCTCTAATCCCGATCTCGTCCAAGCGCCGCGTACGACGCCATGTATTGTTCAAGCAGTTCGCGATCATCCGCATCGAGCTCAAGACCTTCGAGTAGGTCTGGACGACGCAACCACGTTCTGCCGAGTTGTTGCTGCCGCCGCCAGCGCGCTATCGCCGCGTGGTCACCGCTTTGCAACACCGCCGGCACTTGCCGACCCTCGACTTCAGCCGGCCGCGTGTAGTGTGGACAGTCCAGTAACCCATCCGAGAATGAGTCCTCAACCGCGGAGTCGGCATGCCCCAGTGTTCCGGGGAGCAACCTGACTACGCTATCCACAACCGCCATCGCGGCCAATTCGCCGCCAGACAACACGAAATCGCCCAGCGACACTTCCTCATCAATCTCGGCATCGACGATTCTCTCGTCGACGCCTTCATACCGGCCAGCCACCAGCACCAACTCCGGTCGCCTGGCCATGGCTTCGGCTCGCGCCTGCGTCAGCTGCTGACCCTGCGGGCTCATCAGCACAACATGCGCGGCTTCCGAAGCCGCTTTCGCCGCGCGGATAGCCGCAACCATCGGCGCAAACTGCATCACCATGCCCGGCCCGCCACCGAAGGGTCGATCATCGACCCGACGTTGCCGGTCCTCGGCAAAATCGCGCGGATTAATGCAGTCTAGTGACACTGCGCCATCCGCAATCGCCCGGCCTACTACGCCGTGCTCTGCCACCGTCCGAACCCAGTCCGGGAACAGTGTAATGACCGTGACGCGCTCAAGCTGCGGGGTCACCGTCTTCTACCACACCCGACCAGTCCACCTGGATCGCGTGTTCCTCCAAATCGACATCGAGTACGTAGCGCTCCATCACGAAGGGCACCAGCGTCTCTGCGCCGTCGGCATTCTTCACAACCATCACGTCGTGAGCGCCGGTTTCCAACAAGTGGTCCACCTTCCCGAGCAACTGGCCGTCCTGAGACGTCACCACCGCACCGATCAGGTCGGACCAGTAGTACTCACCCGCGTCCGTTTCCGGAAGCGCCGACCGAGGTACTTGCAGCACCGTCCCGTTCAAGGCCAGTGCCGTGTCTCGATCATCAACTCCTTCAATTCGGCCCACCAGCGTTTTGCCCTGGGTCCGAGCCTCGAGCAATCGATACTCGCGGCCCTCCGGAGTCTTGAAACGCGAAAAGCGCAACAGGTTGTTGCGTGGATCGGTGAAAGAAAACAACTTCACCCAGCCCCGAACACCGTGCGCCCCTCGAATCTCACCGACCGTCACTTGCCGATCGGTCAGTGCCACGACCGAGCTCCTGCCGCTCAGGCGGCAGCTGCAGCCTTGCGGTATTGCTTCAGCAGTTGTGCAACACGCTCGGAAGGCTGCGCGCCCTGGCTCAACCAGTGATCTGCGCGCTCGATGTCGATACGCAGACTTTCTGCATTGCCTTTGGCAACCGGGTTAAAGAATCCAAGACGTTCAATGTAGCGGCCATCGCGACGATTGCGGCTGTCGGTTACCACGAGGTGGTAGAACGGCCGTTTTTTCGCGCCTCCGCGAGACAAACGAATCGTAACCATAAGTACAAATCCAAATAGTGATCTTGTGAAACGAGGCCCAGATCCAAACAGCGTCGCACGCCCGGACCTCAAATTCACCTCGGAACAGCCCGCCATTGTAACGGGGCGAGGCCCGCTAGGGAATACGTAGTGTCGAAAAAACCATCAACGCCCGAATGGGGGCATACCGCCACCCCCACCGAGGCCCCGCATGAGGTTTTTCATGCCGCCCTTGGAGACTTTCTTCATCATTTTCTCCATTTGCAGGTGCTGTTTCAGCAGGCGGTTGACGTCCTGGATCTGTTGTCCGGCCCCACGAGCGATGCGTTTCTTCCGTGACCCATTGATTTTCTTGGGAAAACGGCGTTCGTCGAGCGTCATGGAGTTGATCAGGGCGATCTGGCGCGCGATCTGCTTGTCATTCATCTGATTCTTAAGCGCGCCCGCGTTCAGATTGCCCGGCAGCGGCATCTTCTCCATCAGAGCGCCCAATCCGCCCATATTCTGCATTTGTTCGAGTTGGTCTTTCAGGTCACCCAGATCGAATCCCCGCCCCTTTTTGAGCTTCTTCGCGAGTCTTTCGGCCTTTTGCTGATCAACTTTTTGCTCGACTTCCTCAACCAGCGTCAGCACATCGCCCATGCCGAGGATGCGCGATGCCATGCGTTCCGGGTGGAACATCTCAAGGCCATCGGTCTTCTCGCCGGTGCCGATAAACCGGATCGGCTTACCGATGGTTTCGCGGACCGAAAGCGCAACACCACCTCGTGCGTCGCCGTCGGTCTTGGTGAGAACCACGCCGGTCAACGCCAGCGCATCATCGAATGCCTTCGCCGATTGCACCGCATCCTGACCCGCCATGCTGTCGACGACAAACAACGTTTCGTGCGGCGAGACCTTCGCGTGCACCGCAGCGACCTCCGCCATCATCTCCCCGTCGACGTGCAGGCGCCCTGCGGTGTCGACGATCAGTACATCAGCGTATTGGCGCTTCGCATCGTCGACAGCCCGCGCCGCGATAGCGACCGGTGCTTCGTCGGCGCTTGATTCATGGAACAGCGCCCCGACTTCCTGCGCAACGGTCTGCAACTGCAAGATCGCGGCCGGACGGTGAACATCCACACTGACGACCATGACTTTTTTCTTCTCGCGCTCGATGAGGCGCCGCGCCAGCTTTGCTGCGGTGGTGGTCTTGCCGGCACCTTGCAGCCCGGCCAGCAGAATGATGGCTGGCGGCTGAACTTTCAGGTCCAGCGGCACAGCACCCTCACCACCCAGAACGGAGGTGAGTTCAGTGTGAATGATCTTGATGAACGCCTGACCCGGAGTCAGGCTTGTCATTACAGTCTCACCCAGAGCCTGGGTGCGCACACGATCGATGAACCCCTTCACGACCGGCAGGGCAACGTCCGCCTCGAGCAGCGCCATGCGCACCTGGCGCAAGGTGTCCTTGACGTTGTCTTCGGTGATCCGGCCTTTGCCGGTCAGCTGCTGGGTGGCACGCCGGAGGCGCTCGGAAAGATTGTCAAACATGCGCAGACCCGATCAGAAATCCGAGCCAGAGTTTACCGCAGCGCGGATCAGATGATGAGCGTGTTACCGGTTGAGAGCATCTGAACCGGACGCGAGGGCACTGCGTCCTGAACCTGACGCAGGATCGTGGATTCATCGCCGGGCTTCATCGCAGTTAGCCAGATTTCCGGGGTGTGGGTGAGCTTCGTTAAATCGGCCGCCAACGTTCGAGGAGTGTAGTGACCGGCCGCCTCGGCTAACGCGAGCTGCTCGTCGGGGAAGGAGACCTCGACCACTAGCACCTTCAAGTCTGCGAACGAATTCAGCAACGGCCAAAGGGTTGCGTTTGTGGTCGTGTCGCCACTGATGGCGAATACGCCGTCGGGACCGCTGACACAGTAACCCTGCGCTGGGACGCTGTGACGAACATCGACCGCGTGGAACAAGCGTCGATTGATATCAACGACTTCCCCAGGTTGAAGCGTCTGGTACTTGATAACGGGATTAGACAGGTCAGGAAGCTGAGCAAAGTCAGGCCAGATTTCCCAATTGAAGATGTGCTTTTGCAGCGTCGCAAGCGTTTCGCGACGGCCATACACCGTCAGCGGGTCGCCTAGGCGCGCGTCGAACACGCTATCGATGAGAAACGGGAGACCCGCGATGTGATCCAGATGCGCGTGCGTCAGCAACACATGACGTATCTTTCGAAGTTCGGGGAGGGAGAGATCGCCAACTCCAGTGCCTGCATCGAGCAGAACATCTTCGTCGACCAATAATGCGGAGGTACGTGCTCCCTGCCCTATACCGCCACTGCATCCCAGCACTTTAATCTGCATATCGCTACCGCCTGTGGCGCCTCATGCGCCAATAAACCGGTCCACCGGCTCCATCGGAGTGTTGCACCCTGCTATGACTTAACCGCAGGCATTCCCTGTGCGATCATCTCCGTATAGACCGCAAAATTAGGCTAGAGCAGCTGGAGATTCTGTGCTTGCGTTCACAATTTTTGCCGCCTACGCAGCCATCGGGATTGCGCTGATTCGGCAAGCTCAAGGGGGAGAGGCGACCAAGACGCTTCCGGGTTGGCTCGCGGGACTGCTGGTCCTCACCATCGGCGTGCACGGCGCAGCCTTCCTCTCAGGCGTACTGCTGAGCCCAGGCACCGGCCTCGGGTTGCCCGACGTATTGAGCGTTATCGCCTGGTTATTTGCAGCCATCGGGCTGTTCGCCGGCATGCAGAGCGGCTTCGCTGTGCTCGCCGGCATAGTGCTCGGGTTGAGCGCCGGGTTGGTTGCCCTCACCTTGATCGTCCCCGCCGCGGGCGCTTCCCCGTTAACCTGGCAGCTGAAACTCCACGCGATTCTCTCCTTAACTGCATACAGTTTTCTGGCGGCTGGGGCGCTTCTGGCGGCCGCTTCATTGATCCAGGATGCACAGTTGAGGGCCGCGCGAGTCAGCAAGCTGTCCTCGGTGCTCCCGCCCTTGTTAGCCACCGAACAACTGCTCGCGTCGCTCACGACGTCCGGATTTATTTTCCTGCTGATGGCGGTCACCAGCGGGTTTGTGTTTGTTGACAACCTGTTTGCACAGCACTTGGCTCACAAAAGCGTGTTGTCGCTGGGCGCCCTCGTCATCTTCGGCATGCTTGTTATTGGTCGGCAGGCAGCAGGTTGGCGAGGTCGACGCATGCTGCATTTGTACCTCACAGGTTTCGCTGTTCTCGTGCTGGCCTATTTTGGTAGCAAGCTGGTTCTGGAAGTGATTCTCCAACGCAGCTGGGGTTGATCTCAAAGCACTGATTGACAACGGCGGTCGCAGACTGCTGTTATTGAACCTTCGGTTCAGGAGGTTTCGCGTCTTTGGACGACATCCCCGTCAGTGTCCTGTTCGGCATTATTGCTGGACTTCTCGTCTGTTCCGCTTTTTTCTCGAGCTCAGAAACCGCGCTGATGAGCCTCAATCGTTATCGGTTGCGACACCGTGCACGATCAGGCAGTCGCGCAGCACGGATGGCCGAGTCCCTGCTGCAAAAGCCCGAACGCCTGATCGGTCTGATTCTGCTCGGCAACAATGTCGTCAACATTCTCGCCGCCTCTCTCGTCGGTATCATCTCGCAACGCCTCGGCGGCAGCGCGGCATTCGCCATTGCCAACAGTCTCTTGACGCTTGTCGTTTTGATTTTTGCCGAAGTAGCACCCAAGACACTCGCCGCGTTAAATCCCGAAAGGGTCGCCATGCCAGCAGTCTATTTCTACTACCCGGTGCTGAAGGTCACCTGGCCAGTGGTCATGCTGGTCAACCTCATGGCGAATACCGTGCTGCGTTTGTTTGGCGTGAGTCCGCGTGAAGTCGATGGCAATGCGCTCAGCCATGAGGAATTGCGCACGGTGGTCAATGAAGCAGGGGCGTTGATCTCTCGCAAATACCGCACGATGCTGACGGGCATTCTCGATCTGGAAAAAGTGACCGTCGATGATGTGATGGTGCCGCACAACGATATCGTCGGCATCGACCTGGATGATGACCTCGACGATATTCTGAAGACTATTGAGTCGAGCGCCCATACCCGACTGCCCGTATACGAGGACAATATCGATCAAATCGTTGGCGTCCTGCACATGCGCAGCCTGGTCAGACAGGCGCGACGGGAACCGGTCACGAAGGAGTTCCTTCGCAGCGTCGCCCGAGAGCCGTACTTCGTGCCGGAGGGAACCCCGCTCAGCATCCAGCTCGTGCAGTTCCAAAAACGCAAGGCGAGACTCGCGCTCGTTGTGGACGAGTATGGCGACATTCAGGGGATGGTCACCCTCGAGGATATCCTCGAGGAAATTGTCGGCGAGTTCACCACCGACCCAGGCGCTGCGACCGATCAGGTGCGAGAGTCCGAGGACGGTGCATTGCTGGTTCAAGGCACCACAAACATTCGTGAACTCAATCGCCAGGTGGGTTGGGAGCTGCCTACCGATGGTGCGAAGACCATCAATGGGCTAGTGCAGGAAACCCTGGAACGTATTCCCGAGGCCGGCGCTATGCTTTCTATTGGCGACTATCGCATCGAAGTGCTTGCCTGCTCCGATAACAAGGTGTTGGAAGTGCGCCTTTGCGAGGCCACGGAAGAGTAGCTTCAGTCTTTGGCGCTAATCGAAAGCGCGTTCGATAGCCTCGCTGACCGAACGAACGCCGATAACCTCGATGCCTTTGATCGCCCCTCTGGGGCGGTTCGCCCGCGGCACAATCGCTCGCGTGAAGCCCTGTTTCGAAGCCTCGCGCAAACGCTCCTCGCCGAACTTGATCGGACGAACTTCTCCTGCAAGACCGACCTCGCCAAAAGCGAGCGTACCCTGCGGTAACGCACGATCCCGAAAACTCGACAGGGCTGCGAGCAGCGCCGGTAAATCGCCTGCGGTTTCGTGGATCCGGATGCCGCCCACCACGTTGACGAACACATCCTCGCCGGCGAGTGAAACGCCACCATGACGCTGCAGGACCGCCAGCAGAAGCGCCAGGCGATTCTGGTCGATGCCTTGAGCGAGCCGTCGCGGGTGTCCGCCATGCGCATCCGCGACCAAAGCCTGGACCTCCACCAGCAGAGGTCGACTTCCCTCCCAGGTCACCGTCACCAGGCTGCCGGGCGCATCGACCTGATCGCGCGACAGGAAAATCGCCGACGGGTTGGATACCTCACGAAAACCATCCGACTGCATCGCAAACATGCCCATCTCACTGGCCGCCCCAAATCGGTTCTTGACGGCGCGCACCAGACTGTAGCGACTGCTGGGATCACTTTCGAAGTACAACACGGTGTCGACCATGTGCTCGACGACACGCGGGCCTGCGATGACGCCCTCTTTTGTGACGTGGCCCACGACAAACACCGACACCCCTGCTGACTTGGCGAAGCGGGTGAGCGCACCCACGCAATCACGCAATTGTGAGACGGCGCCCGCTGCGCCGGTCTGTGCCGATGACACCAACGTCTGCATTGAATCCACCACCAGCACCTGTGCACGCTCGGCAGCCGCGGTTGCGATGATCGTCTCGATTTCAGTCTCGGCGAGCAACGTCACCTTGCTATCGGCGACGTTGAGCCTTCTCGCTCTGGCGGCTACCTGGTTGACGCTCTCTTCGCCCGTCACGTAAAGCACAGTCAAAACATCAGCGAGTCGCGCCGTGACCTGTAACAGCAGCGTGGATTTTCCGACTCCGGGGTCGCCCCCCAGCAAAGTCACCGCTCCCGGAGCCAGACCGCCGCCGAGCACCCGGTCGAATTCGGAAAACCCTGTTGGGTATCGCGTGCTCACGTCTTCGGGCGCCTCGGCCAGCGACGACAATCGCGAAACCGCCTGAGTTCCGGCGTATCCACTTCTCGCGGCGCCCACCGCCGTAACACTCGAGATCGCCTCCAACGTGTTCCACGCCCCGCAATCGCTGCATTGCCCTTGCCATTTTGGCGCGATCGCTCCGCAGGCGGTGCACTGATATTTTGGTGACTTCTTGGCCATTACCACGCTGTTTCCACAAATTCCCCGATTTACCAGAATACGCCAAAGTGGTACCTGTTTCGCAGTAACTCAAAGACTTGCGAACTAAGCTCTCGGGCGTTTATGAAGTCAGTGCTCAACATTCCACTGGGACGCCAGATTCAGGTCGCGGTCAGCGTTTTTGTGCTGCTGCCGGCGACGCTCGCTTATGGCCCAATGCTCTCGTTGCTGCAAAAAGGCGACTTGATGCTGCGCCAGGTATTCTCGCCCAGCGCGATTGTATCTGGATCACAACAACCGATTTTGATCGATGCCGGGCCTACGGACAACGCCACAATTCGTGCGCTTCTAGCGCAAATGGACGATGCTGCCAGTGTCACGATCGTCGACCCGCTGCCTGACGCGAGCGACGCGCTCGCTGAAGCGGTCCGCTTCAACGGCGCAACCTACATCACAGACTCACAGGATCCGAACGGACGGGAGTCCGCGGCGGTCTTCAAAGCGGCTGCCCGTGGCATTGCGCATGGCCAGCTACCGTCGCAGACGAGCGAAGTCCACGCAGGGCTGCAGGCATGGAACCTGAGCGGTAACACAATGCGCGCGAGCGCTGCCCTGATGCCGCTGCTGCCCGACTCGCGTTGGCGCGAACGCAATGGCATAGGCAGTCTCTCACCGGACCTCAATGTCATCGCAATGCGCGGACTGGACGCACCGATCCAGAATGCCGCCGCCGCACTGGGTGACCGCGAGATGCCTCTGGCTCGCAAGACAGCTTCCCGGCACGTCTTCATCGGCGGTGAGAACCTCGATCGGCTGGCAGCTTTCGGCCGCTACCACGCAGGACTCGCAAGCGGTGAAATCCTGCGTCAACCTGGCTGGGCGACCACCGCTAACTGGCTCGCAATCACCATCGGCATGTTCCTGCTCGTGTCTCTATTGTGGCGCGAATCGCGCCGCATCATCCTGATTTACGCGGGTCTCACGACGGCGATCCTATTGGTTGCTCAGTGGACACTCGCAACGCAGGCCCAGCTGCAGGTCGACGTGTTGGTCGTGATCGTCAGCCTCCTGTCTGGTTTCTCGATCTGCTTCTGGCTCACTCCAGACCGCAAATCGAATCGGCGCGAAAGTTTCCGGAGCGGCCTCAGGTATCTGCGCCATGGCAAACTGGATGCGGCATTCCGCGTGTTCAAGAGCTGCCCAACACACCCCAGCCTGATGCCGACGCTCTACAAGCTCGCCATCGCTTTCGAAAAGCGATCTCAGCCGGAGCAAGCCCGGGCCGTCTTCGCGCACATGGCCGGCCGCAAGGACGGTAAAGGCTCTGTCGCACAGCCTAACGCGGGAGGTGCTACGACGACGATGCGCCGACCACCGACGACGCCTGACAACATCCCCGAGACACTCGGCCGGTATGAGGTTCTGCGCCCGCTCGGCAGTGGCGCAATGGGCGGCGTCTTCCTCGGTCGTGATCCGCGGATCAATCGACTGATCGCATTGAAGATCGTCTCTTTCGACGAGATCGCCGATGAAGCGACCCGAGTCGAAGCTCGTGCGCGCTTTTTCCAGGAGGCCGAATCCGCCGGGCGACTGACACATCCAAGCATTACCGCGGTATATGACTCCGGCGAAGAGAACGGGCTCGGTTTTATCGCGATGGAGTACGCGCCCGGTGTGCAGATGGTGCGCTATACCGCTGCAGACACGCTGCTCGACCCCGTGACTCTGATGCGCTCGATGATTCAGGTCGCCGAAGCATTGGACTACGCGCATTCAGAACATGTCGTGCATCGGGATATCAAGCCTGCAAACCTCATCTATGACGCCAGCACCGACGGCATCAAGGTCACTGATTTTGGCGTCGCGAGGCTTATCGACGCCGAACGCACCCAGACCGGCCTGATCCTGGGCACACCGACTTATATGTCACCAGAGCAGTCGAGCGGTGCGCAAGTCGATGGCAGTTCCGACTTGTTTTCGCTTGGTGTTACCCTATACGAACTTTTGACTGGGGAGGTTCCGTTTCGCGGGAAAAGCGTTGCGGAGCTCATGACAGCGATCAATAACAAGACACCGCAATCTGTCTCGTCACTGAGACCGGGAATGCCGCCCGTGATCGACAGTTTCATGGAGAAGGCGCTGGCAAAGCAGCCTGAAAATCGTTTTGCATCGGGCCACGATATGGCATTTGCGATGCGCGAATGCGTGTCCGGCATGTTCGGACTGGCAGCGAACCAGTAGTAGAAGCACCGCGATGAGCTTGAAGGGAAAAATCCAGTTCTCCGCAGTGACCGACACAGGCAGGGTTCGGGAACACAACGAGGACGCCATCGCGACCAACGTGGACGCCGGGTTGCTGGTGCTGGCAGATGGCATGGGCGGCTACAATGCCGGCGAAGTTGCCAGTGGCATCGCGGTGAAGACCGTCCACGGCCTGCTGTCTGATGCTGTGATGCGAGAGAAGCGCGGGGATATCGAGTCCACGACCGGGTTCATGCGTCAGTCCATCGCACTGCGAGACGGTGTACGTCGAGCCAATAAAATCATCCATCAGACCGCGCAAAGCCAGCCTCAGTGCGAGGGTATGGGCACAACCATCGTCGCTGCCCTGTTCTACGATGACCGAGTGTCGGTGGCGCATGTGGGTGACTCGCGACTCTATCGTTTGCGCGGCGGCGAGCTGAGACAAGTCACGCTCGACCACTCACTGCTCCAGGAGTTGGTTGACCGCGGGTTTTATTCCGAGGAAGAGGCTCAACGCTCTACCAACAGGAACTACGTCACCCGCGCGCTTGGGGTAGAACCTCAGGTCGAGGTTGAGATTCAGGAGGCGGCTGTTGAGGTCGGTGACATCTATTTGCTGTGCTCTGACGGCCTACCTGACATGGTCGAGGACGAGGATATTCACTTAACGATCAGTACGTTTAGTGATAACCTTGAAGTAGCAGCTAAGCAATTGGTTACCCTCGCAAATGAGCATGGCGGCCGTGACAATATCTCGGTGATGTTGGCGCGGATCAAAGAGCCGTTCCCTGCCAAGCGCAGCTTTATGCAGCGTCTGACCGGACTGTTCGGCGGGTAATCGCCCGCGCGATGTTGGTGGACGAACGGATTACAGCGATTCGCGACGCAGTCTCGGATCGATAACAACCAAGAGAAATGGAACGAATATGGCACGGCTGGTTCTGAGTCTGGGTGATCAAGTGCTCGCTGAGTACAACATGACCAAAGAGCGCTACACGATCGGGCGGCTTCCGGATAACGATGTCCGCATCGACAACCCATCGGTTAGCGGGCACCACTGCTTGATCATCAACATCCTGAACGATTCGTTTCTCGAGGATTTGAACAGCACGAACGGCACCTACGTGGGTGGCAAGCTGATCAAGAAGCACGCGCTGCAAAATGGCGACACGATCACCATCGGCCATCACCAACTGCGCTACGTCGACAGCCAGGCCAATGATCCGGAGCAGGAAGAGTTCGAGGCGACCATGGTCATCTCGCAGACCAAGCCGGACTCGGCCAAGATTCAGGCAGCAGCTGAAGCGATCGAAGGTGCCTCCGAAGAGGCCGACGCCGCCGCTGAAGAAGCTGCGGGCGAAACCACCGCTGACGAGGCGCCAGTCGACGCACCCAAGGCGACAGAGACCGCCGCGGTCGAGACCGCCGCGACGAGTGCGCCACCCAAGACCTCAGCACTGCCAACGGCGAAGCTTCAAGTTTTGTCCGGCAAGTTTGCCGGGCGCGAACTCGAGCTCAGCAAAGCGCTGACAACCCTCGGACGCCCGGGCATCCAGGTCGCAGCGATCACACGGCGCAGTGAAGGCTTCTACATCGTTCACGTCGAAAGCGCGGAAGGCCGCAGTGCACCTGCCGTCAACGGTGAAGAACTTGCAGCGCAAGCTCGTAAACTCGAGGACAACGACGTGCTGGAGCTTGCAGGCGTGAAGATGGGTTTCTACCTGACCTAATCGCTGTAGCGCAGCCTCCGGTTACAAATAGCGGCGCGTCACCCGGTCCGAGACCCGGGTCACAAGCTCATAACCAATCGTGCCGAGGGCATTGGCAACCTCACCAACCGGAAGTGCTTTCCCCCACAGCGTCACCGTACTGCCATAGCCGCAGTCTGGTAGATCCGTGAGGTCCACAGCAAGCATATCCATAGAGACTCGCCCGACAAGACCAGCGCGCACCCCGTCGATCAGGACCGGAGCACCGTCCGGTAGCATCCGCGGGTAACCATCACCATAACCGGCGGCGACGATACCGATACGCATCGGTTTGTCTGCACAAAACCTGCCGCCATAGCCGACGCGATCGCCAACGCTAATCGTGCGCGTCGCGATGATCTTGGCACTGAATTCCATGACGGGAACGAGCGGCTCATGCGTCGGCGCATCACCGCTCTCAAACGGCGTGATGCCGTAAAGACCGATGCCGGGTCGAATCCAGACCTCCTGGCCCACAGTGTTGATACCGCCGGCGGCCAAGCCACGAAGACCCGCCGGTGAGTTGGCAAGACTCAGCCCACCAGGCCAACTCTCGATTAAGGGCTTTAGGGTCTGCAGCTGCGCCCTGGTCTGATAGTTCGAATCGAGGTCAGCACTGGCGAAATGACTCAGCAATCGCAGTTCTGCGTCCGCGCAAGTCGCGCTCACTTGCGCCACAACCTCAGGAAAACGATCCGGCGGAAAACCGAGTCGGTTCATGCCGCTATCGACCTTTATCCAAAGTATGGCTGGCTGACGATCACTGGCAGCCAGTAACGCGAGTTGCTGGTCGCAGTGAACGACAATCTCACAATCAAGCGCTAACGCCGCCTCCAGATCCGCAGCGTCGAATACCCCTTCCAGCAGGACTATCGGCGTTCGGACGCCAGCCTCTCGAAGTGCGCGAGCCTCGGTGACGCGAGCCACGGCAAAGCTGTCGGCGTTCTCAAGCGCCATTGCTACAGGTACCAAACCATGGCCGTACGCGTTCGCCTTGATGACTGCCATGACCTTGCAACCCGGTGAAGCACGTCGCAACACCTCGAAATTGTGCTTCAAGGCAGCCGTATCAATGATTGCGGTCGCAGCGAAATCCATGACGGCTAAATCGTCTACTAGAACTGCGGAACGTCCTGCGCGTAACTGTCCGGCACCCAGTTTTCG
Organism: uncultured Chromatiales bacterium; assembly: GCA_963922335.1. Lineage (GTDB taxonomy): Bacteria > Pseudomonadota > Gammaproteobacteria > Steroidobacterales > Woeseiaceae > CALBPI01. The sequence goes on along the minus strand of CAWUIB010000001.1, from coordinate 93,039 downwards.
AACTTGGTGTACTTGCCAACGAACGTCAGTGGGAACTCACCGGTCGGGCCGTTGCGTTGTTTGGAGATGATGATGTCAGCCACACCTTTTCGCGGCGTATCGGCATCGTAGACCTCCTCACGATAGATAAAGCAGATCAGATCGGCGTCCTGCTCGATCGCTCCTGACTCGCGCAGATCAGACATCACCGGTTTCTTGTCGGTTCGCTGCTCAACACTGCGGTTGAGCTGCGAGAGTGCAATAACCGGAACTTCGAGCTCTTTGGCAAGCGCTTTCAAACCACGCGAGATTTCGGAAATTTCCGCCGTGCGGTTCTCGGTGTTGCCTGGCACCTGCATGAGTTGGAGATAGTCGACCACGATCAGACCCAACCCGTGTTCACGCTTGAGTCGCCGGGCCCGCGCTCGGACTTCCGTCGGCGACAATGCGGGAGTGTCGTCGATGAAGATCGGCGCTTCCGACATCAGCTGTACTGCCGTGTTGATCCGCGACCAATCCTCATCGGGAAACTTGCCGGTCCGCAAGTGTGTCTGATCGACCCGACCGAGTGATGAGATCATGCGAAACGCCAGCTGATCAGCGCTCATCTCCATGCTGTAGATCGCGGTGGGCTTCTGGTACCCAATTGCCGCGTTCTCGGCAATATTGACCGCAAAGGTCGTCTTACCCATCGAGGGGCGCCCGGCGATGATGACCAGATCGCCGGGCTGCAGGCCCGCGGTCATCTTGTCGAATTCGGCATAACCGGTAGGCAGGCCAGTGACATCCCCACCGGATTGATGCAACTGGTCGAGGCGATCCACAGTCGCAGGCAACACATCACGCAGCGCCTGAAAGCCGCCACGCCGATTACCCTTGTCGGCAATTTCGAATACCGCCCGTTCGGCCTCGTCGACCAGCTCGGTAGCGGTTCTGCCCTCCGGCTCAAACGCGCTGCCTGCGATCTCATTGCCCGCGGTGATCAGCGAGCGCAACACAGACCGCTCGCGCAGGATCCGTGCATACGCGACGATGTTGGCCGCCGAGGGCGTATCGTTAGCTAGGAGCGCGAGATAATCGAGGCCACCCGCTTGCTCAAGCTCTCCTCGATTATCGAGAAACTCGGAGACAGTGACGACGTCGCACGGCTGGCGATCCTCGTTAAGCAACCCCAACGCCGTGAATATCAGCCGATGGTCAGGACGATAGAAGTCGTCTGCCGTGACGACATCGGCGACACGGTCCCAGGCGGTGTTGTCCAGCATCAAGCCGCCGAGCAGTGATTGCTCGGCTTCAATCGAATGCGGTGGAACGCGGAGCTGACGCTCCGCTTCGAGGCCGCGCTCGAATGCGCTGGACAAGACGCTGACTAGCCTTCGTCGGCGACGACGACAACCGTCGCCATCACATCGACGTCGGCGTGCAGGTGCAATCCGATTTCGTGCTCACCCAATTCACGGAACGCGCCTTCGTCGGTCAGACGAACCTCGGAGCGCTGGATCGGCATCCCGGCCGCCGTAAACGCATCGGCAATATCCATCGTACCGACCGAGCCGAAGAGCTTGCCTTCGGTTCCTGCAAGGGCCTTAATCTCAACACGAGCGCCTTCGAGCTCTCCTGCACGCTTCTGGGCGGCAGCGAGTTCTTCAGCGGCTTTCGCCTCCAGTTCCGCGCGACGCGCTTCAAACTCTTTCAGGTTCGCGGGCGTCGCCAGTGTCGCTTTGCCTTGCGGCAACAGAAAATTGCGACCGTAACCTGACTTCACAGTGACTTTGTCACCGATGCCGCCCAGGTTTTCTACTTTCTCAAGAAGAATCACTTCCATCTTTATCTGCCTCTTTGCCCCTAGTGGGCATCCAACCGCAGCTTAGCCGTCCGACGGCGTTCTCTGCGAAAAATTAAACCATGCGTCTACGTAGCCTGCTACCGAAAAAATCGGCCAGACCACCGGATAGACAATGTAGGCTGGTCCCAACACCATCACCGGTAGCTTCCAACGAACCCGACACCAATGCGCCAACGCGATCCCGTGCAAACTGAACGCTGCGATGCACGCGATCGCAAGGTTCATCAATACGCCGGGCTTGCCGATCAACGAAACCGTCACCGCAAGCACCAACAGCAACACCGCCAGAGCGCGGCCGAGGCTCACATCGCAGAATCTACCGAAACGCTCGCGTGAGTTGTCGCTACCCGCATCCCACAGGAAATTACCGAGGCTTAGCGCCGCTGTACACAGCAGCCAGAACCCTCCAGCAAATGCCCCGGTTGCCAGCGCCGATAGCTCTTTCAGGCTCGCAGACAACTGCAACGTTTCCTCATTGGTCAGATCCGTTCGCCACATGGGCGAAAGCGCCTGTTCTACTACTGGCAGCCAAAACGCCGGCGGATCATCGACCGTGATCCAGAACAACATCACACCACCGAGAAACACAAGCAGGATCAACTGGATCGTAAACGTTAGCGACTGTGTGCGCTTCAGTGCCATCGCCATAGCGACGGCCGCAATAAACGCAACGCCCGCCTGAATTGGCAACGCGAGTCCACCCTCTGGCCCTACCAGCCCTGCGACAGAGAGGATCACCAGGCTGCTCAGCAATACTGGCAACGAACCACTCACTCCGTAGGCAAGCACCGACGCGGTCGCAATACCCATAGCGATCACAATCCCGAAGCTCACGTAGAACATCAGCGTGATCAGAATGCTCTGGTGACGCTTCGAACTCATAATCCAGATCGCGGCGTCTTTCACGATCGAGCCCTATCGCCTAGTGCTGGTCCGTGTACGGCAACAACGCGAGGTAACGAGCACGCTTCACCGCAGTCGCCAACTGACGCTGGTATCGCGCTTTGGTGCCCGTGATGCGGCTCGGCACGATCTTGCCGGTTTCCGTGATGTAGCCCTTCAGCAGGTTGATATCTTTGTAATCAATCTGCTCAATGCCTTCTGCTGTGAATCGGCAGAACTTCCGACGACGTGAATGACGGCTCATGCTGCCTCTCCTTCGTTATTGGTGGCTTCCGACTCAGGCGCTGCCTCAGCAGCTTCTGCTGGCGCTTCGCTCGCTTCTCGCGCACGGGCTTCAGCCGCAGCCTTGGCTTCGCGACGACGCGCCGATTCGCGCTCTTTGGCCTTCTCATCTTCAACAGCCTTGGCCATCGGAGACGCATCAGTGAATGCACGGTCCATGCTCATGATCAAATGGCGCAGCACTGCATCGTTAAACTTGAATGCAGCCCGAAGCTCTTCGATCGCGTCCTTACCCGCTTCAACGTTCAGCAGCAGGTAGTGCGCTTTGTGGACCTTGTTGATGGAATGCGCCAGCTGGCGGCGGCCCCAGTCTTCGAGTCGGTGAATCACACCGCCCGTGTCGGTGATGAGCTTCTGGTATCGCTCAAGCATGCCGGGGACCTGTTCACTCTGGTCAGGGTGGACCAGAAACACGATCTCATAGTGTCTCAAGAGACGCTCCTTTCGGGTTTGCCACCCATCCATTTGGTGTGGCAAGGAGTTAATCCGAATTGTTAATCCGGCGCACCTGGACGCGCCGGCCGGCAAGAATACAGGAATCGGGGCTTTCGCAGCAAGAGTCAGTCGCGACGTTGGCGCAGGGCCTCGTAGAGCATCAGTCCAGTCGCCACAGAGACATTCAAGCTCTCGACGAACCCCTTCATCGGCATGGCAACAAGATGGTCGCACCGCTGGGCGAGCGAATCGGACAACCCGGTTGACTCGGTTCCCATCACAATCGCCGTAGGGCCGACAAGATCGGCGTCCCAATACGCGCTACCCGCCGCATCGCTCGTGCCAATGACTTTCAGGCCGTAGCTTCGCAACCATTCGAGGGTCTTTCCGGCATTGCGCACTGAGACCAGTGGCACGGACTCGGCGCCCCCGGATGCGACCTTGCGCACGGCCGGTGTCATCCTGGCCGCACCGTCACGAGCCACAACCACAGCAAGCACACCGCAGGCGTCGGCTGTGCGCAGACAAGCACCAAGATTGTGCGGATCCTGCAGCTCGTCAAGCACCAACACGACAGGCGCTTCACCGGCTTGCAGCGCCTGCTCTACCTGGGTCCTGAGGCGCGCCTCATCCCAGGGATCAAGATTCTTTAGCGCTGCAACCAAGCCTTGATGGGCCGTACCCTTCGCCATGTCGTCGAGGCGAAAGTTGCGGACCGGGTGAACCTGGATGCCACGCGCACCCGCCTCAGCAACGACCGCCTTCACCCGCTCGTTGCGGCTGCGCTCATCGACAAAGATCTTCCGAACTTTGCTCGGGTGTGTGCGTATCAGGCGCTGCACAGCGTGAATGCCCGCGCTGAACTGTCCGCCTGTCGCCACCCTACCTACCTCGCCGCTTCTTGTGTTTGGGTTTGGATGGAGTTCGTTCGACACGATCGTATAGAACGAAATCAATCTGACGCGATTCCATGTCCACTCGATTCACGATTACCTCGATCATATCGCCCAGCTGAAAAACCTGTCCCGACCGATTCCCCACCAGTCGCTGACGTTCAGGCTCGTGCTTGAAGTAGTCACTCCCGAGCGAAGACACATGAATCAGGCCATCCACTTGCAGATCTCCGATCTGAACGAACAGTCCAAAGTGTGTCACACCACTGATCAGTCCATGGAATCGCTCGCCGAGATGCTTTGACATGTACTGGCACTTCAGCAGCGCTTCCACCTCACGCGTGGCCTCCTCGGCGCGGCGCTCTCGCTCCGAAGTGAGCTTTCCGAGTCTCACCATCGCCTCACCGTCGTAGCGATACTGGCGCGCCTTGCCCCCGGAAGTCATGTGTCGGATGGCACGGTGAACGAGCAAATCCGGATAGCGTCGAATCGGGGATGTAAAGTGCGCGTAAGCGTCTAGCGCAAGACCAAAATGCCCGATGTTGTCCGGGGTGTACTCAGCATGGGCGAAGGACCTGAGTAGCGCCATGTTGATCGCATACGCATCGGGCCGATCCTGCACCTTGGACATCAGTGTTCGCAGCGTCTTCGGCGTCGGGTGAGCGGAGTGTGGCACCTTGAAGCCCAGCTCCAGCATGAATCGCCGAAATTCATCGAACCGATCCTCATCGGGTTTGGCGTGGACGCGAAACAGTGCTTGTACCTTTTTCTTCAAGATGAACTTGGCCGCTTCAACGTTCGCGGCAATCATGCATTCCTCGATCAATCGATGTGCATCGTTGCGTGGCGTCGCCGCGATCGCTCGCACCTCGCCATCATCATCGGTTCGGATGCGAAGCTGAGGTAGATCTAACTCGATGGCACCGCGCATCTTGCGCCGTTTTGCGAACGCCTTATACAAGTCGTGCAACGTCCGTACACTCTCGGCGACCTCGCCTCGCAAGGCCTTGTGGCTGCGTTCGCCGTCGAGGAATTTCTTGACCTCCGAGTAGGTCAGCCTGGCGTGCGAGCGCATCACCGCATCGTAGAATGTTGACCGGGTCACCTGCCCTTTGGCATCGACGGTCATATCGCACACCATGCAAAGTCGATCGACGCGAGGGTTCAATGAACAAAGCCCGTTCGAAAGCACTTCCGGGAGCATCGGTACAACCCGATCCGGGAAATACACCGACGTCGCACGGTTAATCGCTTCCTTGTCGATAGGACTATCCGGCGTCACGTAGTGCGCAACATCGGCGATAGCGACAACCAACCGCCATCCAGAGCCCTTCTTCCTGGCAAAGACGGCATCGTCGAAGTCACGCGCGTCCGCGCCATCGATGGTCACCAAAGGCAATTTACGCAGATCCTTGCGCCCGCGCTTCGCGCGTGTCGGCACCGTGGCACCGAACTGTTTCGCCTCTGCACCCACCGCCCGCGGCCAGCGATGCGGAATACCATGCGCGTGAATCGCAAGATCCGTCGGCATACCTTGTTTTTCCGGATCGCCGAGGACACGGGCAATACTCGCTGTCGCCAGCTGATCGCGATCGGGATAATCAAGAATCTTCGCAATCACAACGTCACCGGGCTTCGCTTTGCCATGCTTGCCCCGAGGGACCAGAAGACGCTGCGTCAAGCGCGGATTATCGGGCACGACCAGTCCGATGCCGCGCTCGCTGATATAGCGTCCGGCGACCTCTTGATGTGCGCGCTCGAGAATATCGAGAATCATTGCCTCAGAACCGCGCCGCGTGCGCCGCTTGAGCTTTGCGGCAACCCGATCACCGTCCATGATCCGCGCCATTTCACGGGGAGAGAGATACATGTCCTCTTCGTCATCGTCGCGAATCAGAAATCCGAACCCATCACGGTGCGCTCTGACGGAACCGTTGATGATCTCAAGACGTTCGGACAGGCAGTACTGTTCCTGTCGATTAAGGTGGAGTTGCCCGGAACGCAGCATGCGCGAGAGTGCCTCGGCGAGCGAGCGTTTTTGACGTTTTCCCTTCAGGGCAAATAGATGTGCGATTTGATCGAAGTCGAGCGGCCGACCGGCCTGCTCCAGCGCATCGAGAATGCGAACACGATCTGGGACTGGATGTTTATAGGCGCCACCTTTCTTATTGCGCCCGGATGATTCACTCAATCAGTATTTTCCTTTGCTTGACCGGCCATCGTTCGTTGACAGGTCTGTGATGGTTCCGCTACAGTCGCCCGCCTCACCAGTACACGACCAGTGTACCTGCACCCTGTGCCCAGGTGGCGGAATTGGTAGACGCGCATGGTTCAGGTCCATGTCTACGAAAGTAGGTGGAGGTTCAAGTCCTCTCCTGGGCACCACTCTTGACACACCAATGTGTCATCTTCAAGTTCGATAGCACGGCAGCGCATGCCGCCAATACACGGCGTGACTGGCATGGCACCGATGCCATGCCAGCCACTGAACCGTTAATCTGTGCTCAATGCGCGTTCGATCAAGAGCTCAAGGTGTGCAACGTGTGCACGAGTCGACGCACTACCACCGCGCTTGCGCGAGATCATACGCTCGATGTTTTGCAGCGCGTAGACCGCAGCGGACTGGCTCGTGGTGTCGTAGCCTCCGGTCGGTGAGGAGATGGCAGCAAGTCGACGCACGTAATCGATTTGCAGTCCCTGGCGGATGGTGTCCACGTCGCCGCGAATATCGGCTTCAAACACCGCGTCGGTCAAGTCTCCAACCATGTCCGCCAGTGTGTACTCATTGCCATACAGCGAAGTGTCCGTCATACGCTTCATGGTCGCCGGGTGCAGCAGGTGACTTAGCACACTGCCCTGCACCGCAAGCACGGCATCATGAATTTTCGGATCTTCAGTGCCAGCAAAGAAATTGAAGCCGCGACGTTGCTGCGCAAGATAGCGGAACACCGGTGCTGCCGGATCGACAATACCGGGCGCAAAGAGTTGCTCCGACAAAATCGCCATTGCCCGACGCTGAGTGTCAGCATCAACCACAGTGTACGGCGCGTCGGAACCGGCCTGACCAACCATTCCGCGATTTAGCATCACGCCACCCACGTAACGCGATACCACCGCGCCACTGCGAGCCCAGCTTCGAATCAGCGTGCCGAAAGCATCATGCGTTTCCTGCCAGGACTTGCCATCTTCCGGCGGTAGCTCCGCCAACTGCGTGAACCCTTTTACGATCAAAGCCATCCGATCGGAGGCGTAACCGACAGCGTCATTCGACATGTCGTAAATATTCACCCGAGGATCGATCGCCTTACCTGGTGAGCGCATGTCATCCGCGTCGTTGCCAAAGGCCAATTCCGGCTCGTTTGAGCGCGACAAATGCTGGGCCATCTTCTGCGGATCGCTGAGGTCAGGGTCATAACCAAACTGGATCGCCCAATCGTCATAAGGTCCTGGTGCGACCGTGTAGAACAACGTTTGATCGGTGCCGATCGGCGCGAAGTTCACGGCTGGGTAATCCATAACTGAACCGGCGAGCACGCCGTCTTCAATCACTGCCGGATCGAACGCCTGCTCGGGAGATAGAAGCTGGGTCGCTTTCATGTTGTGATTCAAACCCAGCGTGTGACCGATTTCGTGCAGGATCAGGTAGTACATGGAGTCATGCACAAGCTGCTCGTCATATTTACCGCTCTCCCCGTGCAGTGCCCGACCGAGCGTGTGCGCAAGATGTGTCTCAGCGCGAAGGCCGGCACCGAGCGAACAGAACGCTTCGGCCGCGGCTAACCCTTCCGGCACGCTGAAGTCTTCGACCAGGGTGGATGCGTCGCTGACGATGTACTTCGCGAACTGGAATCGCCCGAGGAAGGAGTACTCAAGCATGATGTCAGCGCCGATGATCTGGCCTGTGCGAGGATTCGTGAAGCTTGGGCCGTAACCGCCGAAGGGCGGGTTCGGCGACGAAGTCCATCGCAGCACGTTATAGCGAACGTCACCCGCATCCCACTCTGCATCATCCGGCTGTACTTTGACCTGTACGGCATTGCTGAAACCGGCTTTGGCGAAACTGTTATTCCATTGCAACGCGGCGTCGCGAATCATGTCGCGATACTCAGCCGGCGTTGTGTTCTCGATCCACAGCGTGATCGGCTCGACCGGGTCAGAAATCGCTGCGGTTGGATCCTTTTTCACAAGGTGCCAACGATGAATCATGTCGCGATACGGCGTCGCGCTGAAGGACGTAAGGTCGGTGACCTGCGTCATGAAATAACCGACTCGCGGGTCGTCCATACGCGGCTCATAACCGTTGTCAGGCATACGCACGAAACTATGCATTACCGGAATTTCGACATGACGCCGATCTGCGATCGCACCGCCCGTGCGTCCAGTCGGCGACGGGTTCGAATAGACATAGGTCACTTCGATATCCGTGTTGTCCGGGTAGCTGCGAAGATTCGAAACACGTGTCGAGCTGTCGGACAAAGAGCCCAGTGAATAGGCTCGCGGGTCGGCATCCGGGTTCGGGGAAGGCTTGATCTGGAGAAGCGATTCGGACTTGAACAGCTTGTCCGCATCGACCAGCACGCCCTCATCGCCCTCGGCCAGCACTTTCTCAGTCGCCAGAATCGCGTTACTGGTATTGGCGGTGCTCGCCCGTGCCAAAGCACTGTCGGGGTCGAAGTAGAACGAGGTATTCGGAATCACGATGTCCAGCTTGTCGAAGCGCCGTTCGAAGCTCAGGATCTGCTGCGCAAGGTAGGCACCGCGGAAGTAGCCTACCTGGACGACACCGTCCGAGGCTTGCGCGACATGAATCACCTCGTTACCGATAAGGTCGCCTGGCACCAACATCTTCAGCTCGCCGGTTTCCTCGTTGCGGAACAACGTCACCAAGCCATCCATGCGGGTATAGCCTTCGGTGAGTTCCGCAATCGTCTTCGGAGCCTCTTCCTCTTCTTCAGCTTTCTCTTCGTCATCTGCATATGCAGGCGAAAAAAGCAGGACGGCGGCGAGCACGCCCCAGATCGTCTTCAGGTTCATCGTGATTCCTTTAATGCGGCTCGTCTTGCAGTCAGCCGTCTTTCAGACTTGAGCCTTTGAATAGCTGGCTCACTTTTTGGGCAAACATCAAGTCACCCTCAACTTTCAACTTGCCGGTCATGAACGCCGTCATGCCATCCAGTGATCCGGACATCAGACCCACAAGGTCCTCATCGGCCATTGTGATCGCAACCTTGGGCGATTCGCTGGTACCCGGTGTCACAGTTGCCGCACCGTCCTTGATATGGACATAACGCGGTTCCGAGGTGTTGAACTGGATGATTGCATCCAAACCCGCTGCGGCATCGGCGTTCAACGCGCCCGGAAGGCGGTCAAACAAATCGTTGATATTCATGGTTTCCCCCTCTCTGAATCCCGGGAAGAGTAACGCAGCAGGAGCAAATTGTCTTTGCCATGCCAGTGTGAGGTAGATCACAGAGACCAACGGCGGCCGGAATTACTCTCTGGGCTGGAGGACTGAATGCTGGCACTACCCCCTTTTTCCCCGCTTGCAGTGACACTCGCGCTCTCTGCAGTGGTGTTCCTCGCGAGCTGGTCCGCAACGGCACTCCGGCGATGGCTGCGCTTTCGCCGACGTCGGCACCTGCCCGCGCAGGCGGGTGCTGCCGCGTTGGCGTTCGGCGCCACACTAGCAGGCGAACGCCGTGCCGCCATGCAAACCACTCTCGTCGCAGTCTGCGGCACACTCACGGCGCTGTTCACGGTACCGGCACCGCAATTTGTGCAGATCAAGAGCGTCGACAGTCTGAGCGCTGTCGGCTTATGCATACTGGTCTCCGCGTGTTTAACGATCGTACTTCGCCGTTGGCCGCGAGAACGCAAAGCTGCCAGTGACGTCCTGGCGAGACATGCAACAGGCGCCAGGCTCGAGACCATTCGGCTGCCTTCACAACGAATATTCCATGATGTGATCCCTGGCACAGGTGGCAGTATCGCTCACGTTTTGACGGCAGCGTCTGGAATCTACGCGGTATTCACACTAGCCGAACGTTTCGACGGCACTGGTGCATTTCTCCGAGACCGCAACACGCTCGCACTGCCGGCTCCACGCGCAGCCATTAACCTGCACGAGATCCGCTCGCGGAGTGCCCAATTGCAGCACTGGCTACAAGCGGAAAGCGGCGTCGCTTGTCGCGTGCGCACGGTGCTCGTGATACACGGCTGGCAATCCACGACTGTTGGGCCGAACGACATGCTGATCGTCACACCCCGCGACGCGGTGATGTTAAAGGGCTGGAAAGATCCATCCAGTGCGCTGATGGATGATGAATTGGACAGAATTCAGCAGGTACTAGAACAAGCACCGGTCCCCCACTTCACGCACTGGGCAGCCTATCGACGCGATGCCACTGTCCGAACTTTGCCGCGTCAGGAAGTCTCCAGCGGCTCAGCCACAGAAGCAAACGCCTGACGCTGCAAGAGCGATTCGAATGCCTCGCCAAGACGCTGAGTCTCCGCGACAACGCGTTTCCACACAGAAATTCGTGTTGACGCATCCATACTCTTGAAGTCACCACGATCCGGAATTTTGCCACCCGGTAGACCGGCAACAAACTCGGCGGATGGTGCAACCAACAAGACGCGATCGACGTGTTCTCTTTTGGGACGTCGATGCAAGCCCTTGTCGAACCATCCCGGGGTTAGCTCCGGATAGAAGTGCGGATAAAGGGTCAAGCCCGTTTCGTGCGACACCGGCAGATCAAAATGGTAGTCGATGATCCCGCCATCGCGATACACCCCCGGATTGCCGCCAGCAAGATTCCTGACGCCATTCAACACCAAGGGAATAGCACTGGAGGCGAGAATCGAATCAATCAGGTTATCTTCGGCGAGATCCAGGCGCTGCATAGGGAAGTCCGAGGCCTGGTGAAACGGTCCATCTGCTCGCGGGTCTGACACCAGCGCACGCGTGAAAAAGCGACGCAGATGCCGACGGTTGACGCGGTTCGCGACCATCGCCGCAGTTAACCCCAAGAGCAGTGGCACCGTTCGTTCACTGGCGGTGAGACCATGCGCCTGGGCGGTCATGATGTGCAAATGGAAACGTTCGCTGTTGACTGCGTTGGCAATACCGCCCTCACCTAGCATCGCCGAGACCATCTGCCGCCCGACTTTCGTAATCTCATCGGTATCCGGCTTTGCGCTGTAGGTCTGCTCGATGTAGCCGCGTTCAAAACGGGTTAGCGCTGCCAGCGGATCGGGTTGGGTGTAGCAGGCAAATCGCCAGGTACCAATCGACGAGCCCAACAGATGAACACCCGGCCGCAGGTTTGGCAGGATCGAACGGATAATGGCGTGGTCGAGTCCGACAAGACTCAACCACTTTGCACCGCCCGAAGCGCCGACCATGATTCGGATATCTTCCGGCTGCAGACCGTTGTTTTCGAGATGCTCGAGCGCACCCGGTCCGGCGCGAACCGCGAGCGCGTTATCGGTCAGCGACATGTACTCAACCGTTTATAGGATCGCGGCGAATGATCGTTTGTTCACGACCGGGGCCGGTCGAAATGATATCGATCGGTGTATCCACGATTGCTTCAATTCTCGCGATGTAGTCCCGCGCGGCATTCGGCAGCTTATCGATATCCGTCACGCCAACGGTGCTCTGTTGCCAACCCGGCATGTCTTCGTAGATTGGCTCTGCCTCCGCGTAGCGGTCAACGATCACCGGTGGTGTGGAAATTTCTTCACCGTCGATGTGGTAGCCCACACAAATCCGTATCGTCTCAAGCTCATCGAGCACATCCAGCTTGGTCATACACAGGCCCGATACACCGTTGTTGATGATACTGCGTCGCAACGCGACGGCATCGAACCAACCGCAACGCCTCGGCCGGCCTGTTGTCGCACCGAACTCAGCACCGACCCGCGCGAGGTGTGCACCAGCATCGTCATGCAATTCCGTGGGGAACGGGCCGGCACCGACCCGTGTGGTGTAGGCCTTTACGATGCCAAGCACATAGTCGATGCGGTCCGGGCCGATACCGGTCCCGGTACATGCCCCGGCCGATACGGTATTGCTCGAGGTGACAAACGGGAATGTCCCATGATCAATGTCGAGCAGCGTCCCCTGCGCTCCCTCAAACAACACGTTGCCCCCCGCCTCACCGAGGTCATGCAGGATCGCAGTGACATCGGCGACCAAAGGCGCGATCCGTTCGGCCTGCGCCATGGCGTCATCAAGTGACTCATTGAAGTCGACAACGGGCGCCTTGAAGTAATGCTTCAGCACAAAATTGTGGTAGTCGAGAATTTCACCGAGCCGGGCTGCGAATTTCTCTCGCAGAAACAGATCGGAGACGCGTAGCGCGCGACGTGCCACTTTGTCCTCGTAGGCGGGCCCGATGCCGCGCCCGGTGGTGCCAATGGCGGCCGAACCGCGCGCCTTCTCTCGTGCCTGATCGAGTGCCACGTGGCAAGGAAGAATGAGCGGGCATGCTGGCGAAATTTTCAACCGATCAAACACGGGGACGCCGTTAGCGACGAGCCCATCCATTTCCTTCAACAGGGCCTCGAGCGACAACACAACACCATTACCGATCAGACATTGCACGTTTTCGCGCAAGACACCGGACGGGATCAGGTGAAGGACAGTCTTTTGCCCGTCAATCACAAGCGTGTGACCGGCGTTGTGCCCGCCTTGAAAGCGCGCGACCGCGCTGACGCGATCGGTCAACAGATCCACGATCTTGCCTTTGCCTTCGTCACCCCACTGCGTGCCGACGACAACTACATTCTTGCCCATGTTGATATTTCCAGAGAGAGTCAGACGTTGGTGACCGCCAGAAGCAGCATCGCACCGGTCGCCATCACAATACCACCGACGACGCGGATGACGTTATCCGGCATGCTGGCCATCCGGGCGATCGCTCGACGCCAGGCGCGTGGCGCCGCAAACGGCGCCATGCCCTCAAAGATCATCATCAATGCCAGACCCGTCAGCAGCAGCTGCCAGCGCATGCGGCGCCTCCTGATCGGTCAGTTTGCTTCGCGATTATTCAGGTAGCGGAAGAAGTCGCTGTCGGGGTCGAGCACCAAAAGATCGCTCGCCTGACCCAACGAGTTCCGGTATGCCTCCAGACTCCGGTAGAACGCATAGAACTCGCGATCTGCGTTGTAGGCCTTCGCATAAATTGCCGCAGCCTGCGCATCACCTTCACCACGGATGGTCTGGGCATCGCGATAGGCTTCCGAGCGAATCACCGTGCTCTGGCGATCCGCCGTCGCGCGAATCTCGACAGCCTCTTCGTTACCTTCGGCGCGCAACTGCTGGGCAATCCTCAATCGCTCTTCACGCATCCGGTTATAAACCGACTCAGAGACTCGATCGGAGAATTCCACGCGCTTGACGCGCACATCGATCAGCGTGATGCCGAGCTCATCGGCGAGTGCTGAGGCGTCCGCCATCATGTCGCGCATAAGCTCGTTACGCTCCAAAGAAATCACTTCCTGCATCGTGCGCTTGGCAAACTCGGTACGGATCGCCGCTTTGATGATCTGTAACAACTGTTGGCGCACGACCAACTCAGAACCACGCGCGGACACGTAATACGTCTCTGGGTCACTGATTCGATACTTCAGGAAAAAGTCCACCGAAGCCGGCTTTTTCTCAGTGGTGAGGATGTCTTCAGGAGATGGCGTGATCGTCAACACCTGGTTCGAGAACTTCAGCACTTCATGGTAGACCGGTATCTTGAAGTGCAAGCCCGGCTCATAGTCCGCGCCCACGATCTCACCGAAGCGGAGCTTTAACGCATGTTCACGCTCATCCACCGTGAATGCACTCAGGCCCAGCCCAACCAGAGCTAATCCGAGAATCACAAGTACCAGCGAGATCGAGGTTTTCATTGGCGAGTCCTCCGTGCGCGTGTCCGCTCAGGGTTGGTGTTGGCGCCACCTCCAGGCGAGGCCATCGGTTCTGGGCGTGTCAGTCCGGGTGTCGCGGCCCGTGGTGACCTTTGCGCATTCTCCATTAGCTTGTCCACCGGCAGATAAAGCAGGTTGCCCTCACCGTTGGTGTCCAGAAAAACCTTATTTGAGTTCGAGTACACGTATTCGATGGCATCGATATACAGACGCTCTCGCGTGACTTCAGGTGCCGCCTGATACTCTTTCAAAAGGGCGGTGAATCGCGAAGCCTCACCTTCCGCATCGTTGATCACACGCTGGCGATACGCTTCGGCAGCTTCTTTTTGCCGTGCGGCCTCACCACGCGCCGCAGGTATCACCTCGTTGGCGTAGGTCTCAGCGGACAACTTCGACTGTTCCTTGTCCTCGCGCGCTTTCACCGCATCCTGCACCGCATCCTGAACAGGTCTTGGAAAGTCGACCTTCTGCAGGTTGATCGCGGTAATCTCGATTCCCGCTTTGTATTCGTCGAGTGCGCTCTGGATCAACACCTTCGTCTGATCCGCGACCTGCGCCCGGTTGTCCAAGAGCGTGAAATCCGCCGGGTGGGCGCCAACCGCTTCACGGATCGCGCTCTCGCTGACGTCCTGAAGTGTCTCCTCCGGGTCACGCACATTGAACGCGTAGTCCGACGGGATCGTGCGACGGAACTGCACCGCAAGGTTGATGACGACGAAGTTCTCGTCGGCGGTCAGCATCTGGATTTCCTGCTCGAATCGATCGATTAACGACACGTTGACCTTCTCAACGCGCTCGATCGGATAAGGCAAGTGCCAGTGCAATCCTGGGTTTGTGGTTTCCGTGTACTGGCCGAACCGTAGCTCCAAACCACGCTCCGCCTGGTCGACACGGTAGAAGCCCGTTGCCAACCAGAAAACCAACGCCACCACGACGATGCCGATCAAACCGGCCGCAGAGCCATCATCGTCGCCCTTGCCGCCGAATGCCGCGGAAATCTTGCGCTGAAAGTTTCCGATCATCTTATCCAAATCATTCGGCGCCTTTCGCCGGCGGTTGTTGTTGCCCCATGGGTCCTGGCCGTTGCCAGATTCATTCCAAGCCATATCGTTACCCGTTCAAATTCAAGCGCTCGCCTGCGCGACCGCGGTTGACGCTTCTGCGTCGGGATTCAATTGATTGATTCGATCCAGCACCAGTCCGGTTTCCGCACATAGCTGTTCGAACGCCACTCGTTCCATATCGATTGTTAACTCACACTCGCCTTGTTGGGTGTAGGTCTCAGAGCGAACCGCACCAGCATCAAACAGACGAGATCTCAGCAAACCCTCCTGGGCGCTGAGCACCAAAGTTCCTTGCACATGATCCAAAGCGACCAGTTGCGCTACCGCTGTTCGCAATAAATCCAGACCGTCACCGGATTGCGCGCTTACCCAGACGCTGGCAGGAGCCGCGTCGGATGCGCCGCGAAACTGTGGTAGGCGTCCCTCAATATCTATTTTATTGTATACGCGAAGCTGGCGCACCTTGCCCGCGCCGATACCCTCGAGCACCTCATTCACCTGCGTCTCGCGCAGCGCATGTTCAGGATCGGCGGCATCGATCACGTGCACGATCAGGTCTGCCTCGCGCGTCTCTGTCAGTGTCGCCTTGAATGCAGCGACCAACTCATGCGGCAGGTCTGACACAAACCCGACGGTATCTGCCAACACCACCTCACGCTGCGCCGACAGCGCCCAACGACGGAGCGTTGGGTCGAGTGTGGCAAACAACTGATCGGCTGCGTAGACGCCGGAATCAGTCAGCGCGTTGAACAGCGTCGACTTGCCGGCGTTGGTGTACCCGACCAGCGCAATCGTCGGCATGCGATTACGGACGCGGTTACGCCGACCGAGCTCTCTCTGCTGATCGACTTTACGCAGCCGCTCAGTCAATCGCGTGATTCGCTGGCGCACCAGGCGTCTGTCCGTTTCGAGCTGAGTTTCACCGGGACCGCGTAACCCGATGCCACCCTTCTGACGCTCCAGGTGAGTCCAGCCGCGTACCAGTCGTGTCGACAGGTGCCGCAGTTGAGCAAGCTCAACTTGCAGCTTGCCCTCAAACGAGCGCGCGCGTTGCGCGAAGATATCGAGGATCAAACCCGCTCGATCGAGGACACGACACTTCAGCTCGCGCTCGAGGTTTCGCTCCTGCGTCGGCGTCAGCGCGTGACTGACAAGCAGTAGCTCCACCTGTTCATGACGCACCCGATCCTTGAGCTCAGCGACTTTGCCACGTCCGATCAGAAATCGGGATTCAGGCTGAGAACGCTGCACAATCACACTATCAAGAACGTCTGCGCCGGCGGATAACGCCAGCTCAACAAACTCTTGAAGGTCACAGGTATTGCGACCAAAAAACTGAGGATGAACGATCAGTACACGTTCGCCCGATTTCGGCCGCTCAAACATGATGAATGTCGCCTGCATCAATCGCAGGCAATCCGTAATTAGTCGTCGTCGCTTCGACCGTCATCATCACTCAGTGGCAAACGCACGTTGCGCGCCGGTACAACCGTCGAGATCGCATGCTTGTACACCATCTGGTTAACGCTGTTTTTCAGAAGCACAACGAATTGATCGAACGAATCGATTTGCCCCTGTAGCTTGATCCCGTTCACCAGGTAGATAGAAACCGGCACCTTTTCCTTGCGCAGGATATTGAGAAACGGATCCTGCAGTGATTGTCCCTTTGCCATAGGAATCTCCTTCTTTTTGCCCACGAGGACCCCGCGAGCTGCCCAAGCACGAAATGGCCCTCTAGATGAAATTCGATGGTAGCACAGCGTTTCGCGGCTTCCTTGCCCAGGATTCGAGACAACGCTGTCAAGAATACCGAGGTTAAATCGGAGCGGTTCCAGCAGCGATCGCTTCTCCACACAATTTAGTGATGGGGCCAATCGGATCGCTTTCAAGGGGATCGAATACGTGTACATCCGGCATACCGCGAAGCCACGTATGCTGACGCTTTGCCAAACGGCGAGTGGCGGTCATCGCGTCCTGGATCGCCTGCTCATACTCACATTTGCCCGCCAACCAGGCAGCGATCTGACGATACCCAACCGCTCGCAGGCTGGGAAGATCAGTGTGCACGCCAGGCCGCTGTAGCAGCTCCTTCACCTCATCAACGAGCCCCGCTTCGACCATCTGTCTAAATCGCTGCTGAATCCGGTCGTGCAACACAGCACGATCGCTGGTCAACAAGGCCATTCGCGCCATTGTCCATTCGTTGTTGATTTTCTTCGGGTTTGATTGCAGCGCGCTGATCGGTTGTCCGGTCAATCGATACACTTCAAGCGCTCGCTGGATACGCTGCGCATCATTCGGCGCAATTCTAGCGGCGGCATCCGGGTCAACACGGGTCAACTCTCGGTGCATTTCAGGCCAGCCGACGCGTAGTGCTTGCGCATCGAGTTCACGCCTGCAGTCAGGGTCTGCCTCCGGCAAATCGGCCAGACCATCCAGCAGTCGCTTGAAATACAGCATAGTCCCACCCACCAACAATGGCGTGCGACCCCTGGCGTGACTCGCTTCGATGGCTCCTGTGCAATCGTGCACAAACTGCGCCACAGAATAGGGTTGCTCGGGATCGACGATGTCAATCAGTGCGTGAGGGTAGCGTGCTAACGTCTCGGGTGATGGCTTGGCCGTGCCAATATTCATGCCGCGGTACACCAGCGCCGAGTCCACACTGATCAAATCCACCGGCAAGCGATCGGCGATTCGCATCGCGATCTCGGTCTTACCCATGGCCGTCGGCCCCATAAGGCACAGCACAGTGCCGCGCGCGCCCTTAGACACTATTGCCCCCGGAGAAAGAGGCGATCGAGATCCGACATGCCAAGCTGTGTCCAAGTGGGTCGGCCGTGATTGCACTGATCCGCCCGATCCGTCGCTTCCATGTCGCGCAGCAGCGCGTTCATTTCAGGCAACGTCAGCTGTCGGTTGGCGCGGACAGACGCATGACAAGCCATCGTTGCCAATAACTCGTCGGTGAACGCCGCAATCCGACCGCTGCGCCCCAGCGATTCAAAATCGGCAAGCACATCGCGTAGCAGCGACTCCGCACGAGTGGTGTCGAGCAGTGCAGGAATTTCACGCAGGATCACGGCCTCGGGCCCACCGCGCTCAACGACCATACCGGCCTGCTGCAGCATTTCCGCGTTCGCCTCGCACAAGTCTGCTTCAGCGCGCGACACATTGAGTCGCAACGGCACCAGGAGCGGTTGGCGAACCATTGCACGATCCGCGTGTGCCTTCTTCAAGCGCTCGTAGGTAATGCGCTCATGCGCCGCGTGCATATCAACGATCACGAGACCCTCAGCATTCTCAGCAAGAATAAACACGCCGTGAATTTGCGCTACCGCGAAGCCTAGCGGCGGCGGCGCATCGTCAACCACCGGAGGAATCGCAGTCGGCATTTCTCGCACAAGATTAGTCCAATTGGTTGTGCTGGTTGTGTCCGCGGGTGTTGCGCGGTGCGCATAATTCGGCGTCACCAATGACAGGCCTGACTGAGATACAGGCGCCTGCTGTGCCGGCGATCCAGTTACCGCATTTCGTTCGGTTCCTGGCTTTGTCGACTGCATGGCATCGGTGACGGTTCGTTGCACCAATGTGTGTATCGCGCCCGAGTCGCGGAATCGCACCTCGGTTTTGGCTGGGTGCGCGTTCACGTCAACCCGCGTGGGATCCATTGAAATCCACATGACGTAGGCAGGGTGTCTGCCGTGGAACAGAACATCCTGATAACCCATTCGCACGGCGTGCATGATCGTTTTGTCACGCACCCATCGCCCATTGACGAAAGCGTATTGCATATCTGGCTGTGAGCGGTTGAACGCAGGAGCGGCGAGCCACGCATCGATCGCAAGCCCCTCCCGATGCTGACTCGCAGGAATGGCCGCTGCGATGAACTCGGGACCGAGCAGTTGCTCGATCCGGCGTTCCGGTCCTTCGCCACTCGGTACCGCGGCGAGGTGCATCGAAGTGCGTCCATTGTGCTTGAGTGTAAAAGCGACTGAGGGATGTGCGAGCGCGAGACGCCGAACGACCCGTTCGATATGCGTAAATTCAGTTTTCTCCGTGCGCAGGAACTTTCGGCGCGCCGGCGTGTTGTAGAACAGATCCCGGACCGTCACCCGCGTGCCGCTGCGCATGGCTGTCGGCACAATGTCATGCGCGGCACCTCCCTGAACCGCGAGCATCGCACCATGCTCACCGGACTCAGTGCGTGCCGCGAGCTCCACGCGCGCGACCGATGCGATGCTGGGCAACGCCTCCCCGCGGAAACCGAGGGACGCGACCGAGGACAGGTCTTCAAGGCTCGTAATCTTGCTGGTCGCATGGCGCGATAGCGCGAGTGGCAACTCGTCTGCTGCGATGCCAACGCCATCATCAGTGATCTCGATCAGTCGCGCACCGCCCGCCTCGATCGAGATACCGATGTGCTGCGCGCGCGCATCGAGGCTGTTCTCGACCAGCTCCTTGACGACGGACGCGGGCCGTTCAATGACTTCTCCCGCCGCGATCTGATTGATCAAATGATCGGGCAGCTGCTGAATGGGCACCGGGTCGATTACCCTCCGGGTATACGCAACACCTGGCCCACGCGGATACGGTCACTCGTCAGAGCATTTTCCTGACGCAGCCGCGCCAAACTCACTCTGTAGCGGTCAGCGATTTCACTCAGCGTATCGCCGGGAGAAATCGTATGGGTTCGGGCGAGCGCCTGACTGTGGTCCAACTGTGCAAAAAGACTATCCACAGGTGGATTTTCCACAAAATGCTCGCGAATGCCCGAAAAGATTGCTTGTGCCAGTTTCTCCTGATGCGCCGCGCTGCGCAGATTCTGCTCTTCCTGCGGATTGGAGATGTAGGCGGTCTCAACAAGAATCGAGGGCACATCCGGCGATTTCAACACGATGAAGCCAGCCTGCTGCACCGTGCGGCGGTGTAATCGATTTACACCGCCCATTTGATTGAGCACCAGCTGGCCGATCTCTATCGAGGAATTCAGAGTCGCAGTCTGTGAGAGGTCCATCAGCACCCGCGCGAGGTCGGGCTCCTTGTCGGTCAGCTCCACACCGCCGATGAGCGAGGCGTTTTGATCGGCTGCCAGGCGCCGAGCCGCTTCGCTACTCGCACCCTCCAGTGACAACGCATACACCGAAGAGCCGCGCGCTCGCCGATCCTCTACCGCATCCGCATGGATCGATACAAACAAATCAGCATTTGCGCTTCGGGCGATTTCCATCCGCGCCCAGTGGTCGATATACACATCTCGGTCGCGAACCATCAGAGCCCGCATACCGGGCTCTGCGTCAATCAATTTGCGCAGTCGCCGAGCGATCGCGAGCACGACGTCCTTCTCGTAGGTGCGCTGCTTACCGACTGCGCCGGGATCATGCCCACCATGTCCGGGATCGAGCACGACCACGATATCGCGACTGGAGCGAGTCAGACGTTTGACGGTTGGCGTCGCGGCGCGCTCGCCGAGATCGATCACGAGACGTTCCGCACTACCGCGTGCGGGTCCAGCGAGAAAGCTGCGCGCTCTGATCGCGTGGTCAAGATCCAGCACGATGCGCAGACCTTCCTGCCCGCGCTCTGCCGCGCGGATCGTGCGGACCACACCGATATCTTTGGGCAAGCGATCCGCCAATGCACCCAGTTTGCCGTCGACGATGTCGATGACGACCCGGTCAGGCTGGCGTAGCGTGAAGAGGTTGTAGCGCGCTGGACCGCTAAGATCGAAGACCACTCGCGTATGGTTCGCCTCGGTCGAGGCACGAACCCCGTTGACGACCGCGCCTGCACCGGCCACCGAGGGTGCCAGAAGCAAAAATATGCCCAACAAGCGCAACATAGTCATCATCGGTCGATCACATCGGATTATGTTGGGTAGATACTATCTCCGCATACCGTCCGATTTCAATAAAAACTCAACTAAATTATAGAAGTAGAGTTGCAACCTAACCTTGATTCGTAAGCACTGCCTGCAGTATCGACTGTCCCGTAGGGCTGCCCGCAGCGACCATCGCGGCTCGACCCTCGCCTTCAGGTCTCAGGCGAATATCCAAATCAGCGTCCGTGACAAGCTCGGGAACGCGCTCCGGCCATTCGACGATGCGGATGCTATCGCCGAGATCGCGCCAGCCCAGAAATTCGAGTTCCGATGCATCGGCCAACCGGTACAGATCGAGATGGGTGACCGTTGCAAACTCGAGTTGATACGGCTCAAGCAGCGCGTAGGTCGGACTCGGCACGGAGCCTGTATGCCCGAGTCCGCGAATCAGACCACGCGCCAATGAGGTCTTGCCGGCGCCGAGATCGCCTGTGAGCGTGAGTAACATCGAAGTCGCATTCGCGCGTTGAATCGCGTTGGCCAGCAGACCACCGAATGCGGTGGTCGCGCCCTCGTCAGTCAGGTGGATACCGTAGGTCAGTGGCGCGGATTGAGCCAATGCCTGAGCTCTCCGAGCAGCTCACCCGCCAACAACCCGCGCTCGCCACGACGCGCTGCGGAATCACCGGCCAACGCATGCACCAATACCCCGGTGCGCGCCGCCGTAGCCGGGGCAAGACCCTGCGCCAACAAGGCAGCAATCAAGCCGGTGAGCACATCCCCCATGCCGGGTGCCGACATACCTGGGTTGCCAAAAGGGCAGATGCTCGGTGTCGATCCGCCATCGGAGACCAGCGTGCCCGCCCCTTTCAAGACGACGATAGCGCCAGTCATCGCTTGCAGCTCTGCGAGAGCGGTCAACCGATCGGATTGCACGGACTGCGGGTTCGTGCCGAGTAAACGCGCCGCCTCGCCCGGGTGCGGCGTGATGATGCAAGGCGCCTCCAGACGGCCCCAGACGCTATTGTCTTCACTCATGAGATTGAGCGCATCCGCATCGAGCACCATTGGCTTTCCCGAGGCAAGAACACGCCCGAGCAGCATGCGACTCCATTCGGTGACGTCCAGGCCTGGCCCACACGCGATGACGGTTGCCCGCGCGATCAGTTGGTCGATGGCGGCTTCGTCCTCAACACCATCGGTCATCAATTCCGGACGGGCGGCAACCATACTTGCCGCGTGTGACTTGGCGGTTGCCACGGTCACAAGGCCAGCCCCACCACGCAGTGCCGCCTCGGCACTCAAGCGTGCGGCACCCGGCATGCCTTCAGCGCCACCGACACAAAGTACGTGGCCAAACTGTCCTTTGTGCGCATTTAAATCACGTCGGGGCAGCGTCTCAGCCACTTCGTCTCGATACTGGCGACGCAACACCGGAGTCGTCTCGGCGTATACCGCGCGCGGCAACTCCAGATCGGCGAACACCAAACGGCCGCAATGCGCCGGACCCGCGGCCAGAAACAAACCGCTGTTGAGCCCAACAAAGGTCACGGTCAGGTCGGCCCGCACTGCGATCCCGCGCACAATGCCGGTATCGCCGTCGAGTCCTGATGGAATATCAAGAGACGTGACTGGCGTGGCGGCCGTGTTCAGCACTCGAATCGCCGCTGCATACTCGTCCGCAACGTCGCGCTTTAGCCCGCTGCCGATAAGGGCGTCAACGACCATCCCAACCCCATCGACTAACGCCGGATCCCAGGCCCGCAGACGCCCGCCAGCGGCAGCGAACTCCTCGTAGGCACGCGCCGCATCCCCGCTTAAGTCCTCCGGATCACTGAAAGCAACTACGCGGACCGCCAATCCGGCGGCACGAGCCAGACGCGCAACCACGTAGCCATCGCCCGCGTTGTTGCCGCCGCCACAAAGCACCAGCAGGGAGCGTAGTCCCGGATAGCGCTGATTCATGACCGACAGCGCGGCAGCGCCAGCTCGGCGCATGAGCGTATAGCCAGGCACACCGAACTGATCGATTGCGCGCTGGTCAAGCTCGCGCACACCGTCAGCAGAGAAAATATCAACCGGCAGGGTAATCACGTCTCGAATTATACTCCGGGAATGTCGTCAGACGAATCCAATGCACGTTTGCGATCCCTGTACCGCACCATCGAACAAACCGCTTACGCGCTCGGATTCGATGCATTCGGGGTGAGCGACATCGATCTCGGCCAGGCCGGTGACCGCCTGCAACGTTGGCTGGCCGAGCATCGGCATGGCGACATGGAGTGGATGGCGCGGCATGGCGAGAAGCGCTGGAAGCCGGATCTCCTGGTACCCGGCACTGTGCGTGCGATCTGTGTTCGGCTCGACTACCTGCCCGAGGAAGGCGAGCAGGCGATCGCGATGCTCGACCATCCCAGCAAAGCTTACGTCTCGCGCTACGCGCTGGGCCGCGACTACCACAAAGTCATGCGGCCCCGTCTGCAGAAACTCGCGGCAGCGGTCGAGGAGCAAATCGGGCAATTTGGCTATCGGGCTTTCGTCGATAGTGCGCCCGTGATGGAGAAACCGCTGGCGCAAAAAGCCGGTCTTGGCTGGATCGGGAAACACACCAACCTGATCAACAATCGAGCAGGTTCATGGTTTTTTCTCGGAGAGCTATACACCGATCTCGAATTACCGGTCGATACACCGTCGACCGATCACTGCGGCAGTTGCACGACCTGCATCGAGGTGTGCCCGACGCGCGCGATAACCGGGCCGTATGAACTCGATGCGCGCAGGTGTATTTCCTACCTCACCATAGAAAAGGATGGTCCGATTCCCGAGAGTCTGCGCAAAGGTATCGGCAATCGAATCTATGGCTGTGATGACTGCCAGCTTTTTTGCCCATGGAACAAGTTCGCGCGCATCAGCGACGAAACGGACTTCGCCCCTCGGCACGGCTTGCGCGACGCAACACTCGCAGGGCTCGCGATGCAATCAGAAACGGATTGGTTGTCGGACATGGCTGGCAGCTCGATCCGTCGAATCGGCTTCACGCGATGGCGGCGCAACCTTGCCGTAGCGCTCGGTAATGCGACCGATCCCGATACCGCGATTGACGCCGCACTGGAGCATCTCGCAAAGTGCGACGACGCATTGGTCGCCGAACATGCCCGTTGGGGGCAAACACAACGCCGTGCGCTCGCCGAGGAGTCCGTACATGAACGCGCCTGATATCTCACTGACTGACAACCCCTGGCTTGCTGCCACCGATGGTAGTTTCGACCTCGGCAAGATGGTCACACTCCACGGTGAACGCCTGGATCGAAAGCCAGCCAAGAAAACCCTGCGCCGCACCGTGAAACGTATCGCGACGTCTCAACGAATGCTCTACGCACAAAACAAGTTTGCCGTTCTGCTGGTGTTTCAGGCCATGGACGCAGCCGGCAAAGACAGCACGATCCGCAACGTGTTGTCGGGTGTAAATCCGGCGGGCTGCCAGGTTTGGAGCTTCAAACGTCCCTCATCGCTCGAACTCGATCATGACTTTCTCTGGCGCACCACCAAACGACTCCCCGAACGCGGACGTATCGGCGTGTTCAACCGCAGCCAGTATGAAGAAGTGCTTGTCGTTCGAGTGCACCCGGGCATTCTGGACAATCAGCAACTGCCCTACCCCATCGATCTCGAAACGATATGGGACGATCGTCTGCATTCCATTCGTGAGCAGGAAGCGCACCTCGCACGCAACGGCACGGTCATCCTGAAGTTCTTCCTGAATGTGTCGCGCGAAGAGCAACGACAGAGATTCCTGGCGCGACTATCGGAGCCCGAGAAGAACTGGAAGTTTGAACCGAATGACGTGCGGGAGCGTCGCAACTGGACGGAGTACATGGCCGCCTATCAATCGGCGATCGAGTCAACGTCGAAACCCTGGGCGCCCTGGTACTGCATTCCGGCCGACGACAAGCGCGCCATGCGTATTGAGGTCGCCAAGATCGTTGCGAGTACGTTGGAGCGCCTGCCGCTGGAATTCCCGGTAACCAACGCTGCAGATCAGGCGACGCACGATCTGATGCACGCGGAACTGCTCGCTGAGGAAGGCTAGAACGCACTCAATCGGTGAGCGCTACTTCCAGGTTATCGATCAGGCGCGCGCGTCCCAGAGTCGCGGCGCCAAGAACCACCCAACGTGCGTCAGTCGGTGAGGATTTTTTCAGCGTGAGCGGATCGCGGATGGTCACATAGTCAGGAAGGAAACCCGCCTCCTCCAGCGTGGCGCGTGCCTCGGCGCGCAGCGACTTGTAGTTGCGCTCACCCGCAATCAGGGAATCGGAGATGCTTTGCAGTTGTTGGTAGAGCAACGGCGCGATGGCACGTTCTTCTGCGGTCAGATATTGGTTTCGCGAGCTCATCGCCAGACCGTCGGTCTCGCGCTCAGTCTCTACCTTCACGACGTTCACCGGAAGCGACAAATCTCGCACCATGTGTCGAATCACAAGCACCTGCTGATAGTCCTTCTGCCCGAACACTGCAACGTCCGGCGTCACCATGGAGAACAATCGGCAAACAACGCTGGCAACGCCATCAAAGTGTCCAGGGCGGTGTCGACCGTCCAGCATGCTCGTAACGCCCGGCACGCTCACGATCGTCGCATTGCGAACGCCGTAGGGATACATCGCCGTTTCATCCGGCGTGAACACCAAATCGGCCCCAACACTCATGAGTTGCCGGCAGTCTTCCGCTAATGTCCTTGGATAGGCTCCGAAGTCTTCGTTGGCACCGAACTGCGTCGGGTTCACATAGATACTGACAACGACATGGTCGGCTAGCTCAGCGGCTTTGCGAACCAGCGCGAGGTGGCCCGCATGCAAATTGCCCATGGTTGGCACGAACGCGATTCTTGCGCCGGTATCACGCCAGGTCTGAATCTGCTCGCGCAGTACAGAGACCGCCTGAATAACCTCCATGGTGCTATCGGACGCCTAGGAGAAGCAGTGTTCCGGCGCTGGATACGAGCGATCGCGCACCGATTCGACGTAGCGCGCGATCGCCTCGAGCGGAGAATCGGTGCCGGGCGTGTAGTTACGCACAAAACGCGGCGTTCTTCCGAGCGTGATCCCCAGGATGTCGTACAGCACGAGGATCTGCCCATCCACGTCCGGGCCCGCGCCGATACCGATAACCGGCACATCCAGGGCCTCGGTTACCGCGGCACCGAGCTCGTTCGGCACGCATTCGAGCAAGACGATGTCGGCTCCTGACGATTGCAGACGTTCCGCTGCACGGACCATCTCAGCGGCGCGATCGGGTTCACGTCCCTGAACTTTGAATCCACCTATTTTGTGAACGCTCTGCGGCTTTAAACCGATGTGGGCACAAACCGGGATGTCGTGACGCGCGAGATGCTCAACGATCTCAAACTGTCCTTCGCCGCCCTCGAGCTTGATCATCATGGCGCCACCTTCCTGCATCAGCCGCACCGCGTTCTCGAGTGCCTGCTCGGGCGACGTGTAGCTCATAAACGGCATATCGACCATCAGAAAGGCGTGGTTCAGGCCTCTGGCGACCGTCTTGGCGTGGTAGACCATATGATCGACCGTCACCGGGACGGTAGTGTCATGCCCCTGAATCACCATGCCAAGCGAATCGCCAACGAGCACGACGTCGACGCCGGCCCGGTCTACCAATTGCGCAAAACTTGCATCGTAGGCGGTGATACAGGCAATGGGGGTTTTGTTGCCCTTCATCTTGCGCAGTGTCGCCACGTTGACGGGCGGGCGATCCATATCGCGCTGTTCAAGTTGCGTATACATGGCGCGGATAATAACGCAAGCAATCAGGCAATGTTGGCGGTTACGGGGTTAAAAAAGCGCCGACCACGCGGGATCGCGATGATCTCGTCCAACAGGGCCGCAAAGTCCCGATCGTTTTGCACGGGGTCAAAGGTTGCAGTGTTGACGATCAACAGAGGTGAGGCGTCATAAGCGTGGAAAAACCGTGCGTAGGCAGCCGTAACGCGCTCGAGAAAAGTCGCATCGACCGAGCGCGCAAATGCCTCACCGCGACGCGACAAGCGACCCTGCAGTGCAGGTACCGGAGCCTGCAAATAGATCACGAGGTCGGGTGACGGCGGATCAACGGCAACACTGTCACAGACTTGCTGGTAGAGAGCGGCCTCGGCGGCATCCAGCGTCAACTCCGCAAACAATCGATCACGGTCAAACAGGAAGTCTGCAACGCGAGTACTGGCAAACAAACTGTCCTGCCTGAGCGCATCGAGTTGGCGTACCCGTTCGAACAGGAAAAACAACTGCGCCGGCAAGGCATTCCCCGGGATACCTTGGTAGTAGCGTTCCAGGAATGGATTCGCTGCCCGTTCTTCGAGCACAGGCTCGGCATCCAAGGCGCTTGCGAGACGGCTGGCCAGTGCGGTCTTCCCAACCCCGACAGGCCCTTCGACCACAATCAGGCGCGGCGTTTCAGACGCACTGGTCATGCGTTCCCATCCGTTGCCACCGGCCAATCGGAAACGCCTGTGTTGTCGATGGAAGCGGCATGCCATGCAACCGTTCGGCCGTCATGCAATACCAATTGCGGGGCGACGTCGGCCCACGGAATCAATACAAACGCTCGCTCGAGAATACGCGGGTGCGGCAAGGTGAGCGCATCGTCTTGCATGGCGACGCCGGGCACGTGCAACAAATCCAGATCAATGACACGCGGCCCCCATCGGTCGCCGTCGCGCACTCGACCCATGGCCTGCTCAATCGATTGCAACGCGTCGAGCAATCCCGGTGCCTCCAACGTCGTCACGAGTGCAACCACTGCGTTGCAATAGTCGGGCTGGTCGCCGGGACCCACAGGCGCTGTACGGTATTTCGCAGAAGTCGCGAATACGCGCACGGCGTCGATCTTGCGAAGTTGCGTGATCGCCTCGTCAACTTGATCCGAAGGTGCCTCCAGATTGGCGCCCACACCGACATACGCACTGGTCCAGATGACGCCCGCCTCGATCATCTCAATCGGCAGAGCCGCCGTCTCCCGACGGCTTGCGGCGACGCCGACGGCGCCGCTTGCGCGGCGCCTTGGTCCGTGTGGTGTCGTGTCTCATGCCAAAAGACTTCTCACGCGCGGCGCGATCCTGATCTTGAACATCGGTCCAGAACTTCGCGATCTCCTCGTCGACCTCACCAATCTCAGTGCGCAAGAGCATAAAGTCATAGGCCGCCCGGAATCTGCGGTGTTCAAGAAAGCCCATCGAGCGTCCGCCACGCGTTCGCTGAAAACGCGGTTGCAACGTCAGCATTTCACGTAAGGGCACCGTAAAGCGTCGCGGGATTGCAATGATCGACTGCTGGCGCGCAAGACACTCGAACGTCGCCTGACCCAATGCCTGCGTCGGCGTCATACCATCGTCTTCCTGCAAGGCGCGGGCGCGTGCCTTGATCGGCCACCACAGGAACACCGCGATCAAAAACATCGGCGTTACCGGTCGGTTTTCGGCGACCCGTTTATCGGTGTTGTCGAGCGCCATCTGAATGAAACGCTCGAACTTGTCACCGTCCGGCGCACCCAGCCCTTTTGAGGCATCGGGAAACAGCACCCTGAACACCGCATGTTCGCGCAAGGCTCGGTAACTCTTGCTGGCAAACCCGGCCTGGAACAATTTGAGAAATTCGTCGAACAGCCTTGCCGCTGGCACATCCTTGAGTAGACCCCGATGCTCCGCCATGGCTTTACGCAGAGGCTCATCCGGTTCGAAATCGAGCTTTGCACTGAAGCGAACCGCGCGCAGTGTGCGTACCGGGTCCTCGCGCAAACGAGTCTCGGGATCGCCGATCAGGCTGAGTTGGGACTTTTTGATATCGGCGACGCCGCCGACATAGTCCCAGACCGAGAAATCGGCGATGTTGTAGTAGAGCGCGTTGACCGTGAAATCGCGTCGCCACACATCATCGTCAATCGCACCATAGGCGTTGTCACGAAGCAGCCGCCCTTTATCGTCAGATTCGGTGATACCTTCCTGAGTATCCCGAGCGTCGGCCCGAAACGTGGCCACTTCGATGATTTCACGGCCGAACCGAACGTGCACCAGACGGAACCGACGGCCGATGATCCGCGAACTCCTGAACAAGGCACGAATCGTCTCGGGCTCGGCATCGGTCGCAACGTCGAAGTCTTTCGGTCGACCACCGAGCAACAGATCGCGCACAGCCCCACCGACGAGGAACGCCTGGTGTCCGGCCTCATGCAATTGGTAGAGCACCTTTAGCGCTGCTCTCGATATGTGTTTACGCGAAATCGTGTGTTCCGGCCTTGGAATAATGGCCGGAGCGTTGCGCGTCGCAACCGGTTCGGTCAACTCTGTCAACCTTGGCTATTTCGTAGACTTGTCCGAACTATAACAGACCTCGGCGGCTATCCTCCCTGCGGGAGGTTCTGCTCGCATCGAGCCAGCCAGGACTGGATCAGCGGATAGTCCTTCAGATCGAACCCACCCTCGTGCGCAACACTGGTGTACGCATAGAGAGCCACATCGGCAACCGTCATTTGGTCTCCCGCTATGAACGCAGATTCCCGGAGGACGTTGGCCATCACGTTGAGCGCTGCATGGCCGCCCGCTTCTCGAGCCACGTAGTCGTCATAACGTTCATTCGGCCAATCCAGGTACTGTCGTATGAAGCGCCGGACAGCGATATACGGCTCGTGGCTGTATTGTTCAAAGAACATCCACTGCAGAACCCGAGCGCGCTCGAAGGCATCCTCGGGGATCCAGTCGGTCGTTTCACAGAAATACCAGAGGATGGCGTTGGACTCACAAAGCACGCGCCCATCGGCCAGGCAAACGGTCGGCACCTTGCCATTCTGGTTCAATCGTAGAAAATCAGGATCTCGCGTGTCGCCGGCCATGATGTCGACCTCACGCCAGTCATACGCAACGCCGGCTTTTTCCAAGGCCCATACGACCTTGCGACAGTTGCCCGAACGTTGATCACCATAAACTACAACCGAGGTATCCAACTGACGCTCTCCTCGCCGTGTTGAGTCGCGAAAGTCTAGCATCCACCTCGCCAAATTCGCCCCGTTAACCGAGAAGCCCGAAACTTTGAACACTCTGCCCGACTCAGCCCTGAAACCTACCTTACTGCGACGCACCAGCGCGCTCGTCTACGATCTACTCGGCGTGCTTGCCGTTTGCCTGCTCGCGGGCTTCCCACCGGTTCTGATCAACGGCGGTGCCATTACGACCGATGACGGCATCGCCTACGTTATTTACCTGGCCTACAACCTTGCGCTTGCTGTCGCCTATTTCGCCGTCTCGTGGCGTCTGAAGCATTGCACGCTGGGTATGAAAGCTTGGCGACTGGAGCTTGTTAGCGCGGATGGATCGCCTTTCACCTGGCCGCAACTGATCACACGCGCACTCATCGGTATCCTCGCGTGGGTACCCGCTGGCGCCGGCATCTGGTGGCAGTATCTGGACGCCGAAGGTCGCACCTGGCACGACCGAGTATCCGCAACTCGCATGGTCGTTCTCAAGAAACGAAAAAAGGCCTGACGCGGTCAGCGAATACGTCGCACTGAAATGATGGTTGCCACGAACAGCAGCAACGCTGGAGCAAGCCCTACGAGTGCAGGATTCAATGCATAGACCTGACCGCTGCTGGAAAGGGTGCGACTTACGAGAAAGTACGCAAGCCCGATAAGCACGCCGAGCAGCAATCGCGCACCGGCGCCACTGCGTCGCAGGGACCCAAACACAAAACCAAGCGCGAGCACCGGCATCAGCACCACGGCAATCGCGTCGCCGACTCTTCGCCAAAGCTCGGTTGCGTAGGAACGGTTGTCTAATTCGTTGCTGTCGAGGTAGGACAAGTAGGCGAGCAAACCGGTTATGGACAGGCTGCGCGGTCGCAAAGCCGCGATGCCCAGCAGCTCGGCGTCTACGTTAAATCTTTGCAAGCGTTGATCTTCAGCCTCCGCCTCAACCGCATACCCATCGAAACGAGTTTCGGCGTAGTTTTGCAACACCCAGCCCTCTTCGCCCGACAGTTCCGCTTGAGTAGCACGCCCGACCGCCTGCAATCCGTCGCGGCTGTTCAGCTCGAAAACGAACACGCCTCCAAATCGCAGCTGGCCGTCATTCGACTCGACGTTGAAAATCGTATCGCCATCGCGAACCCAGGTGTTCTGGGTACCGGTGAGCTCCGAATCACTGCGCGCTGCCGAGCGGTATTTGCGCGCAAACTGATCCATTGGCGGAGCGAGATACTCGGCGATGACCGCGCTACCGATGGACAGCACAAAACCGGTGGCGACGACCGCGCCAGCCAAACGCCATGCGGAAATCCCGGCGGCTCGCATAGCGATCAATTCACTGTTACCCGCAAGCGCCCCCAGACCGAGCAAAGCACCGAGCAGACTCGCGACAGGCATCATATCGACGCCCAGCAACGGCATCCGCAAGGTCGTGTAAAGCAATGCGCCGAGCGTGGTGTACGTTCCGGTACCGGTATCGTCCATCTGACCTACAAACTCGATGAATCCCGCCAATGCGAGCAACACCAGCAAAGTAAGTCCGGTGCCGCCGACGACGGTGCGCATCAAATAACCTGCGATCAGCTTCATCCGCTACGCCGCCTTGCAAGAAACTTGAACCAGCCGTACTGCATACCCAGAAGCACGAGCCCTATGCCGAGCATCAACACATGTACGAACCACATACCGATTTCGCGAGGCACCGTGTCGCGCTCAACCCAGACTTTCGCAGCTCCCATCAGGTTGAAGTAGATGATGAACACCAGCACACCGACAGCGAGCTTTCCGTAGCGACCCTGTCTTGGCTGGCTGCGCGACAGCGGGACTGCAAGTAACGCGAGCACCAAAGTCGCGATCGGAATACTGAGTCGCCACTGCAGCTCGGCACGCGACAGCGTATCGGTACTCTCGATCAGGACCGCGAGCGATTGCGCCTCCGGCTCAAGCTCCAACGCCTCCGGCTCTGGCAAAGCGAACGGCACGCCATACTCGCCGAACGCAATGACCTCGAATGTTCGCTCACCCGGACGCCCAAGATAGCGACGACCGTCATTGAGCACGATGATGCGCGAGTCTGTGGACTCAGCTTGTCGCTGTGTGCCCGAGCGTGCGACCACAACTTCTACCAATTCACCCTCGCGGCGTTGCAAAAACACGTCGCTCAGGACACCCGCAGCATCAACATCGCTGGCGAAGATCACGCCCGCCCCGCCGTCAAATGTCACGAAACGACCGGGTTCGAGCGCCGTCAGATCGAGCTCGCGTTCGGTCTGTGCACCGATGACTTCGATGCGCCGGAGTGATTCGGGCGCCACCACCAGCGCAAGCCAGGCGACCAGAGCTGCGAGCGGCATCGCGAGCCACATGAGTGGTCTCAGGATTCCGGTAGGCCCGATCCGACAAGCGAGCATCGCGGGTAATTCACTGTCGCTATACAGCCGTGCCAGCGACAACATGATCGCCAGAAACAAGCCGAACGGGATAATGATGGTGAGGTATTGCAGCGCCGTGAGACCGATCACGTCGAACACCGCATCTTTCGCCACCTTGTCTTTCGCCGCGTCTCCGAGCACCCGCGCCACTTGGTTGGCGAGAAGGATCAGCAGCAATACGCCCGAAACACTGACCCAGGTCTGAGCGGTTTCGCGGAAGATGTATCGATCCAGAATACGCAGCATAGTATGATGCACGGCGCCTCGGCGGCGAGGGGGTGATGCGATGGTATCAGGAGCCGGCCGAAGGCGCCCACCGAGCGATCTGCAGGAGCATACAGCCATGAAGTTTTTCGCCACCTCGGCTAGCGCAGCGAAGCGCAGCACCGATTGCGTCATTGTCGGTGTCTACGACAAGAAGGAACTCAGCGACGCGGCCGGCGTTATCGACACCGCGTCCCGCGGCGCGATCAGTAAGCTAATCGAACAAGGCGACATTAGCAGCAAGCTGGGTGCCACCACCCTCCTGAACGATCTGAAAGGCGTGAAATCGCCACGTGTCGTCGTTGTCGGCCTCGGTAAGGCATCGGCTTTTGACCGACGTGCGTACCACAAGGCAGTCAGCGCGGCGCTGCGCCAGATTGATTTGCCGAAGATCACGAACGCGGTCTGCTATCTGTCTGCGGAAGACGTCGTGGGCTGTGATAACTACTACCGCGGACGTCTTGCTGCACAGGCGCTGGGTGAACACAACTACCGTTTCAACGACTTCAAGAGCAAAGGGAAACGCCCACCGAGCAAACTCAAAAAACTCGGGCTCGGCGCGACCGGTCGAGCCGATCATGCGTCGCTGGAGCTTGGCGCAGCCCATGGCGCCGGCATCGCGGAAGGTATGCAACTGACACGTGATCTTGGGAACACACCAGCGAACGTCTGCCACCCCACCTATCTCGCCGAAACCGCACGCGAACTTGCGACCAAGCACACCAAGCTGACCGTGAAAGTCCTCGAAGAAGCGCAGATGCGCAAACTCGGGATGAACTCACTGCTGTCGGTTGGTCATGGATCTGAGCAACCGTCGAAGCTGATCCAGATGGATTATCGCGGAGGCAAGAAAGGCGAAGCGCCGATAGTGCTTGTCGGCAAGGGCATCACCTTCGACACCGGCGGCATCTCGTTGAAGCCCGGCCCGATGATGGATGAGATGAAGTACGACATGGGCGGCGCGGCAGCCGTCATGGGCGCAATGGCTGCGACAGTCGCGTTGAAACTTCCGATCAACCTGGTCGTCGTTGTACCCAGCGCAGAGAACATGCCGAGCGGTCGAGCCACCCGTCCGGGTGATGTTGTGACGAGCATGTCGGGGCAGACCATCGAAATCCTGAACACCGATGCGGAAGGTCGTTTGATCCTGTGCGATGCGCTGACGTATTCGAAGCGCTTCAAGCCGGCGGCAATCGTCGACGTCGCCACCCTGACCGGGGCTTGTGTCATCGCGCTGGGGCACCACCGCTCGGGACTGATGAGCCACCACGACGATCTCGCAGACGAGCTACTCGATGCCGGTGAGCGGGCGGTGGATCGCGCCTGGCGCCTACCGCTGGATTCTGAGTACACCGATCAGTTGAAGAGCAACTTCGCAGATTTCGCCAACATCGGCGGTCGTGAGGGCGGAGCCATCACAGCCGGAGCGTTTTTGTCGCAATTCGCTAGCGAAATGCGCTGGGCGCACCTCGATATCGCCGGTACTGCGTGGCGCGGTGGTGCGCGCAAAGGGTCCACTGGCCGACCGGTCCCGCTGCTCGTGGACTATCTACTCCAGCACACGCACTAGGCGACGATGTCGCGCGTCGATTTCTACATCTTGTCGCAGGCCGGAGCGGACGCCTGTGCGCAGTTCTCCTGCCGACTGACCAGCAAGGCGGTGACACTCGATCACACGGTCCACATCCGCACTGACGATGGTGCTGATGCAAAGAACCTTGATGAGCTGTTGTGGACCTTCCAGGATGAGAGCTTCCTCCCGCACGAGTTATGGAACGGCACAACGCGCGAGGCACCGGTCACGATCGCTGAGGCTGCCGCACAGCCGCCGGCAGATGCTGAGGTGATCATCAATCTAGCTGATTCGCCCGCACCCACCGGATCATGGCGAATCGCGGAGATCGTCGGCGCCGATGAGCCCGCACGATTAGCCGGGAGAAGCCGGTTCGCACACTACCGGGATGCCGGGCTTGAAATCGACACTCACAAACTCTAGCGCCATGTCCGACGACGATATTCCAGTACTCACTAAAGTCGTTCGCCGCGAACGTAGAGCGCATCTGCCGCTTACCGAAGGCCTGAGAACCGATATTGCAGGGCGTATCAGCGCACGTGTTGAGGAGCTGCTGGATGCCGTTATCGACAACGCAGCCGATCGGCTTCGCGGTCAGCTGCGCGAAGAAACCAAGGCCGGACTCGCGATTCTGATCGAGCAAGCGATCGAGGACGAAGTGCGCCGGCGCCGTGAGAACCCCGAAGACGAACTCGAAGGTTCAACAACGCCCGATCCCTAGCCGAAGAAGCGAGCAGCGAATACACTCGCGGACATGCACAAGACTTATGAACCTCACGCGATTGAGGAGACTCACTACAAACGATGGGAAGCGGCTGGTTATTTTGCCGCAGGAAGCGGAGACGATGGGTTTTGCATCGTCATTCCACCCCCAAACGTAACCGGTACCCTGCACATGGGGCACGCGTTCCAGGACACGATCATGGACACGCTCACGCGCTACCACCGGATGCGCGGTGTGCCAACGCTTTGGCAGCCCGGCACAGACCATGCCGGCATTGCGACCCAGATGGTCGTGGAGCGTCAGCTCAACGGTGAAGGCAAGACGCGCCATGACCTCGGTCGAGATGCTTTCGTTGACCGGGTTTGGGACTGGAAAAGAACCTCCGGGGGGCGCATCAGCGATCAACTGCGCCGACTCGGAGCCTCGGTCGATTGGAGCCGTGACCGCTTCACGATGGATGAGGGCCTATCGGAGGTGGTGCGCGACGTGTTCATTCGTCTGCATGACGAGGGGCTAATCTATCGCGGCAAACGACTTGTAAACTGGGATCCCGTCTTGCGTACTGCACTCTCCGATCTGGAGGTGCTGTCGGAGGATGAGTCGGGTCA
This sequence comes from uncultured Chromatiales bacterium, assembly GCA_963922335.1. GTDB lineage: Bacteria > Pseudomonadota > Gammaproteobacteria > Steroidobacterales > Woeseiaceae > CALBPI01. The sequence goes on along the minus strand of CAWUIB010000001.1, from coordinate 57,270 downwards.
CCTTTGGCACTTTAAGTACCCGCTCTCAGATGGTAGCCGGACGCTTACGGTGGCTACCACGAGACCGGAAACCATGCTGGGCGATACCGCGGTCGCGGTGCATCCCGATGACGAGCGCTACCAGCACCTCATCGGTCAGACGATCAAACTGCCGATTGTCGGACGCGAGATTCCGATCATCGCGGACAACTACGTAGATCCGGAGTTCGGCACCGGGTGCGTCAAAATCACGCCTGCACACGACTTTAACGACTACGAAATCGGCCAGCGTCACAACCTTGAGCAAATCAACGTCCTGACCGATGACGCGCGCATCGTCAGCGACATGCCGGAACCATTCGCGGGTCTCGATCGCTTCGAGGCACGCAAACGCGTCGTCGAGACATTCGAGTCGCTGGGTCTGCTGGAACGCATCGATGACCACACACTCAAAGTGCCACGCGGCGATCGCAGCGGCACTGTCGTGGAGCCTTACCTCACAGATCAATGGTATGTGCGTGTTGGTCCGCTTGCGGAACCGGCGATTGCCGCCGTCGAAGAGGGTCAAATTCGTTTCGTGCCGGAGAACTGGTCCAAGACCTATTTCAACTGGATGAACAATCTGCAGGATTGGTGCATCAGCCGCCAGCTGTGGTGGGGGCATCGTATACCGGCCTGGTACGACGATGCGGGTGGCATTTACGTCGGACGCGATGAGGCGGACGTTCGCAAGAAGCATTCGCTTGCGGACGACGTTGTATTGCGACAGGACGACGACGTCCTCGACACCTGGTTTTCCTCGGCGCTATGGCCCTTCTCAACGCTGGGGTGGCCAGAGCAGACCGCAGAGCTGAAGACGTTCTATCCGACCACCGTCTTGGTCACCGGCTTCGACATCATCTTCTTTTGGGTCGCTCGAATGATCATGATGGGAATGAAGTTCGCCGGAGATGTGCCGTTTCGCGAAGTCTATATCCATGGCCTGATCCGGGATCAGGATGGTCAGAAGATGTCGAAGTCGAAAGGTAACGTGTTGGATCCGATCGACCTAATCGACGGCATCGAACTGGAGGACCTTGTCGAAAAGCGCACCACAAGGCTGATGCAACCGCATCTTGCACCAAGGATTGAGAAGGCAACGCGCAGACAATTCCCCGACGGCATTCCCGAATACGGCACAGACGCCTTGCGTTTCACTTTCGCCTCGCTGGCGACCAATGGACGCGACATACGGTTTGATCTTGGTCGGATCGAGGGCTACCGAAACTTCTGCAACAAGCTGTGGAACGCTTCACGCTTTGTTTTGCAAGCGACTGAAGGCGTCGACCTGGATATCGCCGAGGCGCGCGCAGGTACCCTGCCCGAGCGCTGGATTCAATCGAGGCTGACTCAGATGGTGACCGAAGTTGACCGGCAGTTCGCTCGATACCGACTCGATCTGGCGGCGCAGGCGATGTATGAATTCACTTGGTATGAATTCTGCGATTGGTTTGTTGAGCTCGCCAAGTCAACGCTCTACGACGACAGCGCTGCCGCGCCGACAAAGGCCAGCATGGCACGCACTGCACTTGAGACGCTCGATGCACTACTACGCGCACTCCACCCGATCATGCCATTCGTAACCGAGGAGATCGGACTTAGGGTGGCGGAACGACTCAGTTTGTCACGCGAAACCTTATGCACCGCACCGTGGCCGAAAGCCGGCGAGTCAGACTCCGAGGCGGAACAGGACATGGCCTGGTTGCAGGGAGTGATCGGCGGCGTGAGACAGATTCGAGGTGAGATGGACATCGCGCCCGGCAATCCCGTACCAGTGCTGCTGGCGGACGCCACCGACGAGGACGCACGGCGGGTTGCAGCACTCGAACCATTACTTTCGCGCCTGGCCAACCTTGAGTCTCTTGAGCTGGCCGCCACCTCGCCTGAAGCATGCGCGGTGGCGCTCCACAACAACCTGAAGTTGTGCGTGCCGATGGCAGGCCTTATCGATGTTGAGAAGGAACTCGATCGACTACGGAAACTGCGCGACAAAACCTCACAGGACCTTGCCAGAACCGAAGGCAAGCTGAGCAACGCCAATTTTGTCGAGCGTGCACCAGAGGCCGTGGTCGCCGAGGAGCGGCGACGTGCCGCTGAGCATCAGTTGACGCTGGAGCGGCTGGAGTCGCAGCTCGCGGAGATCGAAGCGCTCGCACGCTAAGAGCTGTGCGCCCGGTCACAGTCTGCGCGCCAAGGGCGTGCGCTCCCGGCCTGAATTCGCCATAGTGATAGGCGTCTAGACTCATTCCGGGAAATTTAGCGTGTCCGACCCGATTTCGATCGCTGCGGCGAGTAGTGATTTTCGCGCGCAGCTGGGCGATGCAGCCAAAGCATTGAACGAGATCATTCTCGGCAAGTCCGAGCAAATCGATCTCGCGCTGACCTGTCTGCTTGCCAATGGGCATTTGCTCATCGAGGACGTCCCGGGCGTCGGCAAGACCACCCTGGCCCGAGCCTTGGCAAGTGTGTTGGGGCTCGACTTTGCGCGCGTTCAGTTCACCAGCGACCTGCTGCCCGCGGACGTAACCGGTGTATCGGTTTACCAGAAAAAGGATGGCTCATTCCGTTTCCATCCGGGTCCGGTATTTACGCAAATGCTGCTGGCGGACGAGATCAATCGAGCCACTCCCAAAGCACAAAGCGCGCTACTTGAAGCTATGCAGGAGCGGCAGGTCACGGTCGACGGTGAACGTCATCCGTTGCCCAACCCATTTTTCGTTGTTGCCACGCAGAACCCAGCGGATCAGATCGGCACATTCGATCTGCCTGAGTCACAGCTCGATCGATTCCTCATGACCGTCAACATCGGCTACCCGGATGCAGAAGCAGAGCGCCAGTTGCTCGAAGGCGTCAGCACCGCGCAGAAGATTATCGAGACCGGCAGTGTCCTGAACGCGGAGAAAATTCGCGCGCTGCAAGCGCTGGTGTCAGAGGTCACACTCGCACCACAACTGCTGGATTATCTGCAGGCGCTGGTTGCCTATACTCGCGAGTCTGCGAGCTTCATCGTAGGCTTGTCCCCGCGTGCATCCATTGCGATGGCTAACGCCGCGCGAGCTCATGCACTCTTGAAGGGGCGTGACGCAGTCTACCCCGAAGACCTTCAGGTCATATTCCCCCCGATTGCCACACACCGGTTAGTCCCACGCGACAACGCTGGCAATCAAACCGCGACCGAACTGGCGCGCCAGGTGCTCGATGCGGTGGCGATTCCCTAGCGCAAAGCGCCTGATAGAGCGCTTACGCAAGGGGGCCGACGCAAAGGTCTCACGCTGGGTGCGCAAGCGACAGGGTGAGGACCACTTGCCGCTAACCCTGCGCTCGAAGCGAATCTATATCCTGCCGACCAGCGTCGGTGTGACCTTCGGTATCGTGTGCCTCGCGATGCTGCTCGGCTCCATGAACTACAACAACTCTATGGGTTTTGCGCTGACGTTCATGCTGGCAGCAATCGGCTTGGTTGCCATGCATCGCTGCCATCAAAATCTCGCTGGCATACGAGTCCTGTCCGCCACTGCAGAGCCGGTCTTCGCAGGGGACCCGGTTGAGTTTGAGCTGCAGTTGCATAACGAGGGTCGCAGCGAGCGACTGGACATCGAAGCCTACGTCGGCCAACAGATCGGCGCTGCCGACGATATCCCAGGCGAGGGTATTGGGAGGCTAAAAGTATCGCTGCCGACAGAACGCCGCGGCCAGACGGTCGTGGAGCGCTTTGGCATCCGTACTCGGTTCCCGATGAGTTTGCTCAATACATGGACATGGATGTACACCCCGTGCACCTGCATCGTGTGGCCAAGGCCGGCGACGGACGCACCGCCACGGCCGCCCGCTCCCGCTCGTGCACGCGGCAACCAGGGCAATCAAGGCGACGACGACTTCGCGGGCTTGCGAGACTATCGGGACGGTGACTCACCGAGACTGATCGCCTGGAAGACACTGGCGCGCAGTGACCAGCTCAAGTCTCGTCAGCTCAGCGGCGGTGGTACGGATACGACGTGGATCGATTTTGCAGTGACGCCAGGTGGAGACCTCGAGTACCGGTTGGCCGTGATGGCACGTTGGATCATCGACGCCGAGCGCGCCGGCGAACGGTTCGGGCTAAGGCTGCCCGATGGCGAGATCCCACCTGACCAAGGCAAGTCGCATCGCGATCGGTGCCTGAATGCGCTGGCGCTGGTCACACCCGTACCTGAGTTGCGCCATGCGTAGCACTGGCGAACTCAAAAAACCGCTGAGCTGGACTCTGCTGGCGTTGTTGATTTCCTATCTGCCACATTTGCTTAACAAGCCGATCTGGATCAGCGCCCTGCTGCTGCTTTGCATGAGCATTCGCTGGTGGGCGGAGCAAAGCAAAGGGCCGCTGGTGAATGCGTGGGTGCGGACCCCGATCGGTCTGATTTGTTTTGTCGCGGTACTACAGACCTACAACGGGCTGAATGGCGTAGCACCAGGTAGCGCACTACTCGCCGTCATGGCGGCGCTAAAAGTGCTGGAAACGCGTACACAACGAGACCAGTTTGTTCTGTTGTTTATCTCGTTGTTTATGGTGTTGGCGGGATTCCTGGTTGAGCAATATCTGTGGAGCGGGCCATATCTCCTGATTTCTGTCAGTGTCATTGTGACTGCGTGGCTCGCCGTCGGCCGTCGCGGCAAACCGCTGAGCGATGGTTGGTATCTCCGGCAAATGCGCAGACATATGCTGCTCTCGATTCCTGTCTTGATCGCCATGTGGGTGCTGTTTCCGCGCGTGCCCGGACCGTTCTGGGCAATTCCGACGGAGAGCGGCAAGGCGAACACGGGTCTGTCAAAGACCATGAGCCCGGGAGACATCTCGCAATTGAGTGAGTCGGACGCCGTCGCGTTTCGCGCCACGTTCGAGGGCATACCGCCTGCGAAAGATCAGCTCTACTGGCGGGCGATTGTAATGGGCCGTTTTGACGGGCGCAGTTGGGCCTCAGACGACCCGGTACATAACCGCACACGCGATGAAAGCGTCACAGCACGCGGACAGGAAGCGCGCTACAACGTTCGGATGGAAGCCACCAATCAGCGCTGGCTATTCGCTCTGGATATGCCGAGCGACTGGACAGGTCGTGGCGGGTTGTATCGGAGCCCAGTTCAGACACTGCAACGACAACAGCCAGTGGAGGAACGCATCGAATATACAGTTACCTCATTCCTGGATTACCGTGCCGATCCTGAATTACTGCCCCGCAAAAAGCGCTTTTATACGCATTTGCCTGAGGGCAGTAATCCGCGAGCTCGTGCCTTTGCGGAACAACTGCGCAAGACGTATCCCGATCAACGCGACTACGCGCAGGCAGTACTCAACTACTTCACAGAACAGCCCTACTACTACACGCTCTCGCCGCCGGCGCTCGGTCGCGAAGCCGTCGACGAATTCCTGTTCGATACACAACGCGGCTTTTGCGAACACTACGCGTCGAGCTACGCGTTCCTGATGCGCGCGGGCGGGATTCCGGCGCGTATCGTGGCGGGCTACCAAGGCGGCGAGTCTAACCCGTTCGCCGACTACCTGATCGTTCGACAGTCCGATGCGCATGCCTGGACGGAAATCTGGCTGCCACAGCGAGGCTGGGTTCGTGTGGACCCGACTGCTGCCGTGGCGCCCCAGCGCATCGAACAAAACCTCGATAGTGCCCTCAGGGAGTTAGGGGAACGCTCTGACTCCCTGTTCGAGCTCGCGATGCTCGAACGCATGAAGCTCGCCTGGGACATGGTGAACGCACGCTGGAACGAATGGGTGCTCGGCTACGGTCCGGAGACACAACGCGAGCTATTGGAGAAACTCGGACTTCAGGATGTTGGCTGGCAAGACATGATCATCATGCTCGCGATCGTGCTCGTTGGCATCATGACGGTGGTCACGGGTTATCTCTGGATCGCACATCAGCCGCCACGACCCGATTACTACCAAGCGTTGTTCCGACGGGCCCAACGTCGCACTGGCATTCTGGCGCATCGCGGCGAAACGGCAACCGGCTGGGCGCATCGTGTGGGTCGCGAACAACCCGAAAACAGTCTGGCGGCTCGACGGTTCGCGCGCCACTATTTGAGGGCGCGCTACGCTGGCAACACGACCGCCAGGCGCAGACTGCCGCTCACGCTATTCGGCATTCGCGGTCGCTGGCGCAGCCGTTTCAGGCGTATCGCTCACTCGAACCAAAAGTAACAGTCCACCGATAAACAAGGGTAGTACGGCGACTACGGCGATGCGCGGATCGTCGCTAACGCGGGAGAGAATACCGATCAACAACGGTCCCAGGATCGCTGCAAACTTTCCAAGCGTGCTGTAGAAGCCAAAGAACTCGGAGGCCTTATCTTCGGGGATCAGACGCGCAAACATCGATCGACTCATGCTCTGTACGCCTCCCTGTACGAGCCCGATGCCGATCGCCATGGCATAGAACTGCCAGACCTCTTTGAGCGTCAAGCCCCACGCCGCGATCAGCAGATAAACGAAAATGCCTATGATGATGGCGCGCTTCGGGCCGATTCGTTTGCCCATTAAGCCAAAGGCGATAGTCGCGGGTGCACCAACAAAATTGGTAATCAGAATCGCCGCAATCAGATCATTCCGATCGAACTCCAGTCTCGCTCCGAAGTCGGTGGCCATCAGAATCAACGTGTGCACGCCGTCGATGTACAACCAATACGCCGCGAGGAAGAGCGCAATGTTTCGGTACTGCCGGATATCTCGTAGCGTCTGAATCAGGGTGCGATAACCGTCCACCGCGGCTCGCATCAATCCCGGACTTTCCGTCTTGGGCTCCTTCACAAACAGGAGTAAGGGTACGGTAAACACAGCCCACCACACCGCCACTATCGCGAATGCAACACGCATCGCAACCGTCACATCCGCGAAGCCAAACACCTCTGGCTTTGAAACCATCCAGGTATTGAAGGCAAGCAACAGCGCGCTGCCAAAGTAGCCGATACCAAATCCCAATGCCGAAACCTGCTCATAGCGATCAGGCGTCGTCACAGTGACCAGCAGGGAGTCGTAGAATGTATTGGCCGCATAGAAACCGAGCAGTGCGCAAGCGTACAGTCCGAGAGCAACTACCCAGTCGCCCTGCTCTACGAAGTACAACCCGAGCACAGACGCCACCGCAAGCAATGTGAAACCGAGCAAAAAACGCTTACGCACGCCTCCAGAGTCGGCAACCGCACCAAGGATCGGTGCCAGCAACGCGACGACCAGGCTGGCCGTAGAAATGCCAATCGAAAACCTTGAGGTGATAGCCGCGGAGTCTTCGCCAGCGCTGTAAAAGTCACGAAAAAAGATCGGGAAGAAGGTCGCGACTACCGTCAGCGCAAACGCAGAGTTCGCCCAGTCGTAGAGCGCCCACCCCAGTACCGGTTTTTCCTTCAGCAGGCGCAGGCTCATAGGGACTCCGTTTAGAGTTCTCGCGTGGCACGAAATTGAATATCCGGCCAACGCTCCTCGGTCAGTTGAAGGTTCACACGCGTTGGTGCGACATAGACGAGCGCATCGCTGTGATCCACCGCCAGATTGTCGTGCGCCTTGCGACGAAACTCATCGAGTTTTTTCTCGTCATCGGCATGCACCCAGCGAGCGGTATGTACGTTGACAGACTCGAACTGGCATTCGACGCCGTATTCCTCGCGCAGTCGATGTGCAACAACATCGAACTGCAGAATGCCGACCGCACCCAGAATCAGATCGTTGTTACGCATCGGCTTAAACAGCTGCGTGGCACCCTCTTCGCACAATTGCGCCAGACCTTTTTGTAGCGCTTTTAGCCGCAAGGGATCGCGCAATACAGCGCGCCGGAAAATTTCGGGCGCGAAACTCGGTATGCCGGTGAAGTTGATCTGACCCGATTCGGTGAAGCTATCACCGATGTTGATCGTGCCATGATTGTGCAATCCGATAATGTCCCCTGCGACTGCAGAACTTGCCTGTTGGCGATCTGCCGCCATGAAGGTGATGGCCTCAGGGAACTTGATGTCCTTGCCGAGTCGCATGCTGCGTAACTTCATGCCCGGTCGGAATTCTCCAGAGCACACTCGCATGAAGGCGATACGGTCACGATGCCCAGGGTCCATGTTCGCCTGAATCTTGAAAACGAAACCGGTTAAAGCCTCTTCCTCGGGTGCAACCTCACGCTCCTCCGCCGCCCTCGGTTGCGGCCCCGGTGCATGCTCTACAAACCCTGCCAGCAACTCGCGGACACCGAAGTTGCTGATCGCCGACCCAAAGTAGACTGGCGTTTGTCTCGCTGCGAGATACTCATCGAGATCAAACTCCGCGTACACGCCTTGCAGTAGCTCTATTTCGTCAGCAAACGCCTGCCAGTCATCCCCAAGGAACTCACGCGCAGCATCAGACTCGAGTCCCTCGATGATCTCGGTTTCGCCGGCCGTGTGGCGATCTTCCGCCCGATACACATAAATCCGGTCCTGCGGCAGGTGGTAGACACCGCGCAACCGGCTGCCCATGCCGATGGGCCAGGTGACTGGGGTACAAACGATACCGAGTACCGATTCGATTTCATCCAGCAGCTCGATGGGTTCACGGCCCTCGCGGTCGAGCTTGTTGATGAAGGTCACGATCGGTGTGTCTCGAAGACGGCAGACTTCCATGAGTTTGACCGTCCTTTGCTCCACACCTTTAGCGCAGTCGATGACCATCATCGCCGAGTCGACCGCCGTCAACGTACGGTAGGTATCCTCGGAGAAGTCCTCGTGCCCGGGCGTGTCCAGCAGATTGACCACGTGCCCTTCAAACGGAAATTGCATGACCGAAGAGGTAACGGAAATACCGCGTTCCTGCTCGAGTTTCATCCAGTCCGAGGTGGCATGACGGCTCGCTTTGCGGCCCTTGACGGTACCCGCAAGCTTAATGGCACCACCAAAAAGCAACAGTTTTTCGGTCAGCGTCGTTTTGCCAGCATCAGGGTGCGAGATGATCGCGAAAGTGCGGCGACGCTGCACTTGTTCGAGCAGCTCTGTCATGAAGGAGAAAAGGTAATCAGAAACTAGGCGCGCAGGATAACTCAGGCGCTGATGGAGCTACAGCGTGAGCGACAATACCAGCGCATCCTCGCGCCCATTGTTGTCAGCCTTGTAGTAGTTGCTGCGCCGCCCGATCGTTGTGAAGCCGAGTGCATGATACATGCTGGTTGCCGCGAGATTCGACGGCCGGACCTCCAAAAAAATCCGGCGGATGCGTGCATCCCGGGAAATGCGGATCATCTCGTTCAGGAGCATCACCCCGTACCCCTGGCGGCGGAATGCGGGCGCGACACAAACGTTCAGGACGTGTGCTTCACCCGCAGCCATCGACAGAATGCCATAGGCTCGCACCTCACCCTGCTGTACAACCGTGAGGCACTGATAGCCGGCGAGCAAGCAGTCACGGAAAATGCCAATACTCCAAGGGAACTGGTAGCTCTGATTCTCAATTTGAGCGACCTGCTCGACATCCTCATGGCGCATCGGCCTGACCGTCGGGGTCAAAAGATCATCAGCAACGCTCATGCTCGCTCACCCAGCGCGTGGCGCACACGTTTGAGGTCGATCCACGCGCGACCTTTCTGAGCCGGCGTACGCAACAAATAGGCGGGATGGTAGGTCACGATGACCGGAATACCGAAAGCCTCAAGATCGTCGCGTCCGCGCATTTTGCCGAGTGGTTCGGTTGAACCCAGCAAGTGCTGCGCTGCGACTCGTCCAACCGCCAACAACAGGTCTGGTTTTACATGTGAGATTTGGGCGCGCAAATACCCAGAGCAAGCTTCAACCTCATCCGCTCGTGGATCACGATTCTGCGGTGGCCTGCACTTGACCACGTTGGCGATGAATACCTGCTCACGGGCAATGTTAATCGCCTTCAACATTGCATCGAGCATTTTGCCAGCGCGACCGACAAATGGCTCACCGGTGCGATCTTCTTCCGCGCCCGGTCCCTCGCCGATCACCATCAATCGAGCGTTGTCATCCCCAACCCCAAAGACAGACTGGGTACGTGTTTCATGCAGACGGCACTCCGTACAGCGCTTAACCGCGTGGCGTAACTCTGCCCAATTGCCGGGAAGCTCGCGGGCACTCGATTCAGGCGCGATGTGCTCTGACGACGCCGTCGCGACGGGTGTGGGCGTCGCAGTCACTGCAACGCTGCCACGCTCACGCCAGCTGCGAATGCCCATCGCCTCCAGTGTTTCGACGCGCTGTGCTGGAGTGAGACGTTCAGCCATGCAAGTCTCTGATGTTGTCGTCGGAGTCATCCTCATCAGGATCGTCATCAAACATCACCCGATGCACGGGTTCGCGATTGACGATCATCAAAGCCGGGCCTGACAGCGCATAACTAAATGCGAGTAAGAACAGTACGACCGGAGGATTTATGGAGATCAGCGCAATGATCAGAGGCACTAGCAACAGTGCAGCAAAAGGCACCATCCGCTTTTGGGACATCTGTTTGAAACTGTAATAGCGCAGGTTGCTGACCATCAGCACACCCGCCATCGCCGTCACCGCAAAAGCAATGATCAATCCAACAAAGCCGCCGATGCCATACTCCGCGCTGAGCCATACGAAGGCGGCGACCATCGCCGCGGCCGACGGACTCGGCAGTCCTTGAAACCACGCCTTTCCGAGCTTGGAGGGCATCGTGTTGAACCGTGCGAGGCGCAGCGCGGCGGACACGGCAAACAGAAATGCGACCAGCCAGCCCACTCGACCCCACGCGACGGAATATTCCGCCAGTCGTGCGACACCCCATTGATAGACCACAACCGCCGGTGCGAGTCCGAAGCTGATCATGTCGGAGAGGCTGTCGTATTCTTTGCCGAAGTCGCTTTGCGTGCTCGTCATTCGGGCGACACGCCCATCCGCTCCATCCATGAACATGGCAACGAAAATCGCGATTCCTGCGGCATCGAAATTGCCATCGATTGCCGCGACGATCGCGTAGAAGCCCGCGAACAACGCGAGCGTCGTCAGAAGGTTCGGCAACAAGTACACGCCTCGCCGGCGAACCTGTCGTGGTGCACTCATATCTGCCACCAGTGACTGCGGAACACCAGTGTGCCACGCCCAATAGCACCGCGGATACAGGGATCAGGACGATTCTGGCGTTTTCTCTACCTCGTCTAGCTCTCGTCGCAACTTGGCGAGCACTGTCTGGCCTGCGGTTACCCGTTGTCCAGCCTCCACTCGCGGTAAGACGCGCTCCGGAAGATACACTTCGCACACAGATACGAGGCGTAAATAGGCGCATCGCTGACCGTGCCCTACGCGTTCGCCATACCGGAACATTGCACGCGGACCACCGAACCGCTGCTTACCTGAGAACGACACCACCACGTCGTCGCCCTCATCCGTGCGCAGCCACATGCCACCCCGACCGGTCGCCAACGCACCCTCAGCCACATTGTCACGGGGATCCAACAAGCGCCCCTCCACAGGCGCACGCAGCGTGTAGGCGCCGAGCGGATTGTTGGCGATGCGGATACGCAGCGACTGGCGGTCCAACAAACCCGAGCGACACAGCTCGACATCGAGCACCGTGCCATCGACCGGCGCTAGCACCGACAGCGGCGCCAGCGGAAGCTCACGCCGCGGATCCTGGAACAGGAGGATCGCGAACACGAACAAAATCACCCACGGCAGCGACCACAACGGACCCACCCACACCGCAGTGGCGATTCCAGCGCCTGCAATCGCGAGTACGATCCACATGCCCTCAGGGGCGATCACCGAGTAGCTCCGCATCGTTATAGTCTACCGCCAACATCGTTCGTCGCTACAATAGCGGCCGGAACCGACAAAACGAGAATTACATGCGAGTCAGCCAGATTCATCTGCGCACCTTGAAAGAAGATCCTGCAGAAGCGGAGATTGTCAGCCACAAATTGATGTTGCGTACCGGAATGATCCGGCGGCTGACGTCAGGCATCTTCACATGGATGCCGATCGGGTTGCGCGTGCTGCGCAAGGTCGAAGCGATCGTACGTGAAGAGATGAACGCAATCGGCACCCAGGAATTGCTCATGCCTACCATCCAGCCAGCAGAGCTGTGGCAAGAGAGTGGACGATGGGACCAGTACGGACCGCTGTTGCTGCGTGCACATGACCGCCATGAACGTGACTATTGCGTCGGTCCGACCCATGAGGAGGTGATCACCGATATCGCGCGCCGCGAGCTGCGCTCATACAAAGATCTACCGACGTCGTTCTACCAAATTCAGACCAAGTTCCGCGACGAAATCCGACCGCGTTTTGGCGTCATGCGCTCGCGCGAATTCATCATGAAGGACGCCTACTCATTCGACATCGACGAGAACACAATGGCGGCGAGCTACGATGCGATGTCGGCTGCCTACCACCGAGCGTTTGAGCGCATGGGGCTTGGCTTTCGTGCGGTCGATGCCGATAGCGGTGAGATCGGCGGCGCACGCTCGGAAGAGTTTCACGTGCTCGCCGATTCGGGTGAGGACGCCATCGCCTATTGCGACGCCGACCACTACGCCGCGAATGTTGAACTGACGCCGGCACCAGCGCCGGGAGAGCGTGACGGCGCGACGGAAACGGTTCAGACAGTACCAACGCCCGGCGCCAAAACGATTGAAGACGCAGCGACTGCGTTGAGTCTCCCTGTGGACCGGGTAGTCAAAACGCTCATCCTCGCGGGCACCGATGGACCGGTTGCGGTCGTGCTCCGCGGCGACCACACCCTCAACGCTGTGAAGGCGCAAAAGCACCCGCTCATCGCTTCACCGCTCACCATGCTGGAGCCGGGTGAGGTCGTAAAAGCGACCGGCGCGCCACCGGGATCGGTTGGACCTGTGGGGCTCAGCATTCCCGTCATTGTCGATAACGCTGCATGGTCTTTGTCCGATTTCGCTTGTGGTGCGAACGTCAAATACGAGCACCTGACCGGCGTCAACTGGGGTCGAGATGCAGAGTCTGGCGAGCCCTTCGATCTTCGCAACGTCGGTGCGGGCGACCCATCACCAAATGGCGGTGGCACGCTGTCGATCGCCAGAGGGATCGAGGTCGGCCATATATTCCAGCTGGGCAAGAAGTACTCTGAGGCGCTCGAAGTCAGCGTGCAGGACGAAGCGGGGCAGTCCGTCACTCCGTTCATGGGTTGCTATGGCATCGGCATTACGCGCATCGTCGGCGCAGCGATCGAACAGAACCACGATGAGAACGGGATTATTTGGCCGGAGCCGCTCGCGCCCTGGCTCGTGGTGATCGTCCCGATCAACGCCCATCGCTCCGACGCGGTGCGTGAGGCGTCCGAGTCTTTGTATCAGGAGCTTCAAGCCGCGGGCGTCGATGTGCTGATCGATGACAGAGATGCGCGTCCCGGCGCAAAATTCGCTGATGCGGAGCTTCTTGGCATTCCGCACCGAGTCGTCATCGGCGATCGCGGTCTGGCTGACGGCGAATACGAGTATCAGTACCGTCGGGAAGGCGGTCGGGAGATGTTGAAGCGTGACGCGCTTCTTAGCCGAATCGGTGTTAGCTGACATAATGGCGGGATGTTGTATCGACTGACGATCATCATCCTGCTCGGTCTCGCAGTTTGCCTGCCCGCGAATGCAGCGAAGCCGACTGAAGCGGATCCCGAGCTTCGAGAGGCGCTGCGCCTCGCTGCGCTGGAGACTGAGACATTCGACGATCGCTTCGATGCTGAAGTCTGGCTGAAAGACATGTCGGCGCGGCTAGGTAGTCGCGTTAAAGATCCCGAAGAGCGGATCCAGATTCTAAAAGGTGTGCACCGCGAGGCGACGCGAGTCGATCTGCCGCCGGAACTCGTCCTAGCCGTGATTGAGATCGAAAGTAATTTCGACCGATTTGCAATCTCGCGCGCCGGAGCACGGGGCTTGATGCAAGTCATGCCCTTCTGGCTCGATGAAATCGGTCAGCCCGACGATAGCCTGTTCGATATCGATACCAATCTACGCATGGGTTGCACAATCCTCCGCCACTATTACGACCGCGAGAAAGGCGACCTGCACCGCTCCCTCGGCCGCTACAACGGCAGTCTTGGCAGCACGCGCTATTCAAATAAGGTTCTCGACCGGCTGCGCGGTCGTTGGCGTCGCGACTAATCCCTGGACGCGTCCGGGCCGGCTGCCTCGGCTTCATCTCGTGCGCGAATCGCATACTCTTTCGCGAGCAGTGCATCTCGCCGGGCCGCGGCATAGGCGCGAATCTTGAGGTTGCGCTCGGCACTGGTCAGCAGTAAGCCAGCTTCCGTCAGCGTCTCTGTAGCAAGGCTCTGCGCGTCCACTGTTTCAGCAGCACTAATCGCCTGGCGCGCGTCGCTCATCTCCTGAATCGGAGGCGTCGCCGCGCAGGCCGCTAAGCCGAACGCCACCATCAGTGCACAAATTGTTGTTTTCGCGGAAAACATCACCTGAAAATTATCTCACTGCCGCGCAAAGCGTCAAGCCGCTGTCCACCGCTGCTTCGGAAGGTCCGGCGTGGCATAATTTGGAAATCATGCACGGAATCCTAATCCTCTATTATTCCGTCAACGGCTCTACTGAGGCGTTGGCACGAGCCATCGCGCGCGGCGTTGACACGGTTTCTCATGCTGAACCCTGGCTGCGCACCGTACCACCCGTCACCGCCAAGACCGAGGCAGAACTGCCACCGGTGCCGGAGTCGGGTCCGCCTTACGTGACGCACGAGGAGCTTGCGTCGTGCAGCGGGATGCTGCTCGGCAGCCCTACCCGCTTCGGCAACATGGCGTCGGCTATGAAGTATTTCCTCGACGGCACCAGCGGTGCATGGCTATCCGGCGCATTGGCCGGAAAACCAGCTGGAGTCTTCACGTCGTCGACTTCCATGCACGGTGGACAGGAAACCACTTTGCTGACCATGGCGGTGCCGCTGCTACACCACGGCATGTTGATCTGTGGTCTGCCCTACACCGAACCCGCGCTTGCAGCAACGCAGTCGGGAGGCACGCCGTATGGCGCCTCGCATGTCGCAGGCACACACAATGCCGGCGTGCTCACTGACGAGGAAGCATCGCTGGCCGAAGCTCTGGGCGCACGTGTTGCGCACGCCGCGGTCCGCCTCGCGCGATGAAAACGATCTCCGCACGTCGACGCACAGGCCTCACAGCATGGCTAACGCTTGCGGCGGTCACGATTTATTGGCTGTGGGACGCAAGTGGCTCGGTGCACTGGAGTTCCTGGCCGATCATGCTGCTCCCGTTCGCATTGGTGATGCCCGGACTCTTGAAACCCTCTCGTAACGTGTGGCTGCTAACGCTGCTAGCAACGATCGGGTACGCCACCGTTGGCCTCATGGATGCGATCGCAAATCCGTCAAGTCTCGCGCCAGCTGCCGCACTGGCGATTGCCGCACTCGGTGCCTTTTTCCTGGTGATTCCAGCAATTAGGACCATCCCGTCCGACCCGATACCCGACGAACCAGATTCGGCCGAGGTTGAGAAAGACGCGCCGTCGGGCTAACTAGGATTGCGTCTGCCGACGCATCACCTCGCTGACAAACGGGACAGTCAGCTTACGTTGCTCTGACAGTGACGCCTCATCGAGCCTCGCGAGCCAGGCATAGAGCGATGTCGGATCTCGGGGCAAACGTGACATGAGGTAGCGTAGCGTCTCCTCCGGCAACTCCAGCCCCCGAAAGCGCGCCCGTAATCTGAGCGCTTCACCTTGTGCCTGGTCATCGAGGAACTCGAGGCGCAGTCCGACCAAGGCCTGAAAACGGCTGCGCAGGTCAGGCAGAGCAATGTCGGTTTGGCGAACCGCGTCAGAGGCGGCGATCACCAGCCGTCCGTCACCGACTAACAGGCGCTCATAAAGCACCATTAGCGCGCGCTCCCAGGCCGCATTCCCAAGCACCTGTTCGATGTTATCGAGGCACAC
The DNA here is from genome assembly GCA_963922335.1 of uncultured Chromatiales bacterium. Taxonomy (GTDB): domain Bacteria; phylum Pseudomonadota; class Gammaproteobacteria; order Steroidobacterales; family Woeseiaceae; genus CALBPI01. Next base: position 41,347 of record CAWUIB010000001.1, on the reverse strand, counting down.
AACCATGTCGGGCGGAAGATCATCGAGCACAGATGCAGGAAATGCGCACTCAAGAGGCAGATACATCGCACTACCCGGATTACGCTCTGCAACCAGTGCCTGTAGAAGATGCGAACGCCCGCTCCCCATGCGCCCGCTAAGCCAAACACCTGGCGCCGGAGGCGCTTTGACGGTGGCCACCACTGAAGCGTTGCTGCCTGCAAAGAACGTCTCGAAACGCGCCTCCACATCGAGTTGCACCGGCAGTGGCAGTTGTCTGCCGCGCTCAATCGTCAACCGAGTCTCCGGTCCCATACTCGTCGAGAAAATCCTGCGCCTCGGGATGGGCGCTCAGGTAGTTGCGGTAGGCGTAACGAACAAATACCGCGATCACTGCGGCAGCCGGTAGTGCGAGCAAAATACCGAAAAACCCGAATAATTGGCCGAAGGCCATCACGGCGAAAATGACCAGCACCGGATGCAACCCGATCCGATCACCGACGAGCTTGGGTGTCAGAATGCTGCCCTCGACCATCTGTGAGACCCAGAACACGACCACGACCAACGCGAGCGTGATCAGCCCGCCATCCGAATTCACGGCAGTTAACCCGGCAAGCGCAATACCAAAAATAAATCCGAGGTACGGCACGAAGCTCACGAGACCCGCCACGACACCGATCGCCAGTGCAAACTTCAATCCGATCAGTGACAGCCCCACGGTGTACATGATCGCAAGACCGATCATGACCAGCAGTTGACCGCGCAGGAAAGCGGCCAATGTCTCATCCGTTTCACGTGCGAGCGTAAACGCGGCCTCGCGCTGCCCCGCCGGTATCAGCGCGCCAAGACGCGCGAGGATGGAGTCCCAATCACGCAACAGGTAGAAAGTCAGAATCGGCACGAGGAACACGTTGATCACGGCCGTCAGTAGTGCACCGCCGGAACGTGAGATTTGCGTAAGGATCGTCGAACCCCACTGTCCCGCTGAACTGCCGAGACTCTCGAGCATACTGCTCAGGCGGAACTCCGGTTCCGAGGCATCGCCTTCACCCGCCAACAGTCCTGCGACATGCGGCCATACTCGCTCCTCGAGCAACTGCAGGTAACGCGGCAACACGTCGAGCAGTGCCGAAATCTGTGATTGCACTAGCGGCACCAGCAATAAAACCAGGCCAGCGAGGGTCAGGATCGTCATCACGAATACGATCAGCACCGCGATGGGTCTTGGAATTCGCATCCGCTGCAATCGATCGGCGAGCGGGTCGCCAAGATACGCCAGCAGCGCAGCGGCGATAAACGGCGTCAGAACCGGCGATAGCAAATACAACAGGACCCCGGTTCCTGTAATCCCGCCCAACCACAACCAACGTGACTCAATCATCAGGCGGTCTCCCCCAGGCTGGCTCGTTGTAGCGCACTGCGAACATAGTCGTAGGTGCTAAAACCAAGACTCGCGAGCAATGCGATCTGAAGCCCCAGTTGCAGAGGGCCGACGGGTACCCATGTTGGGAACAGTCCCGCAGCCGCAATCAACACAAGCAAAACATACAAAAGCAGCAGCACCGTGTTGAGTTTCGAGACCAGCGTCGGCCGCCCTTCCAGATCGCCCACCACGAAGTGATAAGTAATCGCACCCCCCATGATGATGAGGTCACGCAGAATCACGATTGCCGCAAACCACAACGGAACCAGCTCCACGGAGGCGAGAGCCGTAAACGTTGCAAGCAACAACAGCTTGTCTGCGATCGGATCGAGTATCGCACCAAGTTCGGTGTGCCAATCAAAACGGCGCGCCAGCAGCCCGTCGACACCATCTGAAAATCCAGCTGCAAAAAACAATGCGAGTGCCAGTCCGAAGCGAGCATCGATCAGGGCACCGAAGACCATAGGCACCAACATGATTCGTGCTAGCGAAATCAGATTTGGAATCCAGCGCAGCATCGGCCTTATTGCTCCGCTGACATCCGCCAACGGAAATACAAATCAGCGGTTTCTACCGCACTCGGCGCCAGCAAAGGTGCGGACACAGACTCCAGCTCTTCGCCGACCAACAGTTCGGCGAGACGGTCGCGTGTCGCCAGCGCGTCGAGCGTCACGATCAGTTCGTCCTGGCGCAAGGTTGTAACGCGGACGTCGTCGATCAGGCTTCGGCTTTGCAGAAACCGCATTAGCTCGGCGTAGTCCTCGGCCGCGCGCACCCCGACGATACTGACACGCACCTCGGAGGACTCCTCAGGTCGAGCAGCAAACTGATCGAGCATTTCCCCGGCAACGCGACTCATCACCGTCATAGGCTCTCCTTGCAAATTCACGACATCGCTACCGAACAGCCACCGCCAACGAATGACGCTCGGTGCGTCCAGTGATGCTCGGCCGATAAGAATGCTGTCCGCGCGATAACGCCGGCTGGCCGATCTCAGCACATTGTCGAAACCGCCCCAGACGTCGCTTACGGCAACCGCAGCCTGATCGGTCTCATCGAGCACCGGCAATGACATTGGCAAGCCGAACGCCGATGCGGCCTCTTTCAACGCCACGCGCAGTGCCGCGCGGTCATCACGCATCTCCGGATAGGGATCATCCTCTGGCGTGGGCGGCGCCATCGGGAGTATGTCGCGAGTGCCGTCCGGATGTTCGATACCAAGCCACACCAGCGTCAACGGGCGATCACTACCCCAGACCGGGACACCGGCCGCCTGTAGCGTCGCACCGAGCGCGGCGCCGTCGAATGACACCCAAAGCGAATCTCGGCCGGACTCGCGCCACCCGAGCACGAAGACCGCCGCATCGGATATCAACTCGCTCGCAACCAGCGGTTCGGTAGTCATCCGCGCAAGCACCTGTAACAGCGCCCGCTCATAAGCCAACGCTCGCGCGTCGCGCAACTGACTATCGTAGGCCACCTCAGCGGTATACAGATCCGGTGGCTCCACGGCAGTCGCAGTGCCGACGAGACCAGCGGCCAACAGCACGCCTGCGGCGAGCCAATGAACAATTCCCCTTTCCATAGGCGAAGTATACGAAAGACTGTGAAATAATTTAGCGATGAGCTCGAAGCCAGGCGACAAACCGCTGACTTACGCGGACGCGGGGGTCAACATCGATGCCGGCAACGCGCTGGTCGATGCCATCAAACCGGCGGTTGCACGCACAACTCGACCCGAAGTGTTGGGGAATCTTGGTGGGTTCGGAGGTCTGTTTGAACTCGACGTCGCGAGATATCGATCCCCCGTTCTCGTCTCTGGGACCGACGGTGTTGGCACAAAGCTGGCGCTCGCCCAGCAGTTGAATCATCACAGCACAATCGGCATTGACCTCGTAGCGATGTGCGTCAACGACATCATTGTCAGCGGTGCGGAACCCCTGTTTTTCCTCGATTACTACGCGACCGGCGCGCTGAATGTCGATCAGGCGAAACAAGTTATTGAAGGGGTCGCGGCAGGTTGCCAGCAGGCGGGCTGTGCGTTGCTCGGCGGCGAGACCGCTGAAATGCCGGGCATGTATTCCGGTGACGATTACGATCTCGCCGGATTCGCCGTTGGCGTCGTCGAGCGCGATGAGATCATTAGCGGCCAGAAAATCACGGCGGGTGACGCGGTGATTGGCATCGGCTCCAGCGGACCACACTCCAACGGCTACTCGCTGATCCGTCGTGTGCTCGAACGCGCTGGCAACGTTGTCGATCTTTCGCTCGACGGCGTCTCCCTCTACGACGCGCTCATGGCGCCGACGATCATTTACGTCGATGCGCTCAAGCAATTGCGGGAAACCTGCGATGTTCTTGGCGTTGCACACATCACGGGCGGCGGTCTCACCGAGAATCTGCCGCGCGTTCTGCCGGACGGGTTAGGCGCGCGGATCAACCCGGCTAGCTGGCCTCGCCCACCCGTTTTTGAATGGTTGCAAGAAAATGGCAGTGTCCCGGACGACGAAATGTGGCGCACCTTCAACTGCGGTATCGGGATGTGCGTGGTTGTCCGTGAGTCGGCTGTGACCGCGGCATTGGCGGCACTCACAGCGGGCGGCTACTCGGCATGGGAAATCGGTAACGTAGTCGACGGACCCGGCGTTCACTACGAATGAACACACCGGCCCGTGTCGTCGTGATGCTGTCGGGCAGCGGCTCGAACCTGCAAGCGATTCTGGACGCCACAGCCTCACGTCATTTCCCCGCTGAAGTCGTTGGAGTCATCAGCGATAAGCCACAGGCCTACGGGTTGGAGCGCGCGCGATCAGCCGGGATACCAGCGCGTTGCGTCGAACGCCGCGGGTTTGCCAACAGCGCCGAATTCGAGCGCGGCCTTGAGAGCGCTATCGATGCGTTCAATCCCGATTTCGTCGCCCTCGCCGGCTTTATGCGCATTTTGCGTGGGGATCTGACCCGACGATTCGCGGGTCGGATGCTGAACATTCACCCGTCGCTGCTACCCAAACACAAGGGTCTCGATACGCACCAGCGTGCGCTGGACGATGGCGATATCGAACACGGTTGTACCGTGCATCTCGTAACGCCTGAGCTGGACGCGGGACCGGCCATTATTCAGGCAACGCTATCCATTGGAGAGAGCACTGACGCCGACACGCTCGCGCGCCGGGTCTTGCAACTTGAGCATGTGATCTATCCCATGGCGCTCAGATGGCTGGCAGAAGGTCGCTTGCAAACCGCTTCCGAACGCATCTTGCTCGACGGACTCCCCCTCGATGGGCCGGTCGTAATGCCTGCCGATACGCTGCTCGGATGACCGTCAGGTCTTTGGCACCGTGACGCCGGTCTGACCCTGATACTTGCCGCCACGGTCCTTGTAGGACGTCTCACACACTTCATCGGACTCGAAGAACAGCATCTGTGCCACACCTTCGTTGGCGTAAATGCGCGCGGGCAACGGCGTGGTGTTGGAGAACTCGAGCGTCACCTGACCTTCCCATTCGGGCTCCAACGGCGTCACGTTAACGATAATCCCGCAACGTGCGTAGGTGGATTTACCGAGACAAATGGTCAGCACGTTTCGCGGAATCCGGAAATACTCGACCGTGCGCGCGAGCGCGAACGAGTTCGGCGGGATGATGCAGGTATCCGACTCCATGTCGACGAAGCTCGACTCATCGAACGCTTTTGGATCGACGACGGCCGAATTGATGTTGGTAAAAACCTTAAACTCCCGCGAACAGCGCACGTCGTAGCCATAGCTCGACGTCCCGTAGCTCACCAGCCGCTGACCGCCCGCCTCGCGAACCTGACCGGGTTCAAACGGCTCGATCATGCCCTCCGACTCCGCCATACGACGAATCCATCGATCAGATTTGATGCTCATTGTTCAGGTGTCCTCTACCACGATTTCCGGGAATGCCATGCTGTAGTCGCGTCGGCCTTCGGCCAAAGCCAGGCCTGCGCTGATTGCGATCTGACGGAAGCGATTCGACAACTCGCTGTCAGGATCCACTGCCACCGTCGGTTGGCCGGCGTCCAGCCCCTGACCGACGACCGGGTCGAGCGGTAGCTCTCCAAGCAACCTGAGACCGGATTCATGCGCCAGCTTTTCGCCACCGCCCTGACCGAAGAGCGAGGCCGTGTGGCCACAGCTTGGGCAGCGATAAATACTCATATTCTCGACGATGCCGAGCAAGGGCACCGACACTTTACGGAACATCTCCAGCCCCTTTCGCGCGTCACTCAAGGCAACGTCTTGAGGGGTAGTCACCACAATCGCACCGGCGACTGGCACCGTCTGCGCCAGCGTCAGCTGGATGTCTCCTGTACCCGGCGGCATATCAATAATCAAAATGTCTAATTCGTGCCACGCGGTTTGCCGCAACAACTGATTCAAAGCGGAGGTCGCCATCGGCCCCCGCCATACCGCCGGCGCGCTCTCGTCGAGCAACAACCCAATCGACATCGCCTGCAGCCCGTGCGCAGATACCGGCACGAACTGTTTCCCATCGACGCTTTCCGGTGGCTCAGCCGGGAGTCCCAACATGCGCGGCAGACTGGGCCCGTAGACATCGGCATCGAGAATGCCAACCCGTGCGCCCTCTGCCTGCCAGGCGAGCGCGAGATTAACCGCCACAGTCGACTTGCCGACACCACCCTTGCCGGAGCTCACCGCGATCAGGTTGCCGATACCCGCCAGGCGCTTGAGATTGCGCTGCACACCGTAGGCAGGAATCTCGGTGCGCAAACGAACATCGCGAAGTTGTCCACCCTCAGCTTCGGCACAGCTCCGCACGCTGGGTTCGATCGCGCCCCATAAACCCTCGCAGGCGACTGGCATCACGATGTCGATATCGAACTGATCGGCTACTGCGGCGAGGTCGATTCGCGCACCAAGCGCTGCGAAAGAACGGCCGAGCCCGGGAAGCTCCGCATTCAGTATCGCCCGCTCCAGATTGATTTCGCCGGTGTTTTTCGCGCTCAAACCGCGAACTCCTGCGCATTGCAAAGCGCGAAAGTGTAGCGGAATTGGGAGCAGGGTCACATTTTCGACCACGACGGGGTTCAATGGCACCGCCGAGCAGCTGAGCACCCTGTGATGTGGCATAATCTGGCGCGAAAAGGAGACACCCACGCACAAGAGCATTCGATAGAGATGCACGGTGCTCGCGCGGTGAGATCAACGGTCGTCAGGAGACAGCAACAAAAATTTCGGGGACCACACCAATTTGGTGTCTAGCCAGTTTCTCTGCCACCAGTCGTACATGAATTTTCTTACCGCCTACAAAGCCGATCGCCTAATTGAACAGCTCATGTCCGCCGAGGACATTTACGAGCCGGCGGCAGAAAAGGCGCTTACGAAGCTGAAAAAGCTTGGCGGCGCAGCGGTCCCTCGCGTCACGGAAGCGCTGGCTAGCGCCAACAAGAAGCAGACAATGGCGCTTGTCGATGTATTGAGCGAGCTCGCCAATACGAAAACGCTCAAACATTTTATCGAAGGTCTCTCCGACGGCGACCCCCGCGTGGTTTCCGGAACGGCGTGGGCCCTCTCCAGCAGTAAACAGGTCGACCCCAGTGCGATCCTGCAGTTGCTCGATGAAGACGAAATCTCAACCGGCGCGGTCCTGGAGGTCATCAACACGCACAAAGATCGTTTGAGCGTGCCCGCACTCCTGAGCAAGGCCTACGATCTGCAGCCAAACGAACAGGCGGTGCTGTTCCGGATGGTCGGAAATATCGTCCGTGAGGAACAGATTCCTGATCTGTTGGCGCGATTGACGGGTAAAGACCCGATCGTGCGCATGCACATCATCGAGATCCTGAGCCGATTCAATCGCCCGGACGTGGCCGGCGCCTTGGAAAATCAGCTCAACAGCAACAACAAAATGATCCGTGTCGCCGCATTGAACGGGCTCAGCAAAATGGGCGCTGGGAGCAACATCAAGCTGATTTGCTCACTGCTGACCGATACCGACGTCGACGTGCAGAACAAGGCAGTGGACGTCATCGTCCGCATCAACCACCCCGATACCATTCGCCATTTGATTCCGGCGCTCAAAGACGAAAACGAGTTTAGTCGTCGCGCGGCGGTTGAAGTGCTGAACGAGATCGGCACGCCCGACTCGATCAAGGATCTCTTGAATGCTGTGCGGGATGACGACTGGTGGGTGAGAGCACGCGCTTCCGACGCACTGGCGCAAATCGGTGGACCGCGGGTCGTCAAAGCCGTGATGCGACTGGTCAAAGACGAAGACCAGGAAATTCGCCGCGCTGCGATCGAAATTCTCAACGCTACAAAGGATCCGCAGGCCTTCGATCAACTGCTGCATGCGACCAAGGACGACGACTGGTGGGTGCGCGAGCGCGCCGTAGATGCACTTGCGGAGATCGGCGATACGCGCGCTGTGCCGGTGCTCGCCGGCATGCTCGGCAAGAACGAAAAATCAGACCCAACCGTCGTACGAGCGCTCGGCAAACTCGGGGATCGGCGTGTTGCCGGCAAGATCGCGCCGATGATGCTCAAGGGGAATCGTGAGATTCGCGTTGAGGCTATGAAGGCCGTAGCCATGCTCGTGCAAGAAGGGGATGTAGCCGCCGTTCGCGACAAACTGATCGATATTCAGGAAGGCAGCGACCATCAGCTTTCGGAGGCTGCCGATCTCGCCCTGGAAACCCTGCAGACTCGCTTCTCCGAGGCGGTCCGTGAACAGAACCGCAAGGCGGAGAAGCTCACGGAAGGTCAGGCCGGTACGCTACTGCTCAACGACGAAGAAGCGAACAAAGCGCTGCAGGAAGCGGCCGAACAGGTTGCAAAAACCGAAACCGGCCCGCTGGACATTTCAACGCTCGAACCCGGGGATGTGGTCGAGAATCGTTACCGATTCGTCAAGCGCATTGGTAAAGGTGCGTTTGGTACGGTGCTGTTGATGGAAGACACGGTCGTCGGCGAGGAGCTTATTCTCAAGTTCTTGAACCCGAATGTGTCGTCCGACGAAGAGATGATGAAACGCTTTGTTCACGAATTGAAGTTCTCGCGTCGCATCACTCACCCGAACGTGATCCGTATTTATGACTTCCTGCATATCCAAGGCAACTACGCGATCTCGATGGAGTACTTTGACTCGCACACACTGGGTGCGGAGATCGCTGCAGAAAAACCGATGCCGTTCGCAAAGGCGCTCCGCTATGCAAATGACATTGCAACAGGCATGGGTGTTGCACATGGCGCCGGCGTAATTCACCGCGATTTGAAGCCGGCAAACATTCTGATTGACGAAACGGGACTACTGAAGATCGTGGACTTCGGTGTTGCGGCTGCAGCGAAGAGCGGTGACACACAGCTCACCAAGACCGGCTATGTCATCGGTTCACCCAAGTACATGGCCCCGGAACAGATTCTTGGCAAAAAGGTCGAGGAAACGGCGGACATCTACAGCCTCGGTGTCATTCTCTACGAGATGATCACCGGATCACCGCCGTATACGCGCGGTGACCATATGTCGGTGATGTACCAACACGTGCAAGGCAAGGCGGCACACTGCCAGGAGTTGAACGACAAGATCCCCGACGACCTCGCCGCCATCGTCACCAAGCTCATGTCCGTGGACAAAGCCGAAAGGCACCAGTCGATGCAGGAAGTGCGCGACGCACTGGAGTCGGTGAAGCTCTGATTCGAACGGTGAAACCCGACCTGCGCACTTGCCAACGCAGAAAAGCTGTTCGATAGTCAGCGTATGGCTCGAATAGATGCGTTCCTAAAACTCGGCCTTGCTCAGGGCTGCTCCGACATCCATCTTGCCGTTGGCGTCCCGCCGATGCTGCGAATGAGTGGAGATCTGCTGCCGATCAAGTTTCGCGATTTGGGTGAATCGGAACTTAACAACTATGTCTCAGAGATCCTGACCAAAGCCCAGCAGGATACGTTTGCAGCGGGCAATGATCTCGATTTTTCCTACGTCGCTGAGGACATCGGTCGGTTTCGCGTCAACCTGTTCCGCAAAGATACTGGCGTGGGCGCTGTGTTCCGAAGTATCCCGAACAATATCCCGACGCTGAGTTCGCTGAACCTGCCGCCGGTGATCGAAACACTGTGCGACCACCATCAAGGCATGGTGCTGGTGACGGGGTCCACAGGCACCGGCAAGTCGACGACGCTTGCGGCGATGATCAATCACCTGAACCAGAACAAGAACCTCAACATCATCAGCCTTGAGGACCCAATCGAATTCGTTCATCACAGCCAACGCAGCCAGGTCGTACAACGTGAGTACGGCACGCATATCCCGAGCTTTGCTGCTGGCGTACGCGCCGCGATGCGTGAGGATCCAGATGTGATTCTTGTTGGCGAGATGCGAGACATGGAGACAATTTCGATGGCGATGACAGCCGCCGAAACCGGCCATTTGGTTCTCGGGACGTTGCACACGACCGGCGCTGTCAAAACCATCGATCGCATTATCGACGCTCTGCCCGGCGAGCTGCGCGAACAGACGAAGAGCTTTATCGCGCAGTCTCTCAAAGCGGTGGTGACCCAGGTACTGGTCAAGAAGCCCGGCGGACAAGGCCGTGTCGCTAAACACGAAATTCTTGTATCCAACAAAGCGATCAGCAACCTGATCCTCACCGACCAAACGCATCAGATTCAGTCGCAGCTTCAGATGGGCGCGGACTCTGGCATGCAAACACTGGATATGGCGCTACTGGACGGTATCCAAAAGTCGGAAATCGACCCGGACGATGCGTATCGCTACGCCGTCGACAAGCGCAAGTTCCACCGCTTCGTCAGCGATACAGAAATGCTCCCGCAACTCGATATGGCTAACGGCTGAGCGATCACACGATGGCGACCTCCGAAGAACGCGTAGTTCGAAAAATCGATTCATACCTCGAGGAGACTGTGCGTTCCGGTGGTTCCGACTTGCACTTCATGGCCGGTGATCCGGCGCGTATTCGCGTACACGGCGAACTACGCGCCATGAGCGGCTCGGAGCTTGCGCAGGCGCACGTCGAAGACGCGTTGTACGAAATCATGTCGCCCTCGGTGCGACGGCATTTCGAGCAGGAAAATAGCGCCGATTTCGCCTACGAGATTCCGGGCCTCTCCAGATTTCGAGTGAATGTCCTGCGCCAGTTGAACGGCATGGGCGCCGTCCTGAGGACGATCCCGACGAAAACGCTGACACTAGAAGATTTGAAAATGCCTGCGGCAGTGCGCAACTTATGCCGCCAACCACAGGGCTTGATCCTTGTGACCGGAAAAACCGGCTCGGGTAAGTCCACGACGCTCGCCGCGATGATCGACGAGCTAAACCATCGTCTGAAGGGTCATATCCTCACAATTGAAGATCCGATTGAATTCGTGCACACCCGCAAAGGCTGCCTGATCAGCCAGCGAGAAATCGGCAAGCACAGCCCCGACTTTGCAAGCGCGCTGCACTCGGCTTTGCGAGAAGACCCGGATGTGATTCTGGTCGGCGAAATGCGCGATCTCGAGACGATCAGTATCGCGGTGACCGCCGCCGAAATGGGAATTCTGGTCATGGGCACGCTGCACACCAATGGCGCAGCGCCGACGATCGACCGGATCATCAACTCGTTTCCGGCTGAGAAGCAGGCGCAGATCCGCACGATGCTGTCGACCTCTCTGAAGGGCATCGTTTCGCAGCAACTGGTCCCGACCAAAGGCAAACCAGGCCGGGTTGCTGCTCTGGAAATCCTCATCAACACACCTGCAATCAGCAACCTGATTCGGCAAGGCAAAATCGACCAGCTGGAAAACTCCATCCAGAGCGGCGGTGCGCAGGGTATGAAGACCATGGACAGTGCGCTCCAGGAGCTCTACGACACCGCGATGATCAGTGGTCGGGACGCTTACGAGAAAGCCATCAACAAGACGCGCTTCGCGAACGTCAAAGACAACACCTGATCGTGGCATAATCGCGGCGATGAACCGTCGCATTCTTGTTACCAGCGCCCTGCCCTACGCCAATGGTGATATCCACCTTGGACACTTGGTGGAGTACCTACAAACCGACATTTGGGTCCGCTTCATGCGAATGCAGGGCCATGAGGTCCATTATGTGTGCGCAAGCGATGCACACGGCACACCGATCATGATTCGGGCGCGGCGTGAAGGCATCGACCCGGAGGCGCTCGTCGAGCGCTACCGGCAAGCGCATCAACAGGATTTTGCTGACTTCCAGATCCGCTTCGATCACTTTGGCTCCACGCATAGCGACAACAATCTTGAGATCGTCACGCGAATCTACGAGCGCCTGGTTGAGTCCGGCTACATCTACACGAGAACCATCAATCAAGCCTACGACGCCACCGAGGGTATGTTTCTGCCGGATCGCTTCGTGCGAGGCACCTGCCCCGCTTGTGGCACTGAAGACCAGTACGGCGACTCATGCGAAAACTGCGGTCGCACGTACACACCCGCCGATCTGATCGATCCAATCTCGGTACTCTCAGGCAAACCGCCGGAGTATCGCGACAGCGAGCACTATTTCTTCAAGTTGGGCGAATTCGAGACATTCCTTCGTGGGTGGTTACAAGAAAGCAATCTGGACTCGAGCGTCGTCGCAAAACTCAATGAGTGGTTTGAAGCCGGGCTCGAGGACTGGGATGTCTCGCGAGATGCGCCCTATTTCGGGTTCAAGATTCCTGGCACTGAAGACAAGTACTTCTACGTGTGGTTAGACGCGCCGGTCGGGTACTTCGCTAGCTTCAAGTCGCTTTGTGAAGCGCGTGGAATGGACTTCGAGTCCTGGGTCGCACCGGATAGCGACACCGAGCTTTATCACTTCATTGGCAAAGACATCATGTATTTCCATGCGTTGTTCTGGCCGGCTGTTTTGCGCGGTGCTGACCTGCGCACGCCGACCAGCGTCTTCGCCCACGGGTTCCTGACCGTTAACGGCAAGAAGATGTCCAAGTCACGCGGGACATTCATCCGCGCGAGAACCTACCTTGAGCATCTCGCACCGGACCATCTGCGCTACTACTACGCCGGAAAGCTGGGTCCGGGCATTGATGACATCGACCTGAACCTCGAGGACTTTGTCGCTCGGGTCAACGCTGACCTCGTGGGCAAATTCGTCAACATCGCCAGTCGCTGCTCGAGCTTCATCACGCGCAATCATGATGGGATGCTGTCATCGGAATTGCCCGACGAAGCACTGTATGAGGAGTTCGTCGCTGCCGGGACGACCATCGCGACACACTATGAGGAACGCGAATTCGCTAAAGCGATGCGTGAAATCATGCGTCTTGCTGATCTTGCGAATCAATATATCGATACGCACAAGCCGTGGGTGCTGGCCAAGTCGGACGAGACGCGTGCCGAGGTGCAACCTGTGTGCACCCAGGGGTTGAACTGCTTCCGGGCGCTCGCTGTATATCTTTCGCCGGTACTGCCGGAGATCGCACGCAAAGCACAGGCGCTATTCGGCGAGACGGATTGGACCTGGGCGTCTGCAAATACACCGATACTCGGTCGCACCATTGAGAAGTTTGAGCCGATGCTGGCGCGCGTCGACGGCAAGCAAATCGAAGCAGTGACCGCCGCTTCCGTGGAGGAAGACACTGCCAGCAAGGAGACCGAGTCCCGGCCTGCACTCGATCTGGCTCCGGAGATCGACATCGACGCCTTCATGTCAGTCGATTTGCGGGTGGCGCGGATTGCGTCTGCCGAACATGTCGATGGCGCGGACAAGCTGTTGCGATTGACGCTCGATCTTGGCGGCGAGCAGCGACAGGTCTTTGCCGGCATCAAATCCGCCTATTCTCCCGTGGATCTCGAAGGCAGACTTACCATCATGGTTGCTAACCTGAAGCCACGGAAAATGCGGTTCGGCCTGTCCGAGGGCATGGTGTTGGCCGCAGGCGATGGCAAAGGTATTCATCTCTTGTCGCCGGACTCGGGTGCTACACCCGGGATGCGCGTCAAATAGCGCGGAGGCCAGTGGGGCTGCGTCATGCAAGAGTGGTTGCTGATCCTCGTAAGCACCGTTCTCGTCAACAACTTCGTGCTTGCCCGATTTCTTGGCCTTTGTCCGTTTCTCGGGGCAACACGACAGCTGGACACCGCGATGGGTATCTCGGTCGCGACCACTTTCGTGCTAACCCTTTCGGCGGGGTCCGCATGGCTGCTTGAACACTTCGTACTCGCGCCAATGGGGCTTACCTATTTGCGCACGCTGACGTTTATCCTCGTCATCGCCTCGCTCGTGCAGTTCACCGAGCTCACCATTCGACGGATCAGCCCGGTGTTGGAGCAATCGCTGGGCATCTACTTACCGCTGATCACCACGAACTGCGCCGTGTTGGGTGTCGCGCTTCTAAATCTGCAGACCGCCGACTCGTTTATTGAGGCGGTGTGGTATGGATTCGGTGCGGCATTGGGATTTGGACTTGTGACTTTGATGTTTGCGGCGATGCGGGAACGGATCGAGACATCGACCGTACCGCAGGCATTGCAAGGTGCCGCGATTTCGCTGGTCACCGCCGGCATCATGTCGCTCGCGTTTCTCGGGTTTAAAGGCATGGGGCAACTCGGATGAGCGCGTTGACTGCAGCGGCCGTACTCGGGGGAATCGCGGCGGTGTCGGGCATTTCCCTCACGCTCGCGGCGCGCGCGCTGCCGCGCGACGAGGAAAGCCTGACCGAGCAGATCGATTCACTGCTGCCACAGACACAGTGTGCGCAATGCGGCTATCCCGGATGTCGTCCGTACGCCGAAGCGATCGCCACCAACGAGGTCGGAATCAACCGCTGTCCGCCCGGTGGCAGCGCGACGATCGAGGCGCTCGCGCGCTTGCTCAATCGCCCGGTCATCCCGCTTGAAGCGGGTATGGAGACACCTCCGGACGCACTGGCAGTCATCGACGAATCCCGATGTATCGGATGTGCACGCTGCTTACCGGCGTGTCCGGTTGATGCCATCGTTGGTGCACACCAGTTCATGCACACGGTGGTCAGCGATCTTTGTACGGGATGTGAGCTGTGCATCGAGCCATGTCCAGTCGACTGCATCGAAATGATCCCTACCGAGGGTGATGCATGAGTAGCGCACCGACAGCGAATCTGTTCCGCCTGCCTGGCGGGCTGCGTCTACCCGGACACAAACGCGTATCCGCGACGGGCGCACTCAGCGCTGTTGCGGTACCCAAGACGCTGACCGTATCACTGCGCCAGCACGCGGGAACCGCGGCACAACCGATCGTCGAGCCAGGCGATCGAGTATTGCACGGTCAACGGATCGCCAACGCGGAAGGCGGGTTCAGTGCGCACTTGCATGCACCGTCCTCCGGCGTAGTCCGAAGTATTGAGCAACGTCCCGTGCCCGGTCGTGCGAGCTTGAGTGTGCCTTGCATCATCATCGACACCGATGGCGAAGACGCGAGAATTGATGACGGCCAAGCCATCCCAAATCCGTTTGCACTGGGCTCGCGCGAGCTACTCGATGCCATCGGCGCAGCCGGCATCGTCGGTCTCGGGGGGGCGGCCTTCCCTACACTCGCGAAATTGAATCAAGCGAGCGAAGCAGGTATCGACACGCTGATTCTCAACGGCGTGGAGTGCGAACCCTTCATCTCCTGTGACGACGCGCTGATGCGCAATCGCGCTGGCGAAATCCTCTACGGCGCACGCATCCTCATGCATGCGTTGGGACTGCGCCAGTGTTTCGTTGGCATTGAGTCAGATAAGCCCGAGGCCTGGCAGGCGTTCAATGATGCCGCGGCGGTCGACAACAACGATAAGCTGACGCTTGTGCAAATCCCCACAATCTACCCATCGGGTGGTGAGGATCAGTTGGTGTACTTGCTCACCGGCCGGGAGGTACCGAGTGGTGGCTTCCCAAGCGATATCGGCGCCTTGGTCCACAACGTCGGTACTGCGGCAAGCGTTGCGACGCTGGCGTTAAGCGGCATGCCACTAACCTCAAGGATTGTCACCGTTACCGGAGATGGCGTTGCAGCACCGGGTAACTTCGAAGTCCGGTTTGGCACACCAATCAGCGACTTGATCGAAGCCGCAGGTGGATACACGGAGCGCGCAAACCACCTCATCATGGGTGGCCCGATGACCGGCATCCCGATCGAGGATGATGCGATGCCAGTTGTTCAGAAATGCAACTGCGTCCTCGTCACCAGCCGTACGATCACAGAGAACGCTTCAACCGAACCGGAACGACCCTGTATTCGTTGCGGTGAGTGCGCCCGGATATGCCCGGTACGACTGCAGCCTCAGCAAATGCACCGCGCCTTCACGATAGGCGATCGAGATGATCTACCCAGGCTGGGATTGCGCGACTGCATCGAGTGCGGGTGTTGCGACCTCGTTTGCCCAAGCCATATCCCGCTCACGCAAACGTTTCGCGATGCGAAGGCGCACCAACAACTTCAGAACTATGAACGGGAGCGAGCCAGTCGCGCCCGCGAGCGTTACGAGACGAGACAACAACGCGACCAGCATCGCGAAACCACAGAAGCCGAGCGACTTGCCGATCTGAAGCAAAAGGCCAGTCGCGATGCCATCTCTGAAATCCTCGCGCGCAAGAAACAAAAAGAGCCGGAACAGTGAAGCTCGCGCGTACCGCAACGCCGTTTCTGAAACCCGCTACCGGCGTCGGCGCGATGATGCGCGAGGTATGCCTCGCACTGATTCCCGCAGCGATTCTGTACTTCCTGTTTTTTGGCTTCGGCATCTTGTTCAACATCGCCGTGTGTGTGCTCGCATGCGCTGCATTCGAAGCATTGGCATTGATGCTGAGAAGACAGCCGGTAGCGGTTGTGCTGAGCGACTACAGTGTGTGCCTGACTGGCGTTCTCATCGCCTTTGCATTGCCAACCTATCTGCCCATTTACGTCACACTCACCGCTTGTGTCGCCGCAGTCCTGTTGGGTAAGCATGTTTATGGGGGCATCGGCTACAACCCATTTAATCCGGCGATGGTCGGATACGTTGTCGCACTCGTATCATTTCCGATTGCGATGTCTGCGTGGCTGCCACCGGGCCTTGGCGATCTCGACTACACCATGCCCACCATTGGCGAACGTCTCGCCTACATCTTCACTGGCAACTGGCCCGCCCCACTGACCGCAGAAGCCATTACACGTGCCACACCACTCGACATGGTGCGTACCGGGCTTCGCGCGAGCGAGACGTTTGGCGAAATCGGTAACTCGCCGATGTTTGGAACGTTCGGTGGATATGGCTGGGAGTGGGTCGGCAACGGCATCCTCGCCGGAGGTGCCTGGTTGCTGTATCGCGGCATCATCCGCTGGCATATCCCTGTGGCTGTACTCGTCGGCATGCTTGCACCAGCAACACTCGATACGCTCGCAAGCTCCGGCACGACACCAGGGCCAGCGTTTCACCTTTTCAGTGGCGCCACGCTGCTCGGTGCATTTTTCATCGCAACCGATCCGGTATCTGCGGCTACCAGTCCCCGCGGACGATTGATATTCGGCTTCGGTATCGGCTTTACCGCCTGGGCGATCCGCACTTGGGGTGGATATCCCGACGGCATCGCGTTTGCCGTATTGCTTTGGAACGCAGCGGTCCCGCTGCTCGACCGGTACACCGCACCGAGGATCATGGGTCATGAGCGCTAGCGGCGTGAGCGTGCTGGGCGGTACGCTGCGGCTGACGCTGATAGCGGGTATTGCTGCGGCTATTGTGGGTCTCGCTTGGGAGTTGACTCGCGAACCGATCGCGGCGAATCAACACGAACGCCGTATGGCGGAGTTCTCCGCGGTGCTAGGAAACTTGCCTTTTGACACACTCGACTACGACGCACCACAAAGACTCGATCCACCGCACGCGCTTCCGGGCGATGATGTCGCCGAGATCTATCATGCCAAGCTTGCAGACCGGTTTGTTGCTGCGGTGTTTGTTGTCTCGGCCGACGGTTACAACGGCCCAATCCGACTCATGATTGGCATGACTCCGGAGCGCAGTATCATCGCCGTGCGCGTGCTCTCGCACAGTGAAACACCCGGACTTGCGGACGACATCGACCGGGAACGCTCCGACTGGATCACAGGTTTCGATCAACAGCGAATCAACAGTGTTAACGATCCGGCTTGGGCACTGGAGCAAGATGGAGGGGCATTCGAAGGATTTACGGGTGCATCCATTACCCCGAGGGCGATCGTTTTGGCGGTACGCGACACGCTCATCTGGGCGGAGCGATTTCCAGACCGTTGGCAGGTGCACGGCCCATGAGTCGAATCCGTGAGATCTTTGCAGATGGGCTCTGGCACAACAATGCAGGTATGGTCCAGCTGCTCGGCCTATGCCCGCTGCTTGCGATATCCAACACCGCCGTCAACGCACTGGGGCTAGCCATCGCAACACTAGCCGTGCTCACGCTGAGCAACCTCATCGTTTCAGTAGCGCGTCCGTTGTTACAGCGCGAAATTCGCATTCCAGCCTACGTGCTCATCATCGCGGCGTTGGTGACCGCAAGCGAGCTGGCGTTCAACGCGTTTCTCCCCACGCTGCACGCGAGGTTAGGGATATTTCTGCCGCTGATCGTTACCAATTGCGCGATCGTCGCCCGCGCCGAGGCCTTTGCATCGCGTAATCCACCGATGGTCGCACTGGTGGACGGGCTCGCCTATGGACTCGGTTTCGGCTGGGTGCTCTTGCTCATTGGTGCCGCCAGGGAGTTGATCGGCACGGGCACGGTCTTCGCGAGACTGGACCTGTTGATTCCTGGAGCACCGGCCGGTGGCGTCACCCTGGCCGACGACGGCCTGCTGCTCGCGTTGCTGCCGCCGGGCGCATTTTTTGCGCTCGCCGCATTGCTCGCGGTGAGAAACATCATCCATACCAGAGCGGCACAACGGAACCGTGGAGCCTAACCCCGACACTAGAATCAACGGACCAAACAGCGTTTGTCACGCAACCGGATAAATGGACGCTCAATGTCTGCTTATTCGGAGAAGTATCAGGAGCCGCCACCGGCCAATGAAGGACGACGCCAAGCATAAAAAGTTGCTATTGCTTGGAACATAGCGCTGATCGAGAATCCCGCGATGTTTCCGTCAACGCCGAAGACCTTGGGAGCATCGGGCAAATCAGACAGAGAGCCGCCGTAGGCTCCAACTGTAAGAACGGCGACAAAAAACGGAATCATGACCAGCCATCCCGGTAATGTAATCAGTTTGAACAGCTGTACCTGGTCGTCTTTTATGAGCCACGCGCCAGCGAATGTCGCCAGGCCCGCGACAGCAAGAACCCCGAGCAACCAAACCATGTGGAATCGCGCATGTGGTGGCCAGGCATCATTAAAGACATGCGACGGCGATAGGTCTACGACAGTGGGTCCGACCGAAAACAAGAAGGCCGAAATTGTGAGCGATATTCTGGCGAGGAGCATGATCTAAAACATCCTTTCTTGTAGGTGAGTATCGGCCTTGAGTCACCAACCGTCAGGATGGCAAAGTTCAACTGTGTGTCGCTTCGCGGCCAGAAGCGGCCGTTCACTGCGCACGATAGGATGCTAGTCTCCCTTACCAGTCCTGAGCATCGACGCCTTTCGCCGCTAATACGTCTCGCCAATCTTCGTTCGCCAAACCAGCGTTCATCAATGTGTCGCGCCAGTCAAAAAGCGCTTGATCCAGCTGTCGTTCGAACTCGAAAAGCGCTCCGCGCGAAAGGGACAGAATAGCGAAATGCACTCTCGACACACATGCTGAACGCCCCAAAGTCAGCTCACAGTTTGCGAGCTTGTCTCGGACGGTATGTGCCAGCTTAGCGTCAAACTGGCGATTAATCTCATCGAGAATCGTTTGCCGTAGCTTGCAGGGAAAGCGTTCTTTTTGAGCCATTTCCTTTTCTCAGAGCGCTGATTGCCGACAGGTTGGATTGGGTCAGCCGCTGTTAGTTTAACTCACGAGGCTCAGGCTGCTGCGCTTGGCCAGATACGGCCATTCATCAGTGGTTCAGTTCTTGACTATCCGCTCGCACTATTGCCAACGTTTAATGAGATAACTATTATTGCGGTAACCTTTCACGCGGGAGCGTATTTTGGCCAACCGACTGGATATTGATTCTCAGCTCTGCTTTTCGTTGTACTCGACATCGCTTGCGATGACACAGTTTTATAAAGGACTACTTGAACCTTTGGGACTGACATACTCGCAGTACATTGTGCTGCTGGTTTTATGGGAAAAAGACGGTGTGACGCTCAACCATATCGCCGACAAACTCGGGCAGCAGTCGGGCGCCTTGACACCGGTCTTGAAGCGCATCGAGACACTGGGTCTATTGCGGCGAAACCGCAATCCTGAGAACGAAAGGGAGCTGCAAGTCTTTCTGACGCCAAAGGGTAAGGGGATGCGGAAAAAAGCGATGAAGATCAATCAATGCGTTGCTGATGCCTGCGGTCTCGAAGACTCTAAGCTGACTGATTTACAAAGAAAAATCGACGAATTAAGGAAAAATCTGAAAAAAACGCTTGCACAATAATAATTATCGCAATAACGTTTATTTCGACTGCAGCAGGCAGTCATTTTTTGACCTTAATACTTATCGCAGTAATTATTCTCACGATATGAATGGAGAAGAGAAATGACCCTTAGAAAACTAGTCGCAATAACCCTGCTTTTCATCGTGCCGGTGCTGAGCGCCAGTGCAGGCGTATCACCAGGTGTCGAATCCAATACTCGAGCCTTCCTCGAGGCCCTCAATAACAGTGGCGGTACACCGCTCGAGCAACTTCCTGTCGAAGATGCTCGCAACGTCCTCGTAGGCGCGCAGCAGGGGGCAGAACTTCCAGCGGCGCGGGTTGAGAAGCGAACCATTTCCGTGAATGGCGAATCTATTGACCTCGTGATCGTCAAGCCGGCGGGGCGGCAGCGTAGCGACCTGCCTGTCTTTATGTACTTCCACGGCGGTGGTTGGGTCCTGGGCGATTTTCCTACCCACGAGCGCCTCATACGTGACCTGGTCGTACGTTCGGGAGTGGCTGCCGTTTACGTCGACTACACGCCTTCGCCCGAAGCGCAGTACCCGACGGCGATCAACCAGGCCTTTGCTGCAACGCAGTGGGTCGCCGAGAACGGAAGCGAAATCGGAGTCGATGGTTCACGTCTTGCGGTCGCAGGGAACAGCGTCGGCGGAAACATGGCTGCAGTCGTAAGCCTCAAGGCCAAGCAGACCGGTGGTCCGAGAATCCGTTTCCAGCTGCTGCTATGGCCGGTGACCGATGCCAGCTTCGAAAATGCTTCCTACCACGCGTATGGCGAGGACCACTTCCTGACTACACCGATGATGCGGTGGTTCTGGGACAACTACACGACGGATCCGCAAGAACGTAACGAGATCTTTGCCTCTCCGCTCCGTGCAACGGTGGAACAGCTCGAAGACCTGCCGCCAGCGCTCATTCAGACCGCTGAAATGGACGTATTGCGAGATGAAGCCGAAGCCTATGCGCGCAAGCTCAACGAAGCCGGTGTTTCGGTCACCAGTATTCGGTACAACGGCATGATCCATGACTTCGGGTTGCTCAATCCGCTGGCAAACGTGCCTGCAGTGCAAGACTCACTCGATCAGGCGGGCATGGCACTCAAAAAGTACCTTTTCGAGAAGTAGCGCTGAGTCGTTTTATCACGCCCAAAGCGTTGAAGGGCCCCCGACAGGGGCCCTTCTTTGCTTGTGAGTTCACCGAGAATCGCTACAACCGGTGATTGAGACTCAGGTTCTTGCTTCAGATCACAAGCCGACAGTATACCGATACCTCGACTCCAGTCCGCTTCTGACGAAAAGCGATTAACCTCACGGAACCACACGCTTGGTGACTGAGTTAAACGTCGAGGTTCAAAACAAACAGATTGGCCACGACCACGCACACCGAATCACCGCGCGGTGTGCGATAATTTGTCGATGCTGTTCGGAAGTGATCGCGGCGAGCTCCGCCAGATGTATGTGCAGGCCTGGCGTCTGGCCAAGGCCGGTCAGCCCATGTCGGCGCTGGAGCAACAAATCGCTGCAGTCATCACCGACCATCCGGAATACCATGGCATGCTCGAAGCGGACGTCGACCGAGACTTCACCGTTGAGGGCGGTCAATCGAATCCGTTTTTGCACATGGGGCTGCACCTCGCGATTCGAGAGCAGGTCTCTACCAACCGTCCCCCGGGTATTCGGGACGTCTATCAACAAATGCTCGAGAAGCACGGCGAAGCACATGCGGCTGAGCATGTGATGTCGGAGTGTCTTGCGGAAAGCCTGTGGGAAGCGCAGCGAGACAACGTGTTGCCCGACGAATTTCGTTACCTTGAAAAACTGCGCCACTTGCGCTGACTGGGAGATAGAAGGTGTCACTACACGGATTCGTAGATTTACTCACCAACCTGTTCTTGCTCGCTATCGGCGCTTTCTTCCTATGGATAGTGGTTCTGTATGTGATTGACGTGACGCAGACGCAACACGCGATTCGACGGAACTTTCCGGTGATCGGTCGTTTGCGCTACTGGTTCGAGCACCTCGGTCAGTTCTTTCGCCAATACTTCTACGCACTTGATCGCGAAGAGATGCCCTTCAATCGCGCAGAAAGAAGTTGGGTCTACCGCGCATCCAAAGGCGAGGACAATACAGTCGCATTTGGTTCGACGCTTCCGATGGACCGAGTGGGCGCGCGTGTTCTCATCAATAGCCCCTACCCGGTTCTTGAACAGGACGCCGAGCCCATCGCCGAGGTCGCCATCGGGGCTGGTTGTCGTAAACCGTATGTCACGCGCTCGCTATTCAACGTCTCTGCAATGAGCTACGGCGCCATCTCAAGACCGGCGGTGCGTGCACTCAGCAACGGCGCCGCGAACGCCGGCGTCTGGCTCAACACCGGCGAAGGCGGGTTATCCCCCTACCATCTCGAAGGTGGCGCGGACATCGTCTTTCAAATCGGCACGGCAAAGTATGGCGTTCGCGATGACGACGGCAACTTCTGCGAAAATCGCTTTGCGGACGTCATGGCTAATGACAATGTCGTGATGTGCGAGCTGAAGCTCGCGCAAGGTGCGAAGCCGGGAAAAGGCGGCATCCTGCCTGCGGCGAAAGTGACACGAGAAGTTGCTGAAATTCGGGGTATTCCACTCGGCAAAGATTCCATCAGTCCGAATCGGCACCGCGAGATCAGCAACGATGAGGAACTCCTGGATTTCGTTGTGCGATTGCGTGAACTCGGCGGCAAACCCGTCGGTATCAAGTTGGTCGTCGGAAACCCCTCGCATCTCGAATCACTATTGGAGTGCATTGAAAGTCGCGACGACGATTGCGCGCCGGATTTCATCACAGTCGATTCCGGTGATGGTGGCACTGGCGCGGCACCGATGTCGCTGATGGACAACATGGGTCTGACTATCGAGCAGTCGCTGCCGGTTGTTGTCGACCTGCTCACAAAGCATGGACTTCGTGACCGCATTTTTGTGGTCGCAAGCGGCAAGCTGATCAATCCCGTCGATGTCGCCTGGGCCTTGTGTGCAGGAGCTGACTTCGTCCAATCAGGGCGTGGTTATATGTTGTCGTTGGGTTGTATTCAGGCCATGCAGTGCAACAAGAACACCTGCCCCACGGGCATCACAACTCACGACAAGAAACTCCAGCGAGGATTGGTTGCTGAAGACAAGGCGAAACGAGTGGCGCGGTATGCGAAGGGCATGCACAAAGAGCTCGAGATTATCGCCCATTCATGCGGCGTCAGCGAACCCCGACAGTTGTCGCGTACGCACTGTGGCATCGTCCAGGAGGATGGGCTCTCGGTCGACCTGGAAACGCTCTATACGTCCTGAGGCGTGTCAGGTTCAATCGGAACCGCTTGTGGGCTTTGTGCCGAATTGGTGACTACACGATTGCGCCCGCCACGCTTGGCTTCGTAGAGCGCCTG
Source organism: uncultured Chromatiales bacterium (assembly GCA_963922335.1). Taxonomy (GTDB): domain Bacteria; phylum Pseudomonadota; class Gammaproteobacteria; order Steroidobacterales; family Woeseiaceae; genus CALBPI01. The sequence goes on along the minus strand of CAWUIB010000001.1, from coordinate 18,041 downwards.
ATCGGCACGGTGCATCACCTGCTCCAGAGTCTCTCCTTCGATACGCAGAGCAACACCGACACTGAGCGTCATCGGCAGTGTGAGCACTTGCGTATCCGGCCTTACAATCTCGCAAGGCGTACGCTCGATCGCGCTTCGCAAGCGCTCGGCAACAAGGCCCGCGAGATCCACACTCACTCCTGATAAAACCGCCGCGTATTCTTCGCCTCCGATACGGCCGAAGACGTCAATCGACCGAAAGACCTCAGACGCGATCGTTGCCACATGGCGAATGCAGGCGTCACCGACCGCGTGCCCGTGGTCATCGTTTACCCGTTTGAAGTGATCAATGTCCATGACCAGAACCGCACTGTCGTGCGCCGAATTGATCAAGGCCTTGCCCTTGATAAGAAAGCCGCGCCGATTGAGCACATCGGTCATCGGGTCCGTGACGCTCAGCTGGTCAAGATCATCGACAAGCGAAGTGACCGATTGCAGCATCGGTCTTGCGATCAGAAAAGTTCCCGCAGCCAAGGTCAACAAGAACACAACCAGGCTCGCCAGCTGTGCCCGCCGCAGGTTTCGTATTTCGCTGCGATGATGCCGCTCAAATGCAGCGACTGCAGCATCCAATGCGTAGAGAAGCGATTCGCGGTCGTTGATAGATCCGATCGCTTTGCTGGTCAACTCAACTGTGGCCTGGCTGGCCTCTGAACCGCTGCTGGTTGCCCGTCGCGCCAGCTCCAGAAAACGCTGCACCCGCGCATCGAGTCGCAGTTCGCTGCCGAAATACACCTCACTCGCAACCTCGGGTAACACATCCGGCAAATTCATCGCAGCGTCGCCATTAACCAGGCCGATGTGTGATCGCTCAAACAAATCGATATCAGACACCAATTGAGCGCGTAAGCGCTCTGAGCGTTGTGTTTGATAGTGCTCGGCCATCAACGTGATGCGTTGCGACAACATGCGCTGGCGTCCGCTGACATTGACGGTCGTGGCGTTCGCTTCCTGGACGTCGATAACCATGCCGGTGATCGTGTGCCCGATTGCGGCAACCACACCGAGCACACACAACACAACCATGATGCTGCGTGCGAGCCTGCTGACCGCCGTGCTGAGTTGCGGTCGGTTTCTGCTCAATTCAGAGTCAGACAAGAGCTCCTCCAACGCCGGTGTTACTCCGGCATACCAAGTCACTCTCGAGTGGGCCGTTACCCCGGTGGTTTCACCGAGGTTGCTCGAACACGCTACGCACGCCGCTTCGGCATGTACAAGTCCGTCAGCGTCCCCTCAAAAGCCTCCGCCGCCATTGCCACCGTTTCGGACAGCGTGGGATGCGGATGGATTGTGAGACCAATATCCGCCGCATCTGCGCCCATTTCAACAGCAAATGCGACTTCCGCAATCAAGTCGCCTGCATTTGGTCCGACAATTCCACCGCCCAGTACGCGTCCATCGGTAGGATCGAACAATACTTTGGTAAAACCTTCGTCACGAGCCATCGCCAACGATCGACCGCTGGCCGCCCAGGGGAACTGCCCCTTCTCGTAGGCAATGCCGTCACGCTTGGCGTCGAGCTCTGTCAGTCCGACCCACGCAATCTCCGGGTCGGTATACGCCACCGACGGAATTACCCGAGCGTCGAACACCGATTTGTGGCCGGCTGCCACCTCGGCGGCGACCTTCGCTTCGTGCGTCGCTTTGTGAGCGAGCATCGGCTGCCCGACGATATCGCCGATCGCAAAAATATGTTCTGCGTTGGTCCGCATACGCTTGTCGACCGGCACGAATCCCCGTTCATCAACATGGACGCCCGCCGCATCCGCAGCAATAGCAGCGCCATTAGGACGTCTACCTACAGCAACCAATACACGGTCGAATAACGCAGAGTCGATGTCCGCCTTACCCTCGAACGAAACTCGGATGCCATCTGTCTCCGATGTCATGCCTGTTACTTTCGTTCCCAGAAGAATGTCAGCAAACCGGGACTTGAAACGTTTGGTCAGCGGTCGCACGAGATCTGGGTCCGCACCGGGCATCAGCTGATCAGTGAGCTCGACGACGGTCACTTTCGAACCGAGTGCTGCGTACACGGAGCCGAGCTCCAGACCAATGATACCGCCGCCAACGATCAGCAAACTGTCCGGCATTGGATCGATTTCTAGCGCACCTGTCGAATCTACAATTCGTGGATCGTCCGGTAAGCCAGGGAGCATGATCGGCTCAGAGCCCGCCGCAATGACGCACTGGTTAAAGCTCACGTTGGTCTCAGTCCCTGATTCATCGACGACATTCAGGTTGTGGGCATCGATGAACTTCCCCGTACCTTGAATAACGGTCACTTTGCGCTGCTTTGCCAGCTGCGTCAGTCCACCCGTCAATCGATTCACCACCGATTGTTTCCAGTGGTTGAGCTTGTCCGTTTCAATCGAGGGTGTTCCAAAGGAAATGCCGTGCGCGGACATCTCCTCGGCTTCATCGATCACCTTGGCTGCGTGCAACAATGCCTTCGACGGAATACACCCAACGTTCAGACACACGCCGCCAAGCGAAGGCCAGCGCTCGATCAGGGCCACATTCAAACCAAGATCCGCTGCACGAAAAGCGGCGGTATACCCGCCCGGTCCTGAGCCGAGTACGGCCAGATCGAATGTCGTCTCTGTATCTGCCATGTTGTTGCGCTCCCTAGGGTATGGCCTGCATCAGGCCATCCACATTTGCGAGACACTGCGCGAGCTGCGTCGTAAACCTGACCGCTAACGCACCATCGATGACGCGGTGGTCATAGGAAAGACTGAGCGGCAGCATCAGTCGGGGCTGGAATTGCTCACCATCCCAAATCGGCTGCATGCTCGACTTTGATACGCCCAGAATGCCGACCTCTGGCGCGTTCACGATCGGCGTGAACGCAGTGCCTCCGATTCCGCCAAGGCTGGAAATCGTGAAGGTTGCACCCTGCATCTGTTGCGGCTTGAGTTTTCCGTCTCTTGCCAGCGCCGACAACTCCGCGAGTGCCTGCGCAAGCTCATAGACATCCATCTTGTCCGCATCATGAATCACCGGCACCACCAACCCGTTTTCGGTATCAGCGGCAAAGCCAATGTTCATGTAGTGCTTTTCGATCAGGCTAGCGCCATCCGCGCTTAGCGAACTATTCATGCGCGGGTAAGTCTGCAGCGTCTGCACCACTGCTCGCATAATGAATGCCAATGGCGTCAGTTTGATGCCGCGCTCTGCAGCCGTGGACTTCAACGCCTTGCGTCGTGCGTCCATATCGGTGATGTCCGCGAGATCGTGTTGCGTGACATGCGGCAGGTTGATCCAGCTCGCCTGCAGCCGCGGTCCGGAAATCTTTTGAATCCGCGTGAGCGGTGTTTCCGTGATTTCCCCGAACTTCGCAAAGTCGACGGTCGGCACCGCGGGGAGCGATGCGCCTTGCCCTGCTGAACCACCGGAGAGTTGTTCCTTCACCCAACGCTTGAGGTCGTCTGCAATGATGCGACCTTTGTGTCCGGTACCCTTTACACGCACCAAATCCACGCCCAGCTCACGCGCCAGCTTCCGAACAGAGGGGCTCGCATGCGCCTTGGAAAATCCCGCCTCGTTAATGGCGGAGGGTTTCGTTGAAGGCGCTGCTGGCGGCGGCGCGCTTTCTTGAGGTGGCTTAGGTGCTGAAACCGGAGCAGCTTCTGCGGGCTTGGGCGGCGGCGCTGCAGCCTTGCTGGGTTTCGCCGTCGCCGTTGTTTGAATTTCCGCGATAGCCGCACCCTCCGCGACCTGGTCACCGACGCTGACATGAAGTGCGGTGATCGTCCCGGCCACCGTCGATGGCACATCCATCGATGCTTTGTCGGTCTCCAGCGTGATCAGCGCATCATCGATGGCCACTTCGTCGCCGACCGAAACGCTAACCTCAATCACATCGACGCCGTCAAAGTCACCAATGTCCGGCACGACTACTGTTTCGATTCCACCGCCAGTGCTCGGTGCCGATTCCTCATCAACCGGAGCTGCGGTCTCTGCTGCCGGTGCGGGCGCCTCGGGCTCCGCGCTCGGCTCAGCTTCTTCGACTGCTTCGGCGGCGGTCCGCACGATTGCAACCACATCACCTTCGCTGATGGTGTCGCCGACGTTCACACTCACGGAGACCACTTCGCCGGCCTCGGTACTCGGAACTTCCATCGAAGCCTTGTCGGTCTCCAACGTGACGAGACCATCGTCTAATGCGACGGTATCGCCCGCGGCAACCAATACTTCGATAACCTCAACGTCGGAGAAGTCTCCAATATCCGGCACGCGGATTTCGATTTCACTCGCCATCGCGCACCTCCGCCTACAACGTCACCGGATCGGGGCGATCCGGGTCGATGCCATACTTCTCGATCGCCTGGGCGACCGTCGCCTGGTCGATAGCACCCTCGTCTGCCATCGCCTTCAATGTCGTAATGACGATGTAGCGTCGGTCCACTTCGAAGAACTCGCGCAGCGCTTTTCTGCTGTCGCTGCGTCCGAACCCGTCGGTTCCGAGTGTGATGTAGTGACCGGGAATCCAGCGCTGAATCTGGTCGGGAACAATCTTCATGTAATCGGTCGCCGCCACAAACGGCCCCTTGATGCCCTTGAGTGACGACTCGAGGAAGCTCTCGCGGGGCGCGTCATCCGGATGCAGCTGGTTCCAGCGCTCGACCTCAAGACATTCGCGGCGCAATTCGTTATAGCTCGTGACACTCCAAACATCCGCCGGGATACGGAAGTCCTCTTTCAGCATTTCAGCAGCACCGAGTACCTCTCTCAGGATCGTGCCCGAGCCGAACAGTTGCGCACGCACCTTGCCGCGTGAGCCTTTCTGCAGCAGGTACATGCCTCGCAGAATGCCCTCCTCGACGTCCGACGGCATTTCGGGCTGCACGTAGTTCTCGTTCATCGTCGTGATGTAATAGAACACGTTCTCCTGCTCATCGAACATGCGCCGCAAGCCATCCTGCACGACCACAGCAAGTTCGTAGGCATAAGCGGGATCGTAGGCTCGGCAGTTCGGAATGGTCGACATCAGTACGTGGGAGTGTCCGTCCTGGTGCTGAAGTCCCTCACCGGACAATGTGGTCCTGCCTGCGGTCCCGCCGATGAGGAACCCGCGTGCCTGCATGTCACCGCCCGCCCAAATGAAGTCCCCAATCCGCTGATAGCCGAACATCGAGTAGTAGATGTAGAACGGAATCATGGGCAAGCCATGGTTGGAGTAGGAAGTTCCCGCAGCCAGCCATGAGCAGAATGCACCACCCTCGTTGATGCCCTCTTCCAGAATCTGACCTTCCTTGCTCTCTTTATAGAACATCAGCTGATCGGCATCTTGCGGCGTGTAGAGCTGCCCTTTGGATGAGTAGATACCCACTTGCCGGAACATGCCTTCCATGCCGAAAGTCCGTGCCTCGTCCGGCACGATCGGTACGATGTGTTTACCGATGCCCTTGTCTTTCACGAGCGTCGTCAGCATCCGGACCAACGCCATCGTGGTGGATTGCTCGCGCTCTCCGGAGCCCTGAAGCTGGGTCTTGAACGCATCGAGTTCAGGCGTCTTCAGTTTTGGCGCACTGGTTCTGCGTTGCGGTAGCGAACCACCGAGCTTCGCACGCCGCTCCATGAGGTATTCCATCTCGATGCTACCGGGCTCTGGCTTGCAATACGGCACGTCCTTGAGTTCCGAATCAGACACCGGAATGTTGAAACGATCGCGGAACGCGCGCAGCGCCTCTTCATCGAGCTTCTTCTGTTGGTGAGTCGTGTTAGCACCTTCACCACCGCCCTCGCCAAGGCCAAAGCCCTTCACGGTCTTCGCGAGAATCACCGTGGGTTGACCCTTGTGGTTCATCGCATTGTCGTAGGCCGCGTAGACCTTGAGCGGGTCGTGACCACCACGATTCAGGCGCCAGATATCCTCATCGGACATGTTCGCGACCATCGCTTTGAGCTCTTCGAACTTGCCGAAGAAATTCTCGCGAGTGTAGGCACCGCCCTTGTTCTTGTAGTTCTGGTACTCGCCATCGACAGTCTCTTCCATTACCCGTCGCAGCAGTCCCTTGTTGTCCTTAGCGAGCAAGGAATCCCAGCGCGAACCCCAAACCACTTTGACGACATTCCAACCCGCCCCGGAGAATGCGGCCTCCAGCTCCTGGATAATCTTGCCGTTGCCGCGCACCGGGCCATCGAGGCGCTGCAGGTTGCAGTTAATGACGAACACGAGGTTATCGAGACCCTCTCGCACCGGCATGGTGATCGCACCCAGCGACTCCGGCTCGTCGGTCTCGCCATCACCCATGAAGCACCAGACCTTGCGGTCGTTCGGTTCGATCATGCCGCGGTGCTCGAGATAGCGCATGAAGCGCGCCTGATAGATGGCCATCATCGGTCCGAGGCCCATCGAAACCGTCGGGAACTGCCAGAAGTCGGGCATCAGCCATGGGTGCGGGTACGAGGACAGTCCACCCCCGCCGACTTCCATGCGGAAGCGATTCAACTGGTCTTCCGTGAGCCTGCCTTCGAGATACGCACGCGCGTAAATCCCGGGAGAGGAATGTCCCTGGATGAACACGAGATCGCCACCGTGAGCGTCCGACGGGGCGCGCCAGAAGTGGTTGAACCCTACTTCGTAGAGCGTGGCAGACGACGCGTAGGAGGCAATGTGGCCCCCGTACTCGGAGTTCTCGCGGTTGGCCTGCACTACCATCGCCATCGCGTTCCAGCGCAGGTAGGCCTCGAGCCGACGTTCAATCGACCGATCCCCCGGGTACTCCGGCTGCTGACCCGTCGAAATCGTATTCAGATAGGCAGTGTTCGGGCTGTAGGGCAGGTAAGCCCCAGAGCGGCGCGCGAAGTCGATCATCTTGTCGAGCAGGAAGTGCGCTCGCTCCGGCCCCGAGGCATTTAATACAGAATCAATCGATTCCAGCCATTCCCGGGTTTCCACCGGGTCCAGATCATCAAAGCGGCTGTGCTCGCTCATGCCTCTATCTCGCTATGTCCCCAAAAAGCCGACGCATTATATACGCGCGCACACTGCAGCGCTTGCTCGCGGCTGATAGCATAGACAGATGACAGACATCAAAACTCTCGTTCCGAAACTTCCGAGCGCCGCAATTCGGCGTTATCGAACGACACCAGGCGAAAAGACCCTGCAACGTCTCGACAGTCTGATCGTGTTTTTCGACACAATCAGCACACTGCGCGACGCCACAATACCCGGCAAGGACGTGCTCACCGCGCTCCTTGAACGTCAGGGTGAGACGACCGTGGTATCAACCGCGGTGGCCAATGGCCGCACCACCTTGCTGGTCGCTTGCAAAGTTTCGAAAGGTACCGATCGGTTTGATCAGCTAGAGCGATGTCGCAAGGCCGCAACCGCGGCCTGTGCCGGAAAACCCAACCGTGTTGGGGTCGCCGTTCTCGGTACTTCGGTGAACGAGCAAACCCTGCTGGAGGACGCCGCGTATGCGCTGCTCCTGGCACCGTTCCAGCTGCCCAAATACACAGGCAAGCGCTCACCGGCGGCGAAGTTCCCGGACATCTCACTCTACACGGAGACGCAACCCAACACTTCAGCGGTGCTGGCCCTCGCTCGCGGGAATAGCCTTGCACGCTGGCTGACGGCAATGCCACCGAGCCACCTCGACGGCTATGGCTATCGCGCGATCGCCGAGCATTTTGCCGAGGACAATGGATGGCGATATCGCTTCCACTCGGCCGCAAGCCTGAAGCGCAAGGGAGCTGGTGCGTTTACCGCGGTTGCCCAAGGTAACGAGGACAACAGCGCAGGCATTATCCATCTGCGCCGGTCTGCGTCAGGCAAACGCCCGGCGGGTCACATCGCGCTGGTCGGCAAGGGCATCATCTTTGATACCGGCGGCACCAACCTGAAGCCATTCGACGGCATGCTGAATATGCACGTGGACATGGGTGGTAGCGCCGTTGCGATGGGTGCCCTGCTAGCACTTCATGAACTCGACGCAAACTTCACGATCGATGTCTGGCTAGGCGTCACTGAAAACCGCACCGGACCCCGGGCCTATAAATCACAGGATGTGGTGACCGCGCTCAACGGCAAGACGATCCAGACCATTCACACTGACGCCGAAGGTCGGATGGTCCTCGCCGATACGCTGACGCTAGCCGGGCGCGAAAAACCTGACGTGATGCTCGACTATGCCACGCTGACCGGCGCCTGCATGAACGCCGTTACGCCGCGCTATTCGGGCGTATTCACCAATCGTGAATCCCTGCATCCGCTACTGGTGGAGCACGGACGAAATATCGGGGAACGCGTATGGCCGTTCACGATCGGTGGCGAGTTCCTGAGATTACTGAAGAGCAAGACCGCCGACATCATGCAATGCTCGCCAGGCGGCGGTGGCGACCATATTCTCGCGGCAACGTTCCTGAATGAATTTGTGCCGAAGACCATACCGTGGGTGCACATGGACCTATCGGCAGTGGAGCACAAGGGCGGTCTGGGCGCCGCGTCGACGGACATCACAGGCTTCGGTGTCGCTTGGACAGTGAGTTTGTTAACGGAGCACTTCAAGGACCTGAAGCGCTCATGAGTGTGATCGAAATGCGCCACCGCTTCCGCGGGTTCCTGCCGGTGATCGTCGATGTGGAAACCGGTGGTTTTAACGCTGACACGGACGCACTATTGGAGATCGCCGCTGTCACTGTGCGCATGGACGATGAAGGCACGCTGTCTCGACACGACACGCATCGCTTCCACGTGAAGCCGTTTCCTGGCGCTAATCTCGAGCCTGCATCGTTGGCGGTGAATGGAATTGATCCGGATCATCCGTTGCGACCAGCGATCGATGAACGAGATGCTTTGACCCGAGTTTTCCGCGAGGTACGCGCCGAGGTGCGTGAACAGGAGTGCACGCGCGCGGTTCTGGTCGGCCACAACGCGTTCTTCGATCTGAACTTCCTGAATGCTGCGATCGGGCGATGCGGCATCAAACGCAGCCCGTTCCACCCTTTTTCCTGTTTCGATACGGCCACGCTCGGCGGAGTTGCCTACGGGCAGACGGTGCTGTCACGAGCGATAAAGTCAGCACAAATTGATTGGGACGAATCACAAGCGCACTCAGCCGCCTACGACGCAGAGAAAACCGCAGATTTGTTCTGCACGATCGTCAATAGGTTCGCACCGCTGTTTGCCGGTAGAGCCCCGGTATCTGAATAGATCGCCCTTGGGTCAGGCGGCGACGCCGTCCAACAACGTTTTCAGCTCTCCTGACTGGTACATCTCGACGATGATGTCAGAGCCGCCGATCAACTCGCCATTGACGTAAAGCTGGGGGAACGTCGGCCAGTTCGAGTACACCTTCAGGCCCTGCCGAATCTCTTCATCTTCGAAGATATTCACGTAGGCGAACGGTACTTCGCAAGCTTTGAGTGCCGACACCGCCTGCGAAGAGAAACCGCATTGCGGAAAATCGGGCGTGCCCTTGATGTAGACAATCACTGGGTGCTCGTCGAGTTGCTGCTTAATGCGTTCGTTGATTTCCATCGTCGTCCCTTTGAATTCAATCGGATCCGCGGTTTACCCGGCTTTCTGACGCTCGCTGACGCGCGCCGCGACATTGTCGAGTACCTGCTGCTTCGCCGCGTCGTCCATCACGGTCCAGTCCATGATTTCGTCCAGCGTGCGCAGGCACCCGACGCATAGATCGTTTTCGTCCAGCGTGCAGATGCTAATGCAGGGGGATTGCGGTGATCCGGTGTTGGCCATCGGTAAAGTATGCCAAACTCGCGCCGCATGAAGAAATCTCATTTTAACGCAAAGGTCACGGCGGAGCGTCTAGCTGCCGACCGAGATCGCGCGGTACAGCAAGCACTGGCCGAGGATGTCGGGTCGGGTGATGTCACAGCCTCACTGGTAGGCAGTGCACAAATGGCCGAGGCACGTGTGGTGGTGAGAGAGAGCGCCGTGCTATGCGGCATCGCCTGGTTCGACGCCGTTTTCGCCGCAGTCGACCGCGAGGTCGAGGTGACTTGGGCTGTCGCAGACGGCGCGCGTGTTGAACCGGGGCAGACCGTGTGCGAGATCCGCGGGCCGGCTCGGTCGATCCTTACCGGTGAGAGAACCGCCCTGAACTTCCTGCAAACACTGTCAGGCACGGCAACGACGACGGCGCACTATGCCGAGCTGATCGAAGACACCCCATGCCGCATTCTGGATACGCGCAAGACCATTCCGGGGCTGAGACTCGCTCAAAAATATGCTGCCCGAATGGGCGGCGCCAAGAATCATCGGATCGGCTTGTTCGACGCAATCCTCATTAAGGAAAACCATATTGCCTCCGCCGGATCAATCGCAGAGGCGGTTCGCAATGTGCGTGCAAGCCACCCGCGCCTGCCGGTCGAAATCGAGGTCGAATCGCTGAAGCAAATGGAAGAGGCCCTAAGCGTTGGCGTCGAACGGTTGTTGTTGGACAACTTCTCGATTGAAGACCTTAAGGAAGCGGTTGCGATGAACAAGCGCAGTGGCGATCCGGTTGAGCTCGAGGCCTCCGGCGGCATCGAAGAAAACACGCTGTTGCAGGTCGCTCAAACCGGGGTAGATTTCATCTCGATTGGTGCGCTGACCAAACACTTGAGAGCAACTGACTTCTCGATGCGCTTCCGTTTCGCCTGACGCCGAGCCCCGTGATCAGGCGATCGCCTGCAACACCTTTTGCGGCTCCGAGACACCGTACCCCTGAGCATAGTCGATACCCATGCCCCGGAGCATGTTGATAATTTCCGGGTTCTCAGCAAATTCCGCAATCGTCTTCTTGCCGGTCAGATGACCAATTTCGTTAATCGAGCGAACCATCTCCCGATCGATCGGATCGTGGAGAATCTCTTTGACGAAGCTGCCATCAATCTTGAGGTAGTCCACTGGGAAGTGCTTGAGATAGCCAAACGATGACAAACCCGTACCGAAGTCATCCAGCGCGAACTGACATCCCAGCTCTTTCAAGGAATTGATGAAGCGATTCGCCTGCGCATAACTTTGGATCGCAGCGGTTTCGGTAATCTCGAAGCAGATTTTCTCGGGCGTGATCCCGCTTGTTTGGAACTGCTCGATGACGAAGGGCAAAAACTTCTCATCGCCGAGGCTTTGGCCCGACAGGTTGATAGAACACAACGATAGTCGCGCACGTTCGTCAGCCTCAGATACGAGCCAACGCAGCGCGTTGCGGATAACCCAACGATCGATGTTGGGTGTGATGCCGTATCGCTCTGCTGCAGATATGAACAACTCCGGCGATACGAGCGCACCGTTCTCATCACGCATCCGTAACAGCAATTCGAAATGTGCGCCCTGATCCGCTTCCTGCAGAGGCAGGATGGTCTGACGGAACAGCTCGAATCGATTCTCTTCGAGTGCAGTATTGATTCGTGCGGCCCACTGCATCTCGCGACGCCGACGCATCATATCGATATCGTTTTCGTGATAGGAGTGGACCCGATTACGCCCAGCATCTTTCGCGGCTGCACATGCGCTGTCTGCCGCCGACAGAATACTGGCGACATCCTGGTTCTCGCCGCCCGAAAGCGGCACCAATCCGATGCTGGCTGTCAGGCGGAAACTGCGTTCGTCCCACAGGAACTTGAATTCGCTGACCGCTTCACGCAACCCGTCAGCCATTTGCATGGCATCCTCGATGGTGCATCGCTCGAGCAGAACGCCGAACTCGTCACCGCCCAAGCGTGACAACGTGTCTTTCCAACGAATCTTGGATTTCAGCAGTCGACCCAACTCCTGGAGCAATTGATCTCCGGCGCTATGACCGCAGGTATCATTTATGATTTTGAACTGATCGAGATCGAGGTAGCACACAACATGCGAAACCTCGCGGGACTCAGCGCTCTGCAAGGCACGTTCAATACGCTTCTCGAACTCGCGACGATTCACAAGGCTGGTCAGCACGTCGTGACTCGCCTGGTAACTGAGCTTGCGGTTGAGTTCGCGCGCTTCACTCACATCATGGAATACCAGCACACCGCCGGTGATGACATTTCCGCCATCGCGGATCGGTGAGGCTGTGCTTTCGATGTAGAGCTCATTGCCATCACGTCGAATTAGTAGCGTCGGCCGGTTAGTCTTTACCGAGCGGCTGCGACGCACAGCAATTGCCAACGGGTTTTCTAGCGGCTCACATGTCTCTTCGTGGAAAGATCGGAAAATCTCGTCCAGAGGGCGACCCGTGGCATCGTCCACCTTCCAACCCGTGAGTTCTTCGGCCACCGGATTGATGTACTCGACGATGTAATTCTCGTCGGTCGTGATCACGCCATCCCCAATCGACTGCAACGTGATCTGCGCGCTCTCCTTTTCGCGGAACAGCGCTTCTTCGTATAACTTTCGCTCGTTGATATCGAGCTCATTGCCCATCAACCTCAACAGTCGACCGCGCTCATCCGTAATCGCCTTCGCTCGGCTCTCGACCCAGTGCCAATCGCCGTTGCGATGGCGCATGCGGTGAACGCTCTGGAAAATCGGCGTTCGTCCCTCAAGATGCTCACGCATCTTCGACTGAACAGCAGACATATCCTCGGGATGGACGAGCCGATACCAATCGGGGGCGACCTCCTCATCGGGCTCGTAGCCGAGCATCGCCTTCCAGCGCGGTGAGAATTCGATGCGCTTGGAGTCACCGTCGAAATCCCAGGTTCCATCATTCATGGTTTCGCGTAGCAGACCATCACGCTCGCTGAGGGCATCGATGTCCATCTCGAATTTAATGTGACGAAGCCCGGCGCCAAGGTTCGCGGCCAGCAATTTCAGCAAAAGCGTGAGGTCGGTTGACCACCGCTCGCAGGCCGCCTCGTTAACCAAACCGATCACGGCACACGGCACATCCTTATCGTCGGGCGAAGAACACGCGCCGATCATCAGACATGACCCCACATGAATTTGTGCAAGATCATCGGCGGCGGCCTGCATGGGACCGCGATAGGCAGCGGTGTCGCTAAAGCCAACCGCACGCAGTTCACCAAGGCGCGCGATAAGACCCGGCCACGCCTCGAAAGACTTGCCTTGAAGCACCTGGGGTCGAACCCTGACGAAATTTCCGGTGGCTGCCACGACGTCGCCGAAACACTGCTCTTCGCGATCGATCAACGCAATAAACACGGCGTCGCAGCGGGTAGCCTCTCTAAGCATGTTGACCGGTTCGACCAACGATTTGGCAATGTCGTTACGATCGATATCGAGCAAAGCGACCGCAAGCTGCGTGTACAGCGCATCGATTGACGGCTGATCGATGCCCGCCGCCCGTGCAGCGAGTGCCGGCGATACGCCCGTCGTTGCTAGTTCCTCGTCGGCCACTGGTTAGAAAGACCCCCTCGCGGTCAGGGCTTCATTCTGTCATGGATTTTCAGGAATACAAGCTAAGTAATTGAATTCTGTAAAACAGCCCGACACCTTGATTTAACTGTTCGAGTGCCGTCGTCTGCACGTCAGGCATGGGCAACCTTCGGCTGACGGCGCACTCCGGGGGCATAACGATCAACCACGCCGGGAATCAGCCACCACGTCAAAATAATCGTAGACAGCGAGGCCACCGGCATCACGATGTCCCAAAAGGCGGCCACGCTTTCAAAGCTTCCTGTGAACTGGGGGATCGTGCGGTAGGCAATCTGTGCGAAACCAGCCATCGCCAGTCCGTAGTAAGTCCACGCCATGCAGTGCGCGTGAATTGTGAACCAGAGTCGGCTGCGACGGCGAATCGCCTGCGAGATCGCGATCATACCGGGAATCAACGTTACCAAACTGATGATTGCGAAGAGATGAAACAGGTTGAATCGGCCCAGATCGAAAATCGTCAGAGCCGAGACATTTAGCGCGAGCATCGCAAGAATAAAGGTGAAGCCAACAAAACGGTGCAGCGCACCTCTCTTGCGCCAGGCAAAGAGGAAAGGCCCTGTGACCAAGGCATACAATGCACAAAAAAAATGCATCATGCCGGCTGCGGAATCTACCCAGGCTTCAAGCGTTGCCATTTCTTCCCACATGACATGCGCTCCTATTGCATCCGGATCGTGAGTGCAATCGGTTCAGCACCGACCTCAAAATTAACGTCTTCCCACTTCGACCGTCCCATACGCGGCGGCGGGTTATTCGACGAGCCCCACTTCTCTTCCGGCGCACCGAAGAAGTTGAAATCCATTTTTCCGTTGCGGTTCTTGTCGTGTAGAACCGTCACACCGTAGGTCCCTGGCGTGATGTCGGTCCAGATGTGAACAACGCCATCCGGATCCGGCTCGACCATGGCGTTGTTACACTCAAACGTTTCCCATCCGGCTTCATCGCACAAACCGACATAGACAATGCCTTCCGAGCTTGGAAGATCTGTGAGCGTGATCTTGACCTCAGTACCAGCGGGCTCGGCACTGACGGCACCAAGCGCGAAGAATGTGAGGGCTGCGAGAACTGACTGACGCATTGTGCTGCTCCTTGTCGTGGCCGATATTGGCCGTGAGTCAACACAGTAGTCCCTGCGACCCGAGTCGGGTCAGTGACGAATGTCATGCAAATTGAGTGACAGCTACGAAGCGTCCAGCAAGCCGATCTCCAGAGCCGTAGCGCCACCGATCACTGCCTGCCGAAGGCTAGTCGGGATCACCGCTTCACTCGGCGACAACGCAATACGACCACCCATAATCTCTGCGAACCGCTGCGGAAACACAGGTGACCGCTCAGGCTCGGCGAGACCGATAGGTGCGATCGGCTGATTAGTCGAGAGGTCGTATTTATCAGAAGCACCGATGGTGTGGAGAAACTCGTGCGCCAGCACAACATTGTTGCTGCCTTTGAAAGAGCGGCCCGCATAGGCATTCACAATCCCAAACATACCTTTTTGGACTCCGAGCGAGTCTTCTAGAACGAAGTGCGAATCGGGATGGTGGTAGCGAACGAACATGCGCACATCAGGTGCGATGTCTTCCTTTCCGCGAGTCACACTGCTCGCCCACCAGCGCGTCTTGAGTGACCACACCATCGTGTTGAGGATGCTCCGTTGCTCATTTAGCTTCGGTGGTTCCTCGTTCAGTTGCGGGCCAAGCTCCACGCGTACCGGTTGCTCTAGTATCACCCCGTAGCGCTGGACCTCACGATCGAAAAATCCCTCTACGCCCGAGAACACTTCCACGGACAACGAGTCGATATAGCGTTGTGTTGCTGGATGACCATCGGCGTTGATCGGATACACCCGTATCCACAGACTGTTGTTCCAGTCGGTGCTACGAACCTGGGCCAACCAAGTACCAATCGCCACGAACGCCAGGATACTCAGCAAAACAAAGATACGGATGAGTTTGAACATCGCCGTATTGGGCCAGACCGAGAGCGCGAATTCTCCGACGAAGTCGACACTCTGGGCAGACCGGGATATTTTGAGATGACATCGCAGTTGGAATGCGACGGGCTACCGGTAGACTAATGCCCTGGGGTCAAATAACAAGAACAGGACGAATCCAATGAAGAAACTTCTAATTCCTCTGGTGGTTGGCGTAGCGGTTGTTATTGCGGCAGTTGCCATCTCGGACGATGAAGCGCCGCTTGAGGGCATTTTGCTCTCGTTTGAAGCGGCAACAGATGACGACGGAAATTGCACACCCAAGCGGTTCGACCGGGCCATGATCGGCGACTCCAACCTCTATGCGGTGAGAGGCGACACGCAATACATCATGCCTACCGGTACAACGTCGATCCCTTTCCAGATCGTCTTCCGCTCGACCGATATGGATGGTATCTCCACCAGCGACACCATCAGCATGCTGAATTACCCCGGGAGTTGCAGCGAGTTAACGATCAAGATCGAGATTGACCACTGCGAATACTTGATGCCAGATGGGCGCGAAGAAAGGGCGTGTCCTGTCATTCGTACCGAGGGTATCGCAGCGTTTCAGGCGGTTACCGTGAAGAACTGAGATCGTTTAACGCTATCTGGCAGGCAGCATAACGCCCATGATCAAGCCGGTAACCAAGCCAGCGACGTTGGCGAAGAAATGCGGACTTGAAGCCGTTGGTAGGAAAAATACCTGGACGAAAAGAAGAAGCGGAATTACAAGCAAGACTCTATTGGTGACCATTCCGCGCGACAACAGTGCGATCAATGCACCACCGAAACCAAAACCGATTCCTGTGGCACCAACGATGGGACCAGAATTCAATGCGACACTGAGAAGACCAGTGCCGATCGCCGAGAATATCGCGACCAGAAATACGCTGGCTGAGGTCAATCTACCTTCCAACTGTGTCCCTAACCACATCAGAAGCAACAGCGAAAACGAGAGTTGAATCAGGTTTTCGTGCAGGAGGGCGTAGGTCGCGAATCGCCATGGTGTTTCCAGAGGAACCCACCCAGGATCGAGGGCACCCCATGCCGATAACATCGAAATCGTCGGAGCTTCAAAGAGCACACTAAAGATGCCGCGCTGATAGGCACTGCTGAGCGGAGCGGTGTATACACAAGCGGCCACTAGGTAATAGGTAGCCGAACAGATAATCACCAAAGCCAGTGTCGTGAATCGCGATCTCGGCGACAGCATCAGTCTGCGTATCACTCGTTTGTCATTTCTATGCGAAACACGATGCGCATGTGCGACAAGGCGATCATCATCCACTCGACCGAACAGGGGTAGAAACAGGACTACGGCAGTCGCACCGAGCACGAACAATCCGAGATTCTCGAATCCCTCTGCCATGTGGTGATCGAAAGAGCCGGTCATCGCCTGGTACACCAACAATTCGGTCTGCGACTCACGACGCTCCGAACCGACAATCGCGTGTTGGAACAAGGACAATGTTCTAGACTTTCTCACCCGCTCGAAATACCGCGTCTCTGCGGGGTGGTGGGTCTCAAAGAAATCATAGGCGTCCGGTCGGGCTTCCAAGCGACCGCGTTTCGTGGAAGATTTTCCTCGGTGGTGCAACCCGTACCAAATGGATTGGTGACCCTGCCCCGGGCCTTCGCTCGTCACAAACGGCTGCACTCGAACATACTCATGCGGATACAAAGCACTCCCGTCGCGATAGATGGCTCTATCGATCGCAAAACGATCGACCGCAACGAATGCGTTGCCATGCCCGATAGTGGAAGCCGCAACGGAGGGAGTGGTCTGCAGTCCGTGAAGTGCCCTGTACAGTGGGTCATCAGAGAACAGGACTGTCCCAGCGATACCGAACCACATCAATACCGCTGTGATGAATCGATACCGGGATTGCGTGTCGTCGATCGACCAGAGCCACAGGTCTGCCAGCTCCGGTTCCTCAAACTCCGAGGGGTCCTTTGGTCGAACCCGGCCCTTCCGATCGCCCCACATCACTCTGCGCATAGGTCTCGGAAACACAAGAAAAACCAGAATCGCTGAAAAACCAAATGCGGAAATCTCGCGCCACAAAAAGCTATCTATCGCGAAGCCTCCAAGTAGGCGGTCGGCAAGATAAGGAATCCCATCCCTGAATGCGAGGGATAAAAGCAATACTCCGACAAAGCGGGGTAGTAGCATGGAGAGGACAGAAAAGTACTCTACCGTCCGGTTGGGTTCCGGGATGGCTCCATCGAAAAACGCTGATCGATTGTGGATCACGCCAAAGCAACCAAGCGACTCGGGCGCATCCGCTCCATCACTTCTTCCGTGAAACCCGCATAGTGATGTCAGCGTGGAAGACTTCGACGCCATTGGTATCGAAGACGCCTACCGGCATCACAACATCGCCAGGCTGATCAAATTGCGTGCTGCCCGGTTTGCAGCGTGCGACCAGATCGGTCTTGGCCATCTTGAGGTATTGCACTGTCATACCGACAGGTATCCAGCGAAACCGAGAATCGAGTGAAACGTCGAGACAAAGACCACCAACCAGCTCTGCGGCGTTACACATTGCGATCGCGTGCACCGATTGCAGGTGGTTCTGTACCCCACGTCGATTTCGCATTTGGATTTCGACGTGCCCGGGCTCCAGCGTCAGAAATCTCGGCTTGATCGTCCGAAAATAGGGTGCTGCAAATCCGACCAGTTTGCCGAAT